>CAYUWB010000001.1:0-129121 GCA_964448305.1 uncultured Candidatus Ruthturnera sp.
CCACCTCGAGGAGCCAAATACTTAAAGTCCATTCCTATTTCAGGTGTGGGCTTTTTTATTGGGCGGTTTTTAACTCTACTTATCTAGGGAAATGTCTAAATCGTGCAATTTTCGTGCACTTGATAGGAGATTTATAATGGTTAGCATCCAAAAGATCAAAAACCTTTGGCTTTCTCAGCTATTGTTGATGAAAGTTTTGCAGATCATGCGGTTGCGAATGCATGATAGAGTTTCAATGTCAGTCGGTATATGTATAAAGGCACTTATTTATCATTTTTACTCTCATGAATAGCCTCTTTATCATAAGCACCATGTTTTTCTTTATTGTATTTCACGGCTCTTTTGCCTTCGGCGTAGCCTTTAGCAAACAAACTAAAATGATCTGGAATAGGTTTTGGAGGATGAGTTCTTGTACCTAATTCTGCCAATTTTAAAGAGATATCATAAATTGCCTTAGCTCCAGGGGACTTTGAATCAAAATCAATTGGCGCTGTTTCTTGGCGCTCAGCCTCAATGAATTTCTCTTCTAAAGGAACATAGCCAATGATTGGTAAGTCATGTTTTTGACAAAATTGGTCGATCGCTGCTTTATCCGCATCTGTTTTAACTTTATTAGCAACCATAAGAATATTGGGAACATCAAGTTCTTTAGCGAGTTTTGCTGTACGCTCACCTGCTTCTAACGATCTATAGTAAGGCTCTATCACTACTAGCATTGTATCAACATTCGCAGCAGTGCCGCGTTTTAAGTGCTCGAGCCCTGCCTCCATGTCCGTGATAGTAAATTCACCATAGTCACTCATTTCAGTAATAACACCACGTATGGCACGATGAGAGGAGCACATACAGCCGCTACCAGCGCTACCATCTTCGGGCTTACCCATAACAATAAGGTCAATATTTTCAGGTGCAGAAGCTGCAAAAGTGCTTAAGAATTCTTCTTTAGTAACAGACATAACCAATTTTAAAGATCCTTCATCATCTTTAACCATTTCCATAACGCTAGGTGGAATATAATTAATCTCATCAGCGTCACCTCTTGTCATGCCTAAAGTTAAAGCCAGATTAGGATTGGGATCGCCGTCAATCGCTAAAACTTTTTGACCATTGTTAGAGAAAAAACGTGCTAAAGTTCCTGCGATCGTGGTTTTTCCTGATCCGCCTTTGCCTACTGTTGCAATTTTCATGAGTTGCCTTCCTTAATTCTAAAATATTAATAACATTATTTTAATTGAAAATATTATTGATTCAGTTGTTTTTTTTATGTATATTAATTCTAGAAATAGACTAGTAGGGAGTGTGTCTTATGGTAAAAAATATCTTGAGGAGATGAATATGAAAAAAATTAAAATGAGTGCTTTGGCGTTAACTTTATTAGTAGGGTCAACGCAGTTGGTAGTAGCAGATTCTAATGTAGTACGACTTGGTGCGGTGCCAGTTCCACCAATGGGTGCGTTATATGTTGGTATTGAAAAAGGTTACTTCGCTGATGAAGGTATTGAGATTAAACTAACTAAGAACCCATTGCTGCCTAATTTATTTGCTCAGCTTCTCGGCGGTAATTTAGATGTTTCGGGTTTTGGTATTGGCGCCGGATTCTTTAATGCTGTGGATCGTGGTAATTCTGTAAAGATTGTTGCACCTATGGGCGGAAATCCATCTAAACCAGGTGTTCAGATAGGCACCTCTGCCGCCGCCCTAATGGTACGTAATGATCTATTAAAGAGTGGAGAAGTAAAAACCACATCTGATTTAAAAGGCAAGACATGTGCTATTAATGCCTTAGGCGTTTTAACTGAATATCTTCTTAATGAGGCGTTGGCTCGAGGAGGTTTAAACATTAGTGATATTAAGCTTAAAACTATGCCGTTCCCGCAAATTGCAGCTGGATTAAAGAGTGGCGCATTAGATTGTGGATTGCTACCACCAGCACTAGCGCTTAAAGTAATCAAAGGTAAAGTTGCTAAGCGTATGAATAATGACTATGAACTTGACATGCAAGGATTGGTGGTGGTTTATAATACTAAGTGGGCAGAATCAAACCCAAATACTGCAAACAAATTTATGAAAGCTTATCTTAAAGCGGCACGTGATTTACAGACTGATAATGGGTGGCGTAAGGATGAGAATATTGCTGCCATATCAAAACACATAAGAATACCAGCGAAAATGTTGAAGAAGATCAATCAACAGTGGATTGACGTAGATCACTTGAAGGTTAATAAAGCCAGTGTTATGAAGCAACAGCAATATTATGTGACTAAAAGTAAGCTTTCAAAACTTAAAAAGCCTTTGGCTTTCTCAGATATTGTAGATGAGAGCTATGCCAACTATGCTGTAGCAAATTCAAAATAGAGTTTATTTTTCTATAAAAAGTAAACAATATGTTGGGGTAAGCATTGTAGTTAAATAAAAAAAGCACCTGACTGATTGGTGCTTTTTTGTATAACAATTAACATGTTGAGATAGGGGGTTACAGTATGCATATTAAAATCCGTAACCTAAGCAAAACATTTATCGCCCCAACTGGATCTATTGAGGTTTTAAATAATATTAACTTATCAATTTCTCGTGGTGAATTTGTCAGTATCTTGGGGGCGAGCGGTTGTGGAAAGTCTACATTACTTAAAATTATTTCTGGCATAGAAGGACCAACTTCGGGTGAAGTTATATTTGATTCACCAGATTCCTCAAAAAAACGCTGTGCCGTAGTGTTTCAGAGTAACTCGTTATTTCCTTGGCGTAGTGCGTTAGATAATGTGTCATTTGGCCCAGAGCAGTCAGGATATTCGATTGTAGATGCACAAAAAATAGGAAAAAGATGGTTAAAACAAGTAGGTCTTGATCAATTTAGCGATTATTACCCTCATCAACTATCTGGAGGTATGCAGCAACGAGTTAATTTAGCTCGTGCTTTTGCCAATGATGCTGATATTATTTTAATGGATGAACCCTTTTCAGCAGTTGACGCATTAACACGACGTAATTTGCAAAAATTGCTTATTGAACTTAGCGAGCAATATCAAAAAACAGTAATATATGTCACCCATAGTGCTGATGAGGCAATCCTTATGTCTGATCGTATTGCCATCTTAACGAATAAAACTGGTGGAATTCATTTTATTTATTCGGTCAATGTTCCTAGGCCTCGATTACAACATGCTGACCTTGATTCAAGTGCCACACCTGATTCATTGAAAGGACAACTATGGAAAGAAATGATATCTCAAAATGCAGAGGCCTCTAATTTACAATTTGAATCATGTTCACATAATAAGAATAAAATTGGTGCTTGGCAGGCGTTGTGGTTGCCAATACTAGTGTTTTCTATATGGGAATTTTTGGCAAGGTTTGGGATGGTTGATCAATTATTTTGGCCGGCGCCTACCCATCAGTTCATGATGTTACTACAACAGTTGACTAGCGGTAATTTGATTATAGATACGTTAGCAACCTTATCAAGATGGCTAACAATACTCTTCTTGTCCATCATAATTGGAGGTGGTGTTGGGTTTTCAATGGGATTGTCACCACGAATTCGTAACGCACTATATCCAACAGTTGCTGCACTCTACCCAATTCCAAAAATTGTTATTTTACCTTTTTGTATGTTGATTTTTGGCATTGGACATGCGTCATTAATTGCCCTTGGTACAATTGCAGCAAGTTTTTTAATTTTAATGAATACCTTTGCGGGTGTGATGAATGTGCCAGAAGATATTATTATGGCAGGTAAGATTTATGGCGCTAACAAATTTCAATTAGTGTCAAAGGTAATATTACCAGCTGCACTACCTTTTATATTTGTCGGGATACGTTTGGGAATGGGTACGGCTTTAGCGGTGATGGTTGCATCTGAATTTATTGCATCTGATGATGGTCTCGGCTATGTCGTATGGACATCATGGCAAATTCTTGACATGGATACTATGTTCCCCGCAATTATTATAGTTACATTTATTGGCGTAATGTTTCATCATGGCATGAAATGGATTGAGGGTAAGTATATGCCATGGCAAAAAAGGCATAATTAACTTTGTAATAATACTGTTAATCTTGAAGGGGCTGTTAGGCCTTTAAAAAAAAGGCTGACCTTGCAGTGGCAGATATGTCAGAAGTAAAGCGATAATAGTTTGATAGAGTTATTTAGAGATACAATCGTTAATTCCTTGACGTATTTCATCTTCGGGTAAATCTCGACCAATAAATACGATTCTAGTTATAGGTTGTTCATCAACAAGCCACTTACGATCAAGCTTGGCATCAAACAGGCTGTGTATTCCTTGGAATATAGTGCGCTTATCATGATCTTTAAAGTTTAGTATGCCTTTGAATCGTAGCAAGCGCTCTTCGTAACGCATAATAAAAAAAGAGAACCAATCTAATAATAATTCCTTATGTATGGGCTCTTTAATTTCAATACTCAAACTGCTAATGTTTTCTAGATGGGGTTTATGTTGATGAGTATTGATCGCAGGACTGTTTGTTGTTTGCTGTGAGGTAGGGGCGCTTGTAAAGACAGTATTAAGGCGAGATATGGAATTATTGACAATATCAAATAAAGGCGGGATGTCGATTTGACACTCACTGGCCAATTGTAATTGTGCATGGACATTCATAGATGTGACACGCTGTTGAATTTGTTGTAATTTCTCAGTATCAATCAGGTCAATTTTATTAAGAATAATATAATCAGCTACACCTATTTGTTCTTGAGCTTCAGAAAATTCATCAAGTTGTGAAGCAATATAATAAGCATCAATAACAGTAATAATTCCATTGAGATTGACCAAAGGTTTTAGCTTGGGCGAGTGCAAGGTTTCAACGATAGGACCGGGGCGTGCGATACCGGTCGTTTCCATGACGATATGTTCAAAGTTAATCAAGCCTTTGTTGCGATTATCAAGTAATTTTGTAATGGCTACTACCAAATCATCACGCACTTCGCAACAGACACAACCGTTGTTCATTTCCAGCATTCGGCCACCAGCCTCATCTAAGATTAGTGCACCATCAATACCAATCTTGCCAAATTCGTTGACTATAATTGCGAGTTCTTTCCCGTGCTGATCGGTCAATAGATGTTGAAGAAGGGTAGATTTTCCTGCACCTAGAAAACCGGTAACAATAGTGAAGTCGATGGTTTTTTCAAAATTTTTCATGGTTGTATGTTAACCTAGACAAAGTTATTAATATCTTTTAATTTTTTTTGATGGGTTGATATTTGGATGGCAGTAGACAAACACACGTTAAAAACGACTGAGCTAATTCGTATTGGTGAACTAGCAGAAAGGTTAAATACCACTACAAAAACACTACGATTTTATGAAAAAATTGGCTTAATTGAGCACCCAACTCGATCGAATTCAGGTTATCGATTTTATAATGAAGATCATGTGAAACAAGCCTTTCTGGTTGTTAGTTTACGCCGCATCGGCTTGACTATTGATGAGTTAAAGCAGCTAAAAGTGGATACAGATAAGGGCTTATTGCGCAAAAGCTTATCTTCTATATTGTATCAAAAACTATTTGAAATTGATCAGGAGCTTGGTGTTCTGCAAGGGAAACGAGAAGATTTAGGAGCAAGATTTCAAGCATTAGTTACTTCTCCGCGTGAACGACCATCTAATTGTGTTTGTGATTTATTGCTTATTAAATGCACTTGTAATATAAATAAATAAAAATTATTTATATTTATTGCTTGACCTTGACCTTAGGGCAAGGAGTAGAATTCGATTTAACACATATGAATAGCAGGTATTTAGATGAGTGATAAAGATGAAACAGTGTTAAGTAATGAGCATACACCATTGTTTGCTAATGAATCTGGACCGATCAAAGAGGTTCATGCTTTTTGGCTAGCAGGGATGAGTTGTGATGGTTGTTCTATTGCTGCAGTCGGCGCTAAAAATCCTAGCGTTGAACAGCTAATTCATCAGCAAATTCCAGGCTTGCCAAAAATTATTCTGCATCATCCAGTACTAGCTGTGGAAGCAGGTCATCGCTTCATGGAGCCTTATTACAAAGCGGTCAGAGGAGAATTAGGTGCAACTTATGTTGTACTATACGAAGGTTCAGTGGCTGATGAAGACATAGCCAAAGAAGAGGGTGGATATTTCTCAGCCATGGGTATGGACGATCTTGGAGATGGTAATTGGCGCCCTTATCCAACAGCAGATATGCTAGCTGATTTGTCACCTGGTGCTGCTGCAGTTATTGCAGTAGGTACTTGTGCATCTTGGGGTGGTGTACCTGCCGCAGTTGGCAATGTTACCAATGCTATGGGAGTGATGGATTTTTTAGGTAAAGATTATCGTAGTGCACTTGGCCTTCCAGTGGTGAATGTGCCGGGTTGCTCACCAGTAGGTGATAATATTACTGAAACTATTACTGCAGTTCTGATGTTTCTTGCCGGCGTCGGACCGCTACCTGAGTTCGATGAATTGGGCCGCCCGGCTTGGATGTTTAATGAAACTGTGCATCGAGGTTGTCCACGAGCGGGTTTTTATGAGGAAGGTGTCTTTGCTGATGAATATGGACAGCAAGAGTGTTTAGTTGAATTAGGGTGCTGGGGACCAGTGGTACAGTGTAATATTGCTAGGCGAGGCGCCCTTGGGCATAATGGCGGCTGTATGAATGTTGGCGGAGTTTGTATTGGCTGTACCATGCCTGGATTCCCAGATGCATTTGCCCCTTTTTATAAAGCTCCTCCGGGTAAAACTGTTTCGGGAACTGCCAGTCGAATGACCGGTAGTTTTATACGCCCATTACGTAAGATAAGTCAGCGTAAAGCCAATATGACTAGCCGCTGGTTAAAAACCGAATCTATACCTAGTGGCTGGGGCCATGTTGAAGCACCAGGTGTTGTTATGAAGGCAATTCATTATTTTTATAAGAAAATTCAAACGTCTGGCACACCTTTCCATCCTAGTGGCACTAAGCAGCAGCAGAAGCTTCAATTGAAAAGCCGTGCCGCTATGGCAGCAGCTGTTAAGCGTTCTGATGAAAGGGCAAAGGAGACTGCGAAAGCAGAAGAATTACTTTAAAGTTAAAATAATATATTTAATAGATTGAGGGGAATTTCTATGACGACTGAAGACATCTACTTTTATTTTTTCGTTTGGCTGGCTATAGCAGTGGTCCTAGTTATTGCAGCGGCAGTGCTGTTAATCACAGTAATTTGGTATGCAAATCGTATTAGAAAACTTGCTACTGTTGCCCTAGATGTGGTGGTAGATATCGAGAAGAATACCAAACCTATTTGGCAACTTAATGCCACACATTCAGTTTCATCGCAACTACTTGGTGGTGCTAAGGCAATTGAAGACAATGCGGTTGCTATTTTAGGTGCTCTGTCAAAAAACGATAAAAAATGATCTATCTTATGAACATTTAGTTAATTAAATAAGGGGAGTATTAATATGGAAGGATTACTTGCTATGTTGCCAACAGAGGCCGCTGCCGCCGCCGCTTTTGTTTGGACTGCAGCATTAATTATTGGACTTGTTGTGAGTCTTGTAGTTGCATTACTATTGTGGCTAATTTATCGTGAGGCTGTCATTATTGATGGTGTTGCTTCTAAGATATGGGACACTGGACAAATGGTTGCCAACAATACCATTCATATCCCTACGTTATATCGAATCAATGAAGATATTGATAAAATCTTAGTCCATGCGTTAACCATTAATGGTGGTGCTGAAGCCATCAAAAAACATGCTGAGGGTTGTGATGGATGCCCAAGCTGTTTGTTATAACTATAGGAGATAGAATATGTTGCTTATGACCATACTGACAGCCTTGCTAGTGATTGTCTTTTTTCTAGTCCTGGCGTATGCACTAATTAAAATTAGTAGCACTCTTAGAGCGATTGGCGGAACCCCAACTAGTTATCTGGCAAAGCTTCGTTTGGGGCTGCGTGCTATTGAATCGGAGACTGGGCACTTAACACCTCAGGTTGTTATGGCTAATGAAAACCTTACTAAAATTGCAGGTGGATTAGTTGCAGTTGATGACAATTTAGTTGGCGTTATTAATGCTGCTGTCGCTCAAAAGAGGTATTAATAATGGAATACATACTTAATTATATTAATGGCATTGATCCAAGTCTTAAGACTTTGCCTGATGAAGTTTATTTTATTTGGCAGGCGGTATTGATTATCGTGGTTGTAGTAATCGTACCTTTGGCTATTTTCTTACTGCAACGCACTCTAAGAGCAGCACTTAATATCAAACGTTATTTCAAAGAAATGTTGTCTGCCGGTGTTGTTATTGCCGAAAATACCAGTTCAATTACGGCTTTGAATGACACGATCGAGGTGGCTACTACTATGGTGGGAGTTAGTGAAAAATTGGATGAACATTCAGCTACCATTGCTACAGTATTATCAGATCGTGCTAATGGAGGGAGTGCATTATGACACAGTTGCTTTTAGTAATTTCATTGATTGTAACCACTGCTGTAGTTTTAGTCGTAGTTGGTTATTTAATCGCTATTATTTACGCTTTAGTTGGCGCCTATAATAATCTTTCCAAGCTCGCAGGTGGGTTGATTGCCATTAAAGAAAATACCGATCCACTTGGTGGGCATATGGACACTATAAACGGTGGTTTGTCAGCATTATTGGCTGGTTTACTCAAAGTTAATGCTAATCTAGCCGCCATTGTGGGTGTAGCAACAGGTACAATAAAAAAATAAAATATAAGGAGAGTAATTTATGTGTTTTGAGAATCTACCAATTGAGTTTGATGAAGACGGTAATGCGACGCTGTTGCCAGGAGTTGCTAACCCATATTCATACGTAACTCAGACTGTTGAAGAACGTGAAAATTTTTTAAAAGATATTGCTCGTAAAAATGGCCAATTAAATGATATTGATTTTGATCCAGTAACACGCGTTGCCGGTGCCTTAGCATTCCACAGCACAGTTAATTTAAAGGAACGAAAGGTGGTAGATACAGCCTCTATGGCGACATTATTT
Organism: uncultured Candidatus Ruthturnera sp.; assembly: GCA_964448305.1. Taxonomy (GTDB): domain Bacteria; phylum Pseudomonadota; class Gammaproteobacteria; order PS1; family Pseudothioglobaceae; genus Thioglobus_C. Next base: position 8,982 of record CAYUWB010000001.1, read on the forward strand.
CGTGGATATGAAATCATTTTGCGCGGTAGGGATCCACGAGATGCAGCTTTTATTAGTTCACGTGCATGTGGTGTTTGTGGTGGTGTTCATGCGACTGCAGCAGCATTATCGATTGAAATGGCATTAGGCATTAAACCACCACCGTTGGGCATAGTTGTCCGTAATTTAATGCTTAGTTGTGAATATTTATATGACAACCCATTGCATTTATTTATTCTTGCCGGTCCAGATTTTTCTGAGATTCTAGTTCGAGAGACTAATCCAGAAATTTGGGAAAAGGCTAAAGATTTCAAAACTAAGTATTCTAATATGCATGGTTATGAGACTATTGGTGAAATTATGACTGACCTAAATCCGTTGACAGGTAAGCTTTATTTGGAAGCACTAGAGTTGACTCGTGTGGCACGTGAAGCTTATACGTTATTAGGTGGAAAGTACCCACACCCTGAAACAGTAATACCAGGCGGCGTTACAACTACGGTCACCACTACCACATTAGTTGAATTCTATCTTAAACTAAAGGTTTATTTTGATTATTCGAAGAAGTGTGTTGGTATTTGGGATGATGTGTATGACTTTATGTATGAAGCCAATCCTTTGTATAAGGAAGTCGGCCAATTACCAGTCAATATTGTAGACTTTGGCCAATGGGATCATGAAGATTATTACGATGCTAGCTATGAGAATTGTAATGAATGGGGTGAGAAACGTTGGTCTACTCCTGGCGCTATTGTTAATGGCGAGCTAGTTACTACAAGATTAACCGATCTCAATGTAGGAACAGAAGAATTTATCGAACATTCTTACTATGAGCAGTGGGAGGATTATCCTTTTAAAACAGACCCTTTAGGCAACCCACTAAGCCCTAACCATCCTTGGAATAAAACGACAATCCCTAAACCTGGTGTGCAAAACTGGAAGGAGCGTTATAGTTGGTCAACTACACCAACATGGGATCGACATACTTTTGAAGCAGGTGCTTATGCTCGTGTTTATATTTCTGCTCTTGCGAAAAAATTACCTAAAAGTGATTATATAAAATCAACTGGAAGCAGCTTAATACTTAACGTATCTGCTGATGAATTACCAGAAATGAAGTTGGAATGGAAAGTGCCAAAAATTTGGAATGCTTTTGAGCGTAATCGAGCTCGCGCCTATGCAGTTGCCTTTAATATGATGGTTACTATGGAAAACTGGGTACGTGCTAATGATATGGTGAAACGTGGCGAAACCAAAGTAGCTACGCCATTTGAAATTCCTAAAAAAGGTCGGTTTCTTGGTGCAGGCTTCTGGGGTGCAGGTCGTGGTTATTTAGCACATTGGTGCGTTATTGAAAATGGCGTTTTAGCAAACTACCAGATCTCTACCCCATCTACTGTTAACTCATGTCCAAAGACGCCATGGGGTGAGAGTGGCGCGTATGAGCAGTCTGTTTTGAATACGCCAATTATTGAGACTAATTTTACCGATGAGAAGGATTTTAAAGGTATAGATGTATTGCGTTCTTTACGTAGTTTTGACCCTTGTATGCCGTGTACCACACACGTGATGGTGGAAGGGACAGATAGGGTGATTACTCGTGAAGTTACTACCTGTGCCTGTGGCATCTCTTAGTTATTACGGCGCTGTAAACCTAAGAGATTATGACTAAGGTTGGTATAGGGCTGGTTGGCTATTATCAGTTTGTTCGTGGGTATCCTATTGGTCCTGCTCTTAAAGAACATATTGATGCGGCAGATTGGTTTAATGATGTGGAAATTAAAGAGATGAATTGGGGCCCTATTGCGATCGTTCAAGAATTCCAGGCTGAAAAAATTAATTTTGATCGTTTTTTACTAATCACAGCGGTTGATCGTGGCTTGCCTGCAGGAACTGTGACATGCCGTCGTTGGGTAGGTGGTGAAATCAATGTTCTAGATATTCAAGACCGAGTATTTGAAGCAGTAACTGGAATTATTAGTATGGATAATTTACTCGTTATTGGTGAGCATTTTAAAATTTGGCCTAAAGAAGTAATAACTATAGAAGCTCAAATAGCTGATACCGCTATGGGAGATTTAGTTATGTCTGAAATGGAGATTGATAAACAACGTGGCGAAAAAAGTATTATTGGAGACAATCCATTAACTGAAGACATGGAATTATTAGTTAAAAAATTATTTGAAAAGATTAATCAAGCTGTCTTAGGTGGAGCGCAAGTGATGGATCTTGTGCCTTTAGGGATAAATCAACTTAATAAATTAACAGATGTGTGTCATTATCAAGTAGATGATACAAGTACCACGTCTAATCTAATTAAATGATATTCATAACGACTAAGATATATAATTAAATTAAATATATATGAAGGTTGTAGGAAATATCTAAATAAAAGGAGTTTCTCATGGGTTCAAGTTTAAATAGAAATCAACAAACTAATGAACTTGATCGATTGGTTAATCGTGAAGAGGTATTAGAAATTTGTTATTGGTATCAAGGTGAAGGCTTTGGTGATGTCTATAATTCTCTTTCAATGAATACATTTTTGAAATGTGATAATGATGCGATTGATGATGCTTTTTTAGAATTATCTGAACAAGGTTTTTTGGAACCAGTTGAAATTGGTTCAGCCTTATCTTACAAATTTACTGCTACTGGAAAGAAGGAGGGCGGTCGTTTATTTAACGCCAGCTTTGCAGACCTTCAGAAAGCACAACATGGCGAATGTGCTGCCGGCTGTTGTGACGGTGATGATCATTCTGCATGTGGTGATGGTTGTTCCCATTAAATATATAGTCCTAACAAATAAATAAATGATCTTTATTGCTTAAGTAATTTAAGAAGGAGTGGTTCCGTGTCATTAAATTTTTTTCTAATTATTAGAGTTGTATCTTATTAAAATGGCGACTAATAACGATCAAGAGCGTATTGGTTATATGACATCTTCCGGATGGGAGAAGTTACTTGAACAAGTTAACGCACAAATTGAAGAATTAGAACAAATTTCAGATTCTAAAGTAAAAGATCAAGTCTTTACCTTATTGGCAGGTATTGACGCTATACATCGAGAGTCTCTGGGAAGGTTGGTTAGTTTGTTTAAGGAAGGCGTTCTTGAGCAAGTGATTAATGACCCACCGATTCACACCTTGATGGAGTTATATGATCTGTTACCATCTTTGGAAGAACATCAAGAGCAAAAGTATGATGAAAATGGCTTCCCTATAATTCCATTAGATGTCATAACCGGATCAAAAGGTGCTGCTCCAGTTAAGCATAAAATCCCCCACTGGGTTCCTGTGCCAGATTCGCAATCAATGTTAGAACCCAATTCAACAGATTTAATTAATGTTGATGGCCACAGTATTATCCTGTGTCGTATTGATGATGAATATTTTGCGGTTTCTGCATCATGCGCGCAAGATGGATCCTCTCTTGAGACAGCGACTCTTAATAAATACACATTAACTTGTCACAATCACCAAGGCTGTCATTACGATTTACGACAAGGTACCCGTATCGCTGCTCGCGGAGAAAGTATTGATTGCTATCCGGTAGAGGCAGATGAAAAACGTATTATGATCGGTATAGACATGGATTTTATTCCAAATCTGCCAGTCTTTTAATTGATTAATATGAGTGATATAGATTATAAGTTACTCGTTGTTGGGGTGGGCAATGTATTGCAAGGTGACGATGGTTTTGGGGTTGAATTAGCGCATCGTTTAATGTCAAGAACTGATATTCCAGACAATATAAAGTTAATGGAAACCGGAATCGGTGGAATGAGTCTAATTCAGGAGCTTATGTATGGTTATGATGCATTGTTAATCCTTGATGCTTATCAAAATGGCGGTGAGCCTGGACGATTGTATTTATTAGAGCCACTACTGCCAGATTTATCAGGGCTTAAGCCTCATGAGCTTCGAGATTATTTTTCTGATACACATTACGCAACCCCTATGCGTGCATTGAATTTTCTATCACGTGTAGGTCAATTACCAAAAGTAGTTAATATTATCGGTTGTGAGCCTGAAGAGATAGATGATATGACACTTGGCTTAAGTAAAGTTGTTACAGATGTCATTCCGCAAGCGGAAAAAATGACTATCGATTGGATAGATAGGCATTTAAATTCGTCTGCTTATGTCTGATTAAATGACTAATGTATAGTAATAAAAAAAACTACGTTAAAATTGACTTATGGATAATAATATTAAAACATTGGAAGACGGTCTGATTGCATACAAGCAGCAAAAATATAAAGAAGCAGCAAAAATATGGACCATTCTTGCTGATCAAGGTGATGCAGAGGCACAATTCAATATAGGGGTTATGTTTAAAAATGGTATAGGTGTACCACAAGACGATAGCGAAGCAATGCGTTGGTTACGACAATCTTCTGCTCAGGATCATGAGCATGCAAAATTAATTGTTGACGTAATAGATAGAGAGTCAGAAGATAGTGTGAAAAATCAGAGCTAAGTCATTTTTTAGGTCTGATAACAGTTATTTTCTTGCTATAGGTATAGAGTAAAAGTCATAATGAAAATTGTCCAGCAGTGGCTGTTGTAAGTTTTTATTTCTGATCATTGCGAACCATGGCGTCCAACTGCATCTGGACTTCTCCGAGTTCACGGAGTAATTCTAGTGTTTTATGAGCTTCAGCTTCATTAATACGACTCATAGCAAAACCAAGGTTAATCAATGCCCATTCCCCGACACAGGAGTCCACTGGATGATCTGCATCGACAAGAAATGCAATGTTAATTTCTTGTTTTTTACCATTAACCTCAATCATCGCTAAATTGGTTTCTGGGTTGCTTATTTCAACGATCTTTCTTGGAATACCTACGCACATAATTTACCTTGGAATAAAAAATAATACAAATTAGAAACTGTATGAAACTAAGTGTTTATACATCCTAATTTTGATTATATCACTGCACTCTACGTTTAGTGTTTAAATAATAGCTTGTCTTTAATTTCCGTTTCATATGAAAAACTCAATTGTAAAAGCGTTAGCGTTAACTATTCTATTTTTTATTAACCCTGCAAACTCTGAAGGGAAGGTTGCTTTTTATTATCCAACTGGAGAGCTTGAGCAGGTTAAAGAGTTTGTTAACGACAAGGTATTAAAAGTTACTTACTATTACAAAACCAGTGAAGTTAAAGAAGTTAATGAGTTTTTAGATAATCAACCTTTAAAAGCTATTGTTTATCATAAATCTGGCAAGGTTAAACTTGTTCAAGAATATACTGATGGAAAAATTTCAAAAACCATTCATCATCATAAGACGGGTAAAGTTAAGATAGTTCAATTTTTTAATGATCAAATATCAAAAATAACTTATTATCAAAAGACTGGTAAAGTTAGCCAAATTCGAGAATATGTTGACGGTATAAAGACAAAAATTATTAACTTTGATGACAATGGAGAAGTGAAGAAAACTAAAGAGTTTTAAACTTGTCAAAAAAAGTCTTCAAATTGTTCTTTGATGTAAGTAGCCATAAGTTCGTAGTCAGCTATTGTTAATTCCTTTTATTTTCAGGATTCTTTAGTAATCAATCTGTTGCTGTATACTTAACCATCATGTCATTAACGCCTAAAAATTTACATTCTTACCCAAAATTTTGGCCTGATAAAAAAGGACTTGTGCCCGCACCATTGCTGCCTATGTCTCGTAAAGAGATGGAAGATTTGGGTTGGGATAGTTGCGATATTATCATTATTACAGGGGATGCGTATGTAGACCACCCTAGTTTTGGCATGGCAATTATTGGTCGATTATTAGAATCTCAGGGTTTTCGTGTAGGGATTATTTCTCAGCCTGATTGGCACTCAGCTGAAGATTTTCGTCAACTAGGAAAGCCCAATCTATTTTTTGCTGTTGCATCAGGGAATATGGACTCTATGGTGAATCATTACACCGCTGAAAAAAGACCGCGTTCTGATGATGCTTATACAGCTGGCGGTGTCGCAGGTAAACGACCTGATCGTGCTACGACTGTTTACACACAGCGTGCTAAGGAAGCTTTTAAGGGTATTCCAGTTATTATTGGTGGCATTGAAGCCAGTTTGCGACGTATTGCCCAATATGATCACTGGTCGCAAACTATTCGTCGTTCAATTCTGCCTGATTCTAAGGCTGATTTATTGCTTTTTGGTAATGCTGAACGTGCTGTGGTTGAGGTAGCACATCGGGTTGCAGCAGGTGAAGATATTAGGCAAATTACCGATATACGTGGTACGGCATATATGCGACAAGGTATTCCTGAAGGCTGGAGCGTTTTAGATTCAAGTGAGATTGATACTGATAAAAGTTTGGATCATCCACAAGCAGATCCTTATGCAGATACCTCTGCTAAGGATAAGCAAGGTTGTAGTGATAAGAACAACCAAACTAAGCCGAATAAAATCGACCCTAATCAAGGGGCAGTTCAGGTGATTGATTTTGACCATCGAACCAAAGGCTTAAAGCGAGAAAGAACAGTGATTCGATTGCCTTCTTTTGAGCAAGTGGCAAATGATCGTTATCTGTATGCACATACGTCACGCGTATTTCATTTAGAAACAAATCCGGGTAATGCAAGAGCTTTAGTGCAGCGCCATGGTGAACGGGATGTTTGGTTAAATCCGCCACCGATTCCTTTATCTATGGAAGAGTTCGACAGTGTATTTGAACTGCCTTATACACGCCATCCACATCCTGCTTATGGCGATTTAAAGGTTCCTGCCTTTGACATGATTCGTTATTCAATTAACATTATGCGTGGTTGTTTTGGTGGCTGTACTTTTTGCTCTATTACTGAGCATGAGGGGCGTATTATTCAAAGTCGTTCAGAGGATTCGGTTATTCAAGAGATTGAAACAATTCGTGATACTGATAAAGATTTTAAAGGCAATATTTCTGATCTTGGTGGGCCAACGGCCAATATGTACCGCTTGCAGTGTAAAGACACCAAAATAGAATCTGCCTGCCGTCGACTATCTTGCGTATACCCTGGTATTTGTCCAAATCTGGGGACGGATCATAAGCCACTGACTAAATTGTACCGACGTGCGCGCAAACTAGAAGGTGTTAAGCGTGTTTTTATTGCCTCAGGTTTACGTTATGATTTGGCTGTACGTGATCCTGAATATATCAAAGAATTGGTGACGCATCACGTAGGCGGGCGTTTAAAAATTGCACCTGAACATACTGAAGATGACACTTTGTCAAAAATGATGAAGCCGGGTATTGGCTCGTATTATCAATTTAAAAAATTGTTTGATCGTTATTCTAAGCAAGCGGGTAAAGAGCAATACTTAATTCCTTACTTTATCTCTTCTCATCCTGGAACTAGTGATTTAGACATGCTAAATCTAGCACTTTGGTTAAAACGTAACGATTTTAAACCTGATCAAGTGCAAGCTTTTATTCCCACCCCTATGGCAATAGCCTCTGCGATGTATCATAGCGAATTAAACCCACTAAAGAAAATTACTAGAAAGTCAGAATCAGTAAAAACTCCACGTAGCGGACAACAACGAAAATTACATAAAGCTTTTTTACGCTATCACGATCCTAAAAATTGGGATGTATTACGTAAAGCATTAAAGCGAATGGGGCGTAGCGATCTAATAGGTAATAAAGAAGATTGTTTGGTGCCTTACTCCAACTCCGGAAGCACGTTAAAGCAATCGCATTTACGCAAAAATAATAACGATTTTCATCATCGTATTGCTATAAAAAAGTTTAAAAAAAATAAAAGAAAGTAATAGTCTTTTTATTATTCAAAAAGAACTTTATTTTCAAGAAAAAACTTTATAATGGCAATCACTCAGCGCTGAGGGGGAGAGCGAAAAGCGTCTTGTGTTTTAAAACACAACTTAGTGTTGAGACTATCTAAACGTCAGCAAGCCGTGTCACTGCTTGTTTAATATTATCCATACTGGTTGCAAACGAAAAACGCACATAACCTGGTGCGCCAAAAGCGGAGCCTGGGACTAGTGCAATATTGAGTTTTTCTAAACAATAAGTGGATAACTCAACATCGTCTTTTAAACCTAAACGTTTGATTAAGCCCTCGACTCTTGGGAAGGAATAGAAGGCGCCTTGTGATCTTGGACATTCAACCCCATCAATGTCGTTGAGTGCATTAACAATGTATTCATGACGCTCTTCAAAGGCATTAACCATGGTGCCAATAATACTTTGGTCGCCATTCAGTGCCTCTAGCGCTGCTGCTTGAGAAATAGAACACGGGTTAGAGGTTGATTGACCTTGAATTTTTTTCATGGCTTTAATAATGCTTTCTGGGCCTGCACCATAACCAATGCGCCAACCTGTCATCGCATAGCCTTTTGACACACCATTGAGAATGATAGTGCGATTTTTTAGTGAAGTGTCAGCCATGACAATATTAACAAAGTCATCGTCACCCCAGCGAATATGCTCATAGATATCATCGGTGATAATCAGCACATGAGGATGATTTGTGAGTACATTTGCGAGTGCTTTTAATTCATCCTTTGTATAAACCGCGCCAGTTGGGTTGGAAGGGCTATTCATTACCAATAGTTTAGTGTTGCTATTAATGCTAGCCTCTAATTGTTCGGGTGTGATTTTAAAATCTTGCTCTAGACCAGTTTCTACAATTACCGGTGTAGCGTCACCTAAGATAACCATGTCTGGATAACTAACCCAATAAGGCGCTGGAATAATGACTTCGTCGCCTTTGTTAAGCACAGCTTGACACAGGTTGTAAAACACTTGTTTACCACCTGATGAGACCATGACTTCAGCGGCTGAGTAGTCTAGACCATTTTCGCGTTTAAATTTGTCGATGATGGCATTTTTTAGATCTGGTGTGCCATCAACTGCTGTGTAGCGCGTTTGTCCGTTTTTAATGGCATTAATACCTGCTTGTTGAATATTCTCTGGTGTATCAAAGTCAGGCTCACCTGACCCCATAGGTACGATTTGAATACCTTGGGCTTTAAGCTCATTGGCTTTTGCGGTAACAGCAAGTGTGGCTGAAGGTTTTACTTTTCCAACCCGATCTGAAAGAATTGTCATTATCTTTTAAAGTGTTAAAATTGAAAGTTTTATGTTAATCAAAATAACACGCAGTGGGTAAAAAGTTTCAGCTAGAATCGCAATTTTCTCCAACGGGAGATCAGCCAAAAGCGATTAAGGCTTTAGTGGATGGTGTGAACGCTGGTGAGAAGTTTCAAACACTGCTCGGTGTTACTGGTTCGGGTAAAACCTTTACTTTGGCTAATGTGATCAAACAAACCAAGCGTGCCAGCCTAATCATGGCGCCAAACAAAACACTGGCCGCCCAGTTATACAGTGAGATGAAAGAGTTTTTCCCGAATAATGCGGTGGAATATTTTGTTTCATATTATGATTATTATCAACCAGAAGCTTATGTGCCGGCGAGTGATACTTATATTGAAAAAGACTCATCAATTAACGAGCAAATTGAGCAAATGCGCCTATCTGCGACCAAGGCTTTGCTAGAGCGCGAAGATGTTATTATTATTGCCAGTGTTTCGGCAATTTACGGTTTGGGTGATCCAGACAGTTATATGCAAATGCTGTTACATCTTAGTGTGGGTGAATTAACCAATCAAAGAGAGATTTTATCGCGCCTATCGCAAATGCAATATACGCGTAATGATGTAACCTTAATACGAGGGCACTTTAGAGTAAAGGGCGAGGTGATTGATATCTTTCCGGCGGATTCTGAAGAGCAGGCCATTCGTATTGAAATGTTTGATGATGAAATTGAAGCAATTTATTGGTTTGATCCGTTAACTGGTGAGAAGCTTAAATCTTTACAACGGATTACTATTTATCCGCAAACGCATTACGTTACCCCAAAATCTAAAATTTTAAATACTTTGGATGATATTAAAGCCGAGCTCAAGGTTAGACGTAAAGAGCTATTATCACTTAATAAATTGGTAGAAGAACAGCGCCTTACACAACGTGTGCAAATGGATATTGAAATGATGCGTGAGCTAGGCTATTGTAATGGTATTGAAAATTATTCACGTTATTTATCTGGCAGAAAAGAAGGCGAGGCACCGCCAACATTGATGGATTATTTGCCCGATGATGCACTGGTAGTTTTAGATGAATCACACGTAACTGTTAGCCAAATTGGTGGCATGTATAAGGGCGATCGAGCGCGTAAAAAAACTTTGGTAGAATTTGGTTTTAGACTACCATCAGCACTAGATAATCGCCCATTAAAATTTAACGAATTTGAAGATCGAGCACACCAGTGTATTTTGGTGTCAGCCACACCGGCAGCCTATGAGCTAGAGGTATCGAATGTGATTGCTGAGCAAGTAGTGAGGCCAACAGGGTTGTTAGATCCAACGATTGATGTTCGCCCTGTCGACACACAAGTGGATGATTTATTGAGTGAAATACACAAACGTGTAGAGATAGGTGAGCGTGTGCTTGTGACAACTCTAACCAAGCGCATGTCTGAGCAACTCAGTGATTATCTCAATGACCATCATGTCAAAGTTCGTTATTTGCATTCTGATGTGGATACGGTTGAGCGGGTAGAAATCATTCGTGATTTGCGCTTAGGCGTGTTTGATGTGTTGGTGGGTATTAACTTATTAAGAGAAGGATTGGATATTCCCGAGGTATCGTTAGTCGCTATTTTAGATGCAGACAAAGAAGGCTTTTTACGCTCTGAGCGTTCACTGATTCAGACCATGGGAAGGGCGGCGCGTCATGTTAATGGCAAGGCGATTTTGTACGCTGATCGAATCACAGGGTCGATGGAGCGTGCTATGAGTGAGACTAATCGGCGTCGAGAAAAGCAACAAGCTTATAACGAGAAGCACAACATTACACCAAAAGGCGTAGTGAAACCAATTATTAATATTTTAGATACGGATGTCACCAGTCAAGAAAACGATGATAATATGGTGAATGAAAACATTCAAAAGCAGCTTTCTCCAGTGCAATTAGCCAAAGAGATAAAAGCCTTAGAAAAACAGATGTACGCTTTTGCAGAAGCGCTAAAATTTGAGCAAGCGGCGGATGTTCGTAATCAAATCAAACAACTTAAAGATGGTCAATTTAAACATTAACGAAATATTTTATTCACTGCAAGGTGAGGCTCGAGAAGTGGGTTTGCCAACGGTGTTTATACGCCTTACTGGCTGCCCACTTCGTTGCAGCTATTGTGACACTGAATATGCCTTTAAGGGTAATAATATGCTCAGTATTGATGAGATATTGGCCGAAGTCAAGCAATACAATACACGCTATATTTGTGTTACTGGTGGTGAACCATTGGCTCAAATTAATTGCCATGTTTTGTTAGATGCGTTGATTAAGGATGATTATCAAGTATCGTTAGAAACCAGCGGTAGTATTGATATTGGCGCTGTTAATCCTGGTGTGTCGGTTGTAATGGACATTAAAACTCCATCATCAGAGGAATCTAAGCACAACAAATATGACAATATTGCTAAGCTTAAATCTAAAGATCAGTTGAAGTTTGTGATTGGCTCTCGGGCTGATTTTGACTGGAGTGTTACTATTTTAGAAAAATATCCAACCGACGCTGGTGTGTTGTTTTCACCGGTGTTTGATGCAGTTGCTCCGATACAATTAGCTGACTGGATTTTAGATAAGCAACTCAATGTACGACTACAGGTGCAAATGCACAAACTGCTTTGGGGTGATGAGCCCGGCAGATAATTAGTTAATGGTTATCTTTTTAACTAGTGGTTTTGGTTTGTCTAGTTTTGGAATAGACACGGTTAACGTGCCATCTTTAAAGTCTGCACTGATGTTATCTGTGTCGCCATCACGCGGAATAGACATCGAGTGAGAAAAACTCGTTGACGATTTGGCACTTTGGTTGTCAGTGGTTTTTTCGCTATTGCGTACACCTTTAATAGTTAGCCTATTTTTGTTAGTAGAAATATCAATATCTTCCTTGCCCAAGCCAGAAAGTTTCACATCTACCACGTAGCTATTGTTGTCTTTATCAAAGTATTGTCTTGACTGTGAACTAAAGCGATTTGCTGAATGTTGCAGACGGTTCATTTCACGGTCTAGCTGTTGAAATTGACGATCAAAATCACGCCAAAAACCATGATTAAGACCTTGGTTAAAAAAGCCTGATTGAAAAGGCCCGTGTGCACTTGCTAGGGTTGATGCCAACAGCACAACAATTGGTAAGATTTTATTCATGTGTTGTCTCCAATATTAATCAATATAAGTATATTGTACAAATATTAAGAAAGATTTTCAAGTGCTTGTTAGGCGAGTTTGTCATCTGCAACATGATAGGTTGGATCTTCTAAAACGTTGACTTCTACTAAGTTTTTAGCAGTCTTGAGTAGTAGTCGGCATTCTGCGCTCAGATGTTGTAAATGTAGGGTTTTTCCAACACGCTTATAGCGTGCAGCTAATTTATCAATAGCTTGAATAGCTGAGTGATCTAGTACTTTAGAATTACCAAAGTCAACATAGACATCGTTGGTATCTTGTTTGGGAGTGAACAACTCTTGAAAACGATCTTTTGAAGCAAAAAATAAAGTACCGTGAACTTCGTAGACATTGTTGCCTTGTTGATTTTTAGATTGCTTTACAAAAATTTTACTGGCTGACTCCCAAGCAAAAGATAAGGCAGATAATATTACACCTACAATAACTGCCAAGGCTAAATTATCTGTTAGCACGGTAATGACTGCGACTGAGATGCCAGTAACAATATCCAACACAGGTACTTTGCCAAATAATCTAAGCGTACACCACTCAAAAGTACCAATCACTACCATCATCATCACGCCAATCAATACTGCAATTGGAATCATCTCAATATAATGCGACAAGTAAAGGATGAATAATAATAAGGCAATTGCAGCAACAATACCTGAAAGGCGACCACGACCACCAGATTGCACATTAATGATACTTTGGCCAACCATTGCACAGCCACCCATGCCGCCAAATAAACCAGTTACGGTATTTGCAACACCTTGTCCAATGCTTTCACGGTTTGGTTGGCCGGTAGTTTCAGTTAAATCATCAATTAGGTTAAGAGTAAGTAAACTTTCAATTAAGCCAACCAATGCCATGGTTACTGCATAAGGCAAAATAATCATCAGTGTTTCTATATTAAATGGCACATCAGGTATATGAAATGGTGGAAATCCACCTTTGATTGAGGCTACATCACCAACTGTGCGTGTATCAATACCTAGGAAAATAACTGCAACACTGCCAATAATAACCGCAACCAAAATAGAAGGTACTGCCTTGGTGAGTCTTGGTAAGAAATGGATAATTACCATGGTTATAACTGCGATAAGCAACATAATCATTAGTGGTTCACCCGTAATCCAACCTGTGTCTGTTTTAAACTGTTTGATTTGCCCAAGAAAAATCACCAAGGCAATGCCATTCACAAAGCCCAAAAATACTGGGTGTGGTACAAGACGAATGAATTTACCGAGTTTGAGAATACCAAAGAGCATTTGTAAAACACCTGTCAATACTACTGCGGCAAATAAATATTCAACACCATGAACGGCGACAAGCGTACCAATCACCACAGCGATTGCACCAGTGGCACCTGAGATCATGCCTGGACGACCGCCAACAATAGAGGTAACTAGGCCAATGGTAAAGGCGGCATATAGGCCAACTAATGGCGATACGCCAGCAAGTAGGGCGAAGGCCACTGCCTCTGGCACTAATGCAAGTGCAACGGTCAAACCTGATAATACATCATTTTTGACATTAATAGGGGCGTACTTGTTAATCAGTGTGAACAACATGGATTTTCCTTATTTTTTAGTGGCGTTATGCTTTAGCAGGCACGACTGGTGTAGAGGATTTAATACCTGTGTTTTGTGCACGATGACGCATGACATGGTCCATAATCGTCATAGCCAACATAGCCTCAGCAATTGGTGTTGCACGAATACCTACACATGGATCATGTCGACCTTTAGTGATGACTTCAATTGGGCTACCATCTTTATCAATACTTTCAATTGGCAAGCGCAAACTTGAAGTTGGCTTTAGTGCAATAGATACCAATACATCTTGGCCAGAACTAATACCGCCAAGCGTACCACCAGCATGGTTAGATTTAAAACCATCGATAGTAATCGCATCACGATGCTCAGTGCCTTTTTGGGTAATTGAGTTAAATCCTGCGCCAATCTCAATACCTTTAACCGCATTAATGCTCATCATGCCATGGGCAATATCAGCTTCTAGGCGATCAAAGATTGGCTCACCTAATCCAGCGGGCATGTTGCTGGCTACTACATTAACACGAGCGCCAATGGAATCGCCTGATTTTCTCAGTGCATCCATATATTCTTCTAGCTCTTTAATTTTGCTAGCATCTGGACAGAAGAACGGATTATTATGAACTTCGCTCCAATCAAAGTTATCAAAAGTAATAGGGCCAAGTTGTGACAAATAGCCTTTGATTTCTATACCAAGGGTTTCTTTTAAGTATTTTTTGGCAATACCACCTGCGGCCACACGCATTGCGGTTTCACGTGCAGATGATCTGCCACCGCCACGATAATCTCTAAAGCCGTATTTTTGGTCATAAGTATAATCAGCATGACCAGGGCGGAAGGTATTAGCAATATTGCCGTAATCTTTAGAGCGTTGATCGGTATTCTGGATGATTAGTGCAATTGGCATACCAGTAGTTTTCCCTTCAAAGGTGCCTGATAAAATTTTAACTAAGTCTGCTTCACGACGCTGAGTAGTATGACGAGAAGTACCTGGTTTTCTTAAGTCTAGGTCACCTTGCAAGTCGGCCTCACAAAGATCCATGCCAGGAGGGCAGCCATCAACGATACCAACAAGTGCTTCACCATGTGATTCACCAGCAGTAGTAACTGTAAATAATTTTCCAAAAGAATTGCCAGACATACTGTTAACCTAAGTATTTAATATGCCATCGATTATACCTAGCTAGCAGGCTATTTCGCTAGTTTGTTATAAAGCCAGGCAAACACAAAGCCACCAATTGCCGCGTCAAAAAAGCCCCAAACCATACCAGTCACTACGCCGCTAAAACTGAGTGAATATCCTAGATAAACCGTTGATAGAAAATCCACCATATTGTGCAGATAACTTTCTGTGACTAATGCGGCTATTGACATAAAAAAAACACCCAACGACCACATAACTCCAAGGGCAAGTGCTACAGCTTTTGTATCGAGTTTTTGAGTCATGTATTACTCCTTATTTTTCTTCGATAATTGACATTCTACCCCTTAGGATTATCTGTAAAGGGTTGTATCGTGTTAATATATCGCCTTTTTTTGATGATTGAGTTATTGCATGTCTATTCAATATAACCAACTGGGTGATAGTGATTTAAAAGTGTCTAACATTTGTTTAGGCACCATGACCTTTGGGCAGCAAAATACTGAAAAAGAAGGTCATCAACAACTGGATTATGCAATTGATCAAGGTATTAATTTTATTGATACTGCTGAGATGTATCCAGTACCACCACGTGCTGAAACTGCTTATTCAACTGAAAATATTGTTGGTAGCTGGATTCAAAAAAACCCACGAGATAAGATTATCTTAGCTACTAAGGCAGCGGGCAGTGCACGTGGCATGCCTTGGGTTAGAGGGGGTGAGCATGCGTTTAATCGCACTAATTTGCGTAATGCTTTAGAAGGTTCATTGAAGCGTTTAAAAACAGACTATATTGATTTATACCAACTGCATTGGCCAGAACGCAACACACCGATGTTTGGCAAGTATTTATTTGATCCAGAGCAAGAGCGTGAATACACAGCATTTGCAGAAACACTAGAAGCTTTATCTGAATTAATCAAGGAAGGAAAGATTAGACATATTGGTCTTTCAAATGAATGGTCTTGGGGTTTAATGCAGTTCTTAAATGCCTCTGAGCGAGAGAGCTTGCCTCGAGTGGTCAGCATGCAAAATGCTTACAACCTTATTAATCGCACCTATGACTCTTCATTGCGAGAAATGGGTTATAGAGAGAATGTGCCATTATTGGCTTATTCGCCAATGGCATTTGGACATTTAAGCGCCAAATATATCAATGATTCAAAAGCGCAAGGCAGAGTGAATATATTTGATGGCTTTGCGCAGCGCTATGAAAAGCCGGCTGTTGAGCCAGCCATTCAGGCATATGCTAATTTAGCTCAGGAGTTAAAAATATCTCCAGCCACATTAGCCCTTGCATTTACGTATTCTCGTTGGTTCTGTGCTAGCACTATTATTGGCGCTACCAGTATGGATCAGTTAAAAGAAAATATTAACGCCGTTAATTTTGAATGGACTGATGATATTGATCAGGCGATTGAAGCTATTCATTTACGCTTTTTTAATCCAGCGCCGTAACAAAAAGTCAATGTTTTTGTCAAATGAATTAATATGTTAATTGATCGAGGAAAAGTAAATCATTATAAAAAAACTTAATAAAACAATAATTGTTGCAATCAGTCTATTTTGAAAGTATTTTTCTGAATAATAATCTAAGTATGATAATTTTTGATCAATAAACAGCAATAAAATAAAAACAACACTTGCGGCAAAAATAAAAATTTCAAAAAGCAAAAATAAATACGCAAGCCAACTAAATAATACAAATATATTGCTAGAAATAAGAGTAAATCTAGATAAAAAATTATTATTATTTAGATTTAAACCCCAGTGAGAGCCAGAAATAAATGAAATTATTGCTATTGTATATATAGAAATAATAGTTTTTAGGTTCTCTAGGTCAATATGCAAAATTTCATAAAATTGTGCTCCAAAAAGAGCCGAAACAAATAAAAAAGGAATGGTTCCAAGATATGTCAAAATACTATAGGTCAATGTCATGATTAATTACTTTGCGTTTGTAAAATCATAAGATCTTTTAGTACTTGCTTTACGTGCGTATTAGGATCAACACCAATGTATTTTTTAACAATAACCCCTTTTGGATTGATAATATAAGTGTTTCTCATAGCAACCTTCCAATTAATAAATTTTGCTAAAGAATCATAAGATTCAGAAACTTTTCCATCACTATCAGATAATATTGAAAACGATAGCTGGTAGTTGTCTGAAAATCGTTTATGCGACTCAACATTATCAACACTAATACCGTAAACTACAGCCTTGTTAGCGATAATACGATCAGTCGCATCTCTGAAGCTGCAAGCCTCTGTGGTACACCCTGGAGTGTCATCCATTGGGTAAAAATATAAAATCACCCATTTTCCTCGATGCTGATCAAGTGATTTATAAATGTTATCTTGATTTGGTAATGAAAAAATTGGAGCAGCATCTCCTATATCTAGCGAATAGCTAGTGGGTGAAATAAGCATTATCATGAAAGCAATAATTTTTTGATACATTTAAAACTCCTTTTTAAAAAATATATTATTAATGTTACACAAAAAAAATAAGTAATTATACAAAAAATATAATAAATTTAAAATTGTACAATTATTTGTGCTAGAATGTAAACGAAGAAAATAAAAAAAGGAGAAAATATGAAAGTTAAAAGAGAAAATTTACTTGAAGAGCTTGGATCAATCAAGCATTGTATCGAAATGTCACATTCTGTTATTGAGCATGAAAAAACACGCAAGCATATTATTGAAGTGCTAGAAAATCGTATATTACAATTAGAAAAAGAGGTTGATGCTACAATTTCAGCACAAGATTGGGGAAAATCAGAACATTTAATGGATATAGCATAATTACTAACTACTAAATCTAAGTAACACCCTGTCAAATGACAGGGTTTTTTTTTAGCAACTGGTGTAATTTTATGAAGAGATTTAAATTAATATTAGCTTTGCTTTTGATATTTGTTGGATTATTTGCAGGCGTGCTTATGAGTGATGTAGAAAAACCAAAATATAAAATATTATCTTTAGATAATAATATCGAATTGAGACAATATGACTCAATTTTTATTGCTGAAGTTGTTGTTGAAGGCCAAAGGAAAGATGCAATTAATAAAGGATTCAAAATTTTAGCAAATTATATTTTTGGTGAAAATTCAGATAATTTAAAAATAGAAATGACCGCTCCAGTCAAACAACAAAAAACTAATAACGCTTGGAGAATAAGCTTTTCAATGCCTGAAAAGTATAATTTAGACTCTCTTCCAATTCCGAAAAATAAAGCTGTACAACTTAAAAATATTACTAATAAAAAGTTTGCAACAATTTCTTTTTCTGGGTTTAATTCAGATGAAAATATCACCGTTAATGAAAATTTACTGAAAAATTATTTGATTAAAAATAAGATTGTTAGTAATAATTTTCCTATATATGCATTTTACAATCCTCCGTGGACGCTGCCAATGTTTAGAAGAAATGAGATTATGTTTGAGATTGAATAACATAATTTTTTATAGATTATTTTTTTATGCAGTATATCTAGTGTTAACAAATATTAAATGGATTCTTTAACTCAATTTGTATTAGGTGGAAGTGTTGCTTTAGCCGTTGCACCTGAAAAAAATGCAAAAATTGCGCTGGTTGGGGGTTTAATAGCGACTTTACCTGATCTAGATATATTTTTCAACTATGGTAATGATTTATTAAATACAGTTAATCATCGTGGTTGGACCCACTCTCTTATTTATTTATCTTTGATTTCGCCATTCATTGGATGGGTTGGCTTCCGATTAGTTGGATTATTTGGATATTTCAGATGGTTTTTAATTGCATGGATGGCGCTGTTAACTCACACACTATTGGATAGTTTTACGATATTTGGCACTTCTTTATTTCTGCCTTTGAGTGATATGCGGGTGATGACAGGAAGTATATTTATTATCGATCCAGTATATACAGTCCCATTATTATTTAGCATTATTCTTGCTTTAAGCGGTAAAGAAGTTTTTTGGCGAATTAAAAATTTTAATACTTGGGCATTGGTTTTTAGTCATTTGTATTTATTGCTTAGTTTTTCTATTCAGCAGGCGCTAGTGCCAGAAGGCAAGGCATTTGCAACTCCAACTCCTTTTAATATTATTAAATGGCGAGTAGTAGAAATAAATGATAAGACAATATCAGAGTATTTTGTTGATATTTTTGGAAACAAGGGAGAGAAAGTTGTTGTACTAAATAATCAAATTTTAGCGAAAGAATTTAAGGAAGTTCTAGACAAATATCAGAATTTTACGAATGGATTTTTTAATGTAGAAGTTATAGATGATAAGATGATATTAGTTGATTTGAGAATGGGTGGAATTGAAAAGTCAGTATTTAGGTTTGTTATTGCAGAGCTAGTTAACGATCAATGGCTAAAGGTTAAACCATATAGGATAATGAGTGTGTTAAATATCAATCAAATATATGGAGTTAAAAGCAACAAGGATCTACCAAGTTAATTAAAATTGACATATTAGATGTTATATTAAAGTTATTATAAATTCTTTCTAAAGCAAATATGTATATCGGTTTCTTTGTTTTTTGATTTACTTCACTTGACTCTTCCTCATAATTGTTAGGAATTTTTTTGACTATTTATGTAAAAAATTCGAAAGCAGAGTTTGTTAAATGGATTTTTTATAAAGCCCCCATAAATGTGATCTCTTTATTGATATCTTGAGAATTTTTTGGTTTTGAATTTTTAGTGCTGATTAAGTGTTGTTGTGCAAGCATCTGAAGCAATTATCATGACTAATTTTGGTGCCCTCGAGCCGATTCGAACGGCTGACCTGCCGCTTAGGAGGCGGCTGCTCTATCCAGCTGAGCTACGAAGGCAAGTGAGGTATTATCGGTTGATAGAGTGCTAAATTCAAGTAATGATTTGATTTAGAATAAACTGTGAATCGTTGTAATCAATCTTAACGGGTTTAGTTCCGTCTATTGTTTGTAGTACCAATGATGGAAAACTGCTAACGTTTAATGATTGCATCAAAGCGATATCGTTAAGCAATAATTCTTGTATTTTTTTGTCATTTAGCTTTTTTCTGAATTTTTTAATATCAATGTCTAGTTTGCCTGCCAGTGCAATTAGGACTTGGTCTTCTGATGGGTTTTGAGCATCTAGATAGTAAGATTGTTGAATTAAATCAATCATTTTTGCCTCTAATTGAGTGTTTTGCTCACGAACGGCAATGACCGCGCGACAAGCGGGGTAGGTTGAGCGCTTTGGTGTGCACTTTTCCCAAAAATCATAGTTAAATTCTACGCCTGGAATGGTCATTTCGATTTTTTGCCAATTTTTCTGAATATATTGACGCATTTCATCATTCATTGGTTCATTGCTGTCTGGCGCTAGGCCACCAAGTACATATTGAATAGTGATAGACTCAGGTAATGATTTTTTAACATTTTTCCAAGTGTTATTAAACCCATAACACCAAGAGCACATAGGGTCATGAATGTAGAAAAGTGTGGCAGAATTCATACAATAAATTAATAGATAAGCGTAGAATATATATTATATTAATTGACGAGAGATGGAGTATTAAGATGAAAAAACAAAACTTAATTTTTTTTCCGTTATTATTAGCAACACAGCTTTCAGTTGCCGGTAGTTATACTGATACAGCAACCGTAGTTTCAGTTGATAAAGTCTATAGCAATCATGTGATTCGTGAGCCTTACCAAGATTGTTATATTAAAGAAGTTTACCAAGGCGGCGCTGATGGTTCTGCAACCAATGAGATTATTGGTGGTATTTTTGGTGGCTTAATTGGTAATCAATTTGGAAAAGGTGATGGTAAAAAAGCAGCAACGGTAGCTGGTACATTGCTAGGCGCCTCACTGGCTCATGATGATGAGTTGGCCAATTCAAAAAATGGCCAGATGGTTAGAAAAGAAATCTGTGAAACCAAGTATCGTACAAGCTCTGATCGTCGCCTAGATCATTATCGTGTTGAGTACGAATATGATGGTCGAACGTTTACTTATACGACCCAAAGAAAACCTTATTCGGATACCGTTAAAATCAGAGTAAACGTATCACCTGAGTAGTGAAAATAGAAAAAACGTATGACGAAGTATCTGATCTTGCAGAAGGCGGCGATGCAAAATATCAATACGAATACGCACTTATGCTTGAGTTAGGCTTGGGTCTTGATCAAGATCTTGATCAAGCATTTGTCTGGTATCAAAAATCTGCCAATCAAGAACATCCTAAAGCACAGTATAATCTAGGCATTTTTTATGCACTTGGTAAGGCGGGCGAAAAAGACATTGCCAAGTCAAAATATTGGATTAAAAAAGCACACGATAACGGTTATTCAGGTGCAAGTATTTTTTAAATAAAGGATAAATATGAAAGATATCAGGGTTGAAGACAGGTTAATTTTTGCATTGGATGTGCCGGAAGTTGAGCAAGCCAAAGATTTGGTGAACCAACTAGACGACAGTGTCACCTTTTATAAAATTGGCATGGAAATGTTAATGACTGGTCAGTATTTTCAATTGATGGACTGGCTCATTGCCAAAGATAAAAAAGTCTTTGTCGATCTTAAATTTTTTGACGTACCAGAAACCGTTGGTCGCACCATTAATCGTTTAAGTCAATACGGCGCAACGTTTGCCACCATTCATGGCAACCAAGCGTTGATGGAAAAAGCGGCTGAAAATAAAGGTGATCTTAAAATTTTAGCGGTAACCGCATTAACAAGTTTAGATCGTGGTGATCTTGATGATTTAGGTTTTGATTGCGATGTGCAAGACTTGGTTATCTCTCGCGCAAAACGCGCCTTTGAAGCGGGCTGTGATGGTGTGGTGTCTTCAGGCCTTGAAGTGCCATTTTTAAGAGAGTATGTTGATAACAAGCTGATTGCGGTTACACCGGGTATTCGCCCAGTAGCGAATGACGATGATCAAAAACGCGTGGTTGATGTGGCAACTGCCTTTAAATCAGGTTCTGATTATATTGTGGTCGGTCGACCGATTAAAAATGCGGATGATCCATACGCAGCTGCTAGCAATATTCAAGAAATTATCAAAACTTGTTTCTAGTACTTGTACCCCTTGCGGGTATAATTTCCCTCGTTGTTAATTATCCACTGTCAATTTTCAACTCAATAGTCGCGTAACTCAGTTGGTTAGAGTGCCAGCATGACATGCTGGAAGTCGTCAGTTCAAATCTGACCGTGACTACCAAAACTTTCAATTATTCCCACTTCTCGTATACAATTTACGTCATGAGATTATTGTTGTTATTTTTATTATTTAGTCATACTGTATTAGCAGACGCAGAACTTTACGAGCGTGGCAAGTCGTATTATTATGGCGAGGGTGTTGAGCAGGATTTTGATAAAGCTTTTAGTGCATTTTCACATGCGGCCAAGGTTGGAAATGCCCAGGCTCAGAGAGCTTTAGGTTTGATGTATATTAAAGGCGAAGGCACAAATCAAAGTGATCAGAAAGGTATTAATTTATTAAAAAAATCTGCTGATAGGGGTAATGCTAAAGCGCAATACAATTTAGGCAGTATGTATTATCTTGGGATCGGCGTTAAGCGCGATTTAAAAACTGCGCATCAATGGATTAAAAAATCAGCCAAACAAGGTGACGCAGATGCGCAGCAAAATTTAGCTTTGATGTATGAGCAGGGCAAAGGCACTAAGAAGAACCCAATATTGGCTAATAAGTGGCATTTAGAGTCAGCCAAGTCTGGTAATAATGAAGAGCAGTATCGCTTAGCAAAGGCTTATCTTGATTCTGAAGATTATAATCAAGCCTTTATTTGGTTATTAAAATCTGCTAAGCAAGATAATGCACAAGCACAACATCAGCTTGGGCGCTTGTTTACAAAAGGCCAAGGTGTGCCACGTGACCATGATCAAGCTTTTGACTGGTACCAACAATCTGTTAACAATGGCAATGATAATTTAGTTTATACCTTGGCAGGGCTTTATGATCAAGGACTGGGGGTTAAGAAAGATTATCAACAATCACATCGATTGTATCAAAAAGCTTTAAAGCAAGGCAATTTAGATGCTTATGCAGACATTGCCAGACATTATGAAAAAGGCCAGGGCGTTAAGAAAGACCTTAACAAAGCGTACAGCTTTACGATTGCTGCTGCAAGAAAAGGTCATAGCGATTCCCAGCGCAGAGTAGTGCGAATGTATGAACAAGGCCTAGGTGTAAAAAAATCAGTAAAAAAAGCCAAGTACTGGCTAAAAAGACTGATCAAGAAAGGTGATAAAACAGCCAAGAGAGATCTAAAGAGACTTGTGCATAAATATGAATAATCATCAAACGCCCAATTTTCACTAACTTGGCAATTTCTTAAACCCAGCCTTAGCCCTGCTAGGACAAGGTTTAAGAAAATCACCGATTCAGCAAAAATTGAATTTTGCTAATCACCCATATTTATGCAAAAGCCTCTTAAAGAGATTACAAAAAAGGTAGAAATCTTCCGGTTTTGTTTTTGTAGTTTGAGTAGGTTGTAAAGCGCTCACTGAGTAATTTTTCTTCTACATTTGATTTGAGTATGAGATCAACCAATAAAACAAACATGACAATTGTTGCTTGATTGTTATTAATGGTTAAAGCGCAAGCTAGGCAAAACAGTAATACACTGGTATACATTGGGTGTCGGATAAATCGATAGATGCCGTGTGTTACAAGCTGATGCTTGTCTTTTAATGTAGGGACGATATTAAGGTTGTTAAGTTTCATATTAATAACTGCCATTAATCCAAGCGCAATTGAGAGCGCAATGAGCGTGGTGCTTGCTATATTTAAATGCTCGAATCGTGCATTAATAATCAGATAAATAATACAGCCAAATTGAATAACAACGTAAATCATCAGTAGCTTGGGTAGTTATAATAGGCTTATTATCTCATTATTTTGAATTTAAACATGCAAACTCCGTACGATATAGTCATTATTGGTGGTGGTCCAGCAGGACTTAGTTTTGCCGCCTCGATGATAGCGGCTGATGTAAACGTTCTGGTGGTAGAGAAGTCTAATACGGATGCGATTGCCAACCCTAAGCCCGATGGTAGAGAGATAGCGCTGACACATTTATCACTTAAAATTTTAAAAAAACTTGGTGTTTGGGATTTGGTTAATCAAGCAGAAGTCGCACCCCTACGAGAAGCAAAAGTTTTTGATGGCGATTCACCTTCGTTACTCAATTTTAAAAGTGATGATTCTTCAATTGAAGCACTGGGTTACTTGGTGCCTAATTATCAAATTAGGCAAGCACTCTATCAGCGTGTTAGTCAAGCGGACAATATCACCATTAAAACAGATTCAATGGTAGATGATGTTGAATACTGTGAAACACATTCAAAAGTATTATTTGCTGATGGCGATCAAATTGAGACAAAACTAGTCATTGCGGCGGATAGTCGTTTTTCAAATATTCGTCGAAAGATGGGGATACCCGCATTGATGAAAGATTTTTCTAAAGTTATGATTGTTACCAAAATGGCGCATGAAAAAACACATAATAATGTTGCCTTAGAGTGTTTCGATTATGGGCAAACATTAGCCTTACTACCAATGGTTGGTAATGCGTCCTCTGTTGTTTTAACGGTTACTACTGATAAAGCCCAGTCTATGTTAGACATGTCTGAGGCAGATTTTAATGCCAAGATTACAAAAGATTTTAAAGGTGCATTTGGACAAATGACACAAAGTGGTGAGCGCCACTCTTATCCATTAGTGGGTGTGCATGCGCAAACGTTTATTGCTAATCGTTTTGCATTGGTTGGTGATGCGGCTGTTGGTATGCATCCGGTCACAGCACATGGATTTAACCTAGGTTTAAGAGGTCAAGATATCTTGGCAACATTAATTAAAGAAGCATTAACGCATGGCCAAGATATTGGCTCAGCCTCACTACTTAAGTTGTTTGAGAAAAAACACATTAACTTAACTCGACTCATGTTTTTTGGGACCAATGGTATTGTGGCATTGTTTACCAATGATGCGCCAGTGATTAAACAGGTGAGGCGTTTTGTGCTTAAGTTTGCTGAACATTTTCCACCGATCAAATACTTGATTTCAAATCATCTAACCGAGGCGAAGAAGAGTAAATTTCTTCCTTTTTAATGAGTGTTGATCTAATAAAGTTAAGACGTGAATTTACCAGCAATGGCATAACACGTGCCGAGCTTAATGCCAATCCGTTTGTGCAATTTGAAGATTGGATAGAGCAAGCAACTCAAGCAGGGCTAACCCTGCCAAATGCCATGAGTCTTGCTACAGCAGATAGTGATGAGATCGGCATTAGGACAGTGTTATTAAAATCATTTGATGAGCAGGGGTTTGTATTTTTTACCAATTACAACTCTAAGAAATCAAAACAAATAACCGATAATCCAAAAGCAGCTTTATTGTTTCCATGGTTAGACCTTGAAAGGCAAGTAAAAATTTCAGGTAGGGTTGAAAAGATAGCAACGCTTGATTCTATTAAATACTTTTCTTCACGGCCAAAAGATTCTCAGCTTGGTGCCTGGGCATCTGATCAATCTTCTGGATTATCTTCTAGACAGGTGTTATTGACTCAGTTTGAATCAATGAAAGCTAAGTTTCATAAAGGTGAGGTGCCGTTGCCAGATTTTTGGGGTGGTTATCGTGTGGTGCCACACACCATTGAATTTTGGCAGGGTAGAGAAAATCGCCTACATGATCGTTTTGTTTATAAAAAACAAGGCGACAATTGGACGATAGAGCGTCTAGCGCCGTAAATTGTTAATCACTTCTTGGGTGTTAGGCTGTTTTCCAGTCCAAAATTCAAAAGCTGCCGCTGCTTGTTCAACCAACATACCTAGTCCATCTGTAATCATCTTAGCATGATTGGTTTTTGCCCAATCCATAAATGGGGTTTGTAATCCGTACATTAAGTCATAGCAAATTGCACCATTCGCCACACCATTAGCAATAGTTGGCATTTTCCCGTCTAATGAAGCGCTAGTGGCGTTAATAATAACATCAACAGGTGTGTCTTTAATTTTATCCAAACCGAAACCACAAGTCTTACCATGACTAGAGAATTCTAGCGCTAATTGTTCAGCTTTAGAGGCGGTGCGATTGGCAATCATTAAGCGTTTAGGATTTTTCTGTAATAACGGCAATAAGATGCCACGCGTAGCACCACCCGCACCAAGAATCAATAAGGTTTTGTTATTAAGATCAATGTTTAAATTTTTGGACAGATCATTAACCAGACCAATACCATCTGTATTTTCACCAATTAATTCATCGCCATTGACTTTAATAGTATTGACCGCACCTGCGGTTTTGGCATTTAAGGTGAGCTTAGTCGCTAAGTTAAAAGCGTCGATCTTAAAGGGGACTGTAATATTAAAACCTTTAGCGCCTTGAGCAATAAATAATTTTGCACTATGCGCAAAATTATTGACGGGCGCTAAGATTTTTTCATACTGAATGTTTAACTCAGTTTGTTTGGCAAACTGAGTATGAATAGTGGGTGATAAGCTATGCTCTATCGGGTTGCCAAAAACACCATATAGGCCCATCATTAAGCGACGTTTTCAGTTTTAGATTTTGACTCTGCCTTAGGCTTTGCTTCAGGTTTTGGCTTTTGTTGAGCTTTATCTTGCGGTTTAGCCTTATCCTGAGGTTTATTTTGTTCTTTTTGACTCTTGTTATTTTGAGGCTTTTTCTTTGTCTGTGGTTTTGGCTTTTGTTGTTGCTTGTTTTGTGGGCGCTGATTTTTGTTTTGAGCGCCTCCATTTCCTTGATTTTTATTACGATTCCTATTGCGGTTTCGATTACGATTCCTATTGCGGTTTCGATTGTTTTGGTTTGGGCGCTTTTTGTTAGGCTTCTTTTTCTTAGTGCCAAACAATGCCTTTTTAATTTTTTCAATTAATGAGAGTTGTTTTTTCTCAGGGACACGCGTATCTGGTCGATTCATATTAACTGCCGGCTCTTCAGCTGCATCAGCTAAACCATTTTCAGCCAAGGTGTGTTGTGGTTTAGAAATACCCTGATAGCTCTTGTGCTGTGATTTTTTATCACCTTTTTGTTTGTTAATACTAAAGTTAGGGAACTGCATGTAAGGGTTAGGCAATAGCGTGATTTTTATTCCATGCTTTTGTTCCAATCTGGCAATATCAATACGTTTTTCATTGAGTAAATAAGTAACAACGTCGACACTAGATTGAATCGTTAGACGCTGTGTTTGATTGGAGGCATTACAGCCGTCTTCTAGTTGCCTAAGTATGGTTAATGCCAAACTTGGTACAGTAGGCGTTGTTCCACTACCATGACATTGAGGGCAAGATTTTTCTACTGATTCAGTAATAGAACTCATTAAGCGCTGTCTTGACATTTCAAGCAAGCCGAATTTTGAAATTGTGCCAATTTGGATACGTGCACGATCTGAATTTGTGGCCTTCTCCATGGCTTTTTCAATTGATTTTCGGTGTTCTTCAGAAGCCATATCAATAAAGTCAATCACAACCAAGCCACCAATATCTCGTAGTTGTAGCTGGATAGCGATTTCTTTCGCAGCTTCTAAATTGGTATGGTAGGCGGTCTCTTCAATATCAGAGCCTTTAGTTGCACGAGCAGAGTTGATATCAATTGCTGTTAGAGCTTCAGTTGGGTCAAAGACAATAGTGGCACCTGTGCGTAGAGATACTTCTCGATTAAAGACACTTTTAACTTGATTTTCAACACCCATATGGTTAAACAAAGAGTGTTCAGAAACATCGAATAATTTAATACGATCTAAGTAGTGAGGTAGAACAAAACTAACAAATTCTTTAGCATTTTGAAAAGTTTCTAAATCATCAATAATGACACTATCTGTATCTTCACGAAGATAGTCCCTTAGTGTGCGAATAATAATGTCACTTTCTTGATAAATTAAGAAAGGTGCTGAACGTTTTTTTGCAGCGTTGTTAATTGAACTCCATAACTCTGACAAGTAATCAACTTCCCATTGTAATTCTTCTAAAGTCTTTCCAGATCCAGCTGTTCGAATGATTAGTCCAGAGTTGTCTGGCATGGTAATTTGTTGAATAACCTCTTTTAATGATTGTCTATCTGATGACGTTATCTGACGTGAAATACCATGACTTTTTGCATTATTTGGCGTTAAGATCATGTAAGCGCCAGCTAAGTTAATATAGGTGCTTAGTGCTGCGCCTTTGTTGCCACGTTCTTCTTTTTCAACTTGGACAATAATTTCTTGCCCTTCCTTCAAAACGTCAGAAATAGTGAGTTTATCGCCTTTGGCTTTTGCGCCATTGTAGAGGCTTTCTGCTACTTCTTTAAACGGTAGGAAGCCTTGTCTTTCTTTGCCGTAGTCAACGAAAGCAGCTTCTAAAGATTGCTCAACTCGAGAGATTTTACCTTTGTAAATATTGCCTTTATTCTTTTGATTAAGGCTGGTTTCTATATTGAGATCAGTGAGTTTTTTGTTCTTGACAATGGCAACTCGGATCTCTTCTTTGTGAGTTGCATTGATTAAAATATGGTTCATGGTTTAGTCCTATTGATGGACTTTTTTTCACGTATAGAGGTTCAACACAAGTGTGCTGAATTGACATTAAATTGTGATTTATTTGATTCATAAATGACTCAAAAACCTATTCCTTAAAGGGTTTTCTCCCTTTTCTAATTATTATCAACAATGATAATAAATGATTGTATTTACTCTATATGTGGCAAAAAAAAGCCCAAAATATTTGTCGTAGTTTTTGTGGTATTTTGTCTAGTACAAAAACATTTAAAAAAATTCTTTAGCTGATGTATCTTAAAACATCAAGCGACTTAATTATATCACAAAAAGTTTTACTGATTTAATGTTCGGCCACCGTCGACGTTAATAATTTGTCCGGTGATGTAGGGTGAGTTGGCTAAAAATAAAACCGTATTGGCAATATCGGTTACGTCACCTTGTTTGTCTAAGGCGATTTTATCTAGCATTTTATTTTTTTGTTCATCAGTTAGTTCCGCTTCATTTTCTGGCCAAAGAATAGAGCCAGGAGAAACACCACAAACGCGAATGCTGGGTGCTAGTTCTTTGGCTAGTGTTTTGGTCATCATGGCAATGCCGGCTTTAGAAATATTATAAATCGCATGATTTTTGAGTGGACGCTGGGCGTGAATATCAACAATATTAATAATGCAGCCCGACGTTTTATTTAAAGCACCTACTAATGACTGAGACAGAAAGAAGGGCGCCATAACATTGGTGTTCATTAGATTATTCCAATCATCTGTTGTCGCTTTTTCAATCGGTGTTGGATAAAAAACAGAAGCATTGTTAACCAAAACATCCAATTGTTCAATACGACGACCTAATGCTTGAATATCATTAAGATCAGATAATTCTGCTTGAATAATGCTTGCTGAGTTATCACGTCGAGTGTTTAGTTCTTCAGCAAGCGCTTTAGCGGCTTGCTTTGAATGTCGATAGTGAATAATGATGTTATAACCATCATTGTGCAATGTTTGTGCGATTTGTGCGCCAATACGTTGCGCACCGCCGGTGATTAATGCTGTTTTCATATAAAATAGTTTTTGTGACTTTAGAACAAATAATCAAAAACACCATTATACAAAAAGCCAAGCCTATAGGTTTCGATGAATTTATGGATTTAGCATTGTATTATCCAGCACAAGGTTATTATAGTGGTGGTGCACAGAAATTTGGTGAGCAAGGAGATTTTATTACCGCACCAGAGACTTCAGATTTGTTTGGATTTTGTTTGGCACGTCAATGCGCACAGGTACTTGAAGGAAGTGATGATATTTTAGAGTTTGGCGCAGGCAGCGGTGTGTTAGCAACGCAAATTTTATTTGAGTTGGGTCGATTGAATAATTTGCCAAAAAAATATTATATTCTCGAACTTAGCGCTGAACTCAAACAACGACAACAAGAAACAATATCTAAAGTCTTGCCAGAACTGCTGGATAGAGTGGTGTGGCTAAACGCACTACCTGAGCATTTTTCAGGTGTGGTGATTGCTAATGAAGTGCTAGATGCAATGCCAGCAAAACGCTTAATTAAAAAGCAAGATGGCTTTACCGAGCTGGGCGTAGATTGCAAAGATGATCAGTTGCAATGGAAAATGTCTGACCAGCTTTATATTAATGATAAAGTATTGCTGCCCAATGAAGTTGAGCAAGGTTATACCACTGAGGTAAATCTCAGAGCGATGGCTTGGGTAGAGTCATTAAGCGATATTGTTGATCAGGGATTGGTGTTATTAATTGATTATGGCATGGCTCGAGATGAATATTTTCATCCTCAGCGTGGTGAAGGCACACTTCGATGTTATTATCAGCATAAAGCTAGCGACGATCCTTTTGTCCATGTGGGTGAGCAAGATATTACGACTTCGGTTAATTTTTCAGATATAGCCGATCAAGCGCAACAAAGTGGCTTTGATATTAATGGCTATGCCACACAAGCAATGTTCTTAATATCGTTAGGGATTGACGAATATTTATTAGCTGAAACTGATGAAAATAGACGCATTACACTCGCACAACAAATTAAACAACTGGTTTTACCTAATGCGATGGGTGAGAGTTTTAAGGTGTTAGCATTAACAAAAAAACTATCGGTAAAATTAAAAGGATTTGGCGAACAAGATTTAACGCATAAGTTGTAATCATGGATATTTTTCAAACAATCGTATTGGCATTAGTTCAGGGGTTAAGTGAGTTTCTACCCATTTCTTCGTCAGCACATTTAATCTTAGTGCCAAAATTGACTGATTGGCCTGACCAAGGTTTAGCGTTTGATGTGGTGGTTCATTTGGGCACACTCAGCGCTATTGTGTTTTACTATCGATTGATTATTAAAACTTTAGTGTCCGATTTCTTTTATTCTGTTGTTAAAGTAAAAACAGTGGGTGAGTCTAAATTAGCATGGGGAATATTGTTAGGAACGATTCCAGTAGGTTTGGTAGGCTTAGCATTTAAAGATACGATTGAGTTAACTCTGAGATCAACTGAAGTTATTGCGTATGCAACTTTAGTATTTGGTTTATTATTGGGTTTAGGTGTTTGGGCGAATAACAAAAGACCATCAACCAGAAAAAATATTGGTTGGATAGACGTTGGTTTTATTGGTAGTATGCAAGCATTAGCACTTATTCCAGGCACATCGCGTTCTGGTATTACTATTACTGCAGGGTTGTTGATTGGTTTGTCTAAACAGATGTCGACCCAATTTGCATTTTTATTGTCTATTCCTGTGATTACACTTTCAGCCATGTTAATGATTTTTGATTTATATCAACAACCACAATCAGCTGATTGGTTTATGTTGATATTGGGTTTTTTAATTGCAGCTGTTAGTGCTTATTTTACGGTTGTGTTTTTTATTAAATTATTAGACAGTATTGGGCTGATGCCTTTTGTTGTTTATCGATTAATTTTAGGAGTGGTGTTATTAGTACTATAGCGCCACAACCAATCTATCGAAAAGATTATCAGCCAAGTGCGTATTTAATCCACACCACGGCGTTAAGCTTTGATTTATCTGAAGATGAAACCATAGTCTCATCTAAGGTGCATTATTACCAAAATCCTAATTCGGTTAAGCAAGAGAGCACTTTGTTTTTAAATGGGGTTAATTTAGAATTAATGTCAATTTCGATAGAGGGTGTGCAACCGAGTTATCAGTTAGTTGATGAAGGGCTAGAGCTTAATGATTTGCCAGATGAATTTGTATTGGAAATTACCACGCGCATTCATCCAGAGACAAATACTAGCTTAAATGGTTTGTACCAGTCTAGTGGTAATTTTTGCACCCAATGTGAGGCGCATGGGTTTAGGCAAATTACTTATTATCTTGATCGACCTGATGTGCTGAGTGTGTTTACCACACATATTAAAGCCAACTCTGAGCGTTATCCAGTGTTGTTGAGTAATGGTAATTTAATGAGTTCAAAACCAGGTAAAACAACCTGGTATGACCCCAGTCCAAAGCCTTGTTATTTGTTTGCTTTGGTGGCAGGTAATTTTGCCGTATTAGAAGATACTTACACTACGATTAGTGGCAATGAAGTTGCATTAAAGATTTATGTTGAATCACATAATATTAATAAAACTCAGTTTGCGATGGATTCACTCAAGCGCTCATTTGCATGGGATGAACAGCGTTTTGGTCTTGAGTATGATTTAGATATTTATATGATTGTTGCTGTGGATGATTTCAACATGGGTGCAATGGAAAATAAAGGCCTTAATATTTTTAACTCTACTTACGTGTTAGCTAATCCAGAGACAGCAACTGATAAGGATTTTATCAATGTTGAGGCGGTGATAGGGCACGAATATTTCCATAATTGGACAGGCAATAGAGTAACTTGTCAGGATTGGTTTCAACTCAGTTTAAAAGAGGGGTTGACCGTTTTTAGAGATCAAGAGTTTACTTCTGATTTACATTCTCGATCAATTAAGCGCATTGAAGACGTGAATGGCTTGCGCACTTTCCAATTTTCCGAAGATGCTGGCCCAATGAAACACCCGGTAAGACCAGAGTCATACATCGAGATGAATAATTTTTACACCTTTACTGTGTATGAAAAAGGCGCTGAAGTGATTCGTATGATTCACACATTCTTG
This sequence comes from uncultured Candidatus Ruthturnera sp., assembly GCA_964448305.1. Classification (GTDB taxonomy): domain Bacteria; phylum Pseudomonadota; class Gammaproteobacteria; order PS1; family Pseudothioglobaceae; genus Thioglobus_C. The sequence goes on from CAYUWB010000001.1 coordinate 41,509, forward strand.
GGTGAGGCAGGATTTCAAAGTGGCATGAGACTTTATTTTGAGCGCCATGATGGTCAGGCAGTCACGATTGATGATTTTGTATCAGCCATGAGTGATGCCAATAATTTTGATTTTAAACCTTTTATGACTTGGTATTCACACTCAGGCACGCCTGAAGTTGAAGTGGAAACTAACTACAATGCCCAACAAAAAATTTATACAGCAACTTTTAAACAAAAAGGCGAAGCTACTTATTATTTACCAATTCGTTATGGCTTGATGGATCAACAAGGTGAAGAGAGTGAGAAAGGTGTTTTAGTGCTTGATCAGGCGCAAAAAACCTTTGAATTTACAGACATTAAAGATGAACCAACGCCATCCTGGTTGAGAGGTTTTTCAGCGCCTATTAAATTAACTTCAGATCTTAATACTGAGCAAAAAATATTTTTATGTGAGCACGACACTGACGCTTTTAGTCGTTGGGATAACGCTCAAACATTATGGTTATTGTTAATCCTTCATCCTGAGCAGATTGATGAAGAAGCATTGTTCAATGCTTTTGAAAATATCCTCACTAAAGAAACTGACAGCGCCTTGGTTAGTGAATTATTAACACTGCCATCAGAAAGATTGATTCATTTACAAATGGATGAGATTAATGTGGTTGAAGTTAGGCAAAAACGAGAGGCGGTTATCGATAAGATTGCTCAGCGCTTTAAGTCTATCTTGTTAAGTATTTATAACAAGTTGAATACTGCTGATACGTTTGAACTAACACCAAAAGCAGTAGGAGGGAGATCATTAAAGAATGTTTGTTTGTTTTATTTGGTTAAAACCGGTGAATTTGAGTTGGCTTATCAAGGGTTTGAGTTGGCTAATTGTATGAGTGATCGTTTGAGTGCTTTTAACGCTTTATTGTCTGTTGATAACATGTATCAAGATAAGGCAATTCAACAAATGTTTGACCTTTATCAGCAGGATGTTCAAGTAATGGATAAGTGGTTTGCTGCTCAAGCATTAGCACCTGGCAATGGTGTCAATAAGATTAAGCAACTCATGCAGCATGCGTTGTTTTCATTTAACACGCCAAATCGATTGCGCAGTGTGATTGGTAGTTTTTCCAGTAACTTTGTTCAATTTCATAACCAACAAGGTTATGAGTTATTAACCGAGGTTATTATTAAGCTTAATACTTCTAATCCGCAAATTGGTGCGCGATTGGTGAGTATTTACAACCATTGGAAGCGCTACACACCTGAGTTGCGTGAATTGCAAAAACAGCAGTTAGAAACTATCTTAAACACTGATGATTTATCTAATGATGTTTTTGAAATTGTACAAGCAGCATTAAAATGAAAATACAAAATTTAAGTGAGTTGTTAATTGGTAATTCTCTTACTATTTCAGTAGCAGAGTCTTGTACAGGTGGTAACTTATCGGCCTTGTTGACCAGTGTTTCAGGCTCCTCTACTTATTTTGACAGAGGTTATATTACCTATAGCAATCAAGCAAAAATGGACATGCTTAATGTTGATGATGAAGTTTTAGAGCGGTTTGGTGCTGTTAGTGAACAAACTGCTGCCCAGATGGTTGATGGCGTTATTCAAAATTCTCATAGTGACATTGCTGTGTCAATTACCGGTATTGCTGGACCAACAGGCGGCACAACAGAAAAGCCGGTTGGCATGGTATGCTTTGGATTTTGCATTAAAGATAAACACTTTGTTGAAACTCAAAACTTTTCAGGCGATCGAGAATCTGTCGTGGCTAGTAGCGTTGATTTTGCTATACAAACCTTAGTTAATGAACTATCCGCATAAATTTAGCGTTGCACCGATGATGGATTGGACCGACCGACATTGTCGGTATTTTCATCGACTCATGTCTAAGCATGCACAACTCTATACCGAAATGATCACCAGTAAGGCTATTTTACATGGTGATAAAAATCGCCTACTAGACTACCACGATGGTGAACACCCATTGGTATTGCAACTTGGCGGTAGTGATCCAAGTGAGATGGCACAGTGCGCTAAAATTGCCCAGGATTGGGGTTATGATGAAGTTAATATTAACGCTGGCTGTCCATCAGATAGAGTGCAATCAGGTAGTTTTGGTGCTTGTTTGATGAACACGCCACAAGTAGTAGCGCAGTGTGTTGATGCAATGAAACAGGTAAGTGATTTACCGATTACTTTAAAGTCGCGTATTGGTGTTGATGATATGGAAAGCTATGAAGAGCTAGCTAACTTTATCACCACAGTTGAGCAAGCAGGTTGCGATACCTTTATTATTCATGCTCGCAAGGCTTGGTTAAAGGGCTTAAGTCCAAAAGAAAATCGTACAGTGCCGCCGCTTAATTACGACTGGGTCTATCAAATTAAGCAAGATTTTCCAAAACTAACCATTGGTATTAATGGCGGTATTGCTCACCTAGAAGAGGCGATTAGCCATTTAGAGAAAGTAGACAGTGTCATGCTTGGTAGGGTGGTTTATCATCAGCCTTATTTGCTTTGTGATGTTGATACACAAATTTATCAACAAAACACACCAAGGATAAGTCGCGAACAAGTATTATTAGACTTTATTGAGTATATAAAAAATCAAAATAATCAAGGGGTTCCAATTCGCTCAATGACGCGACATATTTTAGGCTTGTATCATGGGCAACCTAATGCTAAGAAATTTCGACAATTATTGAGTGGCACAACAGTTGAATTAAAGCATTTATACGAGTGGCTTGATTTTTCAGCGCAAAAAACAGAAGAGACAAATGGCTAGAGATGATAATTTTTTTGTAAGTGTTGATGTTGGCAGTCGCAAGACTGTTGTCTTGCTTGCTGAAGAAGTCAATGGCAGGCTAGAAGTTTTTGGTCATGGCGTTAGTGAATCTTTTGGGGTAAAGAAAGGTTTAATTAATGATGTTAAGTTGGCTGCTCAATCAATTAAAGAGGCAGCTAAAAAAGCTTATTTAAGTTGCAATACTGATTTTCACCATGTTAGTGTGAATATCTCTGATCCGCACTTAACTGTCATCAACCGAGAAGGTCAAATTTTTATTGCAGACGATGAAATCAGCGAGCAAGATTTAAATGCTGCCATTAAAACAGCGCGTGCCGTACCAACACCAACCAATAAGCAAGTCATTAACAGTGTGTCTAATTGTTATACACTTGATAAAGACCCGATTACCCATCAAGGTGTTGTTGTTGATCAGCCAATTGGTCAAGAAGCCAAAACCCTAGAAGTCGCCATGCATATTGTGACAGTATCTAATCAATGTGTTAATGCAATTGAGCAAAGTGTCCGCGAGGGCGGTTTAGGTTTGCATAATATTGTGCTAAATTCTATGGCAAGTAGTGAAGCCTACATTGCACAAGATGAAAAAGACAGTGGCATTTGTCTGATCGACATAGGTGCAGGTGTGACCAATTTTTCAGTTTTTACCAAAGGTGGTATTACTTATAGTGCCGTTATTCAAAATGGCGGCGACCAAGTAACTCAGGATATTGCTGATGCATTTGACACTTCTTTTAAAGAGGCAGAACAATTAAAGATTGAATATGGAAATGCACAAGCTAAAGCTATTCGAGAAGATAAGTTGATTAAATTCCAACAAATTGATGAACCTAAAGAGGTTGAGCATTATTTGTCCCATCAATCTTTAGTTGAAGTAATTGAGCAATCGTATTTAAATTTGTTTTCACAAATTAGACAAGATTTGAAAGCTAAAAAACTTTATCATTTATTAAAGTCTGGTTTTGTTTTAACAGGGGGCGCCTCTAAAATTCAGGGGTGTGATGCGTTGTTGTTAAGTTGTTTTAGCATTAGAGCCAAGCAAGGGCGCGTGAATACAGATAGAATTACAGCGGAACGTAGTCTTTTAGAGCCTGAGTATGCTTGTGCCTTAGGCTTGTTATTATTTGAATATGATGAATCAGATTTAAGAGTTGCACAAGAAGACAATAACAGCAATATCTTCGGTAAAATTAAACGACAATTTAAGTTTTAATATTGATTTATGATCAAACAAAGAACAATTAAAAAAACCGTTAAGGCCCGTGGCATTGGCATTCATAGTGGCAGTGTGGTTAACATGACGTTAATTCCTGCTGAGGCCGATCATGGTGTGGTGTTTAGACGCATGGATGTGGGCGGTAAATTGGTTAGAGCACACAATGCTTTTGTTAATGAGGTGGTTCTTTCTACGGGGCTAGAAAACCAAGGCGTTAAAGTCTCAACTGTTGAGCACTTGATGAGCGCTTTTTCAGCACTAGGTATTGATAATGTTTTAGTAGAGTTAGACTCATTTGAAGTGCCAATTATGGATGGTTCTTCAGCGCCATTTATTTTTCTAGTGCAATCTGCTGGCATTCAAGAGCAAGATGCGCACAAGCATTTTTTTGTTATTAATGACACTATCCGGGTGGAAAATGGAGATTCTTGGGCGCAAGTTTCCCCTTATGATGGCTTTAAGGTGACACTTGAAATTGATTTTGACCATAAAAAAGTAAAGGAAAGTGGGCAAAAACTCAGTATTGATTTTGCACAACAATCCTATTTAAAAGAAATTTCCCGTGCAAGAACATTTGGCTACATGAGAGATGTAGAGATGATGCAAAGACAAAACTTGGCACTTGGTGCGAGTATGGATAATGCTATTGCACTGAGTGATGACGATGTACTTAACGAAGATGGCATGCGTTATCAAAACGAATTCGTTAAACACAAGATCTTGGACATTGTCGGTGATTTGTATTTATTAGGCTCTAATTTAATCGGACATTATGAAGGTTACAAAACCGGTCACTTACTAAATGATCAGTTGTTATCAGCCATTCTTGAGCGACCGGATACCTGGTCAATTGAATCATTTGAATCTGAAAATTCTCCTATCCAATTCTACTCTGAAGACTGGCAAAATTCCTTATAAACTGCTGGTTATACCAAACACACCTTAGGTATAATCTGAGGGTTTTTATTCTTTCAAACAAACAATGAAGTTAAATGGCGCGCAAATATTGGTACAAAGCCTAAAGAACGAAGGTGTGGATCACATCTTTGGATACCCAGGCGGTGCCGTATTACATATTTATGATGCATTAGATGCGCAAGATGATATTAAGCATATTTTAGTTCGTCATGAGCAGGGCGCCACCCATGCAGCAGATGGCTATGCAAGAACTAGTGGCAAGCCAGGTGTGGTATTAGTAACTTCAGGTCCAGGTATTACTAATGCTGTCACCGGTATTGCTACTGCACATATGGACTCCATTCCAATGGTGGTTATTTCTGGTCAAGTACCTTCGGCTCTGATTGGTAATGACGCTTTTCAAGAGGTGGATGCTGTTGGTATTACACGCTCATGTGTTAAGCACAATTTCTTAATTAAAGATATTAATCAAATTTCTTCAACCATTAAAAAAGCTTTCCATATTGCTAGCACGGGGCGTCCTGGGCCAGTATTGATTGATATCCCTAAAGATATCACTATTGCACAGATTGACGAACCTGCGTATGTCGATGCAGTTGATATGCGCTCATATCAGCCAATTGCTGATGGTGATGCAGAACAAATCGCTAAAGCAGCTGAGTTAATTTTATCGTCAAAACAGCCCATTATTTATGCAGGCGGCGGTTGTGTGATTGGTAATGCAGATCAAGAGCTTAGAGAATTTACTCGCCAATTAAGTTTCCCGATTACTCAGACATTAATGGGTTTAGGTGCTTATCCAGCGAAGGATGATTTATTTGTAGGTATGTTAGGTATGCATGGCACTTATGAAGCCAACATGGCTATGCACGATTCAGACTGTGTGATTGCGGTAGGCGCAAGATTTGATGATAGAATTACGGCAAATCTATCAAAATTCTGTCCAACAGCTAAGATTATTCACATCGATATCGACCCGTCTTCCATTGGTAAGAATGTTGCCGTTGATGTGCCAATTGTAGGTGAAGTTAAATCAGTGTTAAAGGATTTGATTCAAGCATTAAAAGGAAAGAAAACTGCTGATATTTCTTCTTGGTGGTCTCAAATTAAAGACTGGCGTGGTAAAGATTCATTAGCCTATCAAACTAAAGCAGGTGTTATCAAGCCACAATCTGTTATTGAGACATTATATGAAGTCACTAAGGGTGAAGCCATTGTGACGAGTGATGTGGGCCAGCACCAAATGTGGGCGGCTCAATATTATCATTTTAATGAGCCTCGTCGTTGGATTAACTCAGGTGGCTTAGGCACAATGGGCTTTGGTTTGCCAGCGGCTATGGGCGCAAAATTAGCAGAACCTAGTCGAGATGTGGCGTGTGTTACCGGTGAAGGCAGTATTCAAATGATGTTGCAGGAACTCTCAACTATGTTGCAATACAATACACCAGTAAAAATTATCAATCTTAATAATGGCTATTTAGGTATGGTGCGCCAATGGCAAGAATTTTTCTATGAAAAACGTTATGCCATGTCATACATGGATGCCTTGCCAGATTTTGTTAAGTTAGCTGAAAGCTACGGCCATGTGGGTATTAAAGTAGAAAAAGAAGAAGACCTTAAGCCGGCATTAATCGAAGCCTTCAAGCAAAAAGATCGTACTGTATTTTTAGACATTATGACTGATCCAAGTGAAAATGTATTCCCAATGATTCCATCAGGTGCAGGGCATAACGAAATGTTGTTGGCTGGACGTGATGAAATGGCTTCAACTAATGATGAAGGTCTTAACCTAGTATAACCATGAGACATATTATTTCAGTATTGTTAGAAAATGAGGCAGGTGCCTTATCAAGAGTTTCAGGGCTTTTCTCGGCGCGTGGTTTTAATATTGAGTCACTAACTGTGGCGGCAACTAACGATGAAACACTATCTCGTATGACGATTGTAAGTGTGGGCGATGATGGCATCATTGAGCAAATTGTGAAACAGCTTGAAAAACTTATTGACGTGGTTAAAGTCACTGATTTAACAGCAACAGAACATATCGAGCGTGAGCTTTTATTGGTTAAAGTTGATGTGGATCCAAATACGCAAGCTGACATTGACCGACAAATTGATCAATTTTCAGCCAAGATTATTGATGTATCAGAAGATACTTACTTAATTGAACTTGCAGGACAAAGTAAAAAAATTAATGATTTTTTAGATTCACTAGATGCATCTAAAATTTTAGAGGTTTCTAGAACAGGCGTGACTGGCGTTTGTCAAAGAAGAGAAGGTTAATAACATAAAGAGGAAAAAATGAATAGATATTACGATAAAGATGCAGATTTAAACATCATTAAAGGCATGAAAGTTGCTATTATTGGTTATGGTTCACAAGGCCATGCCCATGCAAATAATTTACAAGATTCTGGTGTAGAAGTTGTAGTTGGTTTGCGCTCAGGCTCTGCTAGTGAGAAAAAAGCAACAGGTGCTGGTTTAGCAGTTAAGTCAATTGAAGACGCAACTGCGTGGGCAGATTTAGTGATGATTTTAGCGCCGGATGAATTCCAAGCTAAGATTTATACTGATAATATCGAGCCAAATCTTAAAGAAGGTGCAACATTGGCATTTGCACATGGTTTAAATATTCATTTTGACATGATTACACCAAGATCCGATCTTAACGTTATTATGATCGCACCTAAGGCGCCAGGCCATACAGTGCGTTCAGAGTTTGAGAAAGGTGGCGGTATTCCTGACTTAATCGCGGTACAGCAAGACGTATCTGGTACAGCAAAAGACATTGCATTGTCTTACGCATCAGCGATTGGTGGTGGCCGTACTGGTATTTTAGAAACAACCTTTAGAGAAGAAACAGAAACTGATTTATTTGGTGAGCAAGCAGTTTTATGTGGTGGTACAACAGCGTTAGTTCAAGCAGGTTTCGAGACATTAGTAGAAGGTGGTTACGAGCCAGAAATGGCATATTTTGAATGTTTACACGAGCTAAAACTGATTGTAGATTTGATGTATGAAGGCGGTATTGCCAACATGCGTTATTCAATTTCAAATACAGCAGAATACGGCGATGTAACTCGTGGCCCACGTATTATTACCGATGACACTAAAGTAGAGATGAAGAAGATCTTAGGCGAAATTCAAGACGGTTCATTTGCTAAAGAGTTTGTGGCTAATGTTGGCGACTTACCAGCACGCCGCGAAGTTCAACGTCAGCATAAAATTGAACAAGTGGGTGAGTCACTTAGATCAATGATGCCTTGGATTAATAAAATTGTCGATCAGGATAAAAACTAAATAGATTTTTTTTGTTCGTCAAACGCCCAACTTAGTTGGGCGTTTTTATTTATCCAGGCAGAACTATATAGCGCTATAATCTCAATATGACAGTTAAAAAAGCGAAGAGAGGAGTTTACTTACTACCCAATGTCCTAACAACCTTTGGTTTGTTTGCTGGATTCTTTTCTATTATTCTTGCAACTAAAGGTCAATACGCTGACGCCGCTATTGCTATTTTTGTGGCCATGCTGTTTGACGGACTTGATGGCCGTGTTGCGCGCCTAACCAATACTCAAAGCTCATTTGGTGAGCAATATGATTCGATGGCAGATATGCTTTCGTTTTGTGTGGCACCGGCATTGTTAATGTATTTTTGGCAATTCTCAGATTTGGGCAAGATAGGCTGGCTGGGTGCATTTGTTTACAGTGCTGCTGGCGCATTACGTTTAGCACGATTTAATACCCAGATTGGTGTTGAAGATAAGCGTTATTTTCAAGGATTGCCTTCACCTGCTGCAGCTGCGCTGATTGCTGGTATGGTTTGGACCAAGCAAAGCATTGGCGTGACTGAATATGATCAATATTTAACACTAGTAAGTTGGATTATCTTGGTGGGTGCTGGCGTACTAATGGTGAGTAATGTTCGCTACTACAGTTTTAAAGAAATTAACTTAAAAGGCAGGTCTTCTTTTAAGTTGTTATTAATTGCCACGTTAATCATTATTGTGACAACGTACTGGCCAAGTGCGATTTTATTTGTTTTCTTTTTCGCCTACGCCTTGTCAGGGTTGATTATGACAATGATTGAAGTGAGAAAAAAACGCCAAATTAAAAAACGAGCAAAGAACGCTTAATATTGCTTTATAATGCGCATTATGAGTCATCAAGTTACAATTTATGCATTTTCACGAAGCAACCTCTTAGCTTTGTTACGATTATTGCCGTAAGGCAAATTATCACTCGCATGATTGAAAAGTCCTGCACCTAAAAATTAAATACAACAAACAACAGAAAAGGATATTTAAATGTCTGACAAACTAATTATTTTTGATACAACCCTTCGTGATGGTGAGCAATCACCTGGTGCATCAATGACCAAAGACGAAAAAGTACGTATCGCCAAAGTATTGGAAAAAATGAAAGTAGATGTGATTGAAGCGGGTTTTGCTATTGCGTCGCCTGGTGATTTTGAAGCGGTACAAGCGGTGGCTAATGCTGTACAAGATTCAACCATTTGTTCTCTTGCTAGAGCGCTAGACAAAGACATTGACCGAGCAGGCGAGGCATTAAAAAATACCAATTCTGCGCGTATTCACACCTTTATTGCCACCAGTGATATTCACATGAAAATGAAGCTGAATATGACACCAGATCAGGTAGTAGAGCAGGCAGTTCGCGCTGTTAAGCGTGCTAGACAATATACGGATAATGTCGAGTTTTCACCTGAAGATGCAGGTCGATCAGATGAAGATTTCCTTTGTCGCATTATTGAGGCAACAATTGATGCAGGTGCGACGACAATCAACATTCCTGATACAGTGGGTTATAACATTCCACATCAGTTTGGTGCCACGATGAAGTCGTTGATTGAGCGTATTCCAAATTCTGATAAGGCGATTTTTTCAGCACATTGTCACAATGATTTGGGTCTAGCGGTTGCCAACTCTTTGTCGGCCGTACTAAATGGTGCCAGACAAGTAGAGTGTACCATTAACGGTTTGGGTGAGCGTGCCGGTAATACTTCTTTAGAAGAATTGGTAATGGCGGTTAGAACACGTCAAGATATTTTTGAGTGTGATACTAACATTGATACCACGCATATCTTGCAAGCTTCGCGCCTAGTTTCTAGTGTCACTGGGTTTATTGTGCAGCCAAATAAAGCAATCGTTGGTGCTAATGCTTTCGCTCATGAAGCAGGCATTCATCAGGATGGTGTTTTAAAACATCGTGAAACTTACGAAATTATGCGAGCAGAAGATGTTGGTTGGAATGCTAATCAACTGGTCTTGGGAAAGCACTCAGGCCGTAATGCCTTTAAAGTTAGATTGGCTGAGCTTGGCGTAGAATTTGACTCTGAAGAAAATTTAAATGATGCCTTTAGACGATTTAAAGAATTGGCTGATAAAAAACATGAGATTTTTGATGAAGATCTCCAGGCTTTGGTGTCAGAAACTCAAACTGAATCAAGTGAATCAATTAAGTTAGTCTCTCTAAAAGTCTGTACTGAAACTGGTGAAGAAAATGCTGCTACGGTTGTACTTTCTATTGATGATAAAGAACAAACTGCCACTGCAAAAACCTCAGGTGCTGTCGATGCTACTTTTAGCGCCATTAGCTCCTTAGTGGATTTTGAAATCAACTTGCAATTGTATTCGGTATCTAATGTGACTCAAGGTACAGACGCACTGGGTGAAGTTAATGTGCGCTTAGAGCACAATGGCCGTATTATTAATGGTCAAGGTGCAGATACAGATATCATTACTGCTAGTGCTAAAGCTTATATTCATGGTTTGAATAAAATTATGGCAGCTACTGATAGGGCGCACCCACAAGTATGAGTGAAGCGCTAAGATCGCGTTATTTAGAGGCTTTAGGAGTGCCTGAGTTTTTGTATACTCAAGGCGAACCTGACAATATTGATGAACAAAAAATCAACACACGGTGCTTGGTTATTGAAACTCAAAATTCACGATCTTTTTGTCAGCCTGGCAAATATCAAGATTTTTTATTGAAGATGTTGAATGCTATTGGTTTGCAGCAGCAAGATATTCGTTGTATTAGTATTAGCACTGATGACTTGAGCCAAACCCTTGGACAATATAATGCTGAAACAGTCTTACTAATGAGTGAAGGTTTAAATCCATCTTCTGAACGGCATTTTGTTGCCCACCATCCAAGTGAAATCTTAATGAATGAACAACTCAAACGCGAAGTTTGGGAGGTTTTAAAAAAGATAAAAACATGTCTAAAGTAGATTACACCTTAAAAGGTTATGAGCGTCCTAAACTCTCTACGCCTAATGGTGAAAAAAAATTATTAATGCATTCATGTTGCGCCCCTTGTGCAGGCGAGATTATGGAGGCATTGGCGGCGTCAGATATTGATACAACGATTTTCTTTTATAATCCCAACATTCACCCAGTCGATGAGTACGAACTGCGCAAAGAAGAGAATATTCGTTTTGCTAAAAAATTAGGCATGCCTATTATTGATGCAGATTATGATCGAGATTTGTGGTTTGATCGTACCAAAGGTCAAGAAAACGAACCTGAGCGTGGTGAGCGTTGTACAACATGCTTTGACATGCGCTTTGAAGTCACCGCACAATATGCCAAAGACCATGGCTTTGAACTTATTTCATCAACACTAGGAATCTCTCGCTGGAAAGATATGAATCAAATTAATGGTTGTGGTGAAAGGGCGACACAAGCGTTTGATGACATTAGTTATTGGGATTTTAATTGGCGCAAACAGGGTGGTTCATCACGTATGCTTGAGTTGTCTAAGCGAGAGGAATTCTATCAACAAGAGTACTGTGGGTGTGTGTACTCACTACGTGACACTAATCGTTGGCGAGTGTCTAAAGGTCGAGAAAAAGTTGAGCGCGGTGTCAAGTTTTACCAAGAAGCCATGGACAAACTATCTGTCCAAACTAAAGCCTAATTTAGTAAATATAGTAGCAACGCTTTTTGTGCGTGCAGGCGATTTTCAGCTTCATCCCACACCAAGCTTTGTTTGCCATCAATCACATCAGCACTTACCTCTTCACCACGGTGTGCCGGTAAACAGTGCATAAATACTGCATCTGATTTAGCTTGAGACATTAAGCCTGCATCAACTTGAAAATTTTCAAAATCTAGTTCACGTTTTTTTTGTTCAGCTTCTTGACCCATACTAGCCCAAACATCAGTGACTACTAAGTCTGAATCTTTGCAAGCAGTGTTTGCATCTGCACATAAATTAATATGCTGAGCATGTTGATCAATAAAGTCTTGATCTGGCTCATAGCCTTTAGGTGTAGCAATGTTAAGTGTAAAACCAAAGGCTTTGGCTGCTTGCATATAAGTATGGCACATGTTGTTGCCATCACCAATCCAAGCGACTGTTTTACCTTTAATCGACCCATTGTGTTCTTGGTAGGTCATCATATCAGCCAACAGTTGACACGGATGAGACTCATCCGATAGGGCATTAATAATTGGCACAGAAGAATTATTAGCAAACGTATTAATATCATCATGTGAAGAAACACGCAACATAACACAATCAACCATAGAGCTAATAACCACAGCACTGTCAGTGATAGGCTCACCACGACCTAGTTGAATATCTTTATCCGATAAAAATAAAGCATGGCCACCAAGTTGGGTCATACCTGCTTCAAATGAAACACGAGTACGCGTTGAAGACTTATCAAAAATCATGGCTAACGTTTTGTTTTTTAAAGCATTGGAAATTTCACCCGCTTTATGTTGTTTTTTTAACGCAATGGCTTGATCAATGATTTGTTGTAAATCATCATTGGATAAGTCATCTAAATTGATAAAGTGTTTTGTCATGTTGATCTCCCGTTTATACGGCGTCGATTAGCTCACAAACTGTGTTGATAATTGTATCAACTTCAGTTTTATTAATAATAAGGGGTGGCAATAGACGAATCGATTGCCCAGTAATGTTAATCAGTAATTTTTTATCAAGTGCTGCGTTTAATAAGCCAGAACAGTCTTGATTAAGTTCAATGGCCAGCATTAAACCTTTGCTACGTATTTCTGCCACTTTGTCTGAACCTGCTAGCTTTGATTTAAAGCCAGATGTTAAATATTCACCCATTTGTGTGACATTACTAAGAATGGCGTCTTTTTCAATAACCTTGAGCACGCTGAGTGCCGTTTGACAGACTAAAGGGTTGCCACCAAAGGTAGATCCATGTGAGCCTGGCTGAAATAAGTTTGCCGCTTTGCCTTTGGCCAAGCAAGCACCAATAGGCACACCATTACCCAAGCCTTTGGCTAAGGTTAAAACATCAGGTGTTATGTTATTGTATTCATGGGCGAATAACTTGCCAGTACGACCAATACCAGTTTGTACTTCGTCTAGTATGAGTAGCCAGTTATTTTCTTGGCAAATTGCTTGCACTTGGTTCAGATAATCATTAGCCGGAATAATAACACCGCTTTCACCTAGGATAGGCTCTAGCATTACAGCAACAACGTTCGCGTTGTTAGTGTGTGCTTTAATAGCATCAACATCGTTAAAATCAACATGAATAAATTCACTGACCAAGGGTGCAAAGCCGTTTTGTACTTTTATATTGCCGGTAGCGGAAAGTGTTGCCATGGTGCGACCATGAAAACTTCGATTAGCTGTTAAGATAACTGGGTTGTCAATGTTGTTGGCATGTCCATGTAGACGCGCAATTTTGATGGCGGCTTCATTCGCTTCAGCGCCTGAGTTGCCAAAAAAGGCAGATTCCATATTGGCCAATTGGCATAATTTTTCAGCCAAGGTTTCTTGGTGTTCAATGTGGTACCAGTTGCTAGTATGGATTACTTTTTGTGCTTGCGATTGAATTGCACGTGATATTTCAGGATGTGAATGACCCAGCCCTGTAACGCCAACACCACAAAGAGCGTCTAAATATTGATCACCTTTAGTGTCTGTCAGGTAGCAGCCCTTACCTTTAACAAAGGTAACTTCTAACGGTGCATAATTTGACATTAAATAAGACATAGATTTTTTATTAGTGTGTTTTTAAATTGGCCACTAAACAAAAAAGCCCCAAAATGGGGCTTTTATTACCAATCAGAATATTGATTATGATTGGTATTGCAAAGGCGGTGCCATTTGATTGTTAATTTCGTCTAACTCTTGCTTGTAGCCTTCATAGAAAGAACCTGCTGGTGGGTTTACCCAATCTTCGTATGAAAAACCATTTGTTTCGTTATACTCTTTGAAAGACTTTTGTAATGCAATTCTTTTTGCGCTTAATTCATTAGATTCTTGACTAACTGCGTCCATGTTTATCTCCTAAATGTAGAATAAGTAAAAAAGAGTAATTATAACCGTAAATTAGACTTTGTGGTGTTTATTATTTACTATGAATTGCAACAAATAGTTTACATTCTGTCTAAGTTTATGTCACAATTGAGTTGAATATTTTTTTAATCTGATAAGGAGCGTTTATGCAATTAAGTATTTCTGGTCACCATCTCGATATCACCGAGGCAATCAAGCAACATTCTATTGAAAAATTATCTAAAATTAAACACCACTTTGATCATTTGATTAATATCAACATGATTTTAGAAGTCGAAAAGGATGTGCAAAAAGCCGAGGCAACGATTCACGTAAGTGGGGCAGATTTATTTGCTAAAGCTGAAAGCAGCGATATGTACGCTTCTATTGACCAAATGGTTAATAAGCTCGATTCACAAATTCGTAAGCACAAAGAAAAATTAAACGACCACAGAAGAAATTAAAGGTCGTCTGACCTAAGACAATAAAACCTTAGGTTAGTTATAAAGGAACATTAATTCAATGTCAGAAGTTGAAAACACTTCTTTCGAAGATTGCCTGCAGAAACTAATGACGTCTCTGGAGGCATCTTTGTATGAAGAGGCTACTGCTCAACTTGCCAATTTACATTCGGCTGAAATTGCTCGCCTATTAGAAGGTGTTCCGCCTAAAGACCGAACTCAGCTTTGGTCTAATATTGATGCAAGTACACAGGGTGATATTCTTAAAGATCTAAGTGAAGATGTTCAATCCCAACTTTTAAGTGAAATGGATGTTGACGCCATTGTAAAAGCCACCGAAGGTTTAGACATGGACGACTTAGCAGATATTGTGCCTGATCTGCCCGAGTCAGCCTTGCATAATTTACTATTAACGCTAGATTATAAGCACAGAGATCACTTAAAACGTGTTTTATCCTACCCTGAAGACTCGGCTGGTGGGCTGATGAATATTGACATTATTACGGTGCGTGACGATGTCAACGTGCGCACTGTGATTCGTTATTTGCGCCTGTTAAAAGAAATGCCAAACGACACTGACAAGGTATTTGTGGTTGATCGTTCTTATAAATATTTGGGTTCAATTCATATTTCAACTTTATTAACCAATGAGGCCGAACAAAACATTAATCCTTTGATTAATAAAATACTCAAGCCCATTCCTGCAGACATGCCCGAAAAAGAAGTGGCGCACTTGTTTGAGCAACGAGATTTGATTTCAGCGCCGGTTGTTGATGAAAATAATCAGTTAATTGGCCGTATTACCATTGACGACGTGGTTGATGTCATTCGTGATGAAGCCGAACACTCAGTAATGTCGATGGCGGGTTTAGACGAAGAGGAAGACGTGTTTGCGCCAGTCATGCAAAGCTCTAAGCGTCGCAGTGTTTGGCTCGGTGTTAATTTAGTAACTGTCTTTATTGCGGTGTTTTTTATTGGTTTATTTGAAGCCACATTGCAAGAAAAAATTGCCTTGGCAATTTTGATGCCAGTGGTGGCATCGATGGGTGGTATTGCTGGTACACAAACATTGATTTTGGTAACCCGCGGTATTGCAACGGGTAGGGTGACTACTTCCAATCTTAAAGTACTCATGAATAAAGAAGTCGCGATTGGCTTATTAAATGGCATGGTTTGGGCAGTTGTTATTGGTGTTTCTACCTATTTTTGGTTTGCGGATTTGACGTTGAGTATTGTTATTGCATTAGCCGTTATTGTTAATTTGATTTTTGCGGCTTTCTCAGGCGCATTTTTACCCTCATTATTAATCAAACTTAAAATTGATCCTGCGCTTGCAGGCGGGGTAATTCTTACCACTATTACCGACGTGATTGGTTTTGTGGCTTTCTTGGGTTTGGCTTCACTGGTCATTTAAAACCCTCGCCTTAATGCCTTTTGTACTTAAGAAATTTAACGCTGTTAAAGGTAAAAAAATTCAGCAATTTTTACTAGATGATGCGGGTTTATCGTCATCAATCTCTCAAAGATTATTGGCTAAAAATAGAGTGTTTGATGATCAGGGTAATGCTTTAAAAAATGGTCAAATCCTAAACAGTGAGTATGTAGAAGTAGCTGTATTTGAAGGCCAGACAAGAGGCCTAAAACCCATCTTTGAAGCTGATGATTTTGCCGTATTTGATAAACCGTCTGGGCTGATGGTACATCCAACCCGTAAAACCACGCGCTACAGTTTACTTGATGAAGTCAGACATCATTTTGGCGATAAGGCAGACTTAGTCCATCGAATAGACGCTGAAACTTCAGGTTTGGTTTTAGTGGCTAAAAACAAGCAAGCAAATACGCTATTAAAAGCCCTATTCGAAAATAGAGAATGCACCAAAGAATATTTAGCGATTGTTAAGGGTCAGCTAAAGAATGATGTTACTATCGACAAACCTATATCAAAATCAGATAGTGCTATCACTATCAGAATGACTTGTGAAAACGAGCAGGGAAAAGCCTCTGTCACTCATATTCAACCTTTAAAATTTAACGAAAAAAACAACACAACCTTGGTTAAAGCCATGCCTGTCACTGGTAGACAGCATCAGATAAGAGTGCATTTGGATTTAATCGGGCATCGTATTTTGGGTGATCCAATTTATGGGGTTGATGATCAAGTGGCTAATCAGTGCCTGAAAAAGACTTTGTCAGAAAAAGAAAGAATTGAGCTAACTGGCGCAAAGCGACTCATGCTTCATGCGAATAATTTGTCGTTTATTTATAAAGATAAAAAATATGACATTAGTTCAAAATTTAGCAAATTTTACAAATGAGAAAAACACCACTCTAATAACCTTAACAAACCAACTAAAACAGCATAAAAATGGCGTTTTAATCCGAAAAAACAGTTATTTTGGTTGGTTTTACTAAAATTGTATGATGTGACAGGCCTTGCCTGTCACAAAAGTGAAAAATTTCAGCTCTGCGAAGCAGTCTTAATAATGCAAATCAGAAGTCTTTGGTAGAAATATCGTTAGCTTTTAGCCAAATTCTAAATTTTTCTTGAATTTCTTCTAGTGTTTTTTGATTGTCTGCTTCAAAGCGTAATACCAAGCAAGGCGTAGTATTAGAAGGGCGAACCAAACCCCAACCATTAGGGTAATCGACTCTTACGCCATCAATGGTGGTGATTTGGGCACCTTCAAAGCTTACATTTTCAGCGAGTTTATCCATCGCATCAAACTGCTGACCTTGCTCGTCAAAGTGAATGTTAATTTCTGGTGTGTTAATACTATCAGGCAAATCGGCAAAAACCTCGGCACAAGTTTTGTTGGTTTTTGAGATGATTTCTAAAAGCCTTGCACCGGTATAAAGTGCATCGTCAAAGCCGTACCAACGTTCTTTAAAGAAAATATGGCCACTCATTTCACCGCCAAGTGCTGCACCCGTTTCTTTAAGCTTAGCCTTAATGAAGCTGTGTCCTGTGCGTGACATAATCGGCTCACCGCCATGCTCGGCAATATCTTTTGGCAGCAAGGAAGAGCACTTCACATCAAACACAATTTTAGCGCCTTGGTTGCGCTCGAGAATATCTCTTGAATATAAGATCATCTGGCGATCTGCCCAAATAACATTGCCTTTGTTATCAATCAAGCCAAGTCGATCGCCGTCGCCATCAAAGGCAAAACCCATATCAGCGCCGGTATTTTTTACTTCCTGAATAATATTGATCAAGTTTTCCGGTTTAGATGGATCAGGGTGATGATTAGGAAAAGTGCCATCTACCAAGCAAAACAGCTTAGTCACGTTAGCACCGAGCTGCTCAAATAATTTTGGCGCAATATTACCAGCCACACCGTTGCCGGCATCAACAACAATGTTGAGTGGTTTGTCGAGTTTAATGTCTGATTTGATTCGATCAATATAATCTTGCTCGATATCAACTTTGGTCGAAGTGCCGTGGCCGCCATTAAAATCGTTATTTTTAATGCGTTGATACAGCGCTTGAATGCGATCGCCCGAGAGTGTTTCGCCAGCAATCATAATTTTAAAGCCGTTGTATTCTGGTGGATTATGCGAGCCGGTGATCATCACCCCTGAAGTGGCAGCCTTGGTATAGGTGCCGTAATACACCAGTGGGGTAGGCACCATGCCAATATCAACAATATGACAGCCACTTGCTTTTAAACCATCTTTTAAAGCTTCCATTAGCGTGAGGCCACTAAGGCGTCCGTCACGCCCCACCACAACACCACGCTCACCTTTGGCGATTGATTCACTGCCAATCGCAAGGCCGATGAGTTTGACTGCTTCAGGGGTAAGATCTTGTTCGACAATGCCACGAATATCGTAAGCTTTAAAAATGGATTGTGAAATTGGCATGCTGATAAAATGAATTCAAATAAATGTTTTATTTTAATCATAAAGAGCACACTTAATGAAAGAACAATTTAAAGTAATTGCACTTGAAAACGAAACGATGACACTGAAAGTGAATCGCTCGGGTGGGTGTCACAGTTGTTCGGCTAGTAGTGGCTGTGGCACAGGCATATTGGCTAATTATTTTGATCATTATTCTACGTTTAATAAACCGATTAAAAACGGGGTGAGTGTGGGTGATTTTGTCACTTTAGAGATTTCATCAGCTGAATTGTTTTCACGTGCTTTTATGCTCTACATTTTTCCAATTTTGGCATTATTTGTTGGTAGTTATACTGGCATGCGTTTATTTCCTGCAACAGAATTATGGCAAATAAGCTTTGGAATTCTTGGTTTTATTGGTGCACTTTTATTCACCAAATATTTTGTAAAGTAGGCTTTTAAGGCCTTATAAATTTGGGATAATCAGTTTATTTTTATAAACACATTTCGTTTATTATGGCAAATCAAGATATCGATCCGTTAGAAACCCAAGAATGGCTAGAAGCCTTTAAATCTGTCGCCAAAGTCGAAGGCGATGATCGTGCAAAATTTCTATTAAATCAGCTAATGGATATGGCGCATCACGAAGGTATGGATCTGCCAAGTGGTGTGAATACAGCTTATCTTAATAGTATTGGTTTAGACAAAGAAGTTGAGACTGATATTAGCGCTGAGATTGAAGAAAAAATATCGGCGATTATTCGTTGGAATGCAATGGTGATGGTGGTTAAAGCCAACCAACTGCCTTATGATTTGGGCGGCCATATTGCTTCATTTGCTTCAAGCGCAACCTTGTACGAGGTTGCTTTTAATCATTTTTATCGTGGCCCTGATGCTGATCAAGGTGCAGATTTAATTTTCTTCCAAGGGCATATTTCTCCAGGTATTTATTCCCGTGCTTATTTAGAAGGACGTATTACTGAAGAACAGATGTTGTTATTCCGACAAGAGGCAGGTAAAGACGGCTTAAGTTCGTACCCACACCCGTGGCTGATGCCAGATTTTTGGCAGTTCCCAACAGTGTCAATGGGTTTAGGTCCAATCATGGCGATTTACCAAGCGCGCTTTATGAAATACCTTCATCATCGTGAAATCAAGCAAACAGATAAACGTACCGTTTGGGCGTATTTAGGCGATGGTGAAACCGACGAGCCAGAATCACTGGGTGCGATTTCAATGGCTGGCCGTGAAAAACTAGACAACCTTGTGTTTGTGATTAACTGTAATTTACAGCGCCTTGATGGCCCAGTACGAGGCAATGGTAAGATTATTCAAGAGCTCGAAGGCATGTTCCGTGGCGCAGGCTGGAATGTTATTAAAGTAATTTGGGGTGGCAAGTGGGATGAGTTGTTTGCCAAAGATACCGACGGTTTACTTAGAAAACGTATGGAAGAAGTGGTGGACGGCGAGTATCAAGCTTATAAAGCTAAAGATGGCGCCTATGTGCGCAAGCATTTCTTTGGTAAATATCCTGAATTATTAGCTATGGTTGAGCACATGAGTGATGATGAAATTTATCACTTAAATCGTGGTGGTCATGATCCTTACAAAGTATTCCAAGCCTACCATGCAGCTAAAGCTTGTAGCGATAAACCAACGGTTATTCTAGCTAAAACGGTTAAAGGTTACGGCATGGGTGAAGCAGGTGAAGGGCAAAACACCACGCACTCGCAAAAGAAACTTGGCCTAGAACAAGTGGAAATTTTTGCCAAACGTTTTGATGTACCGGTTACTGAAATTGATGCCAAAGAACTTAATTTTTATAAGCCAGCGCCTGACAGCGAGGAAATGACTTACCTGAATGCTCAGCGTGAAAAATTGGGTGGTTCGGTGCCCGTGCGTTCATTTGAATTAGAAGATTTAAAAGCCCCAGAATTAGATGTATTTAAAGCTTTGTTGGAGTCTAGTGGTGATCGTGAAATGTCAACCACAATGGCGCTTAACCGTGTTATGACCTTACTGGTTCGTGACAAACAACTTGGCCCTAAAGTGGTACCAATTATTCCTGATGAGGCGCGTACCTTTGGCATGGAAGGCTTGTTTAGACAGCTTGGTATTTACTCAGCATCTGGCCAACTTTACCAGCCAGAAG
The DNA here is from genome assembly GCA_964448305.1 of uncultured Candidatus Ruthturnera sp. Taxonomy (GTDB): domain Bacteria; phylum Pseudomonadota; class Gammaproteobacteria; order PS1; family Pseudothioglobaceae; genus Thioglobus_C. The sequence goes on from CAYUWB010000001.1 coordinate 62,174, forward strand.
ACCACGATAAAGTTATGTGGTACAAAGAAGACAAAAAAGGCCAGGTATTGCAAGAAGGTATTAATGAAGCAGGTGCAATCTCTGATTGGATCGCAGCAGCAACGTCTTATGCGACGCATAATACCACGATGATTCCATTCTATATTTACTACTCTAAGTTTGGTTTTCAGCGTGTGGGTGACTTGGCTTGGGCAGCAGGTGATATGCAAGCCAAAGGCTTCTTGATTGGAGGTACAGCAGGACGTACAACACTTAATGGTGAAGGCTTGCAACACCAAGATGGTGACTCTCATTTAGTGGCTAATACCATTCCAAATTGTATTTCTTATGACCCAACTTACGCTTATGAGTTAGCCGTTATTATTCGCAGCGGTATTTATAGAATGTATGAAAATCATGAAAATATTTTCTACTACATTACCACAATGAACGAGTTGTATGCGCATCCAGAAATGCCAGCAGGTACAGAAGAAGGCATTATCAAGGGCATTTACCCACTCAAAGAAGTGGGTGCAGGCGACAAGCAAGTGCAGCTGATGGGCTGTGGTACGATTTTAAGAGAGGTTGAAAAAGCAGCGACAATGTTGGCTGATGATTGGGGTGTTAAATCAAGCATCTGGTCAGTGACGAGTTTTAATGAATTGACACGTGAAGCCCAAGCAATTGATCGAGAAAATCGCTTTAGTACTGATGCGCCAAAAGTGCCTTACATTACCCAGTGTTTAGCAGATGCTAAAGGCCCGGTGATTGCCACGACAGATTACATGCGAAACTATGCTGAGCAAGTGCGTAAATATATTCCAGGGCGTTATGAAGTACTAGGTACGGATGGTTTTGGTCGTTCTGACTCACGTGCAGCGCTTAGAGATTTCTTTGAAGTAGATGCCAATTACGTTACACTTGCTGCGCTTAAAGCTTTAGTTGACGAAGGTGAGATGGATGCTTCAGTTATTGCACAAGCAGTTGAAAAATACGGTATAAATACAGACAAACCAAATCCAATGTCGGTGTAGGGATAATTCTTAAATAGGGGGAGAGAATGACACAAGAAGAGTATTTAGAAGCATTAAGGTCAGGCGCAAGAATGAAGTTTGAAGACTTGACTGCACTGATTGATGATGATTACAACTACACGCCAGCTGCTTTTACTAATGGCGAAGTTGAGAATGCTGCTGATGAAAATCAAGGTAGTGCCAAGTTATTTTGTTTTGCTGCGATTCACCAGCTTTCTCAATTAGAAACACTGCATTGTTTTGGCCAGTATTACCAAGACGTATTAAATACGCCAGATAGCGATTCTCATGCTAATATTCGTAATTTTATGACTTATGGCTGGGAAGGTTTAAAGTTTGATTCGCCTGTTCTAGATAGAAAATAAAAAAACTAGAATTTTAATAATGCGGTGGCGGCTTGTCATCAACTGCTTGTGTACCACCTTCTGATTTATCTTTGAGTTGCTCTATCTGAGTCGATAGGTGTTTGATCATTTCTTCTAGTTCATCAGCCTTTTGCATTTGGCGAAAAACAACCTTGTTCAACTCCTCAATCGTATGATCAAGATAAGCAATTTTTTCTTCCAATTCAATTAGTTTTTCACTCATGTTTTGTCCTTGGTAAATTTTCCACCATATTCATAGTAACCTAGCCCGATTAGTACAAGAATGATACCGCTTAGTTGGGCGTTTGTTAGGGTTTCATTATTAAGACTTGTGCCAAGTAATAGAGCAAATATTGGTGTTATTAATGGCACAATACCAACCACTCTAACGCTGGTATGGCGGATTAAGTAGTAGTACGACATAAAACCAATCACTGATCCGAATAGCGCCAGATAACTAATAGACAAGGCAGCTTTAAGTGTAATGATTGGAATACTTCCTTCGGTTAAGACCCAGCTAACAACAAACAAAGGTACACTAACAATAAGCGCACCTGTGGTGGTTTCTAATGCGGAAATATGAGCATTGATTTGCTTTAGTTTAACCGAGATAAAAGACTGAAAAGCCATGGCAAAAGTTAGCGCTAATAAGCCTGTTATCATTTCAGCTGAAATACTTAATGCTTGTTTAAAGATAACAATAAGTCCTGTCAAACCTAACAATAATCCTGCTATTTTATGAAACCTAAAGAAAGACTCTTGTAATAGTAATAAAGCAAAAACTCCGGTAATGATTGGTGTTAATCCGAATACGACTGAGATAATGCCTGAAGGTATGGTTTGGGAAGAAAAATATACCAAACTCATGGTAACAAATACACCCAGCCCTGCGTAGATGTAATTACTAATAGCGGCATTGGATTTGGTTAGCGTTTGTTTTTTAATCGTCAGAATAGCAAAACAAATAATCAACCCTAGTAGCATCCTAGAGGCAACACCAAAGTTAAAGCTTGACCCCAATGTTGACCATTGAATAGCCAGTGGCGTGGTTGACCAAATAGCAACAACTGATAGAAAGGCTAAATAGATTGGCATATGGGTATAGTAATAAAAAAAGCCACCGTTAAGGTGGCTTTCATTTAAAAGAATAATTAGATTATTATTTATCTAAAAGCACTTTACGAGACAGCTTGATACGGCCTCTGTCTAAACCAAGTACTTTAACATCAATCTCGTCACCTTCTTTTAAGTAGTCTTCTACTTTTTCTACACGCTCATGAGCGATTTCAGAAATATGTAGCAAGCCATCTTGATTCGGCATGATGTTTACAAATGCACCAAACTCAACAATCTTGACCACTTTACCGGCGTAAACTTTATCTACTTCAGGCACAGCAGTTACGTCTTTTACCATCTGAACCGCAGTATCAAAGGCTTTTTGATCGTTTGCAAAAATATTAACGTTACCATTGTCATCAACGTCAACATTTGCGCCAGATGTTGAAATAATGCCTTTAATGGTTTCACCGCCTTTACCAATAAGATCGCGAATCTTGTCAGTTTTGATTTTAACAACAGCTGTCTTAGGTGCGTTTTTGCTTGAAGTATTAGGCTCACAAATCACTTTATTCATTTCACCTAAGATGTGTAATCTTGCATCTTTTGCTTGTTTTAGTGCGATATCCATAATCTCTTGGGTGATGCCCTGGATCTTGATGTCCATTTGTAATGCATTAACACCGCGCGATGTACCTGCTACTTTAAAGTCCATATCGCCTAAGTGATCTTCATCGCCTAAGATATCAGTTAGTACAGTAAATCTATCGTCTTCTTTAACAAGGCCCATAGCAATACCAGCGACTGGCGCTTTCATTGGAACGCCTGCATCCATTAGTGACAATGATGAACCACACACACTCGCCATTGATGAAGAGCCGTTAGATTCAGTGATTTCTGAAACCACACGCACTGTGTACGGGAATTCTTCAATCGTTGGAAGACAAGCAGAAATACCACGACGTGCGAGACGACCATGGCCAATTTCACGACGACCTGTGCCACCCATACGACCGGTTTCACCAACAGAGTATGGTGGGAAGTTGTAGTGTAGTAAGAAGTAATCATTTTGACGCTCAGAGGCTTCTAGTTTTTCAATCAGCTGTGCTTCACGCTTAGAGCCTAATGTAGTTACCACTAGCGCTTGCGTTTCACCACGAGTAAATAAGGCAGAACCATGTGTGTTTTCTAACACACCTGTTTCAACTTTTAATCCACGAACGGTTGTGTTGTCACGGCCATCAATACGTGGCTCATTACTTAAGATACGCTCACGAACGGTTGATTTTTCAACTTTCTTAAAGTATTTAGAAACTTCTTCAGCTGAATTACCGTCTTCATCATCACTGGCCAGTGCTTCAATTACAGCAGCTTTAATTTCACCTACTTTAGCGTAGCGATCCATTTTTTCTTTGATTTGGTATGCTTCGTTTACTTGATCACCAAATTGTGACTGAATGTCACCTAGTAATGCTTCGTTTGTTTCTGGTGCTTTCCAATCCCACTGTTCGGTGCCAACTTCAGCAGCAAACTCAGCAATGTTACTAATTGCTACTTGGAATTGCTCATGTGCGTGCATAACAGCGCCTAGCATAACTTCTTCAGATAATTCTGCTGCTTCTGATTCAACCATCAATACCGCTTCATCTGTACCAGCCACAACCATATCTAGATCTGACTCAGCTAACTCAGAGTAAGTTGGGTTAAGGATGTAATCACCGTCTTTGTAACCCACACGTGCACCACCAATTGGGCCGTTAAATGGAATACCTGAAATTGAAAGCGCTGCTGATACACCTAGCATTGCAATCATATCTGGATCCACTTCAGAGTTTGCAGAAATAACCGTAATAATCACCTGAACTTCGTTCATGAAGCCAGCAGGGAACAATGGGCGAATAGGGCGGTCGATTAAACGAGAAGTTAATGTTTCTTTTTCGCTTGGTCTTGCTTCACGCTTTAAGAATCCACCAGGAATCTTGCCGGCAGCGTATGTTTTTTCAACATAGTCTACTGATAATGGGAAGAAATCTTGACCAGGGCGCATTTCTTTAGAGCCAACAACCGTAACCAATACTTGTGTGTCGTCCATGCTTGCTAGTACTGCACCATGTGCTTGACGTGCTACGCGGCCAGTTTCTAATGTAATTGTGTGTTTGCCCATGGCAAAGCTTTTTTTAACGATATTCATTTCCATGAAAACCTCCGTAAGATAATTAAAAGGAATTTTATGGTTTGAATTGGATAAGCTTTATTTGAAACATACCAGTCGATACGTTTTAGATAAAACTTAAGACAGAACTTTAAGCCATAAAACGAGAGTTATTATCCCTAAAATCAATCGATTATGTATATTAAATTTTTCTTAAATAGCTCAATTGTAAGTTCTGGGTATTGAGTTGCCTCAATACTACGATGATTGCAAAACCCAATCACAGATTGTTTGTCAAATCCCTGTGTGTTAAATGGTTCGCCATTGATGAATACTTTGAGTATTTTGCCATCTAAGAGGTAGACGACTTTACAACTTGGGTGTAGTTGATAATGTGCTTGATTGTTAAATGTATCAGGCTCAAAGTGTTGTAATAATTGCACATCTAACGAGTCTATTTGAGTTACAAAACAGGCAAATTCTTCAGCGCTAATATCAAGTATTTTCTGTGCTTGGGTGATGGCCGAGTTAGGGATTAATGCTGGTGTGTTTTGACTATGCCAAACAGGGTCTTGATAATATTGATGATTATCGCTAGATTGTTGACCGACTGATTCAAACAACTCATTAGCTGAATAAGCACGATAACCAAACGATAAGGTGGTGCAATCGTCATCTAAGCTAACACCATGATGCGCTACTTTCGGTGGCACATACAACACATCTCCTGGTTCCACATCCCACACATGCTCTACCTCAAAAGTATTCATTATTCTAAGTGGCACATCATCGAGATAGTTGTCTAACTCACAGTGCTTACTACCAATATGCCAACGACGCTTACCACTACCTTGTAGCAAGAAAACATCGTAGTAATCAAAATGTGGACCAACACTACCACCTTTAGCTGCATATGAGATCATGACATCGTCAAAGCGCCAACGCGGAATAAAATCAAAGTGTTTAATCAGTTCATACGCTTCATCATCAAATCGATCCACGCCTTGTACTAATAACGTCCAGTCTTGATCAGGCAGTTGGGTAAAGGTGTTTTCAGACAATGGGCCATTGGTTAGTGACCATTGATTATCATTAATTGAACCGGTGATTAAGCGTGACTCAAATACTTCTTCTAGTGATAATCCTGCTAACTCATCTGGTGTAATGGGCGAGATAAAATCAGGCAAAGCCTGTTTGATTAGCAAAGGCTTTTTTTGCCAATAATCAGCTAAAAATTCTTCTACAGATATTGCACCGAAATGAATCATTGGTCGTTAAAATATTTTTATACTTAATACAGTTGTACTAAATTTTACCTTTGATCTGGTATTCGGTCATTAATTAAACATTTTATTGTAACTAATAGCTAAACTTATGGATCCTCTTTCCCAAGCCGTATTAGGCGCGAGCCTGTCACAATCATTGGCTAAAAAATACTCAACCCAGTTGAGCGCCATGTTGGTAGGCGCTTTGGCTGGAATGGCACCAGATTTAGATGCATTTATATATTCCAACACTGACCCGCTAGTGTATTTAGAATTTCATCGACAATTTACACACTCACTTATTTTTATACCACTAGGTGCATTAATTTGCGCTCTGGTGTTTTATTATTTTTGGTTTAATCGTCAATGGTCAAAAGTTAAGTTGTCTTTTTTACAAGTGTATTTCTTCTCTTTCCTAGGTTATGCAACACATGGATTTTTGGATGCAAATACTTCGTATGGAACACAGTTACTATGGCCATTTTCCAACGAACGATTTGCTTGGCATAACATTTCTATTGTTGATCCATTGTTTACGCTGCCATTGTTAATATTGATTGTGATTTCTGTTTATCGAAAAACCTCACGCTATGCAAAGATAGCTTTTGTCTATGCAATGCTATATCTGAGTATTGGGCTGATTCAACAGCAACGTGCAGAGCAATCGTTAGCAGAGTTAGCACAGCAACGCGGACACACAATAGAGCGTTTACTTGTTAAACCCAGTTTTGGTAATCGTCATGTATGGAAGATGCTTTATGAACATGATGGGCGTTACTATGTAGATGCAGTGAAGTTATTGTGGAATAGGCAGTATATTAAAGGGGGTTCGATTAAAAAATTAAATCTTGAGCAAGATATTCCGTATCTTCTAGAGCATTCTCAATCAGCAAAAGACATAGAACGATTCAGATGGTTTTCTAATGACTTTTTGGCACTGAATCCCAACAATAATAATCAAATAACAGATGTTAGGAATTCGATGTTGCCAAATAGCACACAGCTGTTATTTGGCATTGAGTTAGATCGAGAAAAACTCGAAAACGGTGATTTAAAGGCACACGTTGACTTTATTGCTAACAATAAAATAAACAAGAAAACGAGAGATGTTTATTTAAATATGCTGTTCTAGCGTGTTGCAATTAAAGCCAATTAATTCAGTAAAACGCCTTTAATACTTGTTACTAATTATTCCCTTGATGTAAAATTTAGTGATTTTTTAGTTATAAATATAAATATATGATTATTAGTAAATTTAAAGAGTTTATAAAACTTGAAGCAGCAGGCGGAATCTTATTGTTTGTAGCTGGCTTGTTGGCCATGATAATTGCTAACTCTTCATTTGATTACATTTATAAGGCTTTTCTTGATACACCTGTGGCTATTAAGTTTGGTGACTTTGAAATCGCCAAACCTTTATTGTTATGGGTAAATGATGGGTTGATGGCTATCTTTTTCTTTTTAATCGGCTTAGAATTAAAAAGAGATTTTTTAGCAGGAGAGTTATCAGACCCTTCGCGTGTTGCACTCCCTGTAATTGCCGCTATTGGAGGAATGGCTGTACCGGCAGCATTCTATGTTGCACTTAATTGGGGTGATTCGGTGGCATTACAAGGATGGGCAATACCCTCTGCTACTGATATCGCATTTGCCCTTGGTGTATTAGCCTTATTAGGAAGCAGGGTGCCAACCAGCCTTAAGTTATTTTTAGCTACTTTAGCTATTATTGATGACATGGGAGCTATTGTTATTATTGCGATTTTCTACACTGCGGAACTATCGGTATCTTCTTTGCTTATTGCGCTAGTCGCGATTATTATTTTATATTCGATGAATAAAAAAGGGGTTTTAAGTTTAGCTCCTTACGTTTTGATCGGTATTATTTTTTGGGCAGCTGTTTTAAAATCAGGGGTTCATGCGACTTTAGCTGGCGTAATTACTGCATTTTTTATTCCTTTTAAGAAATTAGAAGGGGAGTCTAAAACCCAACTAGAAAAACTTGAATACGACCTACATCCATCTGTTGCATTTGCAATCTTGCCTTTGTTTGCCTTTGCTAATGCAGGTGTTTCTTTTGAGGGGCTTACAATTGACTCTCTACTTCACCCTGTTCCGCTTGGAATTGCGGTTGGGTTGTTTTTTGGAAAACAAATAGGTGTTTTATTATTTAGTTGGTTAACAATTAGATTGGGTATTGCCAAGCTTCCTTCAGGCGGTACATGGGCGCATTTATACGGCGTATCTTTGCTATGTGGTATTGGCTTTACAATGAGTTTGTTTATCGGCACATTGGCATTTAATCAAGCCGGTGTTGATTATGCAGTCGACGAGAGATTGGGTATTCTTGTAGGGTCTTTACTCTCTGGGTTACTTGGTTATTTTTTCTTAAGGTATTTCACTAAAGACTGTACAGAGAAAGCAAAGCCCTAGTGAATATAAGTAGTTTTTATAGTTATTGTTTTAATAACTATAAAGACATGTAAGACTTTCTTTACTGGTGATAATTTGGCGCTTCTTTAGTAATACTAACATCATGTACGTGTGACTCAACCATGCCCGCAGAAGTAACTTGAACAAATGCAGCATCAGTGCGCATCTTGTCTAGTGTTTCACAGCCTGTATAGCCCATTGATGATCTAACACCGCCCACCATTTGGTGAATGATAGGGCGGATAGAGCCCTTGAATGGTACGCGACCCTCAATACCTTCAGGTACGAGTTTATCTGCTTTAGAATCTGATTGGAAATAACGATCAGATGAGCCATGTGCTTGATTCATAGCACCAATAGAACCCATACCACGGTAAGACTTATAAGCACGACCTTGATAAAGTTCAACCTCGCCTGGAGACTCTTCTGTACCTGCTAGCATTGAGCCAAGCATGACACAATACGCACCGGCTGCAAAAGCTTTAGAAATATCACCCGAATAACGAATACCGCCATCAGCAATTAGCGGAACACCACTGCCTTTAAGCGCTTCAGCCACATCAGATATTGCTGTGATTTGGGGAACACCAACACCAGCAACAATACGCGTGGTACAAATACTACCTGGACCAATGCCAACTTTTACGCAATCTGCACCTGCTTTAACCAGATCTAGTGCAGCTGCACCAGTGGCAATATTGCCGGCAATAATATTTAGATTTGGATGCTTAGCCTTGGTTTTTTTAACGCGATCTAGCACACCTTGTGAATGACCATGTGCTGTGTCAATAACCACAACATCTACACCAGCCTCAACCAATGCATCGATACGCTCGCCTGTGCCAGATGCCACGCCAACTGCCGCACCAACACGTAATTGCTCTTGTTCATCTTTACAAGCATTTGGAAAATCAGTTGATTTTTGAATGTCTCTAACGGTAATCATGCCTTGAAGATCAAACTTGTCATTGGTGATCACCACGCGTTCAATTCTGTGTTGGTGAAGCAACGCTCTTACTTCACTCATATCAGTACCTTCAACAACGGTAATCAATTTGTCTTGTGATGTCATTAGATTTTCAACCAACTCATCTAGGCGAGTTTCAAATCGTACATCACGGCCAGTAATCATGCCAATAATAGTGTTGCCTTCAACCACAGGAAGGGCAGAGATTTTATGTTTTTGTTGCATGTCAAAAACATCTCTTACCGTTGCTTTTGGAGAAATGGTAATTGGCTCACGAATAATGCCCGATTCAAAACGTTTAACCTTGCGAACTTCTTTTGCTTGTTCCTCAGTTGACATGTTTTTATGAATAATGCCAATACCACCTTCTTGCGCCATGGTGATAGCCAGTTTGGCTTCAGTAACTGTATCCATCGCTGCGGATAAAATCGGTGTATTGAGTGTGATGTTTTTTGTTAGTTGTGTTTTTAAGCTAACTTCCTTTGGCATGGTGGTTGAGTGTGCTGGCACCAATAAAACATCATCAAAAGTTAATGCAGTTTTTAGTAAGTTCATTTTAAAATCTCCTTTGATTTGAGCGTTTTGGGAAGATAAAGCCCATGATAAATCCAAAAAATAAAACCAGCGCACCAACGATAAACCAGTTTCTAGAGCTAGACTCTTGACCGGCGATATTGTTGTTTTGCAATAATTGAATTTCAGTTTTTAGCTGCAGTGCTTCTGTTTTTAGTTTTTCGTTACTGTGTTCAAGTTTGAGCGCGTCTTTGTAAACCTGTTCAATGTGTTCTTTTTCAGCTTGTGATTTGCTTGTTTGAACAGAAAGCAGTGTGTTTTTAGTTTTTAATGCTTGGACTTGCGCCTCAAGCTCGGTGTTTCTTTTTTTCTGTTTTGTAATCAGTAGCTTATTGGCATTGTAAGTTTGCCTTAGTTTTTCAAGCTGTGCTTGTGCAGGGGGCTTAGAAGTTAAATAACGAGAGATCATCCAGCCAATGGTTTTTTCATACTTGACTTTAGTCCAGCCATTTTCAGTAGATAATATTTCTAATTTAGTGCCTGAAGGTAGCATTTTTAGTAGATTAGGCGGGTTCCTTTCAATCTTGTTGCTTGATCGCATTGGAATATCTACTGTGTCAGTAACATACACATACGACTGTGCATTCGCCAACGAATGCGTTAATAATAGTGAAATAAATAAAATTTTACTTAATTTCATAATTTGGCTATTTTCTCCAATTGTGTGGACAAATCAGCAATAGCGTTTTCAACTGATGCCAGCTTTTCTTTTTCTTTATTAACAACCGCTTCAGGTGCACCACTGACAAATTTCTCGTTGTTAAGCTTACCCGCAAATTGTGCTCTTTGTTTGTTTAATTTTTCAATTTCTTTGTTGAGTCGAGCTGCCTCTTGGTCTTTGTCAATAAGGCCGGCTAATGGAATCAATACTTTCATATCGCCAACCAGTGCTGTGGCTGACTCTGGCGCTTCATCATTAGCACTAAGCTGGTTAATGCTTTCTAGCTTGGCCAAGCTGCTTAATATTTGCGTATGCGTACTTAGACAGTGTTGATCGCTGTCACTGATATTTTGCACAAAACAAGGCAGCGGCTTAGAAGGTGGAATATTCATTTCACCGCGAATTTGACGAACACCTAGAATAAAGCTTTGCAGCCATTGCACTTCTTCTTCAGCTTGAGCAGAAACTAGGTCTTTTTCTATCAATGGATAGGCTTGCGTCATTAAACTTTCGTTATTGGTATTTGTTAGTGTGCAGCACTGCTCATACACTTCTTCAGTAATAAACGGAATAACAGGGTGTAACAAAGTCAAAATCTCGTTTAATACTTTAAGTAAAGTCGCCTGAGTGCCGGCTTTGGTTGCATCATCTGCTAGTAATGGCTTGGATAATTCTAAGTACCAATCGCAGTAATCGTGCCATACAAACTCGTATAGTTCTTGGCTCATTAAGTCAAGGCGATAATCTTTTAAGTGTTTTTCAACATTGGTTTTAGTCGCTTGTAAGCGTGACAGAATCCACGCATCTGAAGTAGATAAACCAGCATCGGTGTCAATGTTTGCACCTTCAAGTTTCATTAATACAAAACGAGAAGCATTCCACAACTTGTTACAGAAATTACGATAACCTTCAACACGTTTTAAATCAAACTTAATATCACGACCAAACGAGGCTAACGCTGCAAAGGTAAATCTAAGTGCATCAGTACCAAAAGCAGGGATGCCATCTGGAAATTCACCTTGGGTTTGTTTTTTGATTTTTTCAGCCATTTTTGGCTGCATCATGCCTTGCGTTCTTTTAACCAGCAGGTCATCCAAACTAATGCCATCAATCAAATCAATCGGGTCTAAGACGTTACCTTTAGATTTGGACATTTTTTGCCCTTGCCCATCTTTAATTAATCCGGTGATGTAAATATCTTTAAATGGTACATCGCCTGCGAATTTTAGCCCGAACATAATCATACGAGCTACCCAGAAAAAGATAATGTCAAAACCAGTTACCAAAACATCGGTTGGGTAAAAGCGCGATAATTGTGGTGTTTGCTCTGGCCAGCCCAGTGTTGAAAATGGCCATAATGCAGAAGAGAACCAAGTATCTAACACATCGTCATCTTGTTTGAGTGTCACACCTTCGCCAGCTTGTGCTTGTGCTTCTTCTAATGAATCTGCCACATAGACATTGCCTTTGTCGTCATACCAAGCAGGAATACGATGACCCCACCAAATTTGACGAGAAATACACCAGTCTTGAATGTTGTCCATCCAATTAAAATAAGTTTTATTCCAATTGTTTGGGATAAAGCGAATATCACCATTTTTAACCGCGTCAATGGCAGGCTCAGCGAGTGGCGCAATCTTAACAAACCATTGGTCAGTCATATAAGGTTCAATCACAGCATTGGTTCTATCGCCACGTGGCACCATTAAAGTATGCGGTTCAATTTTCTCTATCAAGCCTTGCTCATCTAGATCTTTAACCATTTGCTTACGTGCATCAAATCGGTCCATGCCGACATAAGCACTTTTTACGGTATCGTTAATTTTGGCATCATCAGTTAGAATGTTGATGATATCTAAATCATGACGTTGGCCCATTTCATAGTCATTAAAGTCATGAGCAGGGGTGATTTTTACACAACCCGTACCAAATGCCATGTCGACATAATCATCGGCAATGATGGTTATTTTTCGATCAGTGAGTGGCAGGTCAATGGTTTTACCAATCAGATGTGTGTAGCGTTCATCCTCAGGATGTATGGCAACCGCACTATCGCCGAGCATGGTTTCAGGGCGCGTGGTAGCCACCACCATAAATTCATCAGTACCCGTAATCGGGTAGCGCATATGCCACAAAGAGCCTTGCTCTTCTGTGCTGATCACTTCAAGGTCAGATACAGCTGTGTGTAGTACAGGATCCCAGTTAACCAATCGTTTGCCACGATAGATTAAACCTTCGTTGTAAAGCTGAATAAAAACTTTATGTACCGCATCTGAGAGGCCGTCATCCATGGTGAAGCGCTCTCTTTCCCAGTCAACCGAAGCACCAAGACGACGCATTTGTGAGGTAATGGTGCCACCAGAGTGTTCTTTCCAGTCCCAAATTTTTTCAATAAATTTTTCACGACCAACATCATGACGGGTGATGTCTTGCGCGGCAAGTTGGCGTTCAACCACCATTTGTGTGGCAATGCCCGCATGGTCTGTACCTGGTTGCCAAAGGGTTTGATCGCCTTTGCCACGATGGTAACGAGTTAACACATCCATAATCGTATGCTGAAAAGCATGACCCATGTGTAAGCTACCCGTCACGTTCGGTGGCGGCAGCATAATGCAATAGGCGTTTTCGCTAGTGGCGTTTGAATCGGAAGAGAATAGATTTTTATCTTCCCAAAGTGAGCGGTATTTCGCCTCAATTTGTTCGGGATTATAGGTCTTTTCCATTAGCGTATAAAGATGGATAAAACTGTGCAATTATACCAATAAAATTATCTAGCAAGTATAGAAATAAAATGCTTTAGCTATCAGGTTTTGGTGTGTTTTCAAAGTGAAAGAAATCATGATTTAAATATTGCGCCACATCTTCTTCATCATTCGGCATCCAAAAAATACCTAGCGCACCAACACAGGTTGATATCTGCCATCTAATATCATCGAGCGATTGCATAGAAGTCCCGTCACTGATGGGCACTAAACTATTATCATGGCATTTTTGACATTCTTCGGTGTATAAAACTTCACCATCAATTAGGATTCTTTGGTCTATGTCATCCGCGTAAAGATTTTCACTGATTAATAAAGATAGAGGGATAAGTAGTTTTAACATACACCTAGTTTATAACATTTTTTAAGATAGAATGCCTATAACGTATTTTTAATATTTGTATCAATGATTAATGAAAACCTTTGGGTGGTTTATTTACTGCGCTGCGCCGATAACAGTCTGTATTGCGGTATTACCAATCATTTGGAAAAACGCATCAAACAACACAATGGCGAGTTAGTTGGCGGTGCCAAATACACTCGAGCCAATGGTCCATGCAAGCTAGTGTATCAAGAAAATACCAAAGACAGAAGCACTGCCTCTAAGCGAGAGTATGAGATTAAATCCATGACTCGAGAAAACAAATTATCACTAATCAAAACACCATGAGCGATTACCAAAGAATTTCTTGTGAAGCGCACAGTCTTTACGAGCTGGCGATTATGCGCAATCAATCAATGCAAGTCATGATCGACGGCAAACCTCAAACCATTCAACCCAAAGATATTATGACTAAAGTAGGTATGGAGTATTTGGTTTTTATCGATGAAAACGACGTTTTACAAGAATTACGTGCTGACAAGATCATCCTATAAGGTGATTTTAAAAATTTGCTAATTTTTTAATCTTTTTGAAATAAGAAATAATTGAAATCTTGCGTACTGCCATTTGGGTGAGGGTGGGTTTCAGAGGCGGTTTTGATCAGTTTAAAATTTTCTCCAAGCAGCTGGGTGATTTTGTCTTTATCATATTGCACAACATCTAGCTCTGAACAATGTTTTGGGCCTGTTGGTGCAAAGGTTGCTAGTAAAAAATAACCTTGAGATTTTAAATATTGATTCAATTTTTCAATATAGGTTTTTTGATCTTTTTCATCGGTTAAAAAATGAAAAACTGCACGATCATGCCATAAGCCAAACTGAGTATTAGATTGAAAATTTAGGATATTTTCATTATAGAAACAAACCTTATCAGTGTGAGTTTTTAGCCGGTCTTGTGTGGCTTTGATGGCAGTAGGTGAGAGCTCTAATAAGGATAAATCGGTATAACCCTCGTCTAATAAATTATCAGCCAGTATCGATACGCCAGCGCCTACATCAATAATAGCATCAGTTTTTTGGGTGTATTTTAATATCCAGTCAAACGATAGAGTCGCGTGATCTTGATGCCAACTGACTTGAGCATGATCTTTGTCTTGATAAACTTTATCCCAATGGCTGAGCGTGTCTGTCATTCGTTTGGTGTTTATAATAATGAATATTTGGATTATAGCGATTTACCATGAGAATTTTGCACACAATGTTACGAGTTGGGGATTTGGACAAATCCATTGCGTTTTATACCGAGGTTTTAGGCATGACTTTGTTGCGTCAAAAAGATTATCCTAAGGGTGAATTTACGTTGGCATTTTTAGGTTATGGGCCAGAATCAGAAAACCCAGCATTAGAGCTAACCTATAACTGGGGCAAAGACAGTTACGAAGTCGGTACCGGTTTTGGCCATATCGCCATTAATGTAAAAGATGTGTATAAAGCAGTTGAGATGGCAAAGCAAAAAGGTGCCGAGGTAATACGAGAAGCAGGGCCAATGAGTGCTGGCACAACCATTGTTGGGTTTTTAAAAGATCCGGATGGGTATGAGATAGAGTTACTATCTAAAACATTTGAATAACTTGTTTTAGTATTGGCTTATTACACAACGCCAAGTTTTTATTATCAAGGCATTTTTTGCAGAGATAGTTATTCATATCTTAAGAAAAATAACGCAGAGAATGAGAAATTGGCTACGTGTAATTTTTACGCCCAGATAGGGCATGGGCAATGGTATTCATATCAGCATATTCAAGCTCACCACCAATCGGTATGCCATGGGCAATACGAGTGATTTGAATATCAAACTGCTTTGCCATGTTGCTAATGTAATGGGCAGTTACTTCACCTTCAACCGTTGCGTTAGTCGCTAAGATAATTTCTTCGACTTTTTGATCATGCAATTTTTGCTCTAATTCACCCAAACCGAGCTCAGCAGCGCCGATACCATCAATGGGGGAAAGATAACCACTTAGAACGAAATATTTACCTTGATAAACCCCACTTTGTTCAATCGCATGAATGTCAGTCGGTGTTTCAACAATACAGAGTTGCGCATCATCACGGCGATCATTGGCACAAATATTGCAAATGGTTTTTTCACTAAGTGTGCGGCAAGATGTGCAATGCTTAACGTGTTCCATGGCATCGACCAAAGCTTTAGCTAGCTCAAAACCACCTTCTCGATTGCGTTCTAATAAATGATAAACAAAGCGCTGTGCAGTTTTACTACCAACACCCGGTAGTGCACAAAAAGCTTTGTTGAGTTTTTCAATCATTAGAAGGGTAGGTTCATGCCGCCAGGCAGTTTCATGTCACCAGTCGCGCCTTTCATTTTGGCAGCTGAGGCATCGGCAATTTGCTTGGTAGCGTCATTGATAGCTGTGAGAATTAAATCTTCCAGCATGTCTTTATCGTCCATTACACCCTCGTCAATTTTCAGGTCAGTGGCTTGGTGTTCGCCATTAATAGTCACTTGTACTGCGCCACCCGCAGCATTGCCAGTAGCGGTTAAATTTTTAATTTCTTCTTGGGCTTTTTGCATGTCTTCTTGCATTTTTTGGGCTTTTTGCATCATGCCAGCCATTCCACCTTTAAACATTTTCTATCTCCTTAATTGATTTTAAATCCACCTTTGCATTAAAGGTTTTTTGTAATTTTTGCACACCTTCGTTTTTTACAAAGCTTTCTTGCATGGCGGCTATTTTTTCATTGCTAGCCTGTGTTTCTTTTTGTGCTAGGGTTTGTGTTGTTAGTTTGTTTAGGTTAATTTTAAGTGTAATTTCGCCAAAATTTTCTTGTAATACATTCTGGATTGAGCGCTGAATAGTATCGGTGAGTAACCTTGAAAACTGCTCATCTAAACTAAGTGTTAAGGTTTGATTGTTAGCACTATCAAACAAAGTGTTTTTTAACAACATGCGAGAAGCAGTGTTAAATTCAAGTGATTTGGTAATATCTTCCCAGGCTTGCTGTGAGCTGATATTTAAAGTTGATTTTGGTGCACTTGGTTTTTTTTCTTTAACTGGCTTAGGTTTTGCCGCTGATTCAGCTTTAGGGGTTGTTTTAGTTTTGGGTTTTTTGGCTAATTTAGGTGTTTTTTTTTCAGCAGTATCGGCATTAGAATGAAAAGCCAACATTCTAAGCAGTGTCATCTCAAAGCCAATTTGTTCACTTGGTGCAAGTGGCATGTCTTTAGAGCCGTTAATGGCCATATGATAAAACAACTGCAAATCTTGATTAGAAATTTGAGTAGCCAACGTTTTAATTTCATCAGAAATTTGCGTGTTATCAATAATCTGAGCGATTGATATTTGATGAAAAAGGCTGGTTAAATCTTTAAGGGCATGCGTTAGATCTTCGCCTTTGTGAGACAAATCCTTAACAAAGTTAATCACCGCTTCACCATCTTGGTTAAACAAGTGCGTGGCAAGCGTAAGAATATCATCATGATGAACCAAGCCCAGCATGGCTTTAATATCCTTTACCATCACCGTGCCATCACCATAAGAAATAGACTGATCAAGCAGGCTTAGCGCGTCACGCATTGAGCCATTACCAAAGTCAGCAATTTGACTCAGTGCTAACTCTTCATACTTAAGACCTTCAGCCTCCATGATAAACTTCAACTGACCTAGTATTTCTTCATGCGTGAGTTTTTGCAAGGTAAATTGCAAACAGCGTGACAGCACCGTAACAGGTAGCTTTTGTGGGTCAGTCGTAGCGAGTAAGAATTTAATGTGCTCTGGTGGCTCTTCAAGCGTTTTTAGTAGTGCGTTAAAACTACTTTTTGAGAGCATGTGCACTTCGTCAATTAAGTAAATCTTGTAGCGATTTTTAGTCGGCATATACTGCGCGTTTTCTAAAATATCGCGCATGTTATCCACGCCTGTGTGCGAGGCAGCGTCTAGTTCGATCAAATCAACCGATTGGCCTTTATCAATCTCAACACAAGTAGGGCAGGTACCACATGGCGTAGAGCTAACACCAGCTTCACAATTAATCGATTTAGCAAAGATACGAGCAATGGTGGTTTTACCAACACCACGCGTACCAGTAAATAAAAATCCATGATGAAGACTATCCGCATCAAGGGCGTTAATGAGTGTTTTAACCGTATGCGTTTGACCCACCATTTCACTAAAAGTGTGAGGTCGATATTTACGTGCTAAAACTTGATAGTGTTCGCTCATTAATAAATTTGTTGTATTAAAAGTGGCAGCACCAAGAATAACAGCCAACACATGAAAAAATTATTACCGTTGCTTCCTTCCGGACCTGGCGGGGTTCATAACCATTCATTGTAAGCGCACCCTTAGCACTACCAAAAATTATTTTACGCGAAATAATGATTGGTTTTTTCAATTAAAGGGTTCTAGCTCTAATTATTAGTTTTGTATAGTTTGTCAGGCCACTACACCTTGACATGGTAGGGGTCGGTGATTCGAATTCACTCGCGACTACCACTTTACCTTTATTCATTTAAGAACCTTAAGTAAAAAGAAAAAAATAATTAGGTATTATTATTTGGCAAAAATATTTATTAAAATAATCAAGGTTAAATTATGAGTGATATTGAAGAGCAAGAAAAACAAACTAAGCAAAAGCAAAAAGAAGCAAATTTAAATTTTATTAAAATAGCAGATGTTTTTATTGCACAAGCTAATAAAGAGTGTGAAAATGTAGATCATCAGTTGGTTAACGCCTCTTTATTGTATGCATCTGCACGCTTCAGTTCATTTATTACGGCTTCCATGTCTGAGTCAAAAGAAAGATTTGAAGAAAATATTGATGAGGCTATTAAGTTCTATACAGAAGAATTTAATAAAATGTTAAAAGAGCATATGAAACAATATAACTCTGTTTTTGATCAGAAAAAAGATAGTTAAAACAAAGAGGTTTAGTGCAATTCAAGAATTTTCTATTGTGCAGTATGTACAATCCTTTCTATGAAGATGGCGCTTAGTAAAAAAATTCAGGTTATTGGCGCTGTCCAAGGGGTTGGCTTTCGCCCATTTGTTTATAAAATTGCAAAACAACTTAAACTTGTCGGTGAAGTTTTTAATGACAGTACAGGTGTTGTTGTTATCCTTCAATGTTCTCAGGAACAGCTTAATCAATTTTTGATATTGCTTAAAATTGATATCCCCCCTCTTGCAAATATTGCTGATATTAATTTAGAAGATAATTATCAGACTGATCGGCACTATAAAGATTTTGATATTAGTTTAAGTAACAAGGGTAAAGTTTCTGCAATAGTATTGCCTGATGCATGTATTTGCAATGACTGTATAACTGACATTACAGATAAACAAAATCGTCGATATGGTTATGCCTTTACTAATTGCACCAATTGCGGCCCCAGGTTTTCTATTGTTAAAGATATTCCTTATGATAGAAAATCAACCAGTATGTCAGTTTTTCCAATGTGCATACAATGTGAAAGAGAGTACAAAGACCCTGAGAATAGGCGATTCCATGCTCAACCGAATGCTTGCCCTGATTGCGGTCCACAGTTGCAATTAACAGATTCCTTGGGTAATAATATAGCCAGAGACAACATTATTGAAAAGACTGTTTCATTATTGAAACAAGGAAAAATAATAGCCATTAAGGGTATTGGTGGTTTTCATCTGGCTTGTTTGGCGAGTAGTGAGCTTGGCGTTGTTACACTTAGAAATAGAAAAAAGAGAATGCATAAGCCTTTTGCTTTAATGGCTAAAGATTTGGCAATGGTTAAATGTTATTGCTCAGTGTCAAAGCAAGAGTCGTTATTATTGACAAATGACAATGCACCCATTGTATTGCTTGATAAAACAACTGACACATTGTCAGAATATATTGCACCTAATCAAAAAAGCTTAGGCTTTATGTTGCCATATTCCCCTATGCATTATTTATTACTGAATCAACTTGATGAGCCTTTGGTGCTTACTTCTGGTAACAAAAGTCATAATCCACAGATTGTAGACAATGACCATGCATTACAAGAACTTGAAAATATTGCTGATTATTTTTTGTTGCACAACCGTGATATTGTTAATCGTGTTGATGATTCGGTCGTAAAGTTTTCTGCTGGAGAAGTTAGAGTTATACGCAGAGCAAGAGGTTATGCACCTACTTCGTTGGCATTACCTAAGGGGTTTAAAGGTTGTGCAGGGTTGCTAGCAGTCGGTGCAGAATTGAAAAATACATTCTGTTTAATAACCGAATCACAAGCGATTGTTTCACAGCATATTGGCGATTTAAAAACACTAGAAAGTTATCAAGATTTTCAAAATAATATTGATTTGTATCAACAACTGTATGAGACTGATATTAAACATTTAGCTTGTGATTTTCATCCAGATTATTTATCTTCTAAATATGCTGATAATTATGCAGAGACCAATGCCCTTAAGTTAACTGAAGTGCAGCATCATCATGCGCATATAGCTGCCTGTTTGTTTGAACATGGTAGGGCGGTTGATAGTGGCAAAGTATTAGGTATTGTTTGGGATGGTATTGGTCTAGGGGCCGACGGAAGTTTATGGGGTGGAGAATTTTTATTAGCAGATTATTTAGGATTTAAAAGACTAGCGCATTTTGAGTATGTGTCATTACTCGGAGGAGATAAAGCTGCTAACGAGCCATGGCGCATGGCTTACGCTTATTTAAAGCAGCATAAATTAGATATAGAAGGGCGCTTCGTTGATAAGCCAACTGAATTATTTGATGCATTGTTAGATAGTAGTATGTTGCTTAATTACACTTCTTCAGTTGGTCGTTTGTTTGATGCAGTGGCTTATATTTTGGGGATTTGTACAGATAGAATTAGTTACGAGGCTCAAGCAGCGATTGAGTTGGAAAATTTAGCTAATGATTGTAAACATCCTCAGGATCAGCCTAATTATGAGTTGGAATTAAAGCTCGTTGATGGGCGTTATCAGATTGATACTAAAAAGATGTGGCTTGCAATCTTAGATGACCTTAAAAACAAAATTAACCGTGAAGATATTGCCTATAGATTTCATTTGTCTTTAGGTAAATTATTAAGCGAATCTACTTTACAATTGTTTAAACAGTATATGTTCGATACTGTTGTGTTGTCTGGCGGTGTGTTTAATAATCAACTACTACTTGAAATTGTACATAGTTTGTTTAATGACATAAATCATATAAAGTTATTAACGCCATCGCAGATGCCTTTGGGTGATGGTGGAATTAGCTTAGGGCAGGCGGCAGTTTGCATTGCAAGAGAGAAAACATATGGAAAATAAAAAAACATTATCAGGTTTGTATCCATTTTTAGATACAGATAAGCGTTCCAATCCAGATTTATTAGATTCAGTTCAGAGAAAGGTTGAAGATAGCATTAAAGCTAAGCAACTTTTCTTTCAAAATAATGCCGATAAAATCGTACAAGCAGCACATATAATAGCCAAGAGTTATCAGCAGGGCGGTCATATGTTTACAATGGGAAATGGCGGCTCATCTTGCGATGCAGCCCATATTACCACTGAATTTATGCATCCAGTAACCACTGGCAGAAAGGCATTGGGGGCCACAAACTTAAGTGCTGATATTGCCACCATGACTGCAGTTGCTAATGATGTTGGTAGTGACCATGTATTTTTACGTCAATTGCTTTGTTTAGCAAGAGAAAATGACGTGTTGATTGGTTTTTCTACTAGCGGCAATTCAGAAAACTTAATTCAAGCTTTTGCTCAAGCTAAAGAAATGGGCATGTCTACCATTGGGTTTTCTGGCCAAACCGGTGGTGAAATGGCTAAATGTGGATCGGTTGATATTTGTCTAACGGTTGAAACAGATAGTATTCATCGTGTGCAGGAGTCTCATTTAACTACTTATCATATTTTATGGGATTTGGTACATAGCTTGCTTTAATAATTTTCTAAGAGGAGGGTCTAGTGTCAATAGAGGGTGAAATTAAAATTGAGGTAGAGGGTCATCAGGGACAAGTTAACTCTGTTGTCATTACTTCTTCACGCCCTTTACATATTACCAAGTTATTCGAATCTAAGTCAATTTTTAGCGTATCAGATTTATTAAATACATTGTATCAATTATGCAATACTGCTCACCAATTTGCTTTTATACGTTTGTTAGATGAAATTGACGTTATAACATTGAGTCAGAATGAAAAGTTGGCATATCAATTATTGTTAGATCTCGAAACCATAAGAGAACATTGTTTTAGTATTGCTTCTAAGTGGAGACAAAATTCAGATAAATCAGTTGATACCAAAATCATTAATGTATTAGCAACAATCAAAGAAATTAGAGCTGCTTTATTTTCAGATGCAGAGCCGTTGTCACTTAAAGATAAAAACCTTCAGGGTTTTAGCAGTATTGACGCATTAATCGCAAAGCTAGAAATTCAGTTAGGTGAATTTTTAATTGGCAGTAATGAAAATGTATATAGTCAATTTTCAGATTTTAGTTATTTTAAGATATGGCTACAAAATTCTGATAGTCGCAGTGCAACTTTCTTAAATTATTTAAAAGAAAACAAATTTGATCAAATAGGTAAGATTGATGTCAAGCATATGCCTGATATTAATTTACGAAATTTGGATACTTTGATGCAAGATTCTAATTTTATTAAACAACCTGAGTACCAAGGTTATGTGTTTGAAACAACACCATTATCTAGACAATCTCAACATACTTTGATTAAACAACTATCAGAGATCTATGGTAATAGTTTGTTTACCCGATCTGTTGCTCAATTGCTTGAGGTGTTTGAATTACTCAAAAGTATTAAACAAAACTATGTCAACCTTGAAGCTGAGGTAATTAGTTATCAATTTCAATATCCTGGAGATGAGTTAAGCACAATAGTTAAGGTAGATGCAGCAAGGGGTAATTTAGTACATCAAATGTGTATGGATAAAGTTAATATTAAATCTTATAAAATTTTAGCACCAACAGAATGGAATTTTCATCCACAAGGCGTGCTTGCTAAGATGATTCAAACATTATCATACCAAGATGATGAAGATTTATTTAATCAAATAAAGTTGTTAGTTAATGCGGTCGACCCTTGTGTGGGTTTCAGTATAGAGATTAAAAATGCATGAAATGAGCATCTGTATGAGTATTGTTGAGTCTTTAGAAGAATCGGCAAAGGCTAACAACTACAAAGGTATTGACAAGGTTTGGCTTGAAATTGGCCCGTTTTCTGGTGTAGAGGTCAGAGCGTTGGAGTTTAGTTTTGATGTGGCAATTCGTGGTAGTATAGCAGATGGAGCTGAGTTAGAAATTATTGAAACAGACGCCAGTGCCTGGTGTTTTAACTGCGATGAAGCGGTTGTTGTCGAGCAAAGATATGACTCTTGTCCCAAATGTGGTGGGCATCAGTTAACAGTCACCGGTGGTGAGGAATTAAAAATTAAGCAAATCTCAATTAAGGAGTAAGATATGTTCACAGTATGCGGATGTAGCGAAACAAATCATAGTCATTCACACGATCACGATCACGATCACGATCACGATCATAGTCATCAACATCATTATGGCAAGGGCAGTGCAGGTCTACATATTGCAGGCATGAGTCAAGAAAAGATTGTTCAAGTGGAACTAGATATCTTGTCCAAAAATAATGATTATGCTGGTAATAACCGAGCTTATTTTTTAGACAAGGGTATCTTAGCGCTAAATTTAGTATCTAGCCCAGGATCAGGTAAAACCTCAATTTTAGAAACTAGTTTGGTTAAATTAAAAGATGAGTTTAGTTTAAAAGTTATTGAGGGTGATCAACAGACAACACAAGATGCAGATAGAATTAATAAAACTGGTGTAGATGCATTAAAAGTATTAATAAATTTTCCTTGGAGTGGCAATGTTAGAGAATTACAAAATGAACTTCAAAGAGCAATGATCATGACAAAAACCGATAGTATTTCAGTTAATGATTTATCGGATAAATTAAGGGAGAAATAACCATGTGTTTAGGTGTTCCTGCACAAATTAAAGAAATTATTGACATTGATAATCAAATTGCTTTGGTGGATTTATCTGGCGTATCTCGGGAAGTTAATATTGCCTGTGTTATCGATGGCGCTCATCAAATAGATGGTTTAATTGATAAATGGGTTTTGGTTCATGTGGGTTTTGCACTGAGTGTGGTTGATGAGGAGGAAGCACATAAAACTCTACAGATCTTAGATGAAATTGGTGAATTATCTGCCACCATGGAAGATCTTGATCTGGGGAGTAAGTAATGAAATATGTAGATGAATTTAGAGATCCAAAGCAAGCTAAAAAAATCCTTAAAGAAATAGATAAGCTATGCTCAGAAATCACACTTGCAGAAGACAGACCTATTCAAATTATGGAAGTTTGTGGTGGACACACGCATTCTATATTTCGGTATGGGTTAAATCAGCTACTACCTGATAATTTAGAATTTGTCCATGGGCCAGGTTGCCCTGTTTGTGTGTTGCCACGCTCTGTGGTTGATAATTGTATTCGCATTGCTAAGCATGAAGATGTTATATTCACTACCTTTGGAGATGCAATGCGTGTACCAGGTAGTGATATAAGTTTGTTAGATTTAAAGGCAAATGGTAGCGATATTCGAATGGTTTATTCACCTTTAGATGCACTTGCTATTGCACAGAAAAATCCTAATAAAAGAGTTGTATTTTTTGGATTAGGGTTTGAAACAACAATGCCCTCAACAGCGCTATCTGTGATGCAAGCTCAGAAACAAGGTGTTGATAATTTTTATCTATTTTGCAATCATATCACCATCATTCCAACGATAAAAGCAGTTTTAGATTCACCTGGCATGCGAATTGATGGCTTTTTGGGTCCTGGGCATGTAAGTTTGATTATTGGAACCCAGCCTTATAAGTTTATTGCAGATGATTATCATAAGCCTTTAGTAGCTGCAGGTTTTGAGCCACTAGATATTTTACAATCTGTCTGGATGATATTAAAACAATTGAAGAATGGAGAGGCAAAAATTGAAAACCAATATAGTAGATTGGTTCATGACGAAGGCAATGCAAGCGCATTAAGCCCAATTCAAGAAGTGTTTGAATTGAGAGAGTTTTTTGAATGGCGTGGGCTAGGTTCAATTAATCATTCAGGTGTTAAAATCAATGCTAAATATAGCCAATATGATGCCGAAATAGAGTTTAAGTTAAAGGAGGTTACCGTTACAGACCCAGATGTTTGTCAATGTGGTGAAGTATTAAAAGGTGTGTTAAAACCGTGGCAATGCAAAGTTTTTGGTAAAGAATGTACGCCAGAAAAGCCAC
Organism: uncultured Candidatus Ruthturnera sp.; assembly: GCA_964448305.1. Taxonomy (GTDB): domain Bacteria; phylum Pseudomonadota; class Gammaproteobacteria; order PS1; family Pseudothioglobaceae; genus Thioglobus_C. Next base: position 87,057 of record CAYUWB010000001.1, read on the forward strand.
TTGGTGCGTTGATGGTCTCTACTGAGGGTGCGTGTTCAGCACATTACTCATACGGTAACAATATTGATTTAATTAATAAATAATAATGAATAAAAAATACAAAGATAAAAAAATAACCATGGCACATGGTAGTGGTGGCAAGGCTAGTAGTGACTTAATCAGTGATATTTTTGTCAACACCTTTAATAATGATTATCTTGCAACGATGGAAGATCAGGCTCGGTTCGATATGCAATCAGGTCAGCTTGCATTAACAACGGATAGTTATGTAGTTAGCCCTTTATTTTTTAAAGGTGGTGATATTGGTAAATTGGCTATTACTGGCACGGTTAATGATCTGGCGATGAGTGGTGCTAAACCTTTATATCTAACCTGTGGATTGATTTTAGAAGAAGGTCTTCCCATTTCAACCCTAGATGAAATTATAAAATCTATGCAAAAGACTGCCGAAGAGGCAGGTGTTAAAGTTGTGTGTGGTGATACAAAAGTTGTAGAAAAAGGTAGCGCTGATCAAATCTTTATCAATACAGCTGGTGTTGGAGTTATTCCTCAAGGTGTTGAAATTCACTCCTATAGTGCACAAGCTGGCGATAAAATTATTGTAAATGGTTTTATTGGCGATCATGGTGCAACCATTATGCAATCAAGGGCAGAATTAGCGATTTCAGCAGATATTGACAGTGATTGTCAGGTGCTTAATCACCTAGTAGAAGCTATACTCAGTGTATCAAACAATATTCATTCGTTACGTGATGCAACCCGTGGTGGTGTTGCAACAGTGCTTAATGAGATTGCTAATGATTCTAAAGTTTGTATAAATATAAAAGAAGATTCTGTGCCAGTTAGAGTGCCAACTCGTGGTGTTTGTGAAATACTTGGGTTGGATCCACTTTATTTAGCTAATGAAGGTACGCTAGTTTGTGTGGTTGCAGCAGAAGATGCAGATTCAGTACTTCAGGCAATGCAGCAAACCAAAGAAGGCGAAAATGCATGTATCATTGGTGAAGTTACTGATGGGCCAGAAGGTATAGTAGCCTTAAACACCTTGTTTGGTGGCAATAAAATTCTGGATAAGTTAATAGGGGATCAGTTACCTAGAATTTGTTAACAAGGGTATAGTTTCTCTAAGTATATTATTTGGTGGCAATAAAATTCTGGATAAGTTAAGAGAGGGTTGTCTACTTAGAAGTTTCTAACCATGAAAAATAACGATTTTATAAAAATTTCGGAAATAATGAAAACGGTCTACTTGTTTCATTTTTTTAAGAATTATTGGCTTGTTCTAGGCGCTCAGGTGTGCCGACATCTTGCCAGTAACCATTATAATGCTCGCCACTCAGTTGGCCGTTGGCGATGGCTTCTTTGAGTAAGGGGTAGAGCGGTAGTTTTTGCTCAGCTTCTAAATGTGATTTGAACAAATCTGGGTGGTAAATACCAATGCCAGAGAATGTGTAAGATTGCCCGTGAATATTGGTAATTTGGTGATTATCAATCAGTGAAAAATCCCCATTTAGATTATGAGGTGGATTATCAATGAGTAGCAAATGTGCGAGCGATCCAACGGGTAGGGTGAGCTTGGATAAGTCATAATCACAAAGTACATCAGAATTAATCACGATAAATGGCTCTTTGCCTAATAATGGCAATGCTTTAATAATGCCACCGGCAGTTTCTAGTGCGCCAGAGAATTCGTCACTATAAGTAACTTTAACGCCCATTCTTGCTCCGTTTCCTATGTAGGCTTTAATTTGCCATCCTAAATGCGCAACATTCACAAAAATATTGGTTATTTTGGCTTTTTTAAGTGCGATGATCGAGTGCTCTATTAATGTTAAGCCTCTAACTTTTAACAATGGTTTTGGGGTGGTTTTGGTGAGTGGCATCATGCGCTCACCTCTGCCTGCGGCTAAAATCATGGCTTTCATTGGTCTGCCTTGGTTAAATTTAGAATATTTTTTAAGTAAGAAAAATTTGTGTATTTATCAGCAATTTGCAAGACATATTTTTCAATCAGTGGAATATTTTTTAAATATTGATGTTTGTCATCACGAATAGATAAACGCTTAAATATGCCCAGTATTTTAAGGTGGCGTTGCAAGCCCATGAGGTCAAATTGTTTTTCAAACTCGTTAAGGCTAATAGTGAGTTTGGCTTGTTGATGGAAATAGGCAAGCAAGGCTTGCACCTCGGATGGCTTTAGTTCGAAATAAGCGTCTTTAAGCAGTGAGACCAAATCATAAGTATTTGAGCCGATGACTGCGTCTTGGAAGTCAATCACACCGAGTTCGTTATTTTCTAACAACATTAAATTGCGCGAGTGGTAATCACGATGTACAAAGACTTGATCGGTACTTAGTGCGTTGTCACTAAGTAAATTAAAAATGGTTTGTAATTGTGTGTGTTGTTCGCTACTTAGTGTTGGCAAGTACCAGTCGATCAGTAGTTGCATCTCAGTGGTGAGTAGGGTGTGGTCGTATGATGGGATGTTGGCTGAATGAGTTTCTAGTGATTGAATATCAATCAGAACATCAATGGCATTTTTGTAATGCTGAGCATCGAAGCTTTTTTGTTGCGCGTTTAAGAAGGTTTGATCGCCTAGATCTTCTAATAATAAGAAACCTTGATCTAGATTGGATTCAATAATTTTTGGTGCGTGTACACCGCCAGCACTCAAATGCTTAGCAATGCGAATAAAGGGTTCGCAGTTTTCCTTTGATGGCGGCGCATCCATGGCAATAAAAGAGGTGTTGTCACGCTCAATTCTAAAGTAACGACGAAAGCTGGCATCGTCGCTAGCAGTGGTGATGACAAAGTTGCCATCATCAAAGAAAATCTCTAGCCAGTCGGTGAGTAAATCTAGGCGCTGGTCAGTCATTTTTAAGTAGTTGGTATTGCTCATATACGCACGACCAAGCTGGATGAATAATACCTTGATTAATAGGCTGATTGTCTAGCAAGGTAATGGGCATAATCTCACGTGTTGAGCTTGAGATCCACAGTCCATCCGCTTGTAGGATGTTATCTAATGAAAACGGGGTTTCTTGTATATCAAGATTGCAAGCTTTGGCACTACTAATGACTAAATCACGGGTGATGCCTGAAAGAATATTAGCGCCAGTCGGGTGGGTAAATAGCGTGTTGTTTTTGAGAATAAAGACATTAGAAGTAGCGCCTTCAGTAATCTCGTTATTGCGATATAAAACCATCTCTTCAACTTGGTGTTGTTTGGCTTCTTGCGCATAGAGAATGTTGGCTAATAATGAAGTGGATTTGATATCACACCGATGCCAGCGAATGTCTTCACGTGTTAGCGCAGAAAATCCGACCTCTAGTTGTGCTTTTGTTTTAGCGATGAGCGGGTTGGCTTCAGCATATATCGTTGGTGTTAAGTCGTCAAAATTGTGTTTTCTTTGAGTATCAGCACCGCGGGTGATTTGTAAATAAAGCGATTGATCCGACTTAGATGAAAAACTACTGAGTTTGGTTAGAATGTTGTGCCACTTGTCATATGAATAAGGGTTAGTGATTTGGATTGAGTCTAGGCTTTTTTGCAAGCGATCTAGGTGCTCAGTCAGGCGAAAGATTTTGCCATTGTAAACTGGGATGACTTCATAAACCCCGTCACCAAATAAAAAACCTCTATCCATAACGGAAATAGAGGCTTTATTTTTTGCGATAAAATCGCCGTTAAGATAGACCATTAAAATCCGAATAAAGAGAGTATCCAGCTCCAAATTTGGCTAAAGAATCCAGACTCAGGCGCATCTTCTAGTGCTACTAATGGTAGCTTAGCAAGATTTTTACCTTCAAATTTAATCACTAGGTTGCCAATGCTATCGCCTTTTTTGACGGGTGCAGATAGTCCAGCATTAAGCTCAATGGCTTGTTGAGATAATTTGTACTGACCGCGTGCTAGGGTAATGGCTTTTGAGTCTTGAAGGCCAACTTTGATTTCATCTTTGGTAGAACCAGAGATTGGGATACTTTTAGTAATTTCGCCAATATTTTTGGTCTCGAAAAAGCGGAAACCATAGTCTAGTATTTTTTGTGTTTGTGAGGTGCGCGCTTCCACAGAAGTTGAGCCTAATACAACTGAGATAAGGCGCATATCCATGCGATTAGCACTGGCTACTAGATTGTATTGTGCCTTTTCAGTGTAGCCAGTTTTAAGGCCATCAACGGTGTTATCACTCCATAAAAGTTTGTTGCGATTTGGTTGTTTGATGTCATGGTGAGTGAACTCTTTTTCACTATACCAAGGGTAGAACTCTGGGAAGTCTCTAATCGTAGCAGCTGCCAGTTTTGCCATATCAGATGCGGTGGTGTGCTGGTCTTTATAGTCAAGACCAGAAGCATTTTCAAAACGAGTATTGTGCATACCGAGCTCTTTCGCGTATTGATTCATGTAAGCGGTAAAGGTGCCTTCTGTGCCAGCGATATGTTCTGCCATCGCAACGGCAGCATCATTGCCTGATTGGATAATCATGCCTTTCAATAAGATTTTAAGTTTGATGGTTTTGCCTACCTCTACAAAACTTTTTGAACCCATGGTTTTCCAAGCTTTTTCACTGATTTTTACATCGTCTTCTAAGCTGGCTCTACCGTCTTTGATTAATTGGAAAACCACGTAAGCAGTCATTAGCTTGGTTAAGCTGGCTGGTGAGCGTTTTTCGTGAGGCTTGTTTGAGGCGATAACAGCACCTGAGTTGTAGTCAAGCACAACATACGAAGCTGCATTGATAGAAGGTTGTTTTGGTGTGATAAAAATAGCGGCTTGAAGGTTAAGCGAAGCGATGCTAATTGCAACAACAAATAAGGTTGATATTTTTTTTATAAGTGATTGATATTTCATATTTTTTTATTGATTATTTTGATTGAATTGTTGCTTTATTTTTTTTGATAATTGATAGGCAGTCATGGCGTATCTGTTATCGTGATTATAACGGGTTAATATATAAAAATTCCAAAAAGTGAGCCAGGTTTCGTCAATTTTTTGTTGTGGCAGGCGAATAAAAGCAAGCTTGGTTTTATTGGGGATGTCTGTATCGATATTCAAACCCTTGCTACGCCAGTACTTGGCATTTTTCTTAGGTTTGTTGGTAGAGCGTTTGGCGTATTTTAAATGCGTGCTTGATAGTGAAATAGGGCGGGCAATTTCTCCGAAGTTATGCCACTGGTGTTTGTCGAAATAATTAGCAATAGAGCCGATAGCGTCAATCGGATCTGAAAATAAATCAATCTTGCCGTCTTGGTTAAAATCAACCGCGTAATGACGGTATGAGCTAGCGATAAACTGCGGATAGCCCATTGCGCCAGCGTATGAACCTTTAATGGCTAATGGCGGTATCGCATTCTCACGTGACATCAGCAAGAAAGATTCAAGCTCTTTTTTGTAAAAATTGCGTCGTCGGTAATTACCAAATGCACGTTTTGCTAAAGTTTCTAATGTAGGGTGTGCGCCTTTTTTATGGCCATAGCTGGTTTCTATTCCAAGAATAGCAACGATAATTTCGATTGGCACATTGTAAGTGGATTCGGCTCGTTTTAAAGTGGCGAGGTTATCTCGCCAAAATTTCACCCCGTTTTGAATACGGGCTTGAGTGAGAAACAAGTCTCTGTACTTGTCCCAAGCCATTGGTTTTTTTCTGGGTTTTTTGGTTTTCTGGGTTTTTTTCTTAGATTTGTCAGCGACAGTTAGCTCAATTGTAGAAAAAATAAGCAACAGTTCGTCTTTATTAAAACGGTGCTCTGACACCATTTTATTAATGAAATTTTGTGTGGATTTAAACTGTGTGGCCGGCAGTGTTTTGGCTGATGCTAAATAGGGCAGCAATAGCAACGATAAGATTAATGACCTCAACATATTGTTTATAGTTTGCTCAGATAACTTGGTGTTTTATGCTTACGAATAGACATAATAATACCAAAGCTAGCCATGAGTGTAATCAGTGATGAGCCACCATAACTGATGAGTGGTAAAGGTACGCCAACAACAGGCAAGAGCCCAGACACCATGCCAATATTAACAAAGATATAAGTAAAGAAAATCAGTGTTAAGCTGGCACCGAGTAATTTAGAAAAAGTGTCTTCTGATTCAAAAGAGATGACAAAACAGCGATAAATAATAAGACCGTAAATACAAAAAAGTAACAACACGCCTATAAAGCCTAATTCTTCAGCAATGACGGCAAAGATGAAGTCGGTGGTGTGTTCAGGTAGGAAATTAAGCTGTGATTGTGATCCTTGTTCGATGCCTTTTCCTAATAAGCCACCAGAGCCAATAGCGATTTTTGATTGTAAGATATGATAGCCTGAGCCGAGTGGGTCAGAGCTTGGGTCAATGAGTGTAAGGATGCGTTTTTTCTGGTAGGCCATGAGTAGATAATTCCAGGCGATATAGCCACCAGCACCAATGATTGAGGCGATCAAACTAAGATTAAGCCAGTTGTTGTGTTTGATTAATTGAATGCGAATACCTGAGAAAAATAATACATAAACACCACTAGCGCCAATGAGTAATGAGGTGCCTAGGTCTGGTTGTTTGGCGATAAGCAAAACAATGGCAACAATCGAAATAATAGAAATTAATATGGGCAGTGGTTTGGGTGGTAGGGTTTTTTCACTCAGGATAGAGGCGATCGCAATTGGCACAATTACTTTCATCAGTTCTGAAGGCTGAAAGCGCACAAAACCCAAATCAAGCCAGCGTTGAGCGCCACCACTACTGGAGCCGAATAACAACACAAGTATTAATAAAAAAATACCAAACAGCATTAAATAAGGCGAGTATCGGCGGAAAAGATAAGGTGGTATTTGTGCGATGACTAACATGGTGCTAAAGGCAAGCACAAAGTGCGTAATTTGCTTATAAAGTAGCGTTGTTGAAGCAGCAGAAGCACTGTAAAGCACCATCAAGCCAAATGAGCTGATACCCACTAACAATAAGAATAACGGCGTATCCATCTTAAAATAATGCCAAAAATGGCGAATTTTACCCAGTGGTGTGCGTGTCATAATAGCAGTAGACCAACACGTCGAACATCGGACAATAGCAAGTTAAAACTTCGACAAGCAGACTCGTTGTTCATGCTCTCTACACCGATACCCATTTGTTGAATAGCTACTTGTTGCTTCGGTTGTAGAAATTTAGGCACTTTGCCTGTACCAATAATCAGTATGTCGATATCGTCTTGTGAGCTCAGCGGGAAAAGCGAGGCTTTATCTAACGCTTCTAAGTTGGTTATTTCAATTTCTGATGAATAACTGGATGAAATAAAACAAGGTATTTTTAATACGCAATGCGCTAATTTAACTTGAGAATCGTCAACAGAAACAATAGAATTTTGTTCAGATTCTTGTTGATTAAATTCCATGTTGATATTGAGCTTATTTGAAGGTTTAAAAATACATTATAACCGTGTAAAATTATTCTATTTTTAAATAATAATAACAATGTCTAATTCTAACGAAACTGATGCATTTTCTGCAGACTTATCAAGTGGTATAGCTGCCTTTGATTCAAAAAACTTTTCAATGGCTTATCAGCTGTTAGCGCCATTAGCTGCTCAAGGCAATGCGGAATCATTATGGCGATTGGGCATGATGCAAATGAATGGTCTGGGTATGGTTGAAAACCAACCCTTGGGCTTTGAAAATTTTATCCAGGCAGCAAAGCAAGGTCATGCCTTTGCACACCATATGATTGGCGTCGCTTATATGACCGGAGAAGGCGTAGATAAAGACATTAATAAAGCCATTGAATGGTTTGAAAAAGCAGCTGATTTTGATTTGCCAGGCGCAATGTATGCATTAGGCATGCTGTACGAAGATGGCAAAGAAGTGCCGAAGGATGTTGATAAAGCGCAGGCTTGGTACGCTAAAGCTGAAAAGGTTTCTTAAACTAATGAAATCAAGATTCGCCCCATCGCCTACTGGGTACTTACATATTGGCGGCGCTAGAACAGCCTTATTTGCTTGGCTATGGGCTAAAAAAGAACAAGGTCAGTTTATCTTGCGTATTGAAGATACAGATCGAGAACGTTCTACTCAAGCTTCAGTTGATGCAATTTTAGATGGTATGAAGTGGCTAGGGCTAGAGCATGATGAAGGCCCTTATTATCAAACTGATCGATTTGACCGATACGAAGCCGTTATTCAACAGCTTTTAGCAGAAGATAAAGCTTATTATTGTGAGTGCTCACAAGAACGATTACAAATCCTGCGTGACGAGTTGACGGTTAAAGGCGAAAAGGCCAAATATGACGGCCACTGCCAACACAAAAAGCTAACCGCTGGCGTGGTGCGTTTTCGCAATCCGACCCAGGGTAACGTGGTGTTTTCAGACTTAGTCAAGGGTGACATCAGTGTGCATAATAAAGAGCTGGATGATTTGATTATTGCGCGTAGCGATGGCACGCCAACTTATAATTTAACCGTGGTAATCGATGATCATGACATGGAGATTGACTGTGTCATTCGTGGTGACGACCATATTAATAACACCCCTAGACAGATTAACTTGTACGAAGCACTTGGCTGGGATTTACCAACCTTTGCACACCTACCAATGATTTTGGGTGGTGATGGCGCAAGACTTTCAAAACGCCATGGTGCGGTGAGCGTGATGGCTTATCGGGATGCAGGATTTTTACCTGAAGCACTGCTTAATTACTTGGTACGTTTAGGCTGGTCACATGGTGATCAAGAGGTGTTTTCTATTGATGAGATGATTCGATTGTTTGAGCTTAAAGATGTCAATAAAGCGCCCGGTAGTTTTAATCAAGATAAACTTATTTGGTTAAATCAAGAATATATCAAATCAGCTGATATGACGCATTTAATTGAACAACTTGATTGGCACCTTAATGAGCAATCAATTGATACTAGTAACGGCCCTGATGTTGCTAAAGTAATTGATGCGCTACGAGAGCGATCCAAGACTTTGGTGGAAATGGCACAGAGCATGAAAATGTTTTATCAGGATTTTGATCAGTTTGATGAAAAAGCGGCTAATAAGCAATTTAAACCTGCGGCTGAGCCGATCATTAAAGCATTAATCGATCATTATTCTCAGCTAGAAGATTGGTCAAGTGTGGCGATTCACAATATTGTAAAAGCCGTATGTGATGAACAAGACGTAGGTTTTGGTAAAGTTGGTCAACCTTTTAGATTGGCACTCAGTGGTACAGGTAATGCAGGCAGTATTGATGTAGTAGCCGAACTTGTTGGTAAAGACAGAACTTTGGCCCGTCTTAAAATGGCACTTGATTATATTGCTCAAATAGACAATTAATCAGTTATCATCTAGTCATGCATTTAGATGATCTTAAAACTCGATATCAAACATTACAAGATTCAGTTGAGGCTGACTTTTTAAAAGACCCTGATTCGGTAGAATCGTTAGTGCTTGCTCGTAGCGATGGTGTTGATGCTTTATTAAAAGATATTTGGCAAACATTTAAGATTGACAGTGAGTTGTGTTTGGTCGCTGTGGGTGGTTTTGGTCGAGGAGAGCTACACCTATATTCTGATATTGATTTATTGATTTTAATTCCAAATGGCACTCATGAGCAGCACCAAGAAAGCGTCTCTAAGTTTTTAACCTTCTTGTGGGATGTTGGCTTAGAAGTAGGGCATGCAACACGCGATATTAACGATTGTGAAATAGAAATTGATGATTTGAGTGTGGTCACTAACCTATTAGAATCTCGACTGCTAATCGGTAAAAAAGCGTTATTTTCAAAGATGAAGTCAATGATTAAGGCGAGTAATTGGTCGTCTCAATCGTTCTTAGTAGAAAAACAAAAAGAACAGCACAATCGACATCTTAATTATTCAAACACGGCATACAATCTTGAGCCTAATTTAAAGGAAAGCCCAGGCGGGTTAAGAGATATTCAAACAGTTGCTTGGGTAGCAAAATGGTATTTTGATGTTAATCTTTTGTCTGACTTAGTGGATAAAGCTTACTTAAGCGAGCACGAGTATGATCTATTAAAACAAGGGCAATTATTTTTGTGGAAGGTGCGTTTTGCCTTGCACGTGGTTGCCAAACGTCGAGAAGATCGAATTGCCTTTCAGTATCAAAAAGAAGTGGCCAGCATATTGGGTTATGTTGATATGGATTCTATGGCTGTTGAGCAATTTATGAAAGACTATTATCGAACGGTGACCAAAGTATCTCGTTTAAACGATATTTTGCTACAGTTATTGGAAGATCGAGTGCTGCACACACAAAATCTTAATGAGCGTTTTGTGATTAGTTATGGTTATATTCAGGCCACCAGTGCTGATGTTTTTAGAGCGCACACAACCGCTTTTATTGAAGTTTTCTTATTGATTGCAAAACACAATTATGTTCGAGGTATTAATGCCGGCACCCTTAGGCAAATGCAACTTGATCTTGATTTGATTGATGAAAATTATTACAAGAAACGACAAAATAACCGGTTGTTTATCGAGTTGTTGCAACAAAAACGTGGTGTGAACAAAGCGTTAAAATTAATGAATCGCTACGGTATTTTAGAACACTATATTCCAGCATTTGGACAGATTACTGGCTTGATGCAATATGATTTGTTCCACACTTATACGGTGGATCAGCACACGTTATTTGTGATTCGCAATTTAAGACGTTTTTTTGTGCCTGAGTTTTCCAAAGAATTTGAGTTGTGTAGTGAGATTGCCCAAACCATTGACAAGCCAGAATTGTTGTTTTTGGCAGGATTGTTTCATGATATTGCTAAAGGTCGTGGCGGTGATCATGCCAGTTTGGGCGCGAAAGATGCTCAAGTTTTTTGTAAGCACCATCAGTTAAGGCCAAGTGATATAGTACTTGTGTCTGGTTTGGTTGAGCATCATTTGCTCATGTCGCAAACAGCACAAAAACAAGATTTAGAAGATTTTAAAGTAATTGATAAATTCTCCAAAGCAGTTGGCTCAGTGAGGTTTTTAGAATTACTATATTTATTAACAGTGGCAGATATTCGCGCCACTAAAGCCGACCTATGGAACAATTGGAAAGATTCGCTTTTAAGAAAATTGTTTTACAAAACCAAAGAACATCTGTTGAGTGGAACACCTAAGCCATTAAGCGTAGCCAAGCAGATTGAGAAAATTAAACATTCAGTGTTAAGTGAAATTGAACAACAAGGCTACCATATGGAGCAAGTTGAGCAGATATTTTCAACCTTACCTAAGGATTACTTCTTGCGCTACGAAGTAGAAGATATTTTGTGGCACCTGTGGTTAGTGATGAAGCCAACTGATAAAAAAATCAGAGTGGTGTCGCGTTTGTCTGAGCACAACGTGGTAGATATTTTTGTGTATGGTGATGACTCAAACGGCCTATTTTGTAAATTGGTGAATATTATTGAAAAATTAGGCTTGGATATTGTCGATGCAAAAATCTTAACCTCAAAAGACAACAAGGCTTATAACACCATTAGTGTCTTACAAGATGATATGCTAGAGAAAGTCAATATTAGCCAGGAAATAGAAGGTGAGCTTAGTAAAAAGACCTTTGGTGTAAAGGAGCCAGGCGATAAATCAACACATCGTCATTTTGATCACAAAATGAAAATCAGTTTTTCTCGTAACGACAAGTGGAATTTAACTCAAATAGAGATTAATGTGATTGACAAACAAGGCTTATTATCCAATATTGCTTATATTTTTTATCAGCTTAACATTCGTCTAGTAAACGCCAGAATTACAACCATGGGCGAACGAGTGGAGGATGTTTTCTTTATTAGTAACGCTAAAAAACAACCGTTGAGCACAGCAGAAGAAAGACAATTAAAGCAAACACTTGAAGAAAAATTGTAAAATAACAGCACAAGCGTTAAATTACCGATATAATTTGCCTAACAACAGCTCTTCTGCTGTGATTAATTCCTTTCAGATAAACATTACACAAAACATATGAACGATAAAATTAAAGTAGTAACGGATAGCTCATTTGAAGCCGATGTTATTAATTCAACACAACCAGTTTTAGTAGATTTTTGGGCGCCTTGGTGCGGTCCTTGTAAGGCATTAGCACCAGTATTGGACGAAATTGCCGATGACTACGATGGCAAGATTACAATTGCTAAAATTAACGTTGATGAAAACGATCAAACGCCGCCGAAATACGGTGTTCGTGGCATTCCAACCATGTTAATTATTAAAGATGGTGCAGTTGAAGCGACCAAAATGGGTGCTTTAAGTAAGGCTGAATTAAGCGCTTTTATTGACGCAAGCATCTAAAAACCTAGGCTATTCACTCAAAATAGTGAATTATTTTTATAACAAATTTTTAATTTAAAACAACACTTTTATTGCGCTAAGCGCATCTATGTTGGCCATTCTGGTCGGCATTTTCCCTTTACTTATTCATTGGACAATTCATGAAACTATCCGAACTAAAAAAATCATCCCCAGAGGAATTACTAGAATTAGCGCAATCCTTAGGTGCTGAAAATATTTCTCGCGCCAAAAAACAAACGCTTATTTTTATTATTCTTAAAGCCAAAGCATCTAATAATGAAGAGGTAATCGGTGATGGTACACTTGATATATTGCAAGATGGTTATGGTTTCTTAAGATCAAGTGATGATTCTTATACTTCAGGTGCTGACGATATTTATATATCGCCTAATCAGATAAAACGATTCAACCTGTCAACAGGTGATTTAGTTGCAGGAAAGATTCGCGCCCCTAAAAAAGGTGAAAAGTATTTTGCCTTGGTTAAAGTTTCAGAGGTTAATGGTGAAAATCCAGAGAACGTTAGAAACCGAGTGCCATTTGCTTCATTAACACCTATCCACCCAGATCAACGATTAAATCTAGAAATTGGTAATGGCGGTACAGAGGATATTACAGCGAGAGTAATTGACTTAGTGGCGCCATTTGGTAAAGGTCAAAGGGGTTTATTAGTGGCGCCACCTAAGGCGGGTAAAACCATGATTATGCAAAACATTGCAGCTTCTATCTCTCGCAATCATCCTGAGTGTGAATTAATTGTATTATTGATTGATGAGCGTCCTGAAGAAGTAACAGAAATGGCTCGTACTGTACGTGGTGAAGTTATCGCCTCAACTTTTGATGAGTCAGCAAAGCGCCATGTTCAAGTGGCAGAAATGGTGATTCAAAAAGCCAAGCGACGTGCAGAACAAGGTAAAGATGTCATCATTTTGTTAGATTCTATTACGCGTTTAGCCCGTGCTTATAATACGGTTGCCCCATCGTCAGGCAAAGTGTTAACAGGTGGTGTTGATGCGAATGCCTTACAACGTCCTAAGCGTTTCTTTGGTGCGGCTAGAAATATTGAAAACGGCGGTAGTATTACTATTATTGCAACTGCACTAATTGACACAGGCTCGAAAATGGACGAGGTGATTTACCAAGAATTTAAAGGTACGGGTAATATGGAATTGCATCTTGAGCGTCGTTTAAGTGAAAAACGTATTTTCCCAGCGATTAATATTAATGCCTCTGGCACACGCCGTGAAGAGTTAATTACCGATGAAAAAGAGCTGCAGAAGATGTGGATTTTGCGCAAGATTTTGCATCCAATGGATACTGTAGAAGCAGCAGAGTTCTTGATTGATCGCCTGAAGCTTACTAAAACCAATGACGAATTCTTCTCGTCAATGTCACAAAAGAAATAAAACCCTTTAGTGTAAACCTTCGCTTATACTTATAAGCCATGAAGCCATTTTCTGTTTTTAAACAAGCTTTTAGCTTAATCAACACAATTGTTGCCAAATATTTAATGCGTAATGTATTAATGTTATTAGCGGCGGTGTTTATTGTGATTGGCTTGGTTGTGTTTGGCAATCAACTGGTTTTAGTAATTAAAGAAAGCCTTAAGCAAGGTATTCCTGTGGTGGATTTATTCCCATTGATCGGCTTTAAGATGATTAGAGACATACCTTTGATTTTATCTTTATCGCTGTTTTTAGCGATTATTTTGTCAGTCAGCAAGTTGTATAAAGCCTCTGAGGCAATTGTGATGAATTCCTTGGGTCTAGGTGATAAGCACTTCATGGTGTTTATTCAACCAATTGTTCTCACTGTTTTTGTATTTATTTTATTTTTGACTACCGTTGCGGTGCCTTGGTCTAAAGAGCAAAGAAGCATGATTATGGATCGCACTGAAAACGCTTCAGAGTTTTCATTTATTAAGCAAGGTGAATTCCAAGAATTTAAAGACGGTGAAATTGTTTTTTACGCTTCCAAAGTTAAAGACAATGACCAAGATCAAAGCAGCGATCAAGCAATGGAAGAGATATTTATTTATGCTTTGGCTGGCAATGAGCCAATCATTACATTAGCTAAACAGGCACAAAAATATACTGATTCAACGACTAGCAGCGTGTATTTGCGCTTAAAAGATGGCACCCGTTATCACGGCTTTCCAAGTGACGCCAATAAAAAAATCTTAAATTTTGATTTGTATGATTTGCAAATTATCGATGGCGAGGTGCAAAAATCCACCGGCAATTATAGTAAGGTTGAAGGGCAGGGAACAATAGACTTGTTACTTTCTGATGGGCTTAAAGAAACCGCTGAATTACAATGGCGTTTATCACAACCACTTAGTGTGCTAATTTTATCAGTTTTGGGTATCTTGCTTGGAAAGGCTTCGCCTAGGGGTGGTAAGAATTTAGGCGTGTTGATTGGCGTGGTTATTTTTATTATGTACAACAACGCTTTGTTAATTGCCAAGTCTACTCTAGAGCAAGGAGATTCAATACCAATGATAGGATTGTGGTGGGTACATATATCAATGCTATTATTTATTTTTATTTTCTATTTTTATAGACATGGAAAATTCACACATTATCTTGATAAAATAGTCGGGCAATTTTCACAAAAGGATACAGCCAATGCCAAGTAAACCCAATAAAGATTTAGAAGTTTTTGACAACCCTAACATTGATCGTGATTATGTTATTCAGATTGACATGCCAGAGTTTACCTGTTTGTGTCCAAAGACGGGCCAGCCTGATTTTGCCACATTGCATTTGGAATACATTGCTGACAAGGCTTGTGTTGAGCTCAAATCTTTAAAAATGTATATTTGGTCGTTTCGTGATGAGGGCGCTTTCCATGAGGCGGTAACCAACCAAATTCTTCAAGATTTGGTTGCAGCAACCAACCCCAGGTTTATGCGCTTAAAAGCAATTTTTAATGTACGTGGTGGTGTGTATACAACGATTATTGCTGAGCATCAGCAAGATGGGTGGACGCCTAAACCGGTTGTTAACCTGCAACACCTGTAACAGTAAGAAAAAGTATGAAGCCTATTCGTCAAAGTGTTAAGTTTGACAAAAAATTTTTAGACAAAGATGCGTTAAAAGTCGTCAATACTATCCATAAGGCGGGTTATGAAGTCTACCTTGTTGGTGGTTGTGTGAGAGACTTGCTACTTGGCTTAGAGCCGAAAGATTTCGATGTGGCGACCAATGCTAAACCTGAACAAGTGCATAAATTATTTAAACGTTCACGTTTAATTGGACGACGCTTTCGTTTAGTACATGTGATGTTTTCTGCGCGTAAGTTTATTGAAGTAGCCACTTTTCGATCTGGTCAGGTGCAAACAGCAAAAAGTGGTGTCATTGTGTGTGATAATTGCTACGGAAATCTTGAAGATGATGTGGTGCGTCGAGACTTTAATATTAATGCCTTGTATTACGATATTCACAAACACGAAGTCATTGATTATGTGGGTGGATTAAAAGACCTTGAAGCCAAAGAAATCCATATTATTGGAGAGGCTAAATTGCGATTTTCAGAAGACCCTGTGCGCATGATTAGGGCGATTCGTTTTGGAGAAAAACTCGGTGCAAATCTTAGTGATGAAATCAAATCATGTATTTTAGATCAAGCCCCATTACTCAGTAATATCTCACCAGCACGTCTGTACGAAGAGTGTATTAAGTTGTTTCAAAATGAGTACTCATTTAAGGTTTACGAACAACTTGAAAAGTATGGCCTGTTAAAACATCTATTTAAACAAACTCATAAAAATGATTTTATTAAAAAAGCATTGTTAAATACTTCTGCTCGTATTAAGCAAAACAAGCCGGTTACACCTGCTTTTTTGTTTGCTGTGTTTTTATGGCAAGCGCAAAATGAACGCTTTATTATGATTAAGAAAAAACAACGTTCTTTTTATCTGGCAATGACACAAGCTTCTGAAGAAGTGATTATTAACCAAATTAAACAAGTTTCATTACCTAAATGGCTGACCGCTAGAATTAGAGATATTTGGATGATGCAGTCCAAACTAGAAAAAATGCATCCTAAAAAAGTGCAAGATTTATTACAAAATCCACGGTTTAGAATGGCTTATGACTTTTTATTGCTACGCTCACAAAGCATTAATCCAGAGCTTAAAGATGTGGTTAAGTTTTGGACTAAAGCACAGCAATGAAATCGGTTTTAATTACAGGCTGCTCTAGCGGGATTGGCTTGTGTTTGGCTCAAGGTTTAAAACAAAAAGGTTACCAAGTATTTGCTAGCGCTAGAGAGACTAAAGATGTAGAGCGCCTCAAACAACAAGGCTTTAATGCTTTTGAGCTAGATTTATCCTCATCTTGGTCTATTAATGCAGCAATTAACGCTGTTTTTGAACAAACGGATGATTTGTACGCTTTAATTCATAATGGCGCTTACGGGCAAGTAGGGGCGTTAGAAGATATTTCTCGTCAGGCATTAGAAGAGCAGTTTCAAACCAATGTGTTTGGTTGGCATGAATTAACCAATTTGGTTTTACCAAAAATGAAACAAAAAAATGAAGGTAGAATTATTTATTTAAGCTCTGTCTTGGGTTTCGTGGCGATGCCATTTAGAGGGCCTTATAATGCTTCTAAATTTGCCATAGAGGGTTTGGTTGATACGTTACGTTTAGAGTTGGCAGATACTAATATTCAGTTATCCTTAATTCAACCTGGGCCTATTGAGTCTAAATTTAGAATTAACGCTTATAAAGCTTTTATGAAGCATGTTGATATGAAAAGTAGTGATTATCAATTAAACTATGAAAAAATGATTAAGCGCCTGCAGTCTGATGAACTGGCTGATTTTACCCTGCCGGCAACTGCAGTGTTAAAGTGTGCAGAGCATGCTTTGAAAGCCAAGCATGCAAAAATCCATTATCGTGTCACTTTCCCAACCAAATTATTTGCCATATTAATGAGGTTGTTACCAACACGGTTAATGGATAAAATACTTAATAAAGCCGGTGGTGGCGGAGAAAGGTAATATGACAAAAAAATTTGATTTCAACAAAGGCTTATTAGAGCTAGAAAGTATTGTAAAAACGATGGAATCTGGCGATTTAAGCTTGGAAGATTCGCTAAAATATTTTGAGCAAGGCGTGCAGTTAACGCGTCAATGTCAATCAGCACTCAATCAAGCTGAGCAAAAAATTTCCCTTTTAAGTGCTGATGACGATTATCAAACTCAAAAGCCGCTAGAAGAGATTTAAAGACGATTCTATGAGTCACACAGACTACGCTCAGCGCGTCAATCAGCATTTAGATCAGTATTTATCTGAGCAAGGTAGTTTGACTGAGGCGATGCGTTATAGTGCGTTATCTGGTGGTAAGCGTTTTCGACCTATTTTGACTTATACTGTGGCTAATATTTTTGGCACAGACCTTAGTTTGGCAGATTCTAGTGCCTGCGCTGTGGAATTGATTCATGCCTATTCTTTGATTCATGACGACTTGCCAGCCATGGATGATGATGATGTTCGTCATAATCAACCTGCTTGTCACAAGCGATTTGGTGAGGCGCAAGCCATATTGGCTGGCGATGGCCTACAAGCCTTGGCTTTTGAGGTATTAACCAATGACAGTTCCTTGTCATCTCAAATAAGAATTGCGTTATTGCAATCACTCACACATGCGGCATTTGAGATGGCACAAGGTCAATCAATTGACTTATCTGTTGTTGAAAAATCAATTGATATCAATACTTTAAAAGATATGCATCAGAAAAAAACCGGTGCATTACTGAGTTGCTCGGTTAATCTAGGCGCATTAATTTCAGATCAATGTTGTGAGGAGGACCGCCAGATATTAGATCAATTTTCTAAAGATATTGGCTTGGCTTATCAAATTCAAGATGATGTTTTGGATGTGTTAACACCTGAATCTAAACTTGGAAAAAAACAAAACTCTGATGTGGATAAAAACAAACCTACCTATCCAGCGTTGCTAGGTTTGGAAAATTCTAAAAGTGAATATGAAAATTTGTATGAAAGAGCACTGGGTGCTTTAAATGCTCTTAGCGTTGATGCAGCACAATTACAGCAACTAACACAGCAGTTGCAAAATCGATCGTTTTAAAACCTAACTAAAACACTACCCCAACTAAACCCGCCACCAATGCCTTCGAATAACAGGCTTTGACCTTTTTGAATACGACCATCTCGAACCGCAGTATCTAACGCTAGCGGAATAGAGGCAGCTGATGTGTTACCGTGTTTTTCTAGGGTAACCACAACTTTATCCATTGGTGTTTTGATACGTTTAGCAACTGCAGAAATAATACGAATATTGGCTTGATGAGGCACCATCCAATCAAGTTCATCTGAGCTCATATTGCATTCTTCAAGTGTTTCTTCAGCTAAAGAAGACAAACGGCTGACTGCAATTTTAAAGACTTCATTGCCTGCCATTTCGATAAAACCAGTTTCATTGATGTAATTATTACTGACTTGTAATGAAGACAGATAACTACCATCACTAAAAAGTTTTGAATGCAGAATACCGGTTTCTTCACTACCACTGAGTACAACAGCGCCAGCACCATCACCAAAAAGAATGGCGGTTGATCGATCATTCCAATCAACGATTCTAGATAAGGTTTCGCTACCAACGACGAGTACTTTATTGGCCGCACCGGTTTTAATATATTGCTCAGCAGTCGTTAGTGCAAAAACAAAGCCTGCGCAAACAGATTGCAAGTCAAAGGCTGGGCATGATGCGCCAATTTTAGTTTGCAACATGGTTGCCGTTGCTGGAAAAATTTTATCCGGTGTGGTGGTAGCAAGAATAATTAAGTCTAATTCATTGGCATCGATGCCTGCCATTTCGAGTGCATTATTGGCTGCAATGACAGCTAAATCACAGGTAGATTCATCAGTAACAACGCGCCTTTCCTTAATGCCCGTCCTAGTGGTAATCCATTCATCAGAGGTGTCTATTTTTTCGGCTAAATCGTCATTCGTAATTACCTTTGGCGGCAAGTATGAGCCGGTACCAATAATTCTTGCAAATTTACTCATTAACGCTCACCTTGTTGATTTTTTAACTCTAATGATACTTGATTGGCAATCTTTTCTGTGATTTTAGCGTTTGCTTCTAAGTAAGCTTCTTTAATGGCTTGAAAGAATGAATCGGCATCAGCGCCACCATGACTTTTGACCACAATGCCGCGAAGACCTAATAAGCTAGCACCGTTATATTTTCCAGGGTCTAAGCTAGATTTAAAATCTTTTAAAACAGGACTGGCAATAAGCGCAACAATTTTAGTAAAGATATTTTTGCTGAATGCTTGTTTTAAATAATACCCCATCATTGCTGCCACACCTTCGGATGCTTTAAGCGCAATATTGCCTTCGAAACCATCGCAAACGACTAGCTCTACACTGCCTTTATAAATATCATCACCTTCAACAAAACCAACATAATTTAGATTAGAAGCCTTAAGAAGTTCAGCTGTTTTTTTAATGTTGTCATTGCCTTTCATTTCTTCTTCGCCGATATTGAGCAAACCGACACTAGGTGTGGCAATATTCTCAGTATGTTCAACAGCAACAGAACCCATTATGGCAAACTCAACCAGAGCTTCTGGTTTAGAATCTACATTTGCGCCTAAATCCAGCATGTGAGTATGGCCGGTCATGGTTGGCATACGGCCCATAATAGCAGGGCGGTCAATGCCTTTAATGGTTTTCAGTACAAAGCGTGAAATAGCCATGAGCGCACCAGTATTGCCAGCACTAACACAAGCATCAACAGTTTCGTCTTTGACTAAGTTGATAGCAACACGCATTGACGAGTCTTTCTTTTTACGTAGTGCTATCGAAGGGGATTCGTTCATTGCAATCACTTCACTAGCGTGAGTAATCTCAAATCGATTTGATAATTTTTGGCTGGATGGGTGGTTATTAAGCTCTGCTTGAATCGCAGATTCCTCACCTACAAAATTAAGGTGTAAGTCTTGAAACGCACCCAAGGCTTTAAGGCCAGCTGTGATAGTAGCTGGTATCCCATGATCTCCCCCTGAGGCATCAATTGATACCTTGATCGTCATTGGGACTTAAGCTTCTACTTCTTGAATATCTTGAACTTTATTAATAACTTTTTTACCACGGTAATAACCATCAGCAGTTACATGGTGGCGCAGGTGAGTTTCACCTGTTTCTTGGTCTTCAGATAATGCTGGGCTAGTGAGTGCGTTGTGTGAGCGACGCATACCTCTTTTTGAAGGGGTTTTTCTACTTTTTTGTACAGCCATTTTTTTACTCCTTAGTTGAGTTCTTTAATTGTTTCAATACTGCAAAAGGGTTTTCACGCTTTTGCTCTTTTATCGGTGTTGTGTCTTCATACGATGCACACTCATGCTCATGCATAGGGCTCATCGGAATGGATATTAACACTTCATCCGTTATAAATTCAATGGTCGAAAATTCTTCATCAGCATTTTCGATCGTTTCAAAGCTAGGATCTAACCCCTCACTTTGTTGTTCATTTTGCACGAAAGCAAGTTGAAATTTTGGCTGCAAATGAAGACTAACTTCATCTAAACAACGTTGGCAGGTGAGTGCCACATCTAGCTCAACTTTGCCAGTAATACAAGGGATTCTATTATTTTCAATGCTAAAATTTAATTCAACATCAACTGGTGCATCTTGGTTGCTTACTAATGCGCTAATTCTTGGGAAATCTTTCACTTGATAGGTCTGTGAAAAGATTAACGCTTTAGAAGCGAATTTAAAAAGCTTTATCTGCTCAGGTATTCCTTGTTTCATTAATACTGCAAAAACTTGACAATTTTACCAAAAAATCAAACTTTTAGGGCTTAAAGTTTGATTAATGTCAATGTGTTAGAGGTTGCGTTGTCTGCTGGCTTCAAATAAGGCGATACCGGTAGCAACAGAAACATTCAGACTCTCAACATTACCTTGCATTGGAATCATGGCTAATTGGTCACAAGATTTTTTAGTTAATGAGCGTAACCCTGAGCCTTCAGCGCCCATAATAATCGCACTTGGTGTGGTAAGGTCAATTTGATAAAGAGAATGGTCTGTTGCGCCATCAAGGCCAACCACCCAAATATTACGTTCCTTTAACGCTTTGATTGTGCGTGATAAGTTAGTCACAGAGAAAATTTTAAGTTGATTTAGCGCACCAGCTGAAGTTTTGTGCACCAATGCATTAATCGGTGCTGAACCATCTTTGTTAATAACGACACAATCTACACCAGCTGCATTGGCACTACGCAAGCAAGCACCTAAGTTTCTTGGGTCTTGAATAGAATCTAGTATTAGTATTAAACTGTTGTTGTTAAGCTTTTCAACATAACTTATTAAGCCATCTAAGTTAGGCAGGGTGGGTAGTAATATTTCAGCAGCAACACCTTGGTGTGTTTGGTTTCTAGTGAGTTTATCGAGTTGCTGTTTGTTAGATTGTTGTGTGTTGATGCCTAAGCGATTAAGCTGTGTTGTGAGCATGCTAAGACGTTTGTCATTACGATTGTCTAAGGTGAATACTTTAAGCAAGCATTCAGGGTTGGCGTCTAATTGCGCTTGGACAGCGTGAAATCCAAAAATGATAATCGATTTAGACATGGGTGCTAGTGTTTACAGCTTGTGGTCAAAAATTTCTATGTAAGCGTCTTTTCTTAACTCTTTTACCCAATTTTTAAAGAAAGCATTTTGCTTAGATTGAACAAGCTGTGATTTGATAGCGATTAAATGGTTATCTACACTACGTTTGTCGAGAATTTTAATAATTCTCCAGCCTTGTCCCGCTTGAAAAGGTGGCGATAGTTCGCCTACTTTTAGTTGGGCTAACTGTTGTTTAAACTCTACTGGCAGTCTATTTTCATCAAGCCAGCCTGACTCACCGCCATTTTTATAAGAAGGGTCTTGAGAGTGTAGTTTGGCTAAACTGGAGAACGAAGTTCCCGTATTAATTTTGTCACTGAGTTCGGTTAAAAACTGCTGGATTAAGTTATCTTTAGATTGTAATAAAGAGTCAGATTGATCAATGGAGCTAATCGCAATTTGCGCGATTTTAATTTGTTTGTTAAAGCCTTCAGAGCTGCTCGGATTTTTAGCAAGTGCAATATCAATTTCTGCTTGAGTTAGTTTGATATTGGCCTCTTGCAAAACAAATTGTTTTAATCCTCTAATTGATAGGCGTTGAGAAACATTTTTAACAATTTCATCAAATTGATTGTTGGCTTGTAATTGCGCCAAAGTTAGTCCATTTTGTGAGGCGATATTGCTCAGCATGGTATTAATCGAACTTAGTTTTGGCTTAATACCAAATTTTTTAATTTTTTCTAATTGTAATACCAAGTCAATTTGATGATCAATCAGTTTTATTTTTTGAGCTTTAGTAGAAGATGCATTAACCTGTTCACTAATTGCATCCAGGGTAATTAGCTCATCATTGACGATAGCAATAATACTATTAGGAGTGGCTAACGAATTAAGTGAAAAAGCAAATGCAAACGCAAATAAAGCCTTCATTGAATTAGTCATTAAGATTAGCTAAGTAGTTTGGAATATTCTCTTCTAGCTCTTTTGAAAGACTTGGCGAAGTACTGGCTAGACCTTTGAGCACTAATTCAAAATCAGTCACATAATCATAATCACCACCACTAATGTGCTTTTTAAAGTGTGCTAAACGCAGCGCCCAGCAACAAGATTCATAAGCGATACCGGTAGTTTCTTTGTTAGTAATTGAATCAGTTATTGAGCGGTTAACGCCAGCAAAAACATGCATCTGGGTGTTAATTGGGTAAGCGCCATAGAGTTCAGCTGATTTAGTGCCGTTATCATCATGATGTGCAATGGTTAAGAATTTTCTAGGATTAAGTTGGTAAGTGACCGCACTATCACGCTTGTCTATTTTCTGAGTTTCTGGATCATACTGTAACGCATTGTTAAAAGTAATATTGTCTAGTGAAAAATCAACAGAGCCAGCAATGTCAGAGTATTTTCTAGTACCGCCGTTAGCGCTAATAGCATCACCGTAAAAAGTTTGAGCAGCTTTTAGACTCAAGTAAGTGTTACCTATCTGTTCATCAATAAAATCTGATTCTAGACCAAAGGTGAAATCATTGGCTTTGTTGATTCTATCAATACCAGTGTACTTTTGCCCTGTAAACAAACTTTCATAGGAATCATTCTTGTCTGCAGAATCAAAATTTGGTAGGGCATCTTGGTTTTTATTGGGTGTGTAGTGATACGCCAATCTTGGTGTTAAAGTTTGAATTAAATCAACATTAAAAAGGTTTGTTTCCCTTTCTAAAAAGAGTTTTGAGTCGATACCGAAACTATAGATAGAGCGATCTTGATCAGTACTATTATCAAGCGCATAATCGGTGGTCGATAGGTTTAAGCTTGGCGTTATTGAGTAAGCATCAGTTGAGATTGAACGCTCAAAACCAGCCTGTGCATGGGTGCGAACACCCGTTGTTTTGCTAGAATCATTGTGTGCGAATTTAGTGCTGACTAATGATAGATTGATATTTCGGCCACTCAAGCCTTCAAAGCTTTTTGAAATCGACAACTCGGGTGCACGCGTGTAAGCAGCAGAGCCACTATTGATTAATTGTTCAGTTTCTGCAAATAAAGACAAAGCCAGATTGCGTTCATCGTCTTTGTAAGATGCATCGATTTTAGAGTGTAGTGCTGATGCAGAAGTATTGTTGTGAGCAATATCTTTAAAATAGTTAACATCCGATACTCGATTAGTATCAATGTTTACATTGGTTTTATCATTAACGGAAAGATTAATTTTTGAGTTTAATAACCAGCGCTTATTGCTAGTAATGTCATCTTCATTTAAATAGTGACCTTCAATTTCAAATCGACCTTCTTTCCAATAATCGCTCTTTGCAATAAGCTGTCGGTAAATACCTTCTACCACACTACCACGACTAGAAAGATGATTGAGTGTTAGTAAAAGATCGCGATCAGGCGCAATGTTAAAATAATAAGGAACTCTTACTTGGTAGTTGTTATCTTCATTGGCAACCGATTCGTCATAACTACCAAATGAAGGCGACAAGAAACCAGAGCCTCGTCCTTCTAATACCCATTCATGATAAGGTGAATAGAAAATTGGCACACCTAAAAACTCTACAGTAACATCTTCAGCAACACCTCTATTGGTATTTGAGTTAAGCGTAATTTGGTCTGCTTTCATACGCCAATCTGTATTACCTAATGGGCATAAGCTGTAACTGGCTGAGTTGAATACTTGCTGAGTACCATCATTGGTTACTTTATGCGCTTGACCATTAATTTTAGAGGCAGGGTAATGGAAGTTAACTTGTTCTAAAGTGGTATGGGTAATATCACCTTGTTTTTTAATAATGGCTTTGTCACCAGTAAACATTAGTTCATCATCTTGAAACTTAACATTGCCACTCGCATGAGAAGTCTTGGTGGATTTTTGAATATTGACTTTGTCTGCTGCCAAGTAATATTTACTTGAATTTAGAGAAACATTTCCAGTTAAAAGGTAGTTGTCTTTTTTGCTAATTTCACTGCGATCAGCAAGTACGTCCATGCTGTCAGTGTCAGTAGATAAAACTTGTTTGGGGAAGAGTAGAGAGTTTTTTCCACAGCTAAGCACAACACCTGCTGTGTCAATTTTTGAATTATCTATACTTGAATAATAAATATCATTTTTTTTAACCAAATCCTGTTGATTGGTAATAAGAACAACGTCTTGCTTTGGTTCTTTAACTTTAGGGTCTTTAGGTGTTTTTAATTCTTCCTTAGTAATCTCGACCGAATTTTTATGATTGGTTTCGGTGTTTTTTTCAGGATTTTTAACCTCTTCTTTACTTTCCCAGAACGAAAATATGCTTGAAGATGATTGCTCAACTAACTCTTTTTTTACTTCTGCTTGTTCGCCACAAACTCTATTACCACTACTTGTCATACGGCAGTCGGCGTATGAAGCTGTATTCGCTAATAAAATAAACATATAAAAAGCTAATTGCTTTTTCATGGTCACGTCCAGTATTCCCAAATTTAAATATTTTAACACTATCTGTTAGACTATATATGGCGTATTAGTTTTGCTATTGGTTGGTAAATAACCTTATATTTTCAGACTTATATTAGTTACTTTACTAAGGGATAGTTTGGGTAAAATAACCCAGGTTTTATACTAATATGGAAGCAACAAATGGCTTGGAACGACAACAATAATCAAAACCCTTGGGGTGGTAACGGTCAAACACCTCCAGAATTGGATGAAGTGATTAAAGACTTTAAAAACAAATTTGGCGGTATTTTTGGCGGTAAACCGTCTTCAAATTCTAATACACCAAACCTACCTTCGACAGGTGGCGTTAAATACATTTTCATCTTAGCTTTATTGGTGTGGCTTTTATCAGGCATCTATATTATTGATCCTGCAGAAAAAGGCGTAGTTCTGCGTTTTGGTGCCTTCCAAGAAGAAACAGGACAAGGCCCGCACTGGCATTTGCCGTATCCAATCGAGAGTTTAAATCGAATTAATGTTGAACAAATTAGAACAGCACAAATCGGCTACCGTGACGCCATTAGCAATCGTCGTGGTGGTAATGTCTCATCTGAGTCGTTAATGTTAACCAAAGACGAAAACATGATTGATGCTAAATTTGCTGTGCAGTACAAAATTAACGATGTACAAGCCTACTTATTTAACGTGGCCAATCCCGATACAACACTTCGTCATGTGGTAGAAAGTGCGATCCGTCAAGTGGTGGGTAAAAACACCATGGACTATGTTTTAACAGAAGGCCGTGTGGCGATTGCTGACGATATTAAAGAAAAATCTCAAGAGTTGCTGGTTACTTATCAAACTGGTTTACAAATTACCACGGTTAACATGCAAGACGCACAACCACCAGAGCAAGTACAGGCTTCATTTAGTGACGCGGTAAAGGCGCGTGAAGATAAACAACGTTTGATTAATGAAGCACAAACCTATGCCAATGATATTTTGCCAAAATCTCGTGGTAAGGCCGCACGTATGCTTGAAGAAGCCAAAGCTTATAAATCAGAAGTGGTTTCTAAGTCTGAAGGTGAAGCAGCACGTTTTGAGCAAATTCTAACGGAATATGAGAAAGCGCCAGCAGTAACAAAAGAACGTCTATATCGTGAAACCATGGAAGGCGTATTGGCCAATACCAGTAAAGTGGTGGTTGATTCAAAAGCCAACAGCATGATGTATCTTCCAATTGACAAATTAATCGATGCCAAGAAAACACGTACTGAGGTGATCGTTCAAGAAGCACAACCAGGGCAATCTAGCCAAAGGGGCGGTGTTAGAAATGTTTTCCGTAATAGGGAGGTTAGATAATGCAAAAAATATTTATCGTTATTACTGCAGCTTTATTCTTGGTATTGAGCTCCGCACTATATACAGTTAATGAAACCCAGACAGCCATTAAATTACGTCTAGGTGAGATCGTCACGGTTGAAGATAAACCAGGCCTTAAATTTAAAATGCCATTTGTTAATAATGTGGTTAAGTTTGATAATCGTATCCAAACATTGGATGCGCCAGCGGAGCGTTTTTTAACGGGTGAGAAGAAAAACGTAATCGTAGATTCATACGTCAAATGGCGTATTGTTGATGCCAAACAGTTTTATATATCAACGGGTGGTAATATCGCTAGAACCAACAATCGTTTGGCGCAGATTATTAAAACTGGTCTTAAGAGTGAATTTTCTAAGCGCACCATTGCTGATGTAGTCTCGGGAGAGCGTAGCGAAATTATGTCCAACATTCTTCAGCTTGCCAATAAAGACATTGGTGAATTTGGTATTAAAATTATTGATGTGCGTATTAAGCGTATTGACTTGTCTCAAGAGGTGTCAAATTCAGTTTACCGTCGTATGCAAGCAGAGCGTCAGCGTGTGGCCAAGGATTTTAGATCAAAGGGTGCTGAAGAGGCTGAAATCATTCGAGCAGCAGCCGATAAAGAGCGCACCATTATCCTAGCCGATGCTTATCGTGATTCTGAAAAGATTCGAGGTGAGGGTGATGCGGTTTCTGCTAATAACTATGCAAAAGCCTACAACCAGAATGCAGATTTTTATTCATTCTATCGCTCGCTAGAGTCTTATAAAAAATCGTTTAATCAACAAAATGATATTATGGTGTTAAACCCAAATACGGAGTTTTTCCGTCACTTTAACCCAGAAGTTAAGTAGTTTAAATATTGAACTGATATGAGTACTTGGCAATTACCTGAAGGCATTGATGAGCTCACTGGCGACCAGGCGCTAGCGTTTGAATCTGTACGTCGTCAGCTTTTGGATTTGTATACAGAAAAAGGTTTCGGATTGGTGATCCCACCAATGGTTGAATATGTTGAATCTTTGTTATTAACTTCAGATTCAGTTGATGAAAAAACTTTTAAGTTCTTAGATTCTGCCAGTGGCAAGATGCTTGGTGTGCACGCTGATATTACACCTCAAATCGCTCGTATTGATGCAAAACGTGCCAGTGATAAAGTTGAAAAATATTGTTATGTCAATGCGATTTTGCAAACCAAAGCCGATGATTTTTATGCCTCTCGCTCACCAATTCAGGCTGGTGCTGAACTTTATGGTTCAGCTGATATTTCAGCTGATGTCGAAGTGATTGAGTTAATGCTTGAAAGTTTAACCATGCTATCAATTGATCCAATTGTGCTTAGTTTGGGTAATGTAGCAATCTTTAATGCTTTAGTTGCACAAGAAGATTTGTCAAATGATCAAGTTGTTAAATTAAGGCAAATTTTTGCTAGACGATCAGCACCAGATTTGGCTGAATTTATAGCCAACATCACATTAAATAATGCGGATAAGTTTAGCGCGTTAATGAAGCTTGAAGGTGATGCAAGCACCTTAGATAAAGCCTTAGAAGTTTTTAATGATCTTCCTGCTGCCAAGTCAGCCATTGAAGATTTAATTAAAATTAGCAATCAATTAAATACGGCTAACGTAGAAGTAGTGATTGATCTTGCAGAGTTAAAGGCTTATGAGTATCACACCGGTGTTGTCTTCTCTGCTTACAACGAGCGTTATTCAAAAGCGTTAGCACAAGGTGGTCGTTATAACGGCTTGAGTGCGTCTTTTGGGCAATCGCGTGCAGCAACTGGTTTTTCATTTGATTTGAAATTTTTATCTCAAACAAAATAATATTAAATAGTTAGGAATTGTTATGTCAAAAAATGTAGTCATTATTGGCACCCAGTGGGGTGACGAAGGCAAGGGCAAGGTCGTTGATTTAATTACCGATAAAGTATCAAGCGTTGTACGCTTTCAAGGCGGACACAATGCTGGTCACACGTTAGTGATTGATGGACAAAAAACCGTACTTCACCTTATTCCTTCAGGTATTTTGCGTGACAATGTAGAGTGTTTAATTGGCCACGGCGTGGTGTTGTCAATGTCAGCCATGATTAAAGAATTGGGTGAGCTAGATGCTGCAGGTGTTGATGCTAAAGCGCGTTTAAAAATCTCACCAGGCTGCCCACTAATTATGCCGTACCACATTGCACTTGATAATGCGCGTGAGGTTAAACGTGGTAAGGCTGCGATTGGCACCACTGGTAATGGTATTGGTCCCGCTTATGAAGACAAAGTAGCGCGTCGCGGTTTGCGTGTGGGTGATCTTCTAGATGAAGCAGCTTTCGCAGCCAAACTAAAAGATGTGATGGAATACCATAACTTTGCACTGACTAATTATTACGGTGTTGATGCGGTTGATTATGCAGCAACTTTAGCCCAAGCGTTAGAGCAAGCTAAGATTGTAAGACCAATGATTACCGATGTAACAGAGCAAATTCACGAGCATATTAAAAACAATGAGAATGTCTTGTTTGAAGGTGCACAAGGCGCACTATTAGACATTGATCAAGGTACTTACCCATTTGTAACTTCATCAAATACGACTTCAGGTGGTGCGGTAACTGGCTCTGGTGTTGGTGTCACTGATATTGATTATGTTGTTGGTATTGTTAAAGCTTACACCACGCGTGTTGGTGGCGGTCCATTCCCAACAGAGTTGGTTTACGATGTGTCAATTGACGAAGGCGACGAGATTGGTAAATTATTGGGTACGATTGGTCATGAATTTGGTGCTACAACAGGGCGACAGCGTCGTTGTGGTTGGTTAGATATGGTTACATTAAAACGTTCATTTAATCTAAATGCTGTGACTGGTATTTGTTTAACTAAACTGGACGTGTTAGATTCGCTTGACAGTATTAAGATTTGTACTTCATACGAACTAAACGGTGAGGTTATCACAACACCACCATATGATGCTCAAGGCTACGCAGACGCTAAGCCAATCTATATTGAAATGCCAGGCTGGAACACTTCAACCATTGGCACTTCTTCGTTTGACTCTTTACCAATTGAAGCACAAAACTACATTCGCAAGATTGAAGAACTTTCTGGACTACCAGTTGACATCTTATCAACTGGCCCAGATCGTGATGAAACCTTGATTCTTAATCACCCATTTGACGAGGTTTAATGTCTGATCCCCATCATAAGAGAGAATCGGAAAAATACGATAATCCGATTCCCTCAAGGGAATATATTCTTAGTTTTTTTAAAAAGAAGCCCTTAACCAAACATGAATTGTACGACTTGCTTAAAGTTGACAATCATCAAAAAAAACCCTTAACTCACCGCTTAAAAGCCATGGTACGAGATCAGCAACTTAGTTGTAATCGCGATGGCGTGTATCGTTTATACACAGGAAAAGGTGGTGCAATGACAGGTACAGTGATTGCCAACCCAAAAGGCTTTGGGTTTATTGCGCTAGACAAAGGCGGCAAAGATTTGCGCTTGTCTGCCAAGCAAATGCAATTGGTTTTTCATGGCGACAAAGTCAAAGCACGCCTGCTTAATCAACGCGGCGATGCAGAAATTGTTAAAGTTATTGAAAGCATTAAAACTGTGGTTGGTCGTCTGCACCTTGATCAAGCCGGTGCTTACGTTGTTGTAGATGATAAACGTATCCGCCACAATATTAGTATTCCTGAGGTGGGTCAAGACAACACTGACGAACAAATTGTTATTGTTGAGATTGTAAAATCTCCAACATTGGAAAGTTTGGCAGTTGGAAAAATCGTCCAAATTTTAGGTAATTATATGGATGAAGGCATTGAAACCGATGCTGCTCTTTATCGTAATGGTATTCCAGTTGATTTTTCTAAAGCAGCGTTGGCTCAAACTGAAAAGTTACCAACCACTGTTACAAAAGAAGACAAAAAAGGCCGTATTGATATTACCAACATGAAGCTCGTGACGATTGATGGAGAAGATTCACGTGATTTTGACGATGCTGTTTATGCTGAACCAACCAACAACGGTTGGAAGCTAGTGGTGGCGATTGCCGATGTATCGCATTATGTAAGGGAAGGTTCAGATCTTGATAAAGACGCCATTGATCGTGGTAACTCTGTGTATTTTCCACGTCGTGTCGTACCTATGTTGCCCGAGGCCTTATCAAATGGTTTATGTTCAATCAATCCAGATGTCGAGCGTTTGTGCATGACCTGTGAGATGAACATCGACTTAGAAGGTAATTTACTTGATTATAAGTTTTATCCAGCGGTTATGTTTTCACATGCACGTTTAACTTACACTAAGGTTAGCCATATCTTAGAGCACCAAGATAAAGACTTGATGAGTGAATATTCATCAGTATTGGACAACTTAAACACTCTGTACGATTTGTATAAGGCATTAAAATCAGCAAGAACCAAACGTGGTGTCATGGACTTTGATCGCATTGAATCACAAATTATATTTAATAATAAGGGAAAAATTGACAACATTGTTGCACGTTCACGCAACGATGCGCATAAATTAATCGAAGAATGCATGCTGATGGCCAATCAAGCTACAGCTAAATTCTTAGGCCATCATAATGAAGATTTCTTATACCGTATTCACCCTAAACCAACGGCTGAAAAAGTTGAGGTGACTCGTCAGTTTTTAACGGCTATCGGCCTAACGCTTGAAGGCGGCGACCAGCCAGAATCAAAGCACTTTGCTAAAGTGTTGGAAGACGCCAAAGGCCGTGATGATGAAAACATTATTAAGACAGTTGTGCTTCGCACCATGAAGCAAGCAGTTTATACGCCAGCGAATGAAGGGCACTTTGGTTTAGCATTTGATGATTACACCCACTTTACTTCGCCAATTAGAAGATATCCTGACTTGTTAGTGCATCGCGCAATCAACCGTGTGCTTAATAAAAACAAAAGAAAACCAAGTAAAAAGATGGTGGAAACTGGCGCGCATTTATCAGTCACAGAGCGTAGAGCAGACGATGCTTCTCGTGATGTAGAACAGTGGCTTAAATGTGAATACATGCGTGACAAGGTTGGAGACACCTTTAACGGCGTTATCTCTGGCGTTGCTGGTTTTGGTATCTTTATTGAATTAACCGATGTCTTTGTTGAGGGTATGATCGCCATGCGTGACATGAAAGACGATTATTATATTTTTGATGATATACACCATCAACTTAAAGGCGAGCGTACTGGTCGAGTTTTTCGACTTGGTGACACCATTAAAATTCAAGTAGCTTCAGTCAGTTTAGACGACCGACAAATGGTTTTCACACCAGCTGATTAATAAATAAAAAAGGAGACTTTGGTCTCCTTTTTTAATCTATACAAATTTTAAAGTTAATCAGTTACAGCACCTTCGGATGCAGACTTAGCGAGTTTGGCAAATTTAGCCAATACACCTTTAGTGTAGTTTGGCTCAGGTTGCGTCCAATGTGACAAGCGCTCATCAATGATTGATTGGTCAACTAAAAGCTCTAATACGTTATTCTCAGCATCAATTAAAATCTCATCGCCGTCTTCAACTATGGCCAATACGCCGCCTTTAAAGGCTTCTGGGGTGATATGTCCGACCACAAACCCATGAGTACCACCAGAGAATCGACCATCTGTAATCAGGGCTACTTCACCACCGAGACCTTTACCCATAACCGCTGAGGTTGGTGCCAGCATTTCACGCATACCAGGGCCACCAGCAGGGCCTTCATAACGAATCACAATCACGTCACCAGCTTTAATTTCATCATTTAAGATGGCTTCAAGCGCTTCTTCTTCTCGACCATAGCACTTAGCCCTGCCTTTAAAACTTAAGCCTTCTTTACCTGTAATTTTGGCAACCGCACCTTCTGAAGCTAAATTACCTCTTAAGATTCTAAGGTGAGAGTCTTTCTTAATTGGGTTATCTAAAGCTCTAATAATTTCTTGAGAATCTGCATATGGCTCAACATCTTTTAGATTTTCAGCCATAGTTTTACCTGTAACTGTCATACAGTCGCCGTGTAATAACCCTGCATCTAAAAGCATTTTCATTAGTGGTAACGTGCCGCCAATTTCAACCAATTCACTCATCATGTACTTTCCTGACGGTTTTAGATCTGCTAGAACAGGTACATTTTTACCAATGCGGGTAAAGTCATCAATGCTTAGATTTTTAACACCTGCAGCATCAGCCATTGCTATCATATGTAAGACTGCATTGGTTGACCCACCCAAAGCGATAATAATTGTAATTGCATTTTCAAAAGCCTTTAATGTCATAATATCGCGAGGCTTAATGTCTTTTTCGAGTAAATTAAGTACGGCCTCACCTGCGCGCACACAGTCATTATTTTTATCATCAGAAATTGCATCTTGAGCTGATGAATTTGGCAGACTCATGCCTAAAGCTTCAATCGCAGAGGACATGGTGTTGGCGGTATACATGCCACCACAAGAGCCTGGTCCAGGTATTGCAGTTGATTCAATGTTGTCTAATTCAATATCATTAATGGCATTATTGGCATATTCACCAACAGCCTCAAAGACACTAACGATATCGGTGTGATTTTTACCAGGTTGAATTGTGCCACCATAAACAAAAATACCTGGTCGATTAAGACGTGCCAAGCCAATTAGACATCCTGGCATATTCTTGTCACAACCACCAATCGCTACCACACCGTCAAAACCCTGACAGCCAACAACTGTTTCGATAGAATCCGCAATCACTTCACGAGAAACTAAAGAGTATTTCATGCCTTCAGAGCCCATTGAAATACCATCTGAAATCGTAATTGTATTAAAAATAACACCTTTACCACCAGCGCTATTAACGCCTTTTTCGGCTTCATCAGCGAGTTTATTAATATGCATATTGCAAGGCGTCACCATTGACCAAGTGCTTGCAATACCAACTTGAGGTTTGTCAAAATCTTCTTTTTCAAAACCAACTGGATAAAGCATGGCGCGACTTGGTGCACGCTCGTAGCCATCAACAACTTGAGAGGAATATTTTCTGGTGTTAGACATAATCTATTTCGTTTACTAAAAACATTAAATTTTAGACTAAAATAGGACTTTTCTCAAAGCCTTTTATTGCGAAATTGAATACAGCACAACAAATATTAGATTTAATCAAGCCTTTTGTAGAGGAAGGTAAGATTTTGCCTAGAACTTATAGTCAAATTAATGACAATATTGATGATTTCGTTTTTTTGCGAAATTTTGATCAGCTAGTCGCTTGTGCAGGCTTAAAGGACTGTAAGGAAGGCAAAATGGGTGAGATTTACGCCTTAGCAGTGTCAAAAGATGTGCAAAACCAAGGTTTTTCAGCTAAATTATTGGATGAAATCATGCAAAAAGCACGCATTGCCAATTTTTCCAAAATTTTTGCACTGTCTAAGCACAATGCCAAGTGGTTTTTAAATCAGGGTTTTGTGCAAATGAAGATTAGTGAATTACCTAAAAGACGTCAAGCCTTGTTTGACCATCAACGCAATTCTTCAATTTTCTTTAAGGATGTTTGATGATGAAGATTAAAGACCGTATTCGGGGTTATTTGCCCGTTGTTATTGATATTGAAACCGGTGGTTTTAACGACAAAACGGATGCCATGCTTGAGATCTGTGCGATTGTGATTGGTATTAACGATCAAGGTATTTATTACCCACAAGAGCCACAACATTTTCATGTAGAGCCTTTTAAAGGTGCTAATTTAGATCCAAGTGCGCTTAAGTTTAACGGTATTGATGTTGATAATCCTTTGCGATTGGCAGTGAGTGAAAAACAAGCATTAGGCGATATCTTTAAAGCGGTCAGAACTGACATGAAAGAAGAAGGGTGTACGCGAGCGATTTTAGTAGGCCACAATGCATTTTTTGACTTAGGTTTTTTGTATGCTGCCAGTGAGCGTGCTAATTTAAAAAACCCATTTCATCAATTTTCAACCATTGATACCGTCAGTCTTGCAGCGCTTTATTACGGCGAAACTGTGCTTGCCAAAGCCATGCGAGTGGCTAATATCGAGTGGAATGATGCTGAAGCGCATTCAGCACTATACGACACACAAAAAACAGCCGAACTTTTTTGTCAAATCTTTAATGCACAAACCTATAGTTAAATTTTTAGCGTTTTATTTGCTTTCTGGTTCTGTTAATGCTTTAACCGAATCTGAGTTTGTTCAGTCGCTATTAGTTAACAACATTTTCTTTGAAAAAGAACAAATTAACCTCACCATTAAGCAAATTGAGATGGATGGTGATAAGTCTAATTATTCTGATTGGGATTGGACCATTGGTGGTGAGCTAGGCCGTATTAGCAAGCGCAAAAATAAAGAAAATTACACCTCTAGTACGGATTATGCAAAATCCACCACACAAGAAGTTAGAAAGTTTTCTACCGACTTAACTAAGAAGTTTTTCTCTAATGGATCAGAATTAAGCATTTCTTATGATAAGTCCTTGCCGATTAAAGATGAAGAAATGCATGATAAAAATGGCTATCAGACCGATAAAAATACCACTGAGTATTTAGATGATTTATCTGTTAGTTGGACATTGCCCTTACTTAAAAACAAAGATGGTGTGGTTGATCAAAAAACCTATGATTTAGCTGTACTAGATTACGAAGATGAGAGACTGGTATTGGCTGAAGCTAAGGAAGATTTTATTGAAGAGAAATTGATCATTTTCTTTGATTGGGTTAATTATCATACACAAATTGACATTATTAAAAACCGACTCAAATCTTCTAAAAAAATGCTAAAAACCATACAGGGAAAAGGCGCTAGCAAAAGCAGTGTTTCAACTCTGCAGCGTTCTATTAATAAAACCCAGAGATTATTGTTAGATCTTGAGTCTAAACTAAAGGCACAACAAAGGCTGATAGATGCATTATTGATCGACATTAATCTTGAGAAAAATCCACTTAAAATTAACTGGACTGTTCGGGCAAATCTAATTCAAGATCTGCATCAATATTGTAAAGATTCAGTGCGAGATATTAAGCGTATTGAGATTGAGCAATTAAAAAACAAACGCAGTGTTAAAACTTATCAAAATTCAGAATTGGCTGATTTTGACTTTACCATTAGCGCCACACAAGACGACAATAAAGGCAACTATTCCACTTATTCAAAATCTTCTGAAGTTGAATATGAAGCCAAACTTGAGTTTTCTTATCCACTCACGGGTGATGTGAGCAACAACGTTTATTTGCGTAAATACCGCCTAAAAAGTCGTCAATTAGAGCTTAAATACCAAGACAAACTTGATGATATTGTCTCTGACGCACAAAAACTAACCACTGAGCTTAAGCAAGGCGTTAAGCAGTTGGCTTTATATCAGCAACAAGTTGATGAGAACAAAGTCAGTAATGTAGAAACTGAGCTTGATGCATTTTTAGCAGGTAATGGCAATATCCGTTTTGTTATTAACGAGCAAGACGATCAACAATCGTTATTGTTAGATCAGGTTGAAGCCTCTATTAATTATCATAAAAATCGTATTAAATACGATAGCTTGATCGATCGATTATTGATTAACGCTCTTTGATTGAGTTTCAGTCCAATCTCTCACTTCGTTGGTTAGCTGTGTGGCTGATTTTCCCTCCACACTGATAGGCTTGCCAATCACCACAGTAATGGTGCCAGGCCGCTTAACAAAACTGCCTTTAGGCCAAACCTTGCCGGCATTGTGATACACCGGTGAGATATCACAACCGGTTTTTTTGGCGATAGAAACACCGCCTTTTTGGTATTCTCCTAATTGCCCGTAAGGTTGGCGTGTACCTTCAGGAAATACCACCACAAAGATGCCTTCGGAAATTCTTGCTGCCCCTTGTTTGATAACTTTTTTAAGGGCTTTAAGTTTTTCGCCACGGTCAATAATAATCGGTTTTAAAAGCGACAAGCCCCAACCAAAAATAGGAATCCATTGTAGTTCTTGTTTGAGTACCCAGGTTTGGTGTGAAAAAATAGTTTGCAATCCAAGTGTCTCCCAAGTGGATTGATGATTGGAAATAATTACACAAGCCTGGTTTGGAATGTTTTCTTTACCGATAACCTTTAGCTTAATGTTTAGTGTTACGCGTAGCCACCATAGACAAAACAACGACCATTTTGACAAAATAGCATAGCGGACCTTGACTGGCGTAAAGAACAATACCAGTGCGATTGCAACCAATGCTGATAAAACCAGCGTTGAGCCTAAAAAGTAAATTAACGATCTTAAAAACAGCATTCGTATTAGTGAGTGTAAACGTTATAATTTATAGACTTAAGATTTTAATGATTTTCTATGACGGTTAACACCATTCTTTTTGATTTAGACGGCACACTAATTGATACCGCACCTGACCTTGCTTATGCGCTAAATACCTTGCTATTGGAAAATGGTATCGATGAAAAACCTTATGAGCAAATTAAGCCTTTGGTAGCATTAGGCGGTAAAGCGCTCATTAAGTTTGGTTTTGATTGTGAAGAGTCTCATCCTAATTTTATTGACAGGCATCAAAGAATCTTAAGCATTTATGTCGATAATATTGACAGAGAATCAAAAACCTTTGCCGGTATTGATGAACTTTTAAAAACTGTTAAAGATAGAAAAATGTTTTGGGGTATTGTTACCAATAAGCCTGAAAAACTCACCCATTTGTTATTAGACAAACTGGACTTAAATCCGGATGTTGTGGTTTGTGGCGACACCTTAGAATATAATAAACCACATCCTGCGCCGCTGCTTTATGCTTGTGCACAGTTAGGCGTTTCACCGCAACATTGCTGGTTTGTTGGTGATGACAAAAACGACATAATTGCTGGCAAAAACGCAAGCATTAAAACCATTGCTGTTACTTATGGTTATGGCAAAGTTGGGCAAGAATGGGGTTACGATTATTTGATAAAACAACCATCAGAAATATTGGGGTTAATGAATGGAAATTATTAGTGTATTAGTTGGATTGCTTGTTGGTGCAATCGGTGTTTATTTTTATTTAAACGCTAAGTTACAAGTTTTAAAAACTGACAAAATTCATCTTGAAGTGAGTCTTGATAAAGAAATTGAATCACATAAAAAAGAGGTTGATTTGATTAACATTGCTAAAGAGCAAATGAGCAAGGATTTTAAAGCGGTAGCGAGCGACATTTTGGCTAAGGATCGTAACGATTTAAGCGTTAAAAACTCTGAACTATTAACCCCCTTACAAGCACAGCTAAAAGAGTTTAGAGACAAAATCGAAGTAATCACCACCGAGCAAGTTAAAGAACGAGCGACTTTATCAGCTCAAATTGAAAACCTTAAAAAGACCAGTATTGAGGCGCAAGAGACCACACAAAATCTTACCGATGCACTGACTTATGACAACAAGCAGCAAGGCGATTGGGGTGAAATGATCCTAAGCTCTATCTTATCGAGTTCAGGCCTTCGAGAGGGGCATGAGTTTGACACGCAAAAACAACTAAAAAATGAACAAGGAGAGGCTTTTAAGCCTGATGTGGTTTTGCATTTGCCAGAAGAAAAAGACATTATTATTGATTCAAAAGTGTCTCTCAAGGCTTATAAAGATTACATTGCCAATCAATCGGATCAAGCCATGCTTAAAGCCCACGTAGCATCGGTTGAGGCACACATCAATGGCATTAGTATCAAAGAATATGAAAACCTAGAAGGTGTACTAACACTTGATTTTATCTTTGTCTTTATTCCGATTGAATCAGCCTTATTAGTGGCACTTGACCAAAAGCCAGATTTATTTACCACAGCACTTAAAAAGAACATTGTTTTGGTCTCCCCGTCAACGTTAATGATGAGTCTTAAAACGGTGCATCACATTTGGCAAACAGAACGCCAAAATCAAAATTCAGAAGAAATTGCACGTCAAGCGGGTGCCATGTATGACAAGTTGTTTGGCTTTGTTACCTCGATGGACGATATTGAGAAGCATCTTGATAAAGCACAGAAGAGCTATAAAGAAGCTCGTGGTAAATTATCAGATGGCAAGGGCAACTTAATTGGTCGCGCTGAAAAATTAAAAACACTGGGCGTGCAAAGTAAAAAGGAACTTAAATAATGAATATTTCAACCGATTATCAAATCACTGAAAACGAGCTAAAAGATAAGG
This sequence comes from uncultured Candidatus Ruthturnera sp., assembly GCA_964448305.1. Taxonomy (GTDB): domain Bacteria; phylum Pseudomonadota; class Gammaproteobacteria; order PS1; family Pseudothioglobaceae; genus Thioglobus_C. Next base: position 125,757 of record CAYUWB010000001.1, read on the forward strand.
TTGTTTTGGTGACAGGCGCCAACCGTGGCTTTGGGCGGGCAATGACACTAGACTTAGCTAAAGCAGGTGCTACGGTGATTATGCTTGGGCGTGACCTAGGCTCATTAGAAACCGTTTACGATGAAGTTGTTGATGCAGGCTATCAAGAGCCCGTGCTTTATCCACTTGATTTGGAAGGAGCGACACCCGAGCATTATGAGCAGTTGCAGGCGAATTTATTAGAGTACTTTGGTCAACTTGATGGGCTAATTCATAATGCCGGTATTATTGGCACGATGATGCCAATTGAGCAGTACGATATCAAGCTTTGGTATTCAACCATGCAGATTAATGTCAATGCAGCGTTTATGTTGACCCAATTTTTAATTCCGGTTTTGAATAAGTCAGCTGACGCACGTGTGTTATTTTTATCCTCATCAGTAGGGCGCACAGCAAGAGCTTATTGGGGGGCGTATGGCGTGAGTAAATTTGCCATTGAAGGTCTAAGCAAAACCCTAAGTGAAGAGTTAGAAAAAACCAATATTAAAGTCAATTCACTCGATCCAAAACGCATGCGCACTAAAATGCGACAAATTGCCTACCCAGCAGAAAACGCAGACAACAACCCAACACCAGAAAGCATGTCTCCGGCAATTGTGTATTTAATGAGTGAGCGTGCTAAAGCCCTAAATGGCGAGCAATTAACCTTAGAAAATTAACGCTGCAAGTCGGCTGTTAAATGCGGATGAATGGTTTTTAAAATGGCTTTAAAAACTTTTTCGTTGCCAGCAACTACATTACCTGTTTCTAGATATTTGTCTCGACCCGAGAAATCGCCAACATAGCCACCAGCTTCCTTAACCAGCAGCACGCCAGCAGCAATATCCCAGATATTAAGTTTTATTTCCCAAAAGCCGTCCATGCGACCGGCTGCTAAATAAGCCAAATCAAGCGCTGCAGAACCTGCACGACGAATACCAGCCACTTGTGGGTGAATTGCCTTAAACATCGCCAAATAAGCATCTAAGTGTTGTGGCTCTTTGAATGGAAAACCTGTGCCAATCAAAGTATCTTCAAAACCCTGTGTATTGGTAACACGTAGTCTTTGCTCGTTAAGGTAAGCACCTTCGCCTTTTGAGGCGGTAAATAGCTCTTCTTTAAATGGGTCGTAGACTACAGCATGTGTTGGCTCATCATTTTCATATAGGGCAATCGATACTGAATATTGAGGAAAGCCATGAAGGTAGTTAGTCGTGCCATCCAAAGGATCAAGGATCCAAACAAAGCGTTTATCTTTTCCGACAATTTCACCATTTTCTTCACCCAAGATACAATGATCAGGAAAGGCGTATTTCAACTCGTCTATAATGGCATCTTCAGCAGCTTTATCAACTTCTGAAACAAAATCATTAGCCGCTTTGTTTTCAACCGTTAAAAGGTCAATCTGATTATGATATCTTAAAATGATGTCACCGGCTTTTCGAGCAGCTTTAATGGCGATATTAAGCGTAGGATGCATAATAGATAGATAAATGGAAAAAGAAATGAATTATACCTTTGATAGTGTACGTGTGGTTATGGTTAACACCACTGAGCCTGGTAATATTGGTGCAGCTGCACGTGCGATGAAAAACATGAGTTTATCAAAGTTATATTTGGTGAGTCCAAAAGGTTATCCATCAGCCGTTGCAACAGCCAGAGCCAGTGGTGCAGATGATTTACTCGCTAACGCTGTGATTTGTGAAACGCTTGAAGAGGCCCTGCAAGGCTCACATCTGGTCATTGGTGCTAGCGCACGTCAGCGTAATATTAAGTGGAAACAAATGGATGTGGTAGATGCTTGTGGTGAGATTCAAAAAACCACAGCTGTAGAAGGGCAAGAAGTAGCCGTGGTATTTGGCACTGAGAAATATGGCCTAACCAATGAAGAGTTAGACCTGTGCCAGATACTCATGACCATTCCTGGCAATCCAAATTATTTCTCACTCAATGTGGCATCAGCTATTCAAGTGTTCGCCTATCAAAACTACGTTTATAACACCACCACTAAGTTTGAGAAAAGCAGTAATGAAACAGCCAGTTACGTTGAGCTAGAAGGTTTTTACGCACACCTTGCCCAAGTATTAGAGCATATTGAATATTTTGAAGATAAACGCCCTAAAGAGTTGCTTATGCGCCGCCTACGTCGCTTCTTTGGCAGAGCAGAGCCCGAAAAAGAAGAGGTGGCTATTCTCAGAGGTATTCTAAGAAATATTAAACCCTTTCAGAAATAAGCTGAATGATATAGTAGAGTAAGCGTAGAATCGATCATATAATAAATTATGTGGTAGGGTTATGAAAAAACTTTTTGTCGTATTGGTTATTTTAATTTCTACCAATTTATTATCTGCTGAAAAAGCCAATCGAGATGAGCTGTTAGAGGTGTTTGATGGAAAATTTATTCTTATTGATGGTCAGTCAACACAAGCGTGCTTTGGTGTTCAAGGTAATTCAATTGAAATTATTCAGCAAAAAGGCAAGTGTGATAAGTTGATCGATATATCTATTAGTAGTCGTGGCGCTATTTGTGTAGAAACCAGTAAGCGTGAAAGTTGTCGAAGGGTTAGGGTTTTATCTAATGGTGACTTTGCCTGGGGAAAAAGCCGACGATCCATTACAATTTTTGATTCAAAAATAAAATTATTGGGTGGGGCATCTGAAATTGACAATAAGGGCGAATCAAGATTAGCTAGAGATTATTACCGTCAAGCAGGTAGATTATACAAAAAGAAAAAGTATTGGAAGGCGGTTGAAATAGTCAAAAAAGCGGCTGATTTAGGTCATGTTAAAGCACAATATCGTTATGCGAGAGCCTTAGAAAAAGGAAAGGGTGCTGATAAAGACATAGATCAAGCAAAAAATTGGTATGAAAAGGCGGCGATTCAAGGGGATCAAAATTCTCAATTTAGTTTGGGTAATATATATCGAAAAGATGGTGATTATAAGCCGGCTTTAAAGTGGTTACAAAAAGCAGCCAATGCCGGTAGTGCTGCTGCACAGAACAATGTTGGTTATATGTATAAAAAAGGCATGGCGACTGGCTGGGGAGATTCTGATGAGGCGTTAAAATGGTATACGATGGCAGCCGAGGGCGGTAATAAGGTTGGTCAATACAATGTATGTCTAATTCTGTATCGAAAAGGCGCACACAAATATACTGAAGCTAAAAAATGGTGTAAAAGGTCAGCCGGGCAAGGTTACCGGCATGCGAGTGACTTGCTAGAAAAGATGAATAATTGGTAACAACAAAGCCCGAATAAATCGGGCTTTGTTGTTAACTTGAATGTGGATTAATTGATTAATTTATTCATACGCTTAACAAACTCAGCTGGGTCTTTAAGCTGCCC
>CAYUWB010000002.1:0-95867 GCA_964448305.1 uncultured Candidatus Ruthturnera sp.
TCTTGCAAGGCCTCATCCATAGAAACCATTGATGGACTTTTAACAAAAAAGTGTTGTGGCAATACCCCGGAGAACAAATGATGCATGCCGTTATCAGGATCACATACACTCATAGCGCCGAAAGTATCGCCATGGTAACCACCACGAATAGTAACAAATTTATGTTTATCAATCTGATCTTTGTTGTACCAATATTGCAACGCCATTTTTAACGCCACTTCGACTGACACCGAGCCTGAATCAGTAAAAAAGACTTTGTTTAAATGCTCTGGGGTAATGGCGACTAAAGTCTTCGCTAGATCAATGGCGGGCTTGTGTGTTAAGCCACCGAACATCACATGTGACATTTTTCCTAGCTGAGTTTGTACTGCTTTATTAAGCACTGGATGATTGTAACCATGAATCGCACTCCACCAAGAACTCATGCCATCAATCACTTGAATGTCGCCTACTAAATTAAGACAAGCGCCGTCAGCTGACTCAACTAAGTAGGTTGGAATCTCATTAGGGATTTTGGCATAAGGATGCCAAATTTGCTGCTGGTCAAATGTATCCATACAGCTGCATTTTACTGATACTGCTTTATTATAGGTAGTCTTTCAACTCGGCCATTGAGTCAATCACTAAATCAGGGTTGGTGTCACGAATATCATTGCCATGGTTATAGCCATACGACATACAAATAATTTCAAATCCTGCAGCACGAGAGGCTTTAACATCGCTAATTGAATCCCCTAGCATCATTGAGTCTTGTGGCTCAACGCCGAAGTGTTTAGCGGCATGTAACAATGGCAACGGGTCTGGCTTTTTCTTGGCTAAGGTATCGCCAGAAATTACAATACCAAAGTCATTAAAAATACCAAGATCTTTTAATAACGGATGGGTAAATTGTTCAGCTTTATTAGTAACACAACCTAGTGTGTATCCTTGTGATTTTAAATAATCCAAGCCTTCTCTTACGCCCTCATACAATGAAGATCGACCTGAAGTATTCTGTGCATATAATTCTAAAAAAATCGGATAGGCTTTATCAAAATCAGCTTTATCGACTATACCTTCAAGCTCACCCGTGAGTGTGCGCTCTACCAATTTTGGCACGCCATTACCTACCCAATGACGAACCTGAGCTTCACCCCATTTTTCTTTACCCATGGCCACCATTAGCTCATCAACACAATAGGCCAAATCAGGCACACTATCGACCAATGTGCCATCAACATCAATCATGATTAATTTAGGGTTAAATCTTTTCATTATTATCCTTGTATTGTTAACAGGTAGTATTTAGGTAGAATATGCAATCTAATATGTTTGAGATATTTTAATGCAAAACTCTACTACAATCGGTTTTATTGGCGCAGGCAATATGGCTTATGCACTAATTTCTGGCCTAATTCGTAACGGCTTTAATGCGCAAAACATTATGTTAAGCGATACCGATACCGAGCTATTGTCCCAACGACATGCTGAATTTAACCTTGAAGTTTTTACGGATAATGTTGAGTTGGCTAGTCAATGCGATGTTGTTGTGTTTGCAGTTAAACCACAAATATTATCTATCGTTTGTAAAGAGTTGCAAACACACATTGACCACCAACCTTTAATGATTTCAATTGCAGCAGGTGTTCGAGCCACAGACATTAATCGCTGGTTGGGTGGTGATACAGCGATTGTGCGTAGCATGCCAAATACACCAGCCTTACTTGGTAAGGGTGCAACTGGCATGGTGGCGAATGACGCTGTGAGTGGTAAACAAAAAGCCTTAGCTGAGCAAATACTTGGCGCAGTAAGTGAGTGTTTGTGGGTAGAAGATGAAAAAATGCTTGACGCTGTGACCGCACTCTCGGGCAGTGGCCCTGCTTATTTCTTTTTGATGATTGAATCGATGGCAAAAGCAGGTGTTGCACTCGGTTTAGACGAGAAAACTGCCGAACAACTCAGTATTCAAACTGCACTTGGTGCTAGCATGATGGCTAGCAAGGGCGAAGATTCTGCACATGAATTACGCGCCAAAGTTACCTCACCAAATGGCACCACACAAGCGGCGATTGAAAGTTTCCAAGATCAGAACCTTGAGATGATTGTGTCTCATGCAATGCGTGCTGCTTTTGATCGTGCTCGGGAAATGGGATCTGAATTAGGCGACGATGACTAACGAATCCGATGGATTGGTTGTCCAAATAAAAACATCGAAAATTTACTTAGCCATTAGTCTTGGCGTTTATTTATTAAGTCTTTTTAGTGCCTGGCATTACTTCTACAATCTTTGGCTAAGCTTGGCTATTAGCCTTGTTTTGTCACTATGGCTGGTTAATTTCCTACCTAAAAACGTATTGCTCACAAAGCCTCATTCGATTACTAAAATCGCACTCAATAAAAAACAAATTGCAATAGAAAAAAACAACCAATCTAGTCAACAATACCCTTGGTTTTATCCGGCATATCAATCTCGATTTTTGGTGATAATTGAGGCTGGAAAAGAATCGGTTGTCATCTTTAAAGACGCCATAGATTCTCAGTCACTCTCAAAAATTAACCGATACCTGAATGCTAACACCTGAAGATACACTTAGACTCAATGTGCTCATTTCAACTTGTGTGGCGATTCGAGTAGATGTTTATAAATTGGTCGTCGTTGGTCTGACAAAAGACAGAAAAGAACAAGCCATTAGTCTAAACCCGGATGGTGATAGTAGTAAGTATATCCAGGCTGTACAAAAGCTATTAGTCTCTAAAGTTCTTGGCAGTATGGGTGGTTACCCATCATATTTAAAACGATGGTCTAGAATGGGGCAAGTAAGTTCAAGTAATTTGGGTTCATTGTTAAAAATTGGCAATATTGAAGCAGTTGTTGCTGTCGCCAACTCTCAAAATTTAGACGATGAAGTGCTAGATCTAGTTTGGTGGTGCGCTACCAATACTGACCAACAAGCAGAAATTGGGCGATTTTTACTCACACGAGATTTTGTGGTGAGGCACGCTGTTGGCAAGCAAATCGCTCATTACTTATTAGAATTTTTACCTTTTACAGATGACACGACGCAACTAATTGACACTACTAACTTGCTCTTGCAAGACGATTTAATCTCTCAAGAAGCTAAAGATAGATTGTGGAAACAAGGTATGCGAAAAACTGCATTTTTAGTCGGTTTTATCGAACGAATGAAAGACAACTTGCCAAACAATGACAATACTGTGGCACTTAACTTAAACAGTAAAGAGCTTGACTGTGTTAGCACGGAACAAGGTCAAATTATGCTAAAAACCATCGCTCACATTTTAAAAAAAATCAACCAAGAGCATGTTTTGTATCGCACACTAGAAGTTTTAGGTGCTTGCTTGTCACACCCAATGATTCAACCTTTGGATCAAATTGAGGCTTTGCAAAATCAGGCGCAAACCGTATCAGAAACATTAGGCTTGGATGATGAAAAAATTAAAGCACGATTATTACTTGCTGGTGTTAATGAACGATTGGCTGTGAGCACGATTTCTGCCCATGGCTTAGCTGGATCAGCCATTCGTAAAAAATTAGCCAATGTGCTTAACCCAATTCAGGATGCTTTAAAACTTCTAACTACCCCATAGTAACTGCATGTTTGCAATGGCTGCTAGCGATGCAGTTTCAGTTCTGAGTACACGCGAACCCAACAACAACGACCGATAACCAGCCTGAGTGGCTTGGGTAATTTCTGCCTCACTTAAACCGCCTTCTGGGCCAATTAAAATTGTGGCCTTATTAATTAATGGCATATCCATTAGTGTTTGTTCTGCTCGATGATGCAAAACAAAACCATTAGCAGCTGGCATTTGTAAAAACTCACTCAGATTTACCGGAGCCAACACTTCTGGCACAACTGATCGACCTGATTGTTCACACGCGCCAATGGCAATTTTTTGCCAATGTGATTGACGTTTTTGCAGCTTATCGCCTTTGAGTTTGACCACACAGCGCTCAGTCAAAATAGGGGCAATTGTGCTCACTCCTAACTCAACGGCTTTTTGTATTAAAAAATCCATCTTTTCACCTTTGGCCACCCCTTGTGCTAGAGTTAAATTAAGCTTTGATTCAGACAGATTTTCTTCTTTACTTATCAGTTTAACCACACAGTCTTTTTTTGCTTTGAGCACCTCAGCAGTGTAACTAAACCCATCGCCATTAAACAAAGTAATGCTTTGCCCTTGCGGAAAGCGCAACACTTTGGTCAAATGATGTGCAGCATAAGAATCTAGCGTTAATTCATCGCCAATATTCAAAGGGGTATTTTGGTACAAACGAACGTGTTTCATGGTATCTTTGTGCGCTACAAATAGTTTACAAAAATGATACATCAAAACAGAAGAAAAGAATTGCTAAGCCAGATTGATGACAATGGTGTTGTCGTTATCTCAACCAATCCTGAACAATTTAGAAATGGCGATGTCACCTTTCCCTTTAGGCCAGATAGCAATTTCTTTTACCTGACCGGATTTCAAGAGCCACAAGCAGTTGCTGTCATCAGTCGAAACACTTACACCATGTTTCTAAGGGACAGAGACCCTGATCGTGAAATTTGGGATGGAGAACGTCTAGGTCTTGCAGATGCCCCAGAAATTCTAAAACTTGAAAAGGCTTTGAATATTAACTCATTAGAAGAGCATTTATCAAAATTAATCACAGCAGAAAATGTTGTTTATTTCGACGAAAAGCCTTGTGACCTTGATAGAAATCTTGGAGACTTGCTCTCCAGCTACACGATTAAAAGCCTACAAGAACCCTTACATGAAATGCGTTTAATCAAAGATGAATTTGAAGTCAAAGTCATGCAAAAAGCAGCTTATATTTCAATGGTAGCTCACGTACTTGCCATGCAACACGTATCTCCTAATATGTTCGAGTACGAACTCCAAAGTATATTTGACGGACACTTTGTTAAAAACAATGCGATACATGCCTATACTCCTATCGTTGCAGGTGGTAAAAATGCATGCATATTACACTACATAGAAAACAACAAGCCGCTCCAAGATGGTGATTTAGTATTGATTGATGCAGGCTGTGAGTTTGAGAATTATGCTAGCGATATTACACGCACTCTACCAGTTAACGGTCGTTTTAGTAAGGCACAAAAACAGATTTACCAAATAGTACTAGAGGCACAATTAGCAGCCATTGATAGCATCAAGCCTGGTGCAAGTGTACACAAGCCACATAAAGTCGCCTCAAGTATTATTCAGCAAGGGCTTGAATCGCTAGGACTTTTAGCGCCAGGTGAGCCATTATCAAACTTTTATATGCATGGTACTGGCCATTGGTTAGGTATGGATGTACATGACGTCGGAAAATATCAACACAACCAACAGCACCGTAAATTTGAAGAAGGTATGGTAATCACTGTTGAACCTGGTATTTACATTCGCAAGAATGATAAAATCAACCCTATTTATCACGATATCGGCATTAGAATTGAAGATGATGTCTTGGTGACAAATGATGGCAACACAGTCTTAACTGAACAACTTGCTAAAACCATTGATGAAATTGAAACCTTAATGAATGAAAATTGACCCATGAATATACAACAAGCAATAAAAGCAGTAATCGCAAAACAAGATCTAACCGAAGATGAGATGCACGCAGTGATGAGCGACATCATGACAGGCAAAACCACCGACGCACAAATTGGTGGTTTTTTAGTCGGCTTATCAATGAAAGGTGAAACTGTTGCTGAAATTACCGCTGCTGCCAAAGTGATGCGATCGTTGGCAACCGGTGTACAAATACACCATCCAAAATATTTGGTTGACACCTGTGGCACAGGCGGCGATGGTTTGGGTTTGTTTAATATTTCAACTGCTTGTGCTTTTGTCGTGGCCAGTGCTGGTGGTCAAGTCGCCAAGCACGGTAATCGAAGTATTTCTTCTAAATCAGGTAGTGCTGATGTCTTGGAAGCAGCAGGTGTTAACCTGGACATGAGCCCGGATAAAATCAGCAAATGTGTTGAAAAAATTGGCGTTGGCTTCATGTTTGCACCCGCACATCACTCTGCCATGAAATACGCCATCGGCGCACGAAAAGACTTGGCCGTTCGTACTATTTTTAATGTCTTAGGTCCACTGACTAATCCAGCAAAAGCACCACATCAAGTCATGGGTGTGTATGACAAAGCCCTAGTTGAGCCGATTGCCAATGTACTCAAAGGTCTTGGCTCTAAGCATGTAATGGTGGTACATTCTAAAGATGGTTTGGATGAAATCTCGATTGCGGACGATACTTATGTTGCAGAATTAAAAGATGGCTCAGTCACTACTTACACCATTAACCCGACAGAGTTTGGTTTGCCTTTAGGGGATTTAAACGATATTAAGGCTGATGATGCTGAGAGTTCACTCAAATTAATCCAACAAGCACTTGATGGCAAAGATGGTGCTGCAAAAAATATTATTGCCATGAATGCAGGTGCTGCTATTTATGTATCGGGTATGGCTAAATCTCTACAGGCTGGTATCAACACCGCACTTGAGATTTTAAACGGTGGCGCTGCTCACCAAAAACTAGACGACTTTGTGCGTGAATCAACCGGCTGTTAAAAACAAGGAATTGTAAAAATGGATAAAGATACGAACCTAATTTGGATCGATTTAGAAATGACTGGTTTATTGCCAGAAAAAGATGTCATTATTGAAATCGCCACTATCGTCACCGATAAAGACCTCAACGTATTAGCCGAAGGTCCAGCACTGGCCATTCACCAAAGTAGCACAATTCTAGCGGGTATGGATGAATGGAACACTGAACACCATGGTAGTTCTGGCTTGGTTCAACGCGTTAAAGACAGTGATATTTCCACCAAGCAAGCGGAAATCCAAACCCTAGATTTTTTACAAGAATACGTCAATCCAGGCGCCTCGCCAATGTGTGGCAATACCATTTGCCAGGACAGAAGATTTCTTTACAACTACATGCCTAAGTTAGAGCAATTTTTCCACTATCGACACATTGATGTCACCACTCTAAAAGAGCTGGTGGTACGTTGGAAGCCTGAAGCAGTCATGGTGCGCGAGGGTGAATCAGCCCACCTGGCATTGTCTGACATCCACGATTCAATTAAAGAGCTTAAACATTATCGAGAAACCTTTATTGATGTCTAATACCTGGCACTCCCCTGCAAAGATCAACTTATTTTTGCACATCAATTCTAAACGAGACGACGGCTACCACAATCTACAAAGTATTTTCCAGTTGCTGGATTATTGTGACGAGCTTAATTTCGACATCCGCCAAGATGGCATTATCAATCGCACCAGTGGTAATGAAACCATCCCTGAAGAACAAGATCTTATTATCAAAGCTGCCAAAGCACTACAAAATGCAAGCGGTACAAAACTTGGCGTTGATATTTCAGTCATCAAAAACATTCCTGCTGGTGGCGGTTTGGGCGGTGGTAGCTCAAATGCCGCCACCACACTGATTGCACTCAACCAATTATGGAATACAAAATATTCAAAACAACAGCTCGCAAAAATCGGTTTGGCGCTCGGTGCCGATGTGCCTATTTTTCTCGCTGGACACAGCGCTTGGGCGGAAGGTGTAGGCGAGATACTCACCCCAATGACATTGCCAAAACACTATTTTTTGGTGCTCTCAATCAATAAACACATTTCCACCAAAGAAATATTCTCACACAAATCATTGACAATGACACCATTGATAGGGAAAATATGCGACTTCTCAGAGTTAATCAATCCACATAATGATTGTCTTGAGGCAGCCATAGATTTAGAGGGCGAAGTTTTAGAAGCGTTAACACATCTAAAAACCGCTATAAATTATCTATATCAGCCAAGGATGACTGGCACAGGCAGCTGTGTTTTTGTAGAATTTAAACATGAGAAGGATGCGTTGGTAGCGCTTAAAAATTTACCAAACCAATGGTCAGGTTTTGTCGCACAAGCGCTAAACACTTCACCATCACCTTAATGGGCTGTCGCCAAGCGGTAAGGCAACGGGTTTTGATCCCGTCATGCGCAGGTTCAAATCCTGCCAGCCCAGCCATTTTCTGCTGCGTCTTTTTTTCTTGAACGGCGTCGAATCCTAAAAAATTTTCAATCACATAGCAACATCTATGCTCAATCAAATTTTTGAACATTCTCCTTGTTCAAGAAAAAAATACTTGCATAAAAAATATTCGTAAATTTTACAAATACATCTAAAAACACCCAAAACCTCAACTAAAAACCCATAAAAATGATGATTTTTATGCCAAAAATGGCATTTTAAGGGTGTTATTGGCCTTACCTATAATGCAAATTGAAAAAAATCGGAAATTTTAATAATTATCAAAGAAATATGGATAAAAACTGTTTTTTTATCGTAGTATAATTCAAGCACTTTAATGGCCATTATTAATACTTATGTCACTCGACAAAATTAAAATTTTTAGCGGTAACGCTAATCCCGAGCTTTCTGGCGAAATCATCTCTCAACTTAATATCACGCAAGGCAAAGCCTTAGTTGGGCAATTTAGTGATGGCGAATCACAAGTGGAAATTTTAGAAAATATTCGTGGTTGTGATGTGTTTATTATTCAACCAACTTGTGGGCCATCCCCTGCTGAAACCTTAATGGAGCTTTTGGTTATGGTTGATGCATTGAAACGCTCATCAGCTTCTCGTATTACAGCGGTTGTGCCCTATTTTGGCTATTCAAGACAAGATCGTCGTTCACGCTTAACTCGTGTGCCAATTACAGCAAAGCTCGCTGCAAAAATGGTAGAGGCTGCAGGGGTTGATCGTATCTTAACGGTGGATTTACACGCAGATCAAATTCAAGGTTTTTTCAATATACCAATCGATAATATTTACGCTCAACCTGTATTGGTGGCAGATATCTTGTCTAAAGATTATGGTGATGTCGTCGTTGTATCGCCTGATGTTGGCGGTGTAGTGCGTGCTCGCGCTGCAGCTAAACGTATTAACGATGCTGACCTAGCCATTATTGATAAACGTCGTCCTGCGCCAAATATGGTGAAAGTCATGAACGTGATTGGTGATGTTGAAGGCCGCACTTGTGTGCTGATTGATGACATGGTTGATACAGCAGGCACGCTTTGCCAAGCGGCTAATATCTTAAAAGAAAAAGGCGCTAAAAAAGTAGTAGCCTACGCAACACATGCTGTACTGTCTGGCAATGCGATTGATAATATTAATAACTCTGAACTTGATGAATTGGTAACAACCAACACCATTCCTCTAACTGAAGCTGCGGTGAATTGCGATAAGATTAGACAATTGTCTATTGCGCCAACCTTAGCAGAGGTAGTTAAGCGTATCAGTGAAGAAGAATCTATCAGTACCATCTTTACCGACGCTTCATAAATAAAAACATCTATAAAGTCTTCCCAAGGCTTCGATTTTTAACCCATGAATTTGGGTATAATCCAGCCTTTGGCTGGTAAAAAACAAACACTGTAACTTATGAAATCTACAACGAAAGCACACAAGCAAGCATTACAAAAACTCATCATGGTTGGCAAGGACAAAGGTTACTTAACCTATGCCGAACTAAACGACTTATTACCAAAAGACTTACTCACACAAGAACAAATTGAGCCAATTGTTTCTATCTTGGAAGAGTTGGACATTGTGGTTTCTGAAACGGTTCCTGATGCTGATACGCTGGTAGTTGAATCAGGCGCTAAAGCTCAATCTACCTCTGCTGAAGCTGCAATTGCTGCATTGGCCGCACTTGACTCAGAGTTTGGTAGAACGACCGACCCCGTTAGAATGTACATGCGTGAAATGGGTGTGGTTGACTTACTAGAACAAGAAGACGAGATTCGCATTGCTAAAGAAATTGAAGCGGGTGTGTTTGAAATTATGCAAGCCATTACACTTTACCCAGCGATTACTGATTTCTTCTTTAAAGCGCATACCCGTCTTGAAGAAGGAAAATGTAAGATGACTGATGTCATCATTGGTTACCAAGGTGATGCTGAAGATTTTGCCGCAAAAAAAGCCGCATTTGATGCCGGCGAATTTGATGACGATGAAGAATACGAAGACATGGAAGAAATGGAATACACTGGCCCAGATGAGGACAAGGTATACACCCGTTTTGAAACCATTTTAAAGTGTTCTGGCAACTACCAAGATATCAACGAAAAGCATGGCTTCCGCCACAAGAAAACCGTTGCTGCTCGCGAGCAACTATCAGCTGGCTTGTCTGACTTACGTCTTGCACCAAAACTGGTAAGCACCATGATGGAAGTTATTTGTGACCGTGTTGCAATGATGAAAAAACAAGAAAAAGCCATTCAAAGTGCTTGTACTTATGCCGGCATGGAAAGAGCGCAATTTTTCGAACTATTTACCGATAACGAGACTAATTTTGATTGGTTAAAAGGTGCTAAATTAGATAAAAAAGTTGCCGATGCATTAAAGGCTAGCAAAGATGAAATTTACTATGCACAGAAAAATCTTCTTGAATACGAAGAAGAAATGCAACTTACCGTGCCAGAACTTAAAGCACTAAACAAATTATATCGTCGTGGTGATCGTCGCGCTAAGAAAGCCAAATCTCAAATGATTGAAGCCAACTTACGTTTGGTTATCTCTATTGCTAAAAAATACGCCAACCGTGGTTTGCAGTTCTTAGATCTTATTCAAGAAGGCAATGTAGGCCTAATGAAAGCAGTAGATAAATTTGAGTACCGTCGTGGTTACAAATTTTCAACGTATGCAACTTGGTGGATTCGTCAGGCCATTACTCGTTCAATTGCTGATCAAGCGCGCACGATTCGTATTCCAGTACACATGATTGAGACCATCAACAAACTCAACCGTGTTCGTCGTCAATTACTACAAAAATTTGGTCGTGAAGCCACGCCTGAAGAGTTGGCAGTAGAGATGGAATTACCAGAATACAAAATTACTAAAATTTTGAAGATCGCTAAAGAACCTTTATCAATGGAAACGCCAGTTGGCGATGATGAAGATTCCAATATTGGTGATTTTATTGAAGATACAAACCTGTCTTCACCAGTGGAAATTACAACCAAAGAAAGCTTAAGAGAAACCACGGGCGAGCTTTTGGCTAACCTGTCTCCACGTGAAGCTAAAGTATTAAAAATGCGTTTTGGTATTGACATGAATACTGACCACACGTTAGAAGAAGTGGGTCGTCAATTTGATGTAACGCGTGAGCGTATTCGTCAAATCGAGGCAAAAGCATTGCGCAAACTTAGACACCCTTCTCGTGCGCACAAGCTTTCAAGCTTCTTAGAGTAAAACCTTTACGGGCCTATAGCTCAGCTGGTTAGAGCAGTCGACTCATAATCGATTGGTCCTTGGTTCAAGTCCAAGTAGGCCCACCACATTAAAATTACTTCGCCTTTTTTCTTTCTAGGTTGTTGTACTTGTCTTTCGTTCAGTCATATAGTTACACCTATACTCCTTCTCTCATTCCTGCGCCCGCCTACCAGAAAGGAAAAATACTTGTGATTTACCCTGCTATTTATTAAAAGGAAAAAGGTATGATAAACACCTATGTTTGATAAACTGATACCACCGCTAATTAAGCTCACCACCGAAGTGGGTGAAGCGATTATGTCTTTTTACAAAAGCGACATGAGTGTTGAAGTTAAGTCTGACGAAACACCACTAACGATTGCTGACCAAACAGCACATCAACTGATTGTTGCTGCATTAGAAAAACTCACACCAAATACCCCGATCCTTTCAGAAGAATCTGACGCCATCTCTTTTGATGAACGCTCAAAATGGAGTGAGTATTGGTTAATTGATCCATTGGATGGTACTAGAGATTTTTTAGAGCATACGGGTGAGTTTTGTATCTGTATTGCCTATATCAAAAATCATGCACCGGTGTTTGGCATGATTTACGCGCCACTCACCAAAACGCATTATTACACTCTAAACAGTCAAACCTTCAAACTTCAAGATAGGGTAAAGCAAACCTTGGTAACACAGGCGCCATCTAGCCCAATTAAAGTGGTGATTGGTCATCACTCTTTTCATAATGAACAATTAAAAGAACATTTGAAGCCACAAGAAAATTACCAAATTAGTCGATTGGGTAGTGCTTTAAAATTTTGCCAAGTGGCCGAAGGTCGCTTTGATTATTACCCAAGATTCGGCCCTTGCTCTGAATGGGACACAGCAGCTGGCATGTGCATACTACAAGGCGCAGGTGGTAGCGTGGTAGATGAGCAAGGTGAGGCGCTTAAATACAACACCAAAGACGATTTAACTTCGCCAATTTTCTTTGCTTCAGCTAAACCTTAACGACAAATCAACTGCCTTAATATTTTTGGTAATACTGCCAGTAGAAATATAATCAACGCCTGTACTCGCCACATCAGCAATACTGTTCTCATCAATATTGCCAGATGCCTCTAATGGCAACTTGCCTTTGGCTAATTTAACCGCATCGGTTAAATCCTTAATTGAAAAATTATCACAAAGCACTCGGGTGACACCACTAAGTTCTAACACTTGTTGTAGTTGATCTAAGCTTTCCACCTCAACAATCAAAGGTAAATCTGGATATTGACCAACTGCTGTTTGCACTGCTTTTTGGATAGATCCAGCTGCAGTAATATGGTTTTCTTTAAGCATGACACAATCATACAAACCCATTCTATGGTTTACGCCACCACCGCACTTAACGGCGCTCTTTTGCGCCAATCTCAAACCAGGCAGTGTTTTACGAGTGTCTAATAATTGTGCACCGGTGTGTGCAATCTTATCGACTAAATATCGTGTTTGTGTCGCGGTAGCGCTCAGGGTTTGTAAAAAATTAAGCGCTACTCGCTCTGCTGATACAATCGCATTGGCCGGCCCACTTAACGTGCATAAGGTTTGATTTTCAACAACTTGATCGCCATCATTAATCTGCCAATTAACTTGAATAGCATCATCGATGAGTGAGAATGCACATTGTGCATAATCAATGCCGCAAATAACCGCTGACTCGCGCGCGATAATACTTGCCTCAACTTGGCGGTTAGGTAGCAAACTAGCAGAAACATCGCCCGAGCCAATGTCTTCATTTAAGGCTTGTTGAACAATTTTTAAAAGCATATCATTCATTAACCAAATCCAATATTGCTGTGGCCGCTTCGTCATCAGCATCATGTTTTAGCTGCACATGAATGGTTTTAAATTCTTTAACTAACGTTTGATTATCAGCGCTTAAAATTTTCAGCGCTTGCTTGGCAATATTAGCGCCATTTGCCTCTTTTTGAATAAGTTCTGGTACTAAGGCTTTATTTGCAATGACATTGGGCAAAGATACATACGGGCTTTTCACTAAACGTGATGCAATAAAATAACTAATAACTGATAATTTATAAACCACGACCATAGGTACGCCGATTAACGCCACTTCTAAGGTGGCAGTGCCTGAAGCCACCAAGACTAAATCTGCTTGTTCTATTCGCTGATGTGCATCGCCCGATGAAAGCGTTACTTTTAGCTCATCTGCTTGTTGCTCTGCCCAATGACGCAAAGCATCATTAGCCAACACTAAATGAAAAGCAAGTTCAGCATCTTGCTTGGCCATTAATTTGGCTGCTGCTATCATCTCTGGCAACAAACGTTTAACCTCACTTTCGCGTGAGCCTGGCATTAGTACAATGTTTTTACCTGCTACATGGTTATTTCTTGGGCTTAAACTTTGCGCCAATGGATGGCCTACAAATAAAGCTTTTTGCTGATTCTTTTGATAAAAATCTACTTCAAATGGAAAAACACACAGCACTAAATCAGTTGATTGTTTAATTTTTTTAATACGGCTTTGTCGCCATGCCCATACCGAGGGAGAAATAAAATGTACGGTTTTAATCCCTTGAGATTTGAGTTTTTTTTCAATCACAAAATTAAAATCAGGGGCATCTACCCCAATAAAAACCGCTGGCTTATTGGCAGAAAAATACTCAATAATGGTTTTTCTTAAGCGCAATAAAGCAGGGAGCTTTTTTAGTACTTCACTAAAACCCATAACATTAACCAGCTTCTGGTCCCACAATTGTTGACAGCCACTGGCAAGCATTTTTTCGCCTGCTAAGCCCTCAATATCAATAGCTGAGTTTTGCTTTTTTAATGCCTCAACCAACTTAGCACCAAGCAAGTCACCTGAAGTTTCTGCTGCGCTAATGGCGATTTTCATCTAAGGTAGTGCCTTATTTTCGTGGTAGGATTATTTGCGGCTCTTCATCGAACGGACGATAAATAACCATAATATTGCCAATAACTTGAATTAGGTGTGAGTGCGACACTTCCACAATTTGGTTAATCATTTGTTGCTTTTCATCACGATCTTGCGCACGAATTTTAATTTTTAGCAGCTCGTGTTTCGTCATGGTTGACTCTAGCTCGGCCAAAACTGACTCACTTAAACCATGCTGGCCCACCATCACCACTGGCTTTAGTGCATGACCCATTGATCTTAAAAATTTCTTTTGGTTGTTTGTTAATTTTTTCACTTTAAAAATGCTCTTTATCAAATAAATCTTGAATGGTTTCGCGCTCGCGCACCAAATTGTGCTGATCGCCAGAGACCATTACCTCGGCCACTCGTGGACGAGAATTGTAATTTGAACTCATGGTAAAACCATAAGCACCGGCTGACATCACAGCCAAATAATCACCTTGTGACAAACTAAGCGCTCTGCCTTTGGCTAAAAAATCTCCTGTTTCGCAAATTGGCCCAACCACATCCCAACTGGCTTGAGTGCCAGTAGTATTTTCACTAACAGGCAAAACCTGATGATAAGCATCATAAAAACTAGGGCGTAAAAGATCATTCATTGCACCATCAACAATGGCGAATGAGTGGTCTGAATTTTGCTTTAGAAACTCAACTTTGGTGATAAATGCACCTGAATTTCCCACAATCGCTCTACCAGGTTCTAAAATTATTTCTATATTTCCCACTTTTGAAATTATTGCTTCAATATAGGCTTGGATGTCGATGGTTTGCTCATCGTCATATTGGATACCCACACCGCCACCTAAATCTAGATGTGCAATTTCAACACCTTGTTGATTAAGCTGACCAAGCAACTCTAATACTTTGTCTAGTGCGTCTAAAAATGGCGACACTTCAGTCAGCTGTGAGCCAATATGGCAATCCAATCCTTGTACGTTTAAATGTTCAGAATGATGCGCCTGCTGGTATAAGCTAATGGCATCATCAATATCAACACCAAACTTATTTTCTTTTAAACCTGTAGAAATATAAGGGTGCGTCTTTGCATCCACATTTGGATTAACACGAATCGAGATTGGTGCTTGCGTATTGAGTGAGCGCGCCACTGATTCAATCCGATCGAGTTCAGAAGCCGATTCAACATTAAAACAACGCACGCCCACTGCTAAAGCACGTTCGATTTCTTGTGTTGTTTTAGCCACACCTGAAAATACACAGCGATCTGCTTGACCGCCAGCTGCCAATACACGCTCTAGCTCACCTTCAGACACAATATCAAAACCTGCACCAATTTGTGCCAGTGTATTTAATACCGCTAAGTTTGAATTAGCCTTAACCGCATAGCAAACCAAATGAGGGTGCGCACCAAAAGCTTGATCAAATTCAAGCCAATTATTTTCTATATCAGTGCGTGAATAAACATAAAGTGGCGAGCCATAAGTCGCCATTAAATCTGTTATAGCAACAGATTCAGCATGTAAAGTCTGATTTTGATAAGAGAAGCTCAACGACTATTAGGCGTGATGTATTGTATGATCAACCAAAGCCACTGCTTCAGCTTTAACCGGCTCTAACTCACCCATTTTTCCACAAGCAGACAAACCGACAATAACCAATCCTAATGCTACTAATTTAATGATTGTATTCATAACTCTAACCAATATTATTTTAAAAAATTAACATTCATTTTACAGCAATTCTTTAAGTTGTTGTATGAACGAGAATCGCTCTATATTAAAGGCGCCCAAGCTTTTCAAGTGCGGGTTTTCAACTTGGCAATCAATCAGCTGATAGTCGGTGTTTTTTAACAAATGCACAAAAGCCACTTTTGAGGCATTACTCTCGCAAGAAAACATTGATTCGCCAAAAAATACCTTGCCTATCGCCACGCCATACAAACCACCAACCAATCGATTTTGTTCATATACTTCAATCGAATGGGCAAATCCTTGATGGTGTAGCTGGGTATAAGCATTCACCATATCGTCGTCAATCCAAGTGCTGTCTTGATCTTTGCGTTTAATGGTTCGACACTGATGAATCACTTGTTCAAAATCAGTATTCATACGCACTTCAAAACGATTGCTACGGAGCATTTTATCTAGGCTTTTTGAAACATGGAGTGCGCCTTTGGTAATCACCATTCTAGGATCTGGACTATACCAAAGCACAGGCTCACCTTCGCTATACCAAGGAAAAATTCCTTGTCGATAAGCACTTAATAAGCGCTCAGTTGATAATTCACCGCCAATGGCAATCAGCCCATTCGGCTCATTAAGTGCTAAATCAAGACTTGGAAAAGGTGTGTCACTTGACTGAAGAATGAATTCTTCTGGGATATTAATCACGCGTTTTGTTTTCTGATTATTTCTTTAGCCATATAGAGCGCAGCAATGCTTCTCGCCTCAGTTAAGTCTTCATTGTAGACCAGTGTTTCCAAATCGGATAATTTATGCTCAACCACTTCTAATGGTTCTGGCTCATCGCCTTGCGCACTCGCTTCGTAAAGATCTTGTGCTAATATAATATGCGTAATATTAGACTGATATCCTGGCGCGAGTGTCATGGTTTTAACAAAAGTCAGTTTGTTGGAACCATAGCCAATTTCTTCCATGAGCTCTCGATCAGCTGCTTCAAGTGGTGTCTCGCCTGCGTCAATTTTTCCCTTAGTGAGCGCCAACTCGTAACGATCGGTACCGCCAGAATATTCATAAATCATGAGTACCGTATCATCATCCAACATAGGGATCACCAAAACAGCACCATTTCCAGGTGGCTTTAGACGCTCATATTGGCGTTTTTCACCATTGGAAAACTCTAAATCTAGACGTTCAATATTAAAAACACGTGTGGTAGCAAGGGTTTCAATATTTAATATTTTAGGTTTTTTACGCATGAATATATTTTTGGTTAGAAGCTTATAAAGTACAATAATACCTTTATACCAAGGGAGAGGGAAATGAAAAAACTAACACTACTATTAACACTGGCATTTTCAACAATAACAAACGCTTGGGTCGTTAATGGCGTTGATTATAAGTTTGAACAACTCAACTCTCAAGTTTATGCAATACATGGTCCGCTTGATGGGCCTAGTGTAGAAAACTATGGATTTATCAATAATCCGGCATTTATAGAATCTGATAATGGCCTTATACTCATTGACCCTGGTAGCTCTAAATTTGTTGGTGACAACATTCTTGATGAAATCAAAACGGTTAGCTCAAAGCCGATTATTGCTGTTATCAATACCCATGTTCATGGTGATCATTGGCTTGGAAACCACGCCATTAAAGACAAATATCCAAATGCAAAATTCTACGCTCACATGAATATGATTAGAGAGGCAGAATACGGCGAAGCTGAACGATGGACAGTTTTTTACAATGAGCTAACTGCTGGAAAATCTGCAGCAACCATAGCAGTTATTCCAGGCTATTCTATCACTCATGAAGATGTGCTTAATATTGATGGCCAAACATTGGTTATCCATTCACCAGTACCTTCGGCACACTCATCATCAGACATCATGATAGAGCACAAAAACTCCAAAACACTATTCACAGGCGATAATTCGCTTCATCACAGAATGGGTCGATTTGATGGCTCATCCAACATGATTGATAACATCAAAATTCTTAATTATGCAAAATCCCTTGATGTAGAAACTATTGTGCTTGGCCATGGACAATCAGGCAGTATTGAAACAGCAATTGACCCATATCTAAACTATCTTCTGGTTATTAAGCAAGAGGCAGAAAAAGGCTATGAAGAAGACTTAGCTGACTATGAAATAAAGCCAATCGCCATTAAACAGCTCAAAGATTATGTCAGCTGGCATGGTTTTGAAGACCAAGTTGGCGTACACATCAACAAGATGTTGCTAGAAATTGAAGCGCTAGACTTCTAACAATACCTATTCTCTTAATGAGATTTTTGCAATCTAAAATCTAAGCGGAACTTTTATTGCATTACTGATTGGACTGGATAGCGTCTAACACACCATCCCAAAGTGCAAGCCTTGCTTGCACCGCTAATTCTGTAGCAATTAAAGCCTCATCTTCTGTCGTTTGATCATGGCACAGACTGTTAAGTAATTTTAACGACAAAGGTGCGTGAAAATCTTCATCAAGATGCACGTGTCGATTTAAATAATAATGAAAAATAGGCGCTTGCTGTTCATCCACTTGAATGCGAGACAAGATCGACCGAAACATAGATGGAATAATGTGCTCTCTACCCAAAGCCAAAGCCGCCGCTACTTGATGCGGTTTGTTGTCTTCAATAAACTTAAACGTTGTCGTTGTAAATTTAGCAGAAGGTTTTGGAATAAAGTCAGATTTAAGGGCGGCATTAATATCTTCATTAGTCACAACTTGAATAAATCTCTCAATGTCGCTTGTATTTGCGCCCACTTCTTTCATTGCTGTTTGGTAAAGCTCGAAATGAGAAATAAAACCTGTTTTGTTAATTGTAGTATCGCACTCTTCTTCAAGTACTAACTCATTAATAAAACGACGAATACTGGCATCTTTTGTTGGCAGCCAAGGGTATTGAGTTGGCGCAACGGTTGATTGCAAATACTTAATCAGCGACATAAAATCCCAAACCGAATAAACATGATGCTGCATAAAACACTGCAGATCTCGCTGTGTTTTTATCGCCTCATAAATTGGATGTGACGCTAATTGCTCAGAAAAATTGGCAATTGCATCTTTGGAAATATTGGACAATGTCAATCAACAGTAAATAATAATTAAGTATTTTAATTGGCTAACAAGCCCATTAGACTGAATTATTTCAAGGATTTAACATTCATTTCAATTATTTCCGAAATTTTCATTTATCGTCATAGGCAAGGCCTATGAAGCAATCAGAAAAGTGATTTTTATTGGTTTTTGAGATGAAAACAGCTGTTTTTATTGAGATTTAGCCCTTATATGGCTACATTTTTAAGGGTTTTAGGTGTTTTTTACACCATTTCTATTATTTCCGAAATTTCTAACAGGTAAGATAAGCAAATGTAGCGTAGCAAATTTTTGACAAACTTGAGGAATAAGCATGAATTTTAAGAGCATGACCAAACAACAGCTTAAAGACCATGGCGAAACCATCGGTGTTAAGCTTAATCTTAAACACAAGAAAGATGAGCTAATCGCGCAACTTAACGAAGCGGGCGAACAAAAAGCTGAACAGAGCCCTAATCCCGCGCCAACAGAACAGATAGCCTCTTCAACCGCATCAGTCACACCATCTCAATCAGATTTTGATATTAAAAAATATTTATGGCCAATTGTAATTGTACTGGCATTGTTAATTTGGCTGGTTTAAAGGACGTCCATTTAACTTAAAATCTACCCTTATTTCACAGGTGAGAATTTTTATTCCTATTGAGGCTTAAGAAGATTTACAAGCCGGGAGCTTACACCCCAAGGGTACTTCCTTTGGGCGCATTAGTAAGTGACCAATTGGAAATTTTTGATAACGAAAATAGGGGTGAAAATTAACCCTGTGAATCGAAAAAGCCTTCCATGTGTAATTCGGTCAACTCATTAAACCCGCCAATATGCTTACCATCAATGGTAATTTGTGGCACCATACGTGCGCCATCAGTTACCTTAGAAAACTCCACCATGTGAGCACGATCTTCGTCGATGTATTTTTGCTCAAATGACAAATTCCATTTAGTTAAAAGCTCTTTAGTTTTAACGCAAATGGGGCAGGTGTGGGTTGAGTAAACGACGATTTTCATGATCAACCCTGTAAAGCCTTAACAACTAAATCACCCATTTGATTCGTGCCGATAACTGTGTCACCATCGCTGGCAATGTCTTGGGTGCGATAACCCTGATCAAGTACGGTGTTGACTGCTGAATCAATCTTGTCAGCAAGTGCCACTTGGTCTAGCGAATAACGCAACATCATTGAAACCGACAAAATCGTTGCGAGTGGATTGGCCAAATCTTGGCCAGCAATATCTGGTGCAGAACCATGAATTGGCTCATACATGCCAAAGCCGTCTTTATTAAGTGACGCACTTGGAAGCATGCCAATAGAGCCGGTGAGCATGGCTGCACAATCAGACAATACATCACCAAACAAATTAGACGTTACCATCACATCAAATTGCTTTGGTGCTTTAACCAATTGCATCGCTGCATTGTCCACATACATGTGAGAAAGCTCAACATCTGGGTAGTCTTTAGCAACCTCTTCCATGACGTCACGCCATAATTCACACACTTCTAACACATTGGCTTTATCGACCGAACACACACGCTTATCACGTTTTTGTGCAATTTGGAATGCGCTATGGCCAATACGACGAATTTCTGATTCAAAGTAAGTGGCAGTATTAAAACCATATCTTTGTCCATCACGCTCTTCTACGCCACGTGGTTCACCAAAATAAATGCCAGCAACCAATTCACGAACAATCATTAAGTCTAATCCAGAAACAACGTCTTCTTTTAGTGTTGAAGCGCTAGCCAATTGTGGATACAAAATCGCAGGGCGAAGATTTGAGAATAAATCCATCTCAGCACGTAAGCCTAACAGGCCGCGCTCAGGACGCAGATCACGCTCTAATGCTTCCCACTGATAACCACCCACTGCCCCTAATAAAATAGAATCACAATCATGTGCCGCATCTAGCGTTACTTGAGGTAGTGGCGATCCAGTTTCATCATAAGCTGTGCCGCCAACCAAACCATGAACTAATTCCATGCCTAAATCGGCATTTTCATTCAAATAATCGATGACTTTAAGTGCTTGAGCGACAATTTCTTGTCCGATGCCATCACCTGGCAGTATTAATACTTTTGACATTTTTCTGTTCGTTTTAAAAATTAACCTCGTATTTTACTAGAGGCACTCTACGAGAAATATTTTTTCCTTAACGGAGGAAATCCTTGTTTTCCTTCGTTAACTGAATTAGATTTCAACCATTTCAAACTGGTCCTTAGTCGCACCACAATCAGGACAGACCCAATCCTCTGGCACATCTTCCCATTTAGTTTTTGGCTCAATGCCATCTTTTGGCGAACCTAAGTATTCATCATAAACCCAGTCGCAAACAATACATCTTAATTTTTTAAACGCCATCATTCTCTCCAATCTTTAAAAATAAAAAAAGGGGAGTAAAACACCCCCCTTTATCAAACCGATAATTAATTACAAATTATCAGCGTTTTTCGCTAAGTACTCGGCCACACCATCTGGTGTATCTTTCATGCCTTCATCGCCTTTATTCCAACCTGCAGGGCAAACTTCGCCGTGTGTTGTATGGAAATCTAGTGCATCAACCATACGTAACATTTCATCAACGTTTCTTCCTAATGGTAAATCGTTAACCACTTGATGACGAACATCAAAGTTTTCATCGATCAAGAACGATGCGCGTAGTGCAACGCCATCTGGATGAACAACACCGTATGATTCCATAATCGCATGATTAACATCAGCTACTAATGGGAAATCAACTGCACCTAAGCCACCATCATTCACTGCTGTATTTCTCCAAGCATTGTGAGTAAATTGTGAGTCAATCGAAACACCAACAACTTCAACGCCCTTCTCGGCAAATTGAGCTACTCTATGATGGTGAGCTAAAATTTCTGATGGACAAACAAAAGTAAAATCAAGTGGGTAAAAGAACAACATAATCTTCTTACCTTTAAGGCTAGACAATGTGAATTCATCAACGATCGTGCCATCTGCCAATACGGCTGCTGCTGTAAAATCCAGTGCTTGTTGTGTTACTAAAACGCTCATACTTTCTCCAAATAAATAATAAAAACCGACTAATTATACAACGGCATTTATACTCAATACCTATAAAAAATAAGGGTTTGTCTAACTGGCTCTATTTAGATTAAAATAACGCCATGCTTAAAATATACAACACACTTAGCAAACAAAAAGAAGTCTTTCACCCAATCGACCCTAACAAAGTAGGGATGTACGTTTGTGGCATGACGGTGTATGACTATTGTCACATGGGTCACGCGCGCGTGTTGGTAATGTTTGATGTGATTACTCGCCACTTAAGACGCCATTTTCCTAATGTGGAATACGTACGCAATATCACCGACATTGATGACAAGATCATTGCCCGAGCTGTTGAAAACAAAGAAGATATTTATAGTTTAACCAGCCGCTTTGTTGAAGCTATGCATGAAGACGAACGTGCACTTGGTATTTTGCCACCCGATGTAGAACCGCGCGCAACCGATGCCATTGATCAAATGTTTTATATGATTGAAACCTTGATTGAAAAAGGCATTGCTTACCAAGGCAAGAATGGCGATGTCTATTATTCAGTGCGTGACTTTGAAGGCTATGGCAAGCTTTCAGGCAAAAATCTAGACGAACTTGAAGCAGGAGCAAGAGTTGATGTCGAATCTGATAAGAAAGATCCGCTTGATTTTGTCTTATGGAAAATGGCCAAACCAAATGAGCCGAGTTGGTCATCACCTTGGGGTGAGGGTCGTCCAGGCTGGCACATTGAATGTTCGGCTATGTCAACACACCATTTGGGCAATCATTTTGATATTCATGGTGGTGGCATGGATTTGACTTTTCCACATCATGAAAATGAAATTGCACAATCTGAAGGTGCGCACGGCTGTACGTTCGTCAACACCTGGATGCATGTTGGTTTTGTTAATATTAACAACGAAAAAATGAGTAAATCACTCAATAACTTTTTTACCATTCGTGGTGTATTAGAAAGTTACGATGGCGAAACGTTGCGTTACTTTATTATGAGCTCGCACTATCGCTCACCGCTGAACTTTAGTGATGACAATCTCAATAACGCTAAAGCATCATTAACTCGGCTTTACACAGCAATGCGCGGATTGAATGCTTCTGATGCAGCCATGGATGAAGTGTCGCAACGATTTGATTTTGAAAAACGCTTTAACGCGGCACTAGACGATGACTTTAACACTCCAATTGCACTAAGTGTTTTGTTTGAGCTAGCTAAATTGGTTAATTCTGAACGTGAAAAAGACATCGACCAAGCTAATGCCTTAGCTCAACTACTGATTAAACTCGGTGGTTATATCGGTATATTACAAACTAATGCTGATGAATTTTTAACGCAAGGCGTTGATTTATCTAATGAAGATATTGATGCAAAAATCAAACAACGCAATGAAGCAAGAGATAACAAAGACTTTGCCTTATCTGATCAAATCCGCGATGAACTAACCGAACTTGGTATTATCTTAGAGGACAGTGCAAATGGCACAAGCTGGCGTCGAGGATAAAGTCGACTGGTCACAAATTGATACCGTTCTACTTGATATGGACGGCACACTACTCGATCTTAATTTTGATTTACACTTTTGGATGGAGTACATGCCATTGGTGTTTGCCAATAAGCACAACCTGACACACAAACAGGCCAAAGACAAAATCTACCCCATCCTTCGCGCAGAAGAAGGTAAGTTGCATTGGTATTGCTTGGATTATTGGCAAAAAATCTTTGAATTAGACATTGCCAAACTTAAAGAAGATGTGGCTCATTTAATTCAGGTTCATCCATTTGTCCTAGATTTTTTAGAACAAGCCAGGCAACACAACAAACGCATTTATTTAGTGACTAACGCCCATCGAAAAACCATTCAACTAAAAATGCGTGTAACTAATTTAGAAAACTACTTCGACGATATCATTACGTCGCACGATTATGGTATCGCCAAAGAAGATCAGGGATTTTGGCATAAATTGGATGAGTCTATTAACTTGGATAAATCAAGAAGTGTGTTCTTTGATGATTCAGTTCGTGTGCTTCAATCAGCCAAAAAATTTGGCATTGGAGCTGTTGTTGCTATTAGCAAGCCTAGCTCTAAAATTGAAACCAAACTGGTAGAAGGATTTATCAATATAGAGACTTTCGAGCACGCTTTACCAATAAAGCCACATGCATAAAAAACCCGCTATAAAAGCGGGTTTCGTCTAGACTTAATTGCTTAGTGATTATTCACCACCAATTGCACCCATTAAAGCAAAACTTTTTACAAACGGATTAGCCATTCTAGGGTCTTTGATCATGGCGGCAAAATCGCCTTTTTCAAATTTTAATTTACCCATCGTAACCGCCATACCCATAGATGCCATGCCTAGAGGCTTGTCTAACCACTTCATCCAGTTTTTCTTATCTGCGCGCATGTCCCAATCAGCATCTTCGCCATTGTAGTCGCCTGCACGAACACACTCACCATTCTCAACAATAAAAATACCTGTTGGTGTGCCGTCACCTTTAAAACCACAGGCAATGGTTGAAGAAAATTCAATTTCTGCTAATTTTCCACGTACTTCGTCTGAGCCATTCCAAGCGTCTTTTAATTGATTCATCCATTCATCTGAAAATAATACTGCCATGTTAATCTCCTAATTTATTATCTTTTTAATAAGCTCATTTTTTGTAATGAACTTATTTTTTCTCCTCAAGTTTGTTCGCAGAACGAACGCACATATTATGCCCATTAAAGCCGACAATATTGCACTGTTTTATTAAGAAAATACCGACTATTTTTATTGATACTATAAACAGCTGTTTTAACAAGAAAAATAAACTTTTAAGTATAATTACAAACTTTATTTTTATTTAAATTCATTGTGCCAAAACTCTGTATATTGTCGGATTCTCATGGATTTATCCACCCTGAGATTATTCAGATTGCCAATCAATGTGATATCGCTATTCATGCGGGCGATATTATCGATGAAGCCACACTGGTCCAATTAAAACCCAAACAAAAACTCGTTGCTATTAAGGGCAATAATGATGATCATATTGCTTCGCTTAGCAAGGTTGAATTTCTTGAATTTCCGAGTGGAAAAATTGCCATTGAACATGGTCATTTACATGGCCACCATAAACCATCGCACGAGTCACTAAGAGCGACTTATCCAGATGCTAAGATTATCATCTATGGACATACTCACAAACAAGTGATTGATAAAGAATCAACCCCTTGGGTAATCAACCCTGGTGCATCGGGTGAAATCCGCAACCATGGTGGCGCTAAATGTTTAGTACTTGAAGTAAGCAATACTCAAGAGTGGAGAATTACACCTTATATCTTTAACTGAATAACCTTTAAAGCAATAAATCAAGCTATACAATCACCAAAAAGTTTTTATTTTTTGGGAATGTAGTCACCAAACATCGCAACCACTTTAGTAACTTCGTTTTTTGACCCTAAAATAACCGGCACACGATCATGAATGTCTTTAGGTTGTACGTCCATAATACACATACGGCCTGTAGAAGAAAGGCCTCCAGCTTGCTCAACAATCATCGACATTGGGTTGCCTTCATACATTAAGCGAAGTTTGCCAGCTTTTGATGGATCGCGACTATCATAAGGGTACATAAAAATACCACCCCGGATAAGGATACGGTGAACTTCTGCAACCATAGAAGCAACCCAGCGCATGTTGTAACGCTTACCTAGAGGACCCTCTTCTCCTTGCAGGCAATCATCAATGTATTGTTTCATCTCCGGTTCCCAGAAGCGCTGATTAGACATATTGATTGCAAATTCAGCTGTATCTTCGGTAACTTTTAGCTGCTCTTTGGTTAATACAAATTCGCCAATATTGGTATCTAATGTAAATAAGTTAACGCCTTTGCCTGTTGTCATTACAAGCAATGTGGATGGGCCGTAAAGAACATACCCAGCAGCAACTTGTTTGCTGCCAGGTTGTAAGAAGACATTTTGATCATCACCAGTGCGATTATCGTCAGGCGCCTCTAAAATAGAGAAAATTGTCCCCACAGAAAGATTAACATCGATATTTGAAGAGCCATCTAAAGGATCAAAGGTTACTAGATATTTGCCGTTAGCATGACCGGCAATCGTATAGTCCTCTTCTTCTGACCCTACACCTTTAACATAAGGATTAGAACACAAAATATCTTTTAAAAGATCGTTAGAAATAACATCCAACATTTTTTGAGTTTCGCCCTGAATGTTTTCATCTTCAGTTGCACCTAGAATACCAGCTAATTCACCTTGGCCTAATTTATAGGCAATATCTTTACACGCAACCATTGTGTCTTTAATAACAAGTTCCAGCTCAGCTGATACACCATCATTCGATAATACTTGATCTAATCTTTTCATTAAGAACCTCACCTTTAAAAAAATAATACTCACAATTTTAGCATACCCCCAATGAGATATATTTTGATATCACTATAAAACAACATGGTAAAAAAAAGCCATAGGTATAATTTTTTGATTCTTATTTAATAAAGGTATGACGATGAAGAACGCTTTCTATGCTCAATCTGGCGGTGTAACTGCTGTGATTAACGCTTCTGCTTGTGGTGTAATTGAAACTGCACGCAAACATTCAGACAAAATTGGTACGGTTTATGCTGGTCAAAACGGCATTATCGGCGCACTCACTGAAAACTTAATTGACACCTCTAAAGAATCAGTAGATGATATTGCTGCATTAAAGCACACACCTTCTGGTGGCTTTGGTTCATGTCGTTATAAGATGAAATCTTTAGAAGCGAATAAAGCAGAATATGAAAGATTGATTGAAGTATTTAAAGCACACGATATCGGCTACTTCTTTTACAATGGTGGTGGCGATTCAGCTGATACTTGTTTAAAAGTTTCTCAGTTATCTGAATCTATGGGTTACCCAATCCAAGCAATCCACGTACCTAAAACAGTTGACAACGATTTACCAGTGACAGACAACTGCCCAGGCTTTGGTTCAGTGGCTAAGTACATTGCCGTTTCTACCATGGAGGCCAGTTTTGACGTAGCTTCAATGGCGGCAACTTCTACTAAAATTTTCGTACTTGAAGTAATGGGTCGTCACGCAGGTTGGATTGCAGCAGCAGGTGGCTTAGTTGATGATTCAATCCCAGTGGTTATCTTATTCCCAGAAATTGATTTTGATGAAGAAAAATTCTTAGCTAAAGTTGATGCTAACGTTAAAGAATTTGGCTACTGTACGATTGTTGTATCTGAAGGCACAAAATGGTCTGATGGTCGTTTCTTAGCAGAGCAAGGCACACGTGATGACTTTGGTCATGCACAACTCGGTGGTGCTGCACCTGTTGTTGCTAACTTAATTAAAGATGCCCTAGGTTACAAATACCACTGGGCTGTTGCTGATTACTTACAACGTGCTGCTCGTCACTTGTCTTCTGAATCTGATGTTGAACAAGCTTATGCACTAGGTGAAGCCGCTGTTAATATGGCGTTAGAAGGTAAAAACTCAGTCATGCCAGCCATTATCCGCACATCAAACAACCCTTATACTTGGGAAATCGGTTCAGGTGAATTAAAAGACATTGCTAACGTTGAAAAAATGATGCCAATGGAGTACATCTCTGATGATGGTTTTGGTATTACTGATGCCTGTCGTGAATACTTACAACCTTTAATTGAAGGCGAAAACTACCCTCCATACAAAAACGGTTTGCCGGACTACGTGGTCATGAAAAAAGAAATGGTAGGCAAAAAATTACCATCATTTGAAGTATAAGGAAATTAACAGATGAACGTTATTTTATTAGGCCCTCCGGGCGCAGGTAAAGGTACTCAAGCAACCAATATTTGTGAGAAGTACTCAATTCCACAAATCTCAACAGGTGACATGCTACGTGCTGCCGTTAAAGCAGGTACACCGCTAGGCATTGAAGCTAAAAAAGTGATGGATGCAGGTGGTTTGGTTTCTGATGATATTATCATTGGTTTGGTCAAAGAAAGAATTCAAGAAGATGACTGTGCAAATGGTTTTTTATTTGATGGCTTTCCACGCACCATTGCTCAAGCTGAAGCCTTAAAAACTGACGGCGTAAACATCGACTACGTTGTTGAAATTCAAGTGCCGGATGAAGACATTGTCGCTCGCATGTCGGGTCGTCGTGCTCATTTAGCGTCAGGTCGTACTTATCATGTTATTTATAATCCGCCTAAAGTAGAAGGCAAAGACGACATCACAGGTGAAGACTTAGTACAACGCGCTGATGACAACGAAGATACGGTTCGTTCTCGTTTAGAGGTTTATCATGAGCAAACTCAGCCTTTGGTTGACTACTACCAATCATGGATGAATGAAGACAGCAATGCACCTAAATATGGCGCCGCTAACGGTGTTGGGTCGCTAGACGAAGTGAGAGATCGTGTTTATGCAAATCTTGGCTAAAGCCCGATTTGCAAAATAAAATGGGGGTTTATGTCGTAATGGCATAAGCCCTTTTTTTTTGAATTTTTATGGCAAAAAAAAATGAATAAAACTGGCCCAAGAGAAATCAGCATTCCGTTTCGCCCTATTCCATTAGATGTGCCTGATGGTATGAAACCTAATGAGTTTTTTAACTCACCTGAAAATTTAGCAGATCTCACTCAAAACAATGGACTATTAACAAACGATGAAGATTTACTACTTTATCGAAAAGCCTTGGGCCATTCTAACGAATTTGATTGTTCTATTATTTACAACACCTCAAAAAGTGTCTTAAATCCTTTGGGTCGACCAGTGCGTCGCACACAATTACCTAAAAACGTTAGAAAAGTTTGGAATCGCATGAATCAAATTGTGATTGGCTTTATGTTAGAACACTACCCTGACCCAAAAAAACATTTGATACTGGCAGGCGAAGCATCACTTGATGCGACTTGGCCTATTACCTCAGCAGGTGTGCCCAGTATTCGCATGTTGCACAACCACTTTATTGTGTTTGACAAGACTAAATTAGAAAACGCACCACTAGCAGATACCAATAACCCCAATCTAACCGATGGCGGGCAACACTCTTTATTTGCCGCTTATATGCAAGATGTGTATGTCGAATTTTTGTCATCACTTGATTTAAAAATACTTAAACCGATTAAAGGTGACGCCTCTAGTTTGGCGTTAACAGGCTATCCACAGGGGTTGCCAAGCTGGGAAATACAAGGTGGCATTGACAGTTTAAAAAATATTGATTTTTGGAAAGAATACGATCTTGTGCTTAAAGGGTTTTTAGATTTTTATCGCACCTTCTTTACTCAAGTATCAAGTCGAAATTCTGGTGTGCCCGGTAATGCTTACTTCCCTAAGGAAATTGAAAAAACATTGTTGTTTAATAATTGCTTCTTATCGGCTGCCAAAAAGGTACGTGATAAATGTATTAGTGATGCTAAATATGCATCAGCCATTAGATGGCAGCCAGCGTTCAAACAGCTTATTTATCGTAATGACGAAGGCAAGTTAATCGTGACTATTTCTCAAAATTCCATTGGCAATGCTATTACAGAACTTTTGGGTGTTGTGGTTAATCGAACGCCTGATGCAAAAGCTTATGAAAAGAGCGAAGGTGCATTAATCGAAAAGCTGTTGAAACTAAGATCTAGACTAATCGAGGCAGATCTTGGACATGGAATTGAGACCAAATATTGGAGTAAGTAGCAAACATAATAATAACGCTTGACTTAGGTCAACTTTAACCAAATTATTATATTATTATCTCATTCATTAAATGAGAATTAACTATAATCACTGTTGAACAAATTTATATATAAATCAAAAGGAGAAAAGAAAGAAAATGGATACATTGACGATGGCCATCGGGGCTTCAATTATTGCTGTTTTATACGGCTTATACACAATGACCTGGATTTACAAACAATCCCCAGGTAGTGACAAAATGAAAGAGATTTCAGATGCAATTGCAGAAGGTGCAAGTGCTTATCTGAATAGACAATATACAACTATTAGCATGGTTGGTGTGGTTTTATTAATTGTTATTTCTCAAGCGCTTAGCTATCCAGTAGCACTTGGATTCTTGATTGGTGCGGTGTTATCAGGTGCAACGGGCTATATCGGTATGAATGTATCGGTTAAGTCTAACTCTCGTACTGCTGAAGCTGCAAAAAATGGTGTGAACTCTGCTTTTCAAGTTGCTTTTAAAGGTGGTGCAGTTACCGGCATGTTAGTGGTTGGTTTGGCATTACTTGGCGTTTCTGGATTCTACGCCGGCTTGTTGGCTTCTGATGTTGCACAGGCTGATGCATTACATGCCTTAATTGGTTTGGCGTTTGGTGGCTCGCTGATTTCAATCTTTGCACGTTTAGGTGGCGGTATCTTTACCAAAGGTGCTGATGTTGGTGCTGATATTGTTGGTAAAGTTGAAGCAGGTATTCCAGAAGATGATCCACGTAACCCAGCGGTTATTGCGGATAACGTTGGTGATAATGTGGGCGACTGTGCAGGTATGGCAGCTGACTTATTTGAAACTTACGCAGTGACAATTATTGCAACGATGATGTTGGCAGGTGTATTGGGCATGGGTGAAGATGCTATTCTTTATCCACTAGCACTTGGCGCTGTATCAATCATTGCTTCAATTGTAGGCACCTTCTTTGTTAAAGTATCTGATGGTGGCTCTATCATGGGTGCGCTTTATAAAGGCTTAATCGTGTCAGCTATATTAGCGGCAGTTGCGTTTTATTACGTTACGATCGATATGGGCATGGGTATTAACTTATTCTATGCGTCATTGATTGGTTTGGCTTTAACAGCTGTGATGGTTGTAGTTACTGAATACTACACTTCAACTGAATACAATCCAGTACAGCATGTTGCCGAAGCTTCATTAACTGGTGATGGTACAAACGTAATCGCGGGTATCGGCTTAAGCATGAAATCTACAGCATTACCAGTATTGGCAGTTTGTGCTAGTATTTGGGGTGCATACGCATTAGGCGGCTTATACAGTATTGCCATTGCAGCTACTGCGATGTTATCAATGACGGGTGTTATTGTTGCATTAGATGCCTACGGACCAATTACTGATAATGCAGGTGGCATTGCTGAAATGGCAGAGCTTCCTGAAGAAATTCGTAATATCACTGATCCTCTAGATGCGGTTGGTAACACAACTAAAGCGGTAACTAAGGGCTATGCAATTGGTTCTGCGGGTTTAGCAGCATTGGTATTATTTGCTGACTTCACTAACGAGTTAAACACTAGGGCCGGATTTGACGCCATCTCGTTTGACTTATCGAACCACATGGTAATCATTGGACTATTCTTAGGCGGCCTTGTGCCATACTTATTTGGTGCAATGGCAATGGAAGCAGTGGGTCGTGCAGCAGGTGGTATTGTGAATGAGGTACGTCGTCAGTTTAAAGAGATGCCAGGCATTATGGATTACACGCAAAAGCCTGATTACTCTAAAGCGGTTGACATGCTGACTAAATCAGCAATTAAAGAAATGATCATTCCATCAATTCTGCCAATCTTGTTCCCAGTAGCAGTTGGTTTGCTATTAGGTGCTGAAGCATTGGGTGGTTTGTTAATTGGCTCTATCGCAACCGGTATCTTTGTGGCAATCTCAATGACCACTGGTGGTGGTGCATGGGATAACGCTAAGAAGTATATCGAAGACGGTAACTTCGGTGGTAAAGGTTCTGATGCTCACAAAGCAGCAGTAACTGGTGATACTGTCGGTGACCCGTACAAAGATACAGCTGGTCCTGCAATCAACCCACTGATCAAGATTATCAACATTGTTGCAATCATGATCATTCCTTTATTGGGTGCCCCTTTACTAGGGTAGTTAATTAAAAGATAATAAAAAGGCGTGCAATAGCACGCCTTTTTTTATGCCTATAAAAAAACAACTAATCAGCCTTGGGAACCTCGTGATCATGCATAAATTGTTTTTGCATACGGATACCAATATAAGCGCCTAACATAAGTGCAAATAGATCTAAAAATGAACCCAATGACAAAGTTGATGTTCCGGCAATACCTTGACCCAAAGTGCAACCCATACCTAAAATACCGCCAACACCAACCATCACACCGCCAACAGCATAACGCAATGCTTCGCCAAAAGAATCAAACCACACAATTTTAAAACGTCTGGTTAAAACAGAGACTACCACTGAGCCTGCGCCAACGCCTAAAAAAGCAACCAAACCAAAAGTTAAGATATACCACTCAGGGTTTGAGGCAATATAAAGCAAGTCACCCATTGGTCTAATAAAAGTATAAGACTGTGTACCCATGCCATACTGAGGGTTGTCACTAAACTCAGAAGCTTCATTAGCTAGCTCACCAATAGGGCCTCCAGAAATATAAAAGGCACCGACGATCAGTGCGCCAATTATAAAGCCACCAATCCAATTATCACGTCTGGCAATAAAGTCTTTGCTTTTGAAAACCAGACTCATAATTAATAGTGATAACATTAATCCAATCACGATGCGCATTGTTGAAACCTCAACCCCTAAAAGACTACCAATAATCGTGCCCAAGTCTTGCATTTCAAATCCATAATTATCTAAATTAGGTGAGGCTGGTAAAACCCAAGATAAAAAGTAATCGTTGAAAAAACCTTCAACATATAACATTAAAACGGCTGCACCGCCCATGCCTAAAATAGCTACAATGGTTTTTAGGTTTCCACCTCCTAGATTAAGGATGCTTTTCATTCCACAACCTCGACATAATGTCATACCAATGCCAAAAAAAGCACCGCCAACCAAATAAGCTGGCCAACGAAACTGACTCATTCGATATGGAGGGCGAGTGCCATCAGCACTAAAAATTCCCAATGATTCAAAAATAGTAACGCCCAAAATAGCAATTGCAATGGCAAAGAAATACATTGATAAACGACCCGTATTGCCGCTATGAACAACATCTGCGATACCGCCTAGCGGACAAAAATCAGTCTTACGTGCAACTGCACCGAAGACAATAGAAACACAAAAAATAATGAAAAATAATGCAACAATTTCTTCACTTAGATCACCTAAAATAGGCAAGTCCATAAATTTCTCCTCAAAAATATAATGTGTGCGATTATATCAAGGATTAATTACACGAAAAGAAAGATACGGCTGTAATAATTGAAATACAAAAAAAAGGACGCTAATAGCGCCCTCTCGTCTTTTCAGCAGTTAGACAATGTTTAACTTGATTTATTTTCTTTGGGTTTGAGTGCATTTGTACTCTTAGAAAGCGAAAAATCAGCTTGTGCTTTCATGATAGAGTCGACACATTCATCTAAATCACTATAAGCATCAACACCGGCATCAAAACGTTTATCGCGTAAAAAATAAAACATGCACTGGTAATTAAAGGCGCCCATTTTAATTACGACAAATGTGTAATGTTTATGCTCCCAAACAGCAGCTGGCTGCTCTTTTCCATCAACTTCTATGTCGCCCATGTGCACACCATGATCCTTCTCGCGCCAGCGATCATCAACATGTTTTTGAATAGTATCAATTTCTGTTTGTGTAAAGTCCATAATATTTAATGTATTGATTGAACGTTTTTAAGGCCAGGCATAACGTCATCTACAGGGCCGCCTAGTCTAGCCTCTTCATTTGTTGGCTCACGAACTGTAAGCACTTCAAGAACAAATATAACCTCACGACCACATAATGGGTTGTTGCCATCAACAGTCACTGAATTCTCATTTATTTTGATTACCGTAAAATTAATTCGATCACCTTTATCATTCTCCATGGGGATCATAGTGCCAACCTTTTGAAGGTCTTCATCTAAAGTATCTAGTGGCATCGTAGCAACCAATGATTCGTCACGTGGTCCATATAATAAGTCGATATCTATAGGCAACTCAATAATATCACCTTCAACTTGACCAACAAGCTCCGCAGTTACTTCAGGTGACAATATTTCACTGATACCTTGAATATAGCCAAGTGGAAACTCAACTTCATTTAAGACATCTCTTGTATTTTTATCAAGAATTTTGTATCTTAATTCGACGAATTTACCGTCTTCAATCTTTAAATTATTCACTGTAAATGTCTTTTAATTTAAAAAATAGTAGCGCCAAAAATTTTTATTTTGTCTTCTTCATAGCCCAATACTAAACGACCTAACCACTCACCTGGTTTCTTCTTGTGTTTCTGTTTAAACAAAGCTGTTACGTGTTGGCCACGTCTAATTGTCCCCATAAATTCAACGTCTTCATCTAAATTTTTGGTTAATTCACTTCGTGCAAACTGCTTACCCATTTCAATTTCATTTGCACCACGAAGCATCTCTTCAGAGAAATTTCTTGTAAATGCACCATAATTAGAATTATTAGAATACTTTACCAATTCGTCCCACATAGGGCGAGCAATTTCAAGTATCTCCTTATCTGATTTTTCTAAAATATCCATAATATACTCCACAAAAAATATTTGTAATTTTTTTATCTATAGTAAGTCTATTATTAAACTTACTATAGATAAAAAAAGACCAACTAATGTTGGTCTTTTTTTAAAATAATAGAGGCTTAATTAATAAGCCTCTATTACAGATTAAAACGTTTTACTTAGCTTTAAGCTCAGCTAACGCTTTATCTTCAATATCACCAACCAAGTGATACAATGGCTGTTTCTCCATTGTGTACTCACCAGTAGTACGGTTATACTGTGATGTTGTTAGTACATGCCAATTTTCATCATCTAACTTCATCTTATCACCACGGTAGTAGTAACCAGGCCAGCGAGTTTCCTCACGGAATAATGTGTGCTGTACAACACATTCAGAAGTACGGTGACGATGCTTAAGCTCCCATGCACGTAGTAACTGATGAATGTCTTCAGCAGCAACTTTGTCTAAATCTTCTTCAAGAATCTTAAGCTTGTGAAGACCCATGTTAAGTAGCTTGTCATTTGTCATGTATGACACAGTAACACCACCTGCATATTCATCCATTAACTTCTGTAAACGTTGCAAACCAGGGAATGGCAAAATGTAACTTGGAGATACAGTACCACCAACAATTTCATTACTTCCAACTTGGTAAGTCTCTAATGGCTTGTAGATTTCTGCTTTACGGTCATCAATTTGCTTCTGTGAAACACTAATTCCATCTGCTTTACCATCATCAATATATTTACAAGCTGCTTTTGCAGAAATACGACCTTCAGTAAATGAACCTGATGAGAATGCGTGTGGCGTACCGCCAATTGCATCACCTGCACCAAACAACCCTTCAACTGTCATCATACGGTTGTAACCCCAGTGGTACTCGGGAATATTACCCGAAATATCTACAGGGCCAGAACACCATGCACCACAACCTGTTGCGTGAGAACCCATTACATAAGGCTCAGATGTTGTTAATTCAGGGTTAACATATTTAGGATCAATATCTGTTGCAGCCCATA
Source organism: uncultured Candidatus Ruthturnera sp. (assembly GCA_964448305.1). GTDB lineage: Bacteria > Pseudomonadota > Gammaproteobacteria > PS1 > Pseudothioglobaceae > Thioglobus_C. The sequence goes on from CAYUWB010000002.1 coordinate 35,389, forward strand.
ATACCGCTTGACCAACTGTCATACCTAAGAAGTTTTCCCAACCAACTTCTTCTAAGTGAGGGTCTTGGAATGCTTCCATTGTCACCATGTGAATTGGACCGCGACCCGCATTTACTTCTGAGATAAATGCATGGTTACGTAAACATGTAGGAATAGGTCTGTGAGACGCATGAGAAGCCTCTGGATCTAAGTATTCTTTACCAACCATTTCTTGTAATGCTGGGAACCACTTTGATTCATACTCATCACCATAAGCATTTTGTGTGTATGTCTTAAGGTGTAAGAAGTATGCGCCTACTGGACCATAACCATCTTTAAATCGAGCAAGAACGATACGGTTTTCCATTTGTGTCATCTTAGCGCCTGCTTCAATCATTAATGCGTAAGCAGAACCTGAAGACCATGGAGCGTACCATACACGACCTGCGCCTTCACCCACTGAACGTGGTTTAAAGATATTAGATGCACCACCCGCACCACAGATTACTGTCTTAGATTTAAATACGTGGTAATTACCTGTACGTACGTTAAAACCAACAGCGCCTGCAATACGATTATCTTTTGCGTCATCCATCAATAAATGTGTAACCATGATACGGTTAAATGTTTTATCAGCGTTTACTTTCGCTGCTTCTGCAACGATAGGCTTATAAGATTCACCGTGGATCATGATCTGCCAGCGACCTTCACGCATGTAAGCGCCAGTATCTGGGTTTTTCATTAATGGCAAACCCCACTCTTCAAATTTATGAACTGCCGAGTCAACGTGACGAGCCATATCAAAAGCTAAGTCTTCACGAAGCATACCCATTAAATCGATACGTGCATAACGTACGTGATCTTCAGGATTGTTCTCACCCCAACGAGTACCCATGTAACAGTTAATAGCATATAAACCTTGAGCAACCGCACCTGAACGATCAATGTTTGCTTTTTCAGCAATTACAATCTTCTTGTCGCGTCCCCAGTGTCTTGCTTCATAAGCAGCGCCTGTACCGCCTAAACCTGCACCGACAACTAAAATATCAATGTTGTCTTCTGTAATTGTCTTGTAACCCATTAGTAGTAAACTCCTTCTTTAAGTTCTAAACCGTTAGATTCTAGCGTATGTAAGCCGCCATCGTCTAAACGAATTGCTTCTGGCTCAAAAGCCAATAATTCACTGTCACGTTCTTCTTGAGTTGGTGCAGCTTCATTTCTAAAGTCTGGAATTTCTGAACCCCATGGCTTAGTTGTGATTGGTGATAAGAAGTTCTTAACACGGCCATCACGGAATTTAACTCTCCATGCGATCGTTCCTTTTCTTTCATCACGTAGTACACGAACACTATGACCTAGTGGTGCAAAGTCTGCATAACCACGTACGTCAATTGCTTGGTGTGGACATGCTTTAACACATGAGTAACACTCCCAACACATGTTAGGTTCAATATTTAGGGCACGACGATATTTCTTATCGATGTGCATAATGTCAGATGGGCAGATATCTACACAATGTCCACAACCATCACAACGGGTCATATATACAAAAGTTGGCATATTATTTCCTCTCTCTTAAGTTAATTAGTTAATAAATTAGTAATGTTTTGGCGCTTCACGCTTAATACCCAGACCCATATCCATTGGCGCGTCTTTTAGAAGCTCCATTGAGTGTCTGTTTTGCTGCCATTCCATGTCTCTTGTCTCGTGAGGCAAGTTCTCATTTGTACCATTAGCTTCAATGATGCGCTTATTGTAAGCAGCCATTGGCTTAAAGAACATATGAGAGAATTTAGACCAGTAAACGCTACCAAATAATGCTGTAGTTGAGATGATTAAGAAAATAAACCATCCTCCTGTTCCACCACCAGTGTAAGTCCAACCTAATGCTGCCAATGATGTACCCATTAAACCTAGTGAAAAGATATCTTTTCTAAGATCGATTTGGAAAATTGATTGGCCTTCAGCTTGACAATCAACTTTAAATGCAAACCAGTAACCCCAGCTACCAACTAACAACATAATCGCACCGATATTCCATGCTGTTGCTAATGTTGTTGTTTGTGCTTCACCATAAATAATCATCGCTGTTGCAGCAACGAATAAAACGAAACCCCACATTGTAAAGATATGCACTAATCTACGTGGTCCGTTAGAAAACTCACCTGCAGTTGCAACATCTACTGCCACTGTGCCAACCAATGCGTTTACCTTGTCACCAGCGCTAAGTTGCTTTAATCTACCTTTTTCATTACCAATCGAAGACTCTGCTTCGCCTGCTGCTAATAGCTCTTCTGCTTTATCAGCTGCTTGAAAAAAGTACGTCGCACTTTTCTTATGTAATAAATCAGCAATTGTCATTACAATGACTGATGCAATCATGACAGAAACATACATTTGCATGTCTGCCCATGCGATACCATTTTCAGCTAACGCTGCAATTGGTGTTGTAGTGATATCCATTTTTCCTCCTTAGGGTTTTATTAATCACAATCCAAAACTATTAACAACCTTGCTAATAATCTGTTTTTTTAGATTTCGAGCGCCGTTGAGTGCGCTAAAAATCCAATTATTATACTTATAATATTTTTTCTTTACAATGAAAAAATAAATAAGTTGTTATTTAGCCGAGTGTCCGCTCAACTTAATTTCTACCTTGTCTTCTTCCTTAATACCCGCGTAGTATGCTTGTAGAACTTTAGCCACTTCAGGACGTGAAAATTCTTCAGGAAGATCTTCGCCATCTGATAGCATCTTACGCACTTTAGAACCAGAAAGAAGTACACGATCTTTTGCTTCATGCGGACAAGTTTTCATTGAAGACATACCGCCACATTCATGACACCAGAATGTCCAGTCAATCTTAAGTGGCTGTGTAACAAGCGCATCGTCAGCAATTTCATCAAAAATGTTATGCGCATCAAATGGACCGTAGTAATCATCAACACCTGCGTGGTCACGACCGACGATTAAGTGTGAACAACCGTAGTTTTGTCTAAATAGTGCGTGTAATAATGCTTCACGTGGACCAGCATAACGCATGTCTAATGGGTAGCCAGATTGCAATACTGTATTAGGCACAAAGTATTTATCAATTAAAGTTGAAATCGCTTCTGAACGCACATCAGCAGGAATATCGCCAGCCTTAAGGCCGCCCAATACCGAGTGAACCATTACGCCGTCACAAATCTCGACTGCAATCTTCGCTAAATATTCATGTGAACGGTGCATCGGGTTACGTGTTTGGAATGCTGCGATTGTTTTCCAGCCTTTGTCGTCAAAGTAAGCACGAGTTTCAGCAGGTGTCATGTACAAATCACCAAACTTTGCTGGGAAGCCGCCATCAGATAACACTTTAATAGGACCTGCAAGATTGTATTTACCTTGCGCCTGAACCATGACAACGCCAGGATGTGCATCTTCAGTTGTTTTAAAAACTGTTTCACACTCATGATCTTTATCAATAGAGTATTTTTCAGTGACTGTCATTGTTGCAAGAATATCGCCAGATTTTCCACTCACGATGGCAACTTCATCGCCTGCCTTTACATCTTCGTCATCCGTTGATAAAGTAACAGGGATTGGCCAGAATAAGCCGTTAGTCATAGTCATGTTGTCACAAACACCTTTCCAGTCTGCTTCACCCATGAAGCCATCTAGCGGGTTGAAACCACCAATACCAAGCATAACGATATCGCCTTCTTCTCTAGAAGAACAAGTGATTTTTGCAAGTGATTCAGCTCTTGTTAGCTCTGCAGTTAATGCGTCGCCTGATAGTGCTAATTCGTTAATTGTGTCACTGCCGTGTGGTGGGACTAATTTTGACATGTCTATCCTATATTAATTTAAAAGGAGAAATTATACCGATAGGCGTTTTTTAACGCATTATTTTATGGTAATATTCTGATATACCCCCTAAGAGATACTCTCAATAAAACAGAGTAAAAGGGTCAGGAATTAACGAAAGAAAAAGTGTTTTACGACGTCATGCACGATTTAAAAATAGAGCGATGTACATCACCAATACTGACGATACCGACCAGCTTACCTTTGTGGGTAACTGGGATTCTTCTAAACTTTCTAAGCCACATGGTGCTAGCCGCTTTTAAGCAAGGCATGTCAAGGTCGATACTAGCAACGCCCTTAGTCATTAGCTCACCAATCTTAACGTTCATGGTGTCTTTGTAATTGTGTTCCATGTTTTCAAAATCAAGATGCGTGTCACTCATCACTTCATCAAGCTTTGGAAACATGTGTTGCAAAATATCTTTTTCAGAAATGATACCAACCAAGTTATTGTCACCATCAACCACAGGTGCGCCACTAATATGATCCATCACCATCATAATGGCAATATCTTTCACTGGTTGATCTGGTGTAACTGTTTTAACGTTAGTTGACATAATGTCTTGAACTTGCATAATTTTTTCTCCGTTGTGTATTTATATAGACGAATGAGTTTTTGTATTCTACCGCGTTAATATTGGTGTGGCAAGTTACAATTTAATTTTAAATTTAACTCGCTCAGCACCGTCTTTAGACTTCTGCGCAATCACTTTGTCATTTTTAATATCATAGTCTAATGTACCACCACTAAAAGAATCAAATCCTTGTATTAAATGCGCCTTACCTTTTAAATGCACAAATTCCTTCTTGATTAAGTAAGTAATATTGAGTGCAGTAGCTTCAATAAAACGCGGCTGATTAGGCTGGTTTTGCTTGTAATGTGCTGGTTTATTTTTATCGCCTTTAGCAATGACTTTGGTCACTTCTTTTTGCGAACTAAATAACTGTATTTTTTCAGCGCTGAGTGTTAACGAGCCTTGCACAACCTTGGCATCACCGGTATAAGTGCTTAACCCTTTTCGCTCATCAATAACCACCGTATAAGCTTTAATACTGATGGGTTCTTTGGCATCATCTGGCATGGCATTAACACCAAAAGAATAACCACACAACAAGGCCAAAATAATTTTATTCATAACGACCCACCACACCGCCAGTTAGCTTAATCTTTTGATTTTTGGCATCATAATGCATCCCCGTTGCATGGATATCAGCCACCTCGGATTGATAGCGTATTCTCTCTTTGGTTCGATACACTTCATTACCTTCAGACTGATCAACAATCAAATCTTCGGTATTAATCTTAGAGCCTGAATTTTGCAAAATTTTTACCTTACCTAACAACTGAACAATTTCTTTGCGCATGTCCATATCAATACCACCCGCATAGATCTTATTGTCAGTGGCCAAATAGGTTGTATCATTTTTAGAATAATAATGTTTCTGACCATTCGATTGGTCGATATATAGATCCTTGGTTAATATTTTTTGCCCTGTATCTTGGTTAATACTGGTTTTTCCTAGCAGCTTCATTTTGTCTTCTTTGGCTTTCATGCGCATGCCTTGGGCAATAATTTTTGCACGTTCGCCTAGATAAGTCACTTTCTTTTCACTAATTAAATCATCAGTTTTAGTGCTAACCAACAACTCTTGTGTATTCATTTTATGGGTTATTCCTGCGCTTGATCGGACATCTACTTTGCCTTTAAATTTAATCTCGCCACTGTCCAAATAGTTAGCGCGATTTGAAGTCAAAATATAATCCTCATCGCCTTTTTCGTTGTAAGTAATAACTTTTGGGTTTAATAATAAGGCTGGCGTGTTTTTAAAATTGAAATAACTTTTGGCTTCAACAAAATGAGACAATTTTTGATTTTCATCAAACTCTTGCAAAGCAAAGTTATCAATTTTCTCCACATAAGACACTTCTTTCGATACCACTTCATTTTCAGTTAGTGGCGCTGGATCCTTATCCTGCAGGGCATTAAATGAATACGACAAGCCCTGCATCAAAAGCCACATGGCGCCAATAACCACTATAATAAAAACTGTGATTAATAGATTGTGTCTTAATTGAAAACTAGCCATTGTGTATCATAAAAAAATTAGTGGTATTTATGCCATAACACCTAATAAAGTCCTTGATCTTAATATCATAGAACAAACCATTATCACGCATAAAATTAGCATACTGCAATATCGTCATAAAACAACCGATGTATCAATTAAGCTTAACGAAGCCAAGCAATTACAACAGTTGTGTTTAAGACATAATACTTTATTTATCATCAATGATGATATTAACCTAGCGCAAAAAATAGGGGCTGATGGCGTGCACCTAGGGAAAAATGACGAATCCATTCTCACCGCTAGAGAGCAATTAGGTGATAAAGCCATTATTGGCGTATCTTGCTATAACGATATAAAGCTGGCCAAAATAGCACAAAACAATGGCGCTAACTATGTCGCTTTTGGTGCTCTGTTTGCCTCACTAACCAAACCTGACACAGCCCAATGCTCGCTTGATGTTGTTACACAAGCTAAACAAATACTTGATATTCCCATTGTTGGCATTGGCGGCATTAACTTAGACAATCAGCAACAAGCATTTGATGCGGGCTGTGATGCTGTGGCGATGATTAATGCGTTATTTCAATCAGCTGACCAACAGCGGGGCAGTAAAGCGCGCACTTAATTTCGTTGTTGTAAATACGTGACAGTGACTCTTGATAAAATAAGAGTTGTTTGGCGTGCTGTGATTGCTGACGACGACTAAATTGATCAAGCGATTCGTCATCTAAAAGCGTTGCTGTTTTAAAATCAACAATCCATAAGATATCGTTCTCGATAAATAATCGATCGATTGCAATCAGGCGATCACCGATAACAAACTCAGCCTCGACCAAGGTGGAAGATCTGTCTTTAAATAGCCAATCAAACTGCGAATCGGCTTTGGTGTTATTGAGCAGTTTCAACACAAAATTTTGCCAATGTTTGATTTCGTCTGGCGCTGTACCGATTTCAAGCAGTCGAGCCTTAATGTTATCCACGCTTGGGTTAAACAAACCGTATTGGTAATATTGATGAATTAAAGTACCCAATAAGCTTTTAAATAGACGTTCAAAATTTTGCTGGTATTCAAGTGTTTCGCCTGGCTCTTGCTCACTAACTAAGGGCGTTGTTACTTGTTTTATTCGCTGTAGGGACGGTGCCTGACTAGGTTTTTCTGCTTGCTCCTTAGGCGCTGGCATTTGTTCAAACGTATTTTGATAAAACGGCATGAGTAGTGTCAACAAGCTGTTTTTAACCGCCTGATTATTTTGATTAGCATGGCCCAATAAATGCAACTGATATTTGGCACGTGTCATCGCCACATAAAGCAAACGCATGGTTTCAAACTTATTTTGTTGCGCTTCAATAAATTTTAGATAGGTGTAGGTTTTTCCCTCTCTAGTCTCAAGCGAAGATTTGATTGGTGCCAATAATAAAGACTGATCAGCAAATTCTTTCATGTGCATCATTGGCGAATCATCACTTCGAGCGCCTCTGCCAAGACCAGGCATAATTACTGTATCAAATTCTAAACCTTTAGACTGATGAATGGTCATGAGTACTACATTGGCTTTTTCACTCGGTGCATACAGCTCATCTAGGGCAGCTTCAATTGTTTCAATGTTGAGTGATTGTTGTTGCTCACAAACATTAATAATCGATAAAAACTGATCTTTAATCAAAGTGTCGGCATGTGACAATGAACGAGTAATGCCAAGCTGGCTAATCGCAAAAGTGAGTAATTCAACAAAGTTGAACCGGCCTTGATTATTCAAAACCTGATGCAAACACGAATAAACATGCTGCGCTCTATCTTTACCATCTTGACTTAATTGGGCCAAAATACTGTCATTGGCTAATTGCTCATAAATAATCTGATCATCTTCTTTTGAAAGAACCAAAATGTCATTCAACATAAGCCCGCACCAAGGAGAGCGTAATACACTCAACCAAGCTAATTTATCACCAAGATGCATTAACGCTCGCGCCAATGAAAATAAATCTCGCGTTAATAAGTGGTCTTTAAGTGGGGTGATTTTTAGTGATTCAAACTCAATATTATGCTGTTTTAACAAAGGCGCTATCTCTACCAAGTGTGAGCGACTTCTTACCAAGATTGCTATCTTGCCAGTAGGCATATCAGCCAAACTAGATTGCACAATGTTTAACACTGTTTGCGCTTCTTGCTCAAATTGACCTTCAGAAAATGGATAAAAATCAATGGCCTGATGATGCTCTTCATTTGAAGCAGCTTGAGAGGATGAATAAGAAATAGCACCTTGATAGATGTCTTCATTCTCGGGGAAAATAGCCTGAAAAAATTGATTATTGCCTTCTACGATGCTCTTGGATGAGCGAAAGTTTGTGCTTAGTAATAATGAACTAGGCTTGATGTTAGCAATACCGTTGGCTTTAACTTGTAAAAATAAGCCAACTTGAGACTCTCTAAATCGATAAATTGACTGCATTGGATCGCCCACTAAAAACAAAGTTTTTCCATCATTTGGCTGCCAATGTTTAATCAGTTTTTCAATGGTGTTAAATTGCGAAGCAGAGGTGTCTTGGAACTCATCAATGAGCAAATGTTGTAATTGAAAATCTAAAAATAAAGCCACATCACTGATATTGGATCGATCATCCAGCGCCTGATTAGCGTTAAGTGCTACTTCGATAAAATCTTGCGATTGTTGTTGTTCAAAGTTTAAATTCAGTTGTGCAACACACAGCTTTAACACTTGCGCAATAACCGAGAGTATGTGGGTTTGGTCTTTAGAAAAATCAACGTCCGGCAAACTAAACAATTCAAACAGTAATGTTTTAAAGCTGTCTTGCCCTTGCAAGCCATCTAATAGTGCTATAAATTCATCTTTTTGTGCTTTGATTTCTACTGGAAAACCATTTCTTTTATCAACGCTTTTGCGCCACTCATTCTCTTTTTTATTGCCACCTTTAAGTAATAAATCAGCCAACGATTGCCATTGCTCTAATGAATCATAACTGCTATTTGGTAATGCTTGAATGTGTGAATATTTCGTGTTAACTTGTAGCACTTCAAACAAACGATGATCTAAATGGTGCTTGGCCATTTGTTCTAAACGTAGCAAATGTGCCTCGACAATTTTCCTGGCGTTATCTTGCAGTAATGCCGGGCTGAGCGCTTCACCTTGATATAATCGAGTCAGCCATTGGTCTCGTTTAGACAACATGTGGGTGACCAAACGGTAAAACTTCTCTACATTATTATCCAAATACAATAATAAATCAGCAATTGCTTTGCCGTGCTGTGGATCATCCACCAATAACAAGGCTTGCATTGCTGCCTGTTTATAAGCGTGGTCTCTTTGCCATTGCTCCGCCATAATTTGGCGTGGCATCAATTGTGTCTTAGAGGGGTAGCGACTACTAATCAAGCTAGACAATCCATCAATAGTGGTTATTTTTAGGCGCTTAGGGTTATCTAATAATTGCCAATGTCGCTCATCTGAACGTGACACGACAGTTTGCGCTAAATCGTAAGTAATTTGCTTATGTGCTTCTTTCGGTCGAGACTGTTTACTTGATTTTAAAGCTGATAAAACTCGCTCATTTAGCTCATCAACTGCTTTATTAGTAAAAGTCATAGCGATGATGTTCTCAGGCTCTGAACACGTTGTCAGTAGCTTAAGATAGCGCTGTGTTAATAATTCAGTTTTTCCCGAACCAGCAGGCGCTTGAACAATATAAGATTGTGTAATGTCTAGGGCTTGATCTCTTTGCGCCTGATCACTCATACGCGCTTATCATTACATGGAATCAGGTGCGTTAACACCAAGTAGATTTAGCCCATTAGATAGCACTTGTTTCACAGCACTAATGAGTAACAATCTAGAGTTTCTAAGAATCGTGTCTTCAACTAAGAATTCACTGTTATTGTAATAGCTATGAAAATCACCGGCTAATTCACGTAAATAATAGGCCAATACATGGGGTTCGTAATTAAGCGCTGAAGATTGCACAACGTCCTTGTAACGATTGAGTTGTTTAATCAGAGTGCTTTCTATTTCGTTATTCAATAATGACAAATCAATGGTTGTCGCATTGCCAGCATCTTGTTTAAGTACCGAGCAAATACGAGCATGGGCATATTGAATATAAAATACGGGATTCTCGTTGGTTTTAGACTTGGCTAAATCAAGGTCAAAATCCATGTGTTGCTCTGATTTTCGCAATACGTAGAAAAAACGCGCTGCATCATTACCAACCTCATTGCGCAATTCTTCTAAGGTAACGAATGATCCGCTACGCGTCGACATGGCAACTTTCTTACCACCTCGATACAAATTAGCAAACTGTACCAATAAAATTTCTAATTTACTTTCGTCATGACCAAGCGCCTTGATAGAGGCTTTAACTCTAGCAATATAACCATGATGATCTGCACCCCAAATGTTAATGATCTTGTCGTAACCACGCTCAAATTTCTCTAGGTGATAAGCAATATCTGATGCAAAATAAGTGTGCATGCCATTATCACGCACCACGACTCGGTCAAGATCGTCACCAAAATCTGTGGTCTTAAACCAAAGTGCATTATCTTTTTCATAAATATAACCAGAAGCCTGCAAAGCTTCAACTGTCGTTTTTGACAAACCACTATCGACTAAAGACTGCTCAGAAAACCATTGTTGATAATCAACACCAAATTCTGACAAATCGGCCTTGATGCCACCCAAGATATGGTTGATTGCTAAATCAAATATTGTTTTATAGTGACCACCCAACTGGGTTTTACAGTTAGCAATTAAGTCGTCAATATGCTTCTCTTTGTCGCCCCCCTCTTTTTCATCTTTACAGACGTTGTCAAAAATATCTAACTTATCAATGCCGTTAATTTGCTTAGCAATGTCAACAATATAATCACCTTGATAGCCATTGTCTGGAAATTGATCGGTTTCAATATAACGAAGATAAACTGAGGTAGCCAAAATATCCATTTGACGACCGGCATCATTCACATAATATTCGTTATCGACTTCAAAACCAACAGCGCGTAATAAATTAGCCACGGTGGCGCCATAAGCCGCACCTCGCCCATGACCAACATGAAGTGGTCCTGTTGGGTTAGCCGATACAAACTCAAGTAATACACGCTGCTTAGCGCCTATATCAGACAAACCAAAAACCTTTCCTTGGTCGATAATTTGACTCACCACTGAAGCATTTGAGCCTTGCGACATGAAAAAATTAATAAAGCCTGGGCCTGCAATTTCTGTTTTATCTACTTCTGACGAATCTGGCAAATTATCAATAATTTGCTGTGCTAAATCACGTGGGGAGCACTTGGCTTGCTTAGATAATACCATGGCAATATTAGAGGCAAAATCGCCTTGCGCTTTATCTTTAGAGTGGTCAATGCGGATATTGTCAGGTACCTCGACAAGCACATTGCTAGCAACTAAGGCTTCTAAACTTTGGGTTAATAAGGTTTGTAATTGTTCTTTCATAGCTTCTAATGTGCCTGTTGCCAAGAATCGCCAATACCCACATCAACCACCAAGGGAATATCTAATGGATAAGTATCGCTCATCAATGTTTGTATTTTATGTGCAAACTCATCTGCCTTTGAAGCTTTCACCTCAAAAACCAACTCATCATGTACTTGCATGATCATTTTAATATCTGAGTTGTTGTCACCAATCCACTGATAAACATCTAACATGGCTTTTTTAATAATGTCAGCTGAAGAGCCTTGCATTGGCGCATTGATTGCCGTACGTAAGGCATGTTGTTGTAACATTTTATTCTTCGCATTAATCTGTGGCAAGTATAAGCGTCTACCCATGACGGTTTCAACATAACCCTGTACTTTGGCTGTTTCTCTAATGTTGTCCATATAATTCAAAACACCAGGGTAATTTTCAAAATAAGCATCAATATAAGCTTTAGCTTGGGTTCTAGAAACATCAATCTGCTTTGCCAAACCAAAGGCGCTCATGCCATAAATTAAGCCAAAATTAATGGCCTTAGCATTACGACGATGGTCTTTTGTTACCTCATCAAGTGGTATATTAAACATCATTGATGCCGTGGCACTATGCACATCTACATTATTATTAAACGCCTCTAACAAGTGCTCATCTTTTGAAATGTGCGCCATAATTCTTAGCTCAATTTGCGAATAGTCTGCCGCAATAATTACATTGCCTTTACTGGCAATAAAAGCACCCCTAATACGAGCGCCTTGCTCAGATCGAATAGGGATATTTTGCAAATTTGGATTAGAAGAAGACAATCGACCTGTTGCGGTCACTGCCTGATGATAAGAGGTGTGTAAGCGCCCAGTTTTAAGGTCAATTTGCTTAGGTAAGGCCTCTAAATAAGTCGAGTTAAGTTTGGTCAAGGTACGATAGCTTAGAATTAAATCAACCAATGGGTGGTCTAATAACCTTAAAGCCTCTTCATTGGTAGACGGCGCACCTTTTGGTGTTTTCTTTTTAGCTTCCAACCCTAGCCCATCTTCAGAAAACAGAATTTGTTGAATTTGCTTTGGAGATTCTAAATTAAATACGTCACCAGCCAACTCATACGCTTGTGACTCAATGTCTTTCATTTGTGATGCGATGTCTAATTGTTGTGCACTTAAGGCATTAACATCTAACGCCACACCATTACGCTCCATGCGCACCAACACTTCAATCAGTGGCACCTCGAGAGTTTGGTACAATTTAGCCAACTTAGGATACTGTGCCAAATCATCGTCCAATACTTGATTAAGCACTTGGGTTACAATCACGTCTTCACAAGCATATGGAAACGCTTGATCTAGACCAACTTGATTAAAGGTAATTTGTTTTTTGCCTTTACCCGCCACATCAGAAAAATGAATGGTTTGATAATTAAGATAGTGCTCGGCCAAATCATCCATATTGTGTCGTGTTGCTACCGAATTTAGGCAATAAGACTTCACCATGGTGTCGTCACTAATGCCTTTTAACACAATGTCATAATTAGCCAAAACATGGGTATCGTATTTAAGGTTTTGCCCTATCTTGCCAATGGCAATATTTTCTAAAATAGGCTTTAGTTTATTTAGAACATTTTCAAAATTTAATTGTTTTGGCGCATCTAAATAGTCATGTGCAACGGGCACATAAAAACTGTCCTTATCAACTAAAAATACCCAACCTACAATTTGGGCATTCATATAATCTAATGATGTTGTCTCTAGATCAAAAACAAAAGAGTGGCTTTGCTCTAATCTTTGCACCATGGCTTCAAAATCTTGGTCTTCTAATACCAGTGTTTGAGAATAGTCATTCATGAAATCATGACTTGGTACGCTATTGACCACCTCAACCACGACTTCGTTTTCTACTTGTGCTGTCGGTGCTGATGCAGGCATCTCGTTGGTGGCGTTTAGCTGTTTTAGCCACATTGAAAACCCATATTGCTGAAACAAACTGGCCAACTTGGCATTATCCGGACCAGGCTCATCTGTCAAAATATCACAAGGCAGGTCAACATCAAATTTAAGCTGTACCAACTGATAAGACAAGTCTAATAAATCAAAATTGTCACGTAGCTTTTCACCAACTTTGCCATTAACTTGATCAGCATTGGCTTTAATGCCTTCGATATTTTCAAACTGATCTAGCCACTTAATGGCGGTTTTCGGACCAACACTCGGCACGCCAGGAATATTATCTGCACTATCACCAGTCAACGCCAGCAAGTCTAAGATTTGATCAGGACGTACGCCCATTTTTTCTGCCACACCCGCTTGATCAAACAATTCGCCCTTCATATTAAGCTGGGTAATGTTGTCACTCACCAATTGCATCAAGTCTTTATCGCCACTCGCAATAACGGTTTTTAATTTATTTTGATCGGCACAACGACTTAAAGTAGCAATGACATCATCTGCCTCAACGCCAGGCACACACATAAAATGAAAACCCATGGCACGAATAATTTCATACAGCGGCTCAATCTGCATAATTAGCTCATCATCAGCTGGCTTGCGGTGTGCCTTGTATTCTGGATAGATTTCATGCCGATGGTTCTTTCCCTTAGCATCAAAAATAGCAATTATTTTGGCTTGTGGGTATTGTCGTTGTAAATGCTTAATCGCATTAATAACCCCAAACATAGCCCCTGTTGGGAAACCATCATCGTTGGTTAAATTTTGTGAAAGCGTAGAAAAATAAGCCCTGAATAAAAAGGCCGATCCATCCAATAAAATGAGTTGGTGTGACATGCGCCAAATTTTACCAATTTTTACTCGGCAAGATAAGCCTTAACTTGTATATCAACGGTATAAAATAAGCTTTATTTGATTAAACAATTGTGACCACTCCCGAAACACTTATCAGCGCTAACGATATCAGCTTAAGCCATCATGGAAAGTCTGTATTAGACAACGTTAGTTTTGAGTTAAAAAAAGGTGAATTTATCACGCTGATTGGTCCGAATGGTGCCGGAAAAAGTTCACTAATCAAAGTGTTGTTAGGTTTAATTAAAGCAGACAGTGGCGATATCAAACGATCAGCCAATATTAGACTTGGCTACACACCGCAAACTTTTAGCCCCAATCCGTTTATTCCAATTTCAGTGATTGATTTTTTAAAATTAAATCAAAATACCACTCAAAACTTCATACATGAAACAGCCTTATTAACAGGCATTGAAGGCTTATTGGATTCGCCATTAAAAAAACTTTCTGGCGGCGAATTGCAGCGCGTCTTACTTGCTCGCGCCCTACTGAGTAAACCCAACGTTCTTATCTTAGATGAACCCGCTCAAAATCTAGATGTGAATGGCCAAATGCATTTGTATAAATTAATCCAAGACATTCATCAGCAACAAGGTTGTGCGGTGCTAATGGTCTCACATGATTTACACCGAGTGATGAAAGAATCCACGCAAGTGTTGTGTTTGTATCATCATGTTTGCTGCATGGGGCAACCTGAAGCTATTATCAAGGATAGTCAATTTAACGATTTGTTTGCTGATCAAATGGATGAGTTAATGGCAACTTACGAACACCATCATAATCATTGTCACGAAGACTAGTTTTTTCTCCTGCAGAGGCAAAGCCTTTCTCTATCTTATTAGGCTTAATTTATAAAACCATTGTTTGAAGTTTATTAGAATTCTTTTACTTTATCAGGGGCAAGGCATTGCCTCATAGATTTGTTTGCTGATCAAATGGATGAGTTAATGGCAACTTACGAACACCATCATAATCATTGTCACGAAGACTAAAACGGACTAGCGGATATATTTGCCTTTATAACGGTCACAGCCTTTATCGTCCTTATCGACTACCGCACACAACGCTTTAAAATCACCGTGTGAAAAACTACCTTTAGTGATTTGAACAATTGCATTCCATCGGCCTTTTAATGGCAAACTGACTTGTGCTGTGTATAAAGATCCATCAAATTTCATTGGAACAGAAAACTGATTTCTAGGTCCGACTGAGCGCTCAAAATCAATGACAACCTTAGCATCTTTCAATACTTCAGCATGCTGTGAAATACTAACTTTATAAGTTTGGTGTGTCTGATACAAGGCCAACTCTGGAACCAAAAAATCTAACACCCAGCCTTGTTCATCTAGTTTTTTCTTAACAGCCAACACTTCGCCATAACGCTCACCACTTTCATATGCATCTTCAACTACCATTCCTGGGTGTGATTCTAGTGCAGTAATAATACGATACACCGTAGCACCGACCAAGATTAAAAACAGTGCTAGCATTGACACCATGATTGGGCTTTTTTGAAAAGTCATTTAACGCACGCTCTTAGGGGTAAAAAATGATGATTCATATTCTAAGGTTGTATCATCGCCTGTGACTGAAAAAATCACGCTATTATTGTCACCCACATTACGCTCAAATGCTTTCAAATAAACATAGATTGATTTAACATTACCTGAATTTATGGCAATATTTTTATATTGTCTTTGAGATTTTAAATGGGCAATTTCACTTTTAAAACTCACATCAACCCGTGTTGTCTGGTCGGTTTTATTCATAATTTTTAATTCATACTTATTACGAATCGATCCATCAGATAATTGCACAAAAAGAGGTTGTCGATCGTGCAATACTTTAAAATCCATCGGCGCAATATTGAACAAACCATAAGTTAGAATCGATAAAGCTACCAATAAAATAGTTGAATACACAATCACCCTAGGGCGTTTATATAAGGCAACAAAAGGTTTTTTGAATTTCATTTCATCAAGCGAAGTGTAACGAATCAGGCCTGTTGGTTTTCCAACCTTGGTCATCACCGAATCACAAGCATCAATACACAAGCCACAAGTGATACAACCATACTCTTGGCCTTTACGAATATCGACACCCGTTGGACACACGGCCACACATTGATGGCAATCAATGCAATCACCTTGGTCTTCAGTATATTGACCCCTAGAAAGCTTTCTACGGTGCTCACCACGATAATGGTCATAGGTTGGCATAATGGTTTGTTTGTCTACCATCGCCCCTTGAATACGCGCATAAGGACAAATCCATAAACAGGTTTGTTCGCGCATGTGGCCTGCAAAAGTATAAGCACCCAGTGAAATAGCAGCAGTAATGGTTAGCGTCGTGCTAGAAGCTGAACCATCAAAATAATCAGACCATGACACGCCAAAATACAACATCCAAGTAACGCCAGATAAAAAAGCAATGGCCAGCCAAACCACATGTTTACTAATTTTAATCCGGATTTTGGTTAAATCCCACGGCGCCACTTCTAGCTTTCGACGCTTAACAGGTGGCCCTTCAAAAAATTCCTCAACTTTGGTGAACATATCGGTCCAAACTGTTTGGAAACAAAAGTAACCACAAAACACGCGGCCCAACACTGTCGTCATTGCTGCCAATAAAATAGCCAAGAATAGCAACACCATGGTTAGCATCCATAAGTCTTGTGGAAAGATCGTAATATCAAACAAGTGATACTGACGCTTTTCAATATCAAATAAAATTGCCTGTTGTCCATTCCATGTAATATAAGGCAAAATAAAAAAAGGCAACCAAACTAAAGTTCCAAACCATTTAAGTAACCGAAATTTGCCACTCATACGCTTAGCATGAACAGTTTTTTCACCTAGATTTTGCACCCATTGATCGCCTTCTGTATAAAGGTTATCTATCTGGATATTATCTTTACTCACACATTCTCACTTGATGTTAAATCAATTTGCAATATCATATCATCAATACACTTATTGATGCATTGATATAGGTCAATAATACAACTAAGCATTCGGCATCAAAACACGCCTCTGATATAATGTTATTTTTTTATTTAATGGACCTACCATGAAAGATATTATTGAAGCCGCTTTTGAAGACAGAGCTAACCTTAACCCACAAACAGCCAGTAGTGAGATCAAAGAAGCGGTTGCTGAGGCAATCCATTTATTAGATTCTGGCCAAGCGCGTGTTGCTGAACAAAAAGCCATAGGCGACTGGACGGTTAATGAATGGTTAAAAAAAGCCGTTTTACTATCATTCAGACTAGAAGACAACGTACCAATGCAAGGTGGCTTTACCCAATACTATGACAAAGTTCCCTCAAAATTTGCAGACCTTACTCCAGAAGAATTCAAAGCAACCGGCGTACGTGTGGTGCCACCTGCTAGTGCACGTCGTGGTTCTTTCATTGCACAAGATACGGTACTCATGCCATCGTATGTTAATATCGGCGCTTATGTTGATTCTGGCACCATGGTAGATACTTGGGCAACCGTTGGCTCATGTGCACAAATTGGTAAAAATGTTCACCTTTCAGGCGGTGTTGGTATTGGCGGCGTATTAGAGCCATTACAAGCTGCGCCCACCATTATTGAAGACAATTGTTTCATTGGTGCAAGATCAGAAGTGGTTGAAGGCGTGATTGTTGAAGAAGGCGCGGTGATTTCAATGGGTGTTTATATTGGCCAATCTACTAAGATCTTTAACCGTGAAACCGGAGAGGTGACTTATGGTCGCGTCCCTGCAGGCTCTGTTGTGGTTTCAGGCAACCTTCCTTCTAAAGACGGAACATACTCGCTTTACTGTGCGGTGATTGTAAAACAAGTGGATGCCAAGACGCGCTCTAAAGTAGGCATTAATGAATTACTAAGAGGAATTTAACTTATCTCAAAAACTAAAAAACCCGCCTTTCGGCGGGTTTTTTATTGGTATTTATGTGTTACTAGTCACGTGTAAACAACGCGTAGATAACAGCAACTGCTGCTAAACCAACTAACCCTTGTGCACCAAGGCTAGCAACGATACCAGTAATAGTGCCGATTACATCGCCACCAATAAATGGCACGCCCGTTGCGCCAGTACCGAAGATCACCTGAACCACGATGGCTAAAGCAATTAAAGCCATACCGGCTTCAGTTAGTTTTTTTATTGTACCGATAACAGTATCAAACATATTTTCCCCTCTTTAGTTATAAAAACCCCAACCTTTGTGGTTGGTTATTAACTTTTTTACTATAAACGAACAAATTGTCAAGGTTTTTTGATGAAAAAACGCAAAATAATTGATGAAATTAGACAAAAATTTGATAAAAGTTGCAAATTTACAACAATAAAACCCTTATAGAGCAAGGGATAACGCGATTCCAATGAAAATCGCCATGCCAATGAAATTATTATGCAAAAAAGCTCGAAAACAGGCTGTTTTTTCTCTGTTTTTGATCATTTTTTGATGATAAATCATTAAAAATGCACTTAAAATCAGTGAAATATCGTAAAAAACGCTCAAATTGAAAATTTCTGAAATTTTTAAAAGCACCAATAATAGACAAATTTGCAAGATACCAATGATCAATTTATCAAATCTTGCAAACAGTACTGCGGTGGATTTCACCCCAATTTTTAAATCTTCTTCTCGGTCTGCCATGGCATACATAGTGTCATAAATCACGGTCCAAATAACAGTAGCAGCAAATACCCACCACGCACCCTCAGGCACATTGCCATTCGTTGCAGAAAATGCCATTGGCACACTCATAGCAAATGCCAAGCCCAATACAAACTGCGGTAGATGCGTCCAACGCTTGGTAAATGGATAGAGCGTTGCCAGCCCAGCGGCAACAAACGCCAATTGAATGGTAAGACTGTTGGTCATTAGCACCAAACCAAAGGCTACTAACATCATCATAAAAAATAAGATGAGCGCAGATTTAGCGCTTACCTCGCCTGAGGTGATTGGTCGATGTTGTGTGCGTTCAATTAATTTATCAATTTTTCGATCAGCATAATCATTAATCACACAACCAGCGCTGCGCATAATGACAACGCCTAATACAAAAATAATGATTAGCTCAAGCCGTGGCAATCCATCGGCTGCTAAAAACAATGCCCACAACGCTGGCCATAATAGTAAGTAAATACCAATAGGCTTGTCAAGACGCATGAGGTGGAAATAAGGATTCATAATTGGTTTAAGAAATCTTGCAAATCTTGGGTGAGTGGCGCTTGCACTTTTTGAATCTCGTTGGTGAGTGGATTGGTAAATGTTAATTGGTGCGCATGCAAAAATAAGCGCTTCAGGCCTTTGTCTTTAATCTGTTGATCAAAACTCGAATCACCATACTTGTCATCACCGGCAATTGGATGGCCGGCATGTTTGGCATGTGCACGTATTTGGTGCGTGCGTCCGGTTTCTATCAGCACCTCAACCAGTGATGCTTCAAAATCATCGAGGTGAAAATTCTTCAAAGGCTGAAAATGACTAATGGCAGTTTTACCTTTGTTATCAACCACCGTATATCTTGAATTTTGATAAAGTGGTGCATCAATCGTATGGCGCTTTTTACTCCAAGCACCTTTGACCAAGGCCGTATAACGTTTTTCCATTTGATGTTGATTAAGCTGCTCGTGTAAGTTTTTTAAAACACTGCGTTTTTTTGCAATTAGCAAAACACCAGAAGTGGCGCGATCTAATCGATGTACCAGTTCAACTGGATCTTTATACATGCCGCGCAAAGTTTCAATCACGCCAATAGTAACACCGCTGCCACTATGTACGGCCAAACCACTGGGTTTGTTAATAATCAGCAAACCTTTGTCTTCATACAAAATACTGTTGGTTAATAATTGCTTTAAGTTATCTGACGCTTCAACCTGACCAGATTCTGATACACGAATTGGCGGGATACGCACCACATCATCCAATTGTAATTTGTATTCTGCTTTTTTTCGGCCCTTATTGACTCGCACTTCGCCTTTTCGAATCACTCGATAGATATGTGACTTCGGCACACCTTTAAGGTGTTTTAATAAATAATTATCCAGGCGTTGGCCTTCGGAAAACTCATCAACCGTTTGAAAACTAACACTCATAAAGAAAACAGCTGTTTGAAATTAGTGGTGGTGGTCTGGGCAATCTCACTCACACTGGTACCTCGTATCTCGGCTAATTTTTCAGCCACATAATAAGTGTAAGCTGGAGAGTTTGGTTTTCCGCGATAGGGTACTGGTGTTAAATAGGGCGAATCGGTCTCTACAAGCAGTCGATCGGCCGGTACTTTTTTAGCAACTTCACGCAACGCACCGGCACTTTTAAAAGTAATAATGCCAGAGAATGAAATATAAAAACCCAAATCTAATGCGGCTTCGGCAGTCTCCCAGTCCTCAGCAAAGCAGTGCATCACACCTTGTTGGGCTTTTTCTTCTTGCATTACTTTAATGGTGTCTGCTTTTGCATCACGCGTATGAATAATCATCGGTTTGCCCGATTGGTTAGAAGCAGCAATGTGTCGCCTAAAACGCTCACGTTGCCAATCGGCTGTGTCTTTTTCAATGTGAAAATAGTCAAGCCCTGTTTCACCAATGGCGATAATTTTGTCATGGTCTGCTAGCGTAAGCAACTCTTCTACACTTGGATCTTTGCCATCTTGCTCTGTTGGATGAACGCCCACCGAAGCGTAAATTTGATCGTAAGATTTAGCCAAAGAAAACACATCATCAAAATGCTCAAGATCAATACAAACACACAAAAATGTATCTACCGATAAATCTTTAGCATGGGCCAGCATACTCTCAACACTGCCACCAAATTGGGCGAGATCAACACGGTCAATATGACAATGGGAATCAACAATCTTCATAAGCCTATTTTTTTCAACCAGCCTTTGGCTTTATCATCTAGTTTTCCCTTAATACCTTCTAGTTCGCCCTCAAGTTGTCGACGTATACCCTCTTTAATTTCTTTTTCACCTAATCTTAAACCTTGATTCTCTACTTCATCTTGGATTCGACGCAAGGCTATTTTCATTAGTTCTGCACCCACAAGATCGATCGGAATACCTTTAGAAGCGCCAAAATCACGGATCAATATATCAGGTACTTTCACTGTGTCTTTAAACCATTGGGTGTCAATTTTAAGCTGCGTGTTAACAAAAGTAAGTGCTTTAATTGTGACTCGAGTATCTGAGTGCTCATCGACAAGATCAGTGGTATTTTGATATTGTGCATTGTTATTATTGTCAACACTAGGCGATGACTCTAAATTCTTTAACAGCGTTACCAAGTTAACTTTGTCATCACTTTGCTCTAATGTAAACAGCAAACCATCAAATTTTAATTGCTCTAAGATAATTAAGTCTTCAGTGCTTTCAGGGCTAATCTGCAAATCCAAGTGATTTAAAACGAAGGCATTTTCATTTTTAAAATAACTTGGGTTTTTAACTTCAATAAAATCTAGGTTGATTTTTCCAGCTGATAAATCGCTTCTAAACTCACTAATACTAACCGGTGTTTTAAGTGATTGTTGCGCATAAGTTTCAATTGCGTTTTTGCTTAATCCATCAAAAAACACAACAATAGCAACAATAGCAATGGCGCTTAATAACAATAAATAAGTGAGTAATTTCTTCATGGTTGCTCCAGTTTTATTTCTAATAAAAATCGATCGTCTGACACATAAGGCACATTAATTTGGTGTGCTGTCATCAGCACGCCTTGTACTTCTTCTTGGGAAAAATGATCTCCCTTCATTAACAAGTAACAACCATTATCACACAATAAATGTCGCGTTAACTTTAATGTTTTGTCAACTTCAGCAAAGGCCCTTGAAGTAATTTGTGCAAAACAAGTTTGAGGTTTGAACACCTCAACTCGCTCGTTAATCACACTAAGATTATCCAGTTGCAACTGTGTTTTTACAAACTGCATAAATCGACATTTTTTACCCACACTGTCAAGCACACTAACAGATAATTCAGGCTTCATAATCGCTAGCACAATACCGGGCAAGCCTGCACCTGCGCCTACATCTAATAATGGATCATCATGAATATAGGGCAAGATTGACAAACTGTCAATCAAATGTTTTTTAACGCCTGATTGTGGGTCGCGAATAGCGCTCAAGTTATAAGTCTTATTCCACTTGGCCATTAATTCAAGATAATTTAGTAATTTATCGCTCTGAGTTTCGCTCAAAGCCAAACCCATTTGCTCGGCTCCGCTGAGCAATATTTGTCTAAGATCGCTCATGAAGCAGCTTTATAAGTTTTTAAATAAACCAATAAAATAGAAATAGAAGCCGGCGTTACGCCTTGAATACGGCTAGCTTGGCCAATGGTTTCTGGGCGGTGAAGATTTAGTTTTTGTCGCACTTCTGCTGAAAGTGCACCAATCGCATCATAGTCCATTGATTCAGGCAGAATCGTGTCTTCATTTTTTCGATATTTTTCAATCTCATCAAGTTGGCGTTTAATATAACCTTCATATTTCACCTGATTTTCTACCTGCTCAATCAACAACCGGTCTTGTAAAAAAGGTTGGGCTGATTCAATTTGACTGAGCAATTGATAACCAACCTTAGGTCGTTTTAATAGCGTTTCTAAATTGTACTCATGATTTAACTTAACGCCCAACACCTCACTTGCTTGTTGGTCATCAGCTTGCACCCAAGTGCTTTTTAAGCGTTGCTTCTCTTTTGTAATTAAGTCATATTTTTGCTCAAATGCCTGCCAACGCTCATCATTAATCAAACCTAATTCTCTGGCTCTTGGTGTTAAGCGCTCATCTGCATTGTCTTCTCGTAAGAGTAATCGATACTCAGCGCGTGAAGTAAACATACGGTATGGCTCGTTGGTGCCTTTGGTAATCAAATCATCCACCATTACACCAATATAACTCTCGTCACGCTTCGGCAGCCAAGCATTTTTTTCTTGTACGCTACAAGCAGCGTTAACGCCTGCCAACAAACCTTGAGCTGCTGCTTCTTCATAACCGGTGGTGCCATTAATTTGACCAGCAAAATACAAGCCCGATATTTTTTTAACTTCAAGTGTTTGTTTAAGGCCTCGAGGGTCAAAAAAGTCATATTCAATGGCATAGCCAGGGCGTACAATCTGTGCATTTTCAAAACCTTTAATCGAGTGAATAAAATCAACCTGTACCTCATAGGGCAGCGAGGTAGACACGCCATTTGGATAAACTTCATTCGTGGTCAAACCCTCAGGTTCTACAAAAATCTGGTGTGAATCACGCTCGGCGAAACGCACCACCTTGTCTTCAATCGATGGACAATATCGTGGACCAATGCCTTCAATATTTCCAGTATACATCGGTGAATCCTTTAAACCTTCACGAATAAAATCATGGGTTTTTTCATTGGTGTGAGTAATGTAACAAGGAATCTGCTGAGGATGATCCGAGGCCTTTCCCATAAAAGAAAAAGTTGGCAACGGCGTGTCGCCAGGCTGCACTTGCAATACGCCAAAGTCAATACTTCTGCCATCTAGCCTTGGTGGTGTGCCGGTTTTTAACCTGCCCACACCCAAGTCATAATTTCGAAGCGTTCTTGATAATGCATTTGAAGGTGCATCGCCCGCTCTACCGCCTTCAAAATTAGACTGACCAATGTGAATCACACCGCCCAAAAACGTACCCGAAGTCAAGATGACCTTGTCAGCCATAAAGCTTAAACCCATTTGGGTTTTAATGCCCTTAATCACATCGTTCTCAATAATCAGATCATCGACCGCTTGCTGGAATAAAGATAGGTTGTCTTGGTTTTCTAAAATATAACGAATGGCTGCTTTGTACAAAACACGGTCTGCCTGTGCTCGAGTTGCGCGAACCGCTGGCCCTTTAGAAGCATTCAAAGTTCTAAATTGAATGCCAGCCTTGTCAATAGCCGTTGCCATCGCACCGCCCATGGCGTCAATTTCTTTCACCAAATGGCCTTTACCAATACCGCCAATAGCTGGGTTACAACTCATTTGGCCAAGTGTTTCAATATTATGCGTAATTAATAGCGTACTCACACCCATACGTGCAGAAGCCAAGGCAGCTTCTGTGCCGGCATGACCACCGCCAATCACGATTACTGAGTAATGCTTATTAATTTGCATGATTTATTGTATCACCTGAAAACAAAAAAGGCCCGTTATAAAAACGAGCCTTTCAAGCTTGATGTTTAGCAGCTTACTTAATGTTAGCGTCTAACTCACCTGAAGCATATCTTTGACTCATTGTATCTAATGAAGATACTTTGATTTTGTCCGCCTGACCAGCTGAACCGAACGCTTCAAAACGTGCAGCACAGATTTCAGACATTGCAACCGTTGAATCTTTTAAGAACTTACGCGGATCAAAGTTTGATGTATTTTCAATCAAATGCTTACGCACTGCACCCGTTGAGGCCATACGTAGATCTGTATCAATGTTTACTTTACGTACGCCATTCTTAATACCTTCTTGAATTTCAGATACCGGAACACCATAAGTTTGACCCATATCGCCACCATGCGAATTAATGATTTCTAACCAGTCTTGTGGCACTGAAGAAGATCCATGCATCACTAAGTGTGTGTTTGGCAAACGCTCATGAATCTCTTTAATACGGTCAATACGTAGAATTTCACCATCTGGCTCTTTAGTAAATTTGTAGGCACCGTGCGAAGTACCAATTGCGATTGCTAAGGCATCAACATTAGTTGCTTTAACAAAATCAGCAGCTTCTTCAACAGAAGTTAATAGCATATCAAGGTCTAATTTACCTTCAGCACCATGGCCATCTTCTTCGCCCATTTCACCTGTTTCAAGTGAGCCTAAACAACCCAGCTCGCCTTCTACAGAGACACCACCTGCGTGTGCCATTTTCACAACTTCAGCAGTTACTGCAACGTTGTACTCAAATGAAGCTGGTGTTTTACAATCTGCTTCTAACGATCCATCCATCATTACCGATGAGAAACCTGACTGGATTGAACGCAAACATACTGCTGGCTCTGAGCCGTGATCTTGGTGCATTACTACTGGGATGTGTGGGTACATTTCAGTTGCTGCAATAATTAAGTGACGTAAGAACGGCTCACCTGCATAACCTCTAGCACCAGCAGAACCCTGCATAATAACTGGCGAGTTAGTTCTATCTGCGGCTTCCATGATTGCATGCACCTGCTCCATATTGTTTACGTTAAACGCAGGCATTCCATAACCATTTTCTGCTGCGTGATCTAATAATTCTCTTAATGAAATTAACATATTTTTTCTCCTTTACTTTATTACTTCTTAATAGTTAGTGTCGCCCACATGAAGAATCTTCATCATATTGGTTCCACCTGATTTATCTTTATACATACCCTTGGTCAATACTACCAAATCTCCATCTTCTACAACCTTGTTATTTTTCAGTGTTTCAACAACGATATCATTTACTTGAGACCAATCATTGGCACTGGCCTTTTCAATACCGCACGGATAAACACCACGATACAATGTCGCTTTACGTAATGTTTGCACATTATCACTCATTGCAAAAATTGAAATATTTGAGCTCATTCTCGACATCCACAAGGCTGTTTTTCCAGTTTCTGTGAGTGCAGCAACCACTTTAACCCCTAGGTGATTAGCTGCATACATAGTACTCATCGCAATGGTTTCGTCAATCGCTTGGAAATTCTCATGCAATCGGTGATGAGAAGTTTTGGCAATTGGATTTTTTTCAGTTTCTAAACAAACATCATGCATCGTTTTGACTGCATTTTCAGGGTAGTCTCCTGCTGCTGTTTCTGCTGATAGCATGACTGCATCGGTACCATCAAGTACGGCGTTTGCCACATCAAATACTTCAGCACGCGTTGGAATTGGGTTAGTAATCATTGACTCTAGCATTTGTGTTGCTGTAATCACAATACGATCATTTGATCTGGCCAATTTAATTAAACGCTTTTGCTGTGCTGGCAGTTGTGGATCACCAATCTCAACACCGAGATCACCACGCGCCACCATAATGCCCGCTGATTCTTCGATAATATCTAAAATAGTTTCTTTTATTAAGGATTCAGCACGTTCAATCTTAGAAATAACACCAGCATGTGCACCTGCTGCTGCTAATAGCGTTTTAGTTTCACGCACATCATCGCCACTTACTGGAAATGATAATGCCACATAATCAGCTTTGGCTTTGGCCGCGATTAAAATGTCTTTTTTGTCTTTTTCAGTGAGCGCATTAGCTGACAAGCCACCACCGCGAAGGTTAATTCCCTTCTTGTCAGATAAAGGCCCGCCCTGAGTCACTACTGTGTTGATTTTATTTCCTTCAACACTGGTTACCTCTAAAACTACTTTACCATCATCTAACAACAATACATTGCCTGGTTTAACTTCTTGAGGTAGTGTTTTGTAAGCAATACCAACAGATTCTTGATTGCCTGATAATTCATCCATATCAGCATCTAAAGCAAAAGAATCGCCATTATTAAGCTGGATTTTAATGCCGTCTTTAAAACAAGCGGTACGTATTTTTGGTCCTTGCAGGTCCATTAAAACACCTACATAAGTATTGTTAGCTTGCGCCCATTCACGTACCGCTTTTACACGGCCTAGATGTTCTTCTTCACTACCATGTGAGAAGTTAATGCGAACCACGTTCACGCCTGCAGACAAAATGCTTTCTAATACACCTTCTTTATCCGTTGCCGGGCCGAGTGTTGCTAATATTTTGGTTCTTCTTGCCAAGTTTTACTCCGCTGCTCTTTGCTCTAAAATTTCTACTGCTGGTAATTTTTTGCCTTCTAAAAATTCTAAGAATGCGCCACCGCCAGTTGAAATATAGCTCACTTTACTTTCAATATCGTACTTATCAACTGCTGCTAATGTATCGCCACCACCTGCAATTGAAAATGCATCAGATTCAGCAATCGCCATCGCCAATGTTTTGGTACCACCTTCAAATTGATCAAATTCAAACACGCCTACTGGGCCATTCCAAACAATAGTGCCTGCGTTTTTCATAATCTCCGCTAATTGTGCAGCTGAATCTGGGCCAATATCAAACATCATGTCATCATCCTCGACCGTATCAGCAGATTTAGTTTCTGCTGGTGTTGTTTCTGAAAATTCCTTGCCACAAACCACATCAGTCGGTACTGGGATTTCACAATCTTCCATTAATTTTTTCGCTGTAGGGATTAAATCATGTTCACAAAGCGATTTACCAACATTGTAGCCTTGTGCTGCAATAAAGGTGTTAGCAATACCGCCACCAACAACCAATTGATCTACAATCTTAGACAAAGATTCTAGCACGGTTAATTTAGTTGATACTTTAGAGCCACCAACAATCGCCACCATTGGGCGCTTAGGGTTGTCTAATGCTTTACCTAATGCCTCTAGCTCGCCTGATAACAACGGACCAGAACAGGCAACCGGTGCATACTTAGCCACACCATGAGTTGAAGCTTGTGCACGGTGTGCCGTACCAAAAGCATCCATGGCAAAAATATCACACATCGCTGCCATGCGCTTAGATAGGTCGTCGTCATTTGACATCTCGCCTACATTAAAACGTACGTTTTCACAAAGCACAACGTCGCCATCATTCATTTCAACACCGTCTAACCAGTTCGTTTCTAAACGCACATTAACGCCTAATAGTTCTGTTAAACGATCAGCAACAGGTTGTAAAGTAAATTCATCACTCGCCTCGCCTTCAACTGGACGACCGCGGTGTGACATTAGCATCACTTTAGCACCTTGTTTCATCGCCATTTCAATGGTTGGCAATGAGGCTTTAATTCGCTTATCACTGGTAACCACGCCATCTTTAATAGGCACATTAAGATCCTGACGGATCAATACCTTCTTTGAGCTTAATTCTAAATCTGATAAATTGATAACTGACATAATATTCTCCTACTTATTTATGCAACTGACTGATCAATAATTTTAATCAGACTCTGTTCAACTGGCTCGATTAGTGATGATAAGTCATCGGCATCTGACAGTTGAGTAATATGTTTAGAGGGTAGAGCTAATCCAACTTTGGTAGCGCCATCCTGTGTATATACCGAAATTCGGCACGGCAACACTGTTGCCAAATTCATATCCTTCTCAAGGATATCTTTTGCAACCTTTGGGTTACAAACCTCAAACACGTGACATTCTTGTGTCAACTCATGGCCTTTACCAGCCAGTGTTTGTTTAATATTGTAAGAATGCAAAATTCCAAACTGATTGTTTGGAACGGCTTCTTTTAAATTTTCAATAACTTCTTCAACACTAAGTTGAGAGTCTCGAATATATAAATCTGACATAAAAACACGGCCCGTATTAGCGAGCCGTAATTTTTTATTAATTAAGCAATATGCTCAACTAAACGAAGCATGTTACAAGTGTAACCATACTCGTTATCGTACCAAGAAACAACTTTCACAAACGTGTCGTCAAGTGCGATACCTGCGCCAGCGTCGAAAATTGAAGAAGCACTTACACCACGGAAATCTGATGAAACCACCATGTCTTCTGTGTACTGTAATGTACCTTTCATTGAACCTTCTGAAGCTTCTTTGATTGCACCACAAATTTCTTCGTAAGTTGCAGGCTTATCTAACTCACAAGTTAGATCAACTACTGAAACGTCAACTGAAGGAATACGGAAAGCCATACCAGTTAGTTTGCCGTTAAGCTCTGGTAATACTACACCTACTGCCTTAGCAGCACCCGTTGATGAAGGAATGATGTTTTCAAATACTGCACGACCACCTCTCCAGTCTTTCATTGAAGGACCGTCAACTGTTTTTTGTGTTGCAGTTGATGCGTGAACTGTTGTCATTAAACCACGCTTTAAGCCCCAGTTATCATTGATAACTTTAGCAATTGGCGCTAAACAGTTAGTTGTACAAGATGCCGCTGAAATAATTGCCTGACCTGCGTACTCAGTATGGTTAACACCGTATACAAACATTGGTGTACCGTCTTTAGAAGGCGCTGATTGAACTACCTTCTTAGCACCAGCATCAATGTGTGCCTGACAAGACTCTTCAGTTAAGAAGAAACCAGTACAGTCAATTGCTACATCTACGTCGATGTCGCCCCATGCTAAATCTGCAGGGTTGCGCTCAGCTGAAAGACGAATTTTCTTGCCGTCGATAACAAAGTTATCACCTTCAACAGCTACTTCACCGTCAAAACGACCGTGTGCTGTGTCATATCTTAGCATGTATGCTAAGTAATCATTGTCTAATAAGTCGTTAATACCGACTACTTCTAATTCTGGAAAATCTTTTGCGATTGCACGAAACACCATGCGACCAATACGACCAAAACCGTTAATACCTACTTTAATTGCCATTTTCTTCTTACTCCTATTTACTTTTATTACGATTACATCAAAAGGATGTAATTTTTATCAAAACAAAAAGGTTGCATGCAACCCCTTTGTTTAATTCTTTATTTAACCGATTACTGATTTAGCAGTTGCAACAACGTTATCTACTGTAAAGCCAAATTCTTTGAACAAGTCACCTGCTGGTGCAGATTCACCAAAGGTTGTCATACAAACTAAACCGCCATCTAGACCAATGTACTTATACCACGTGTCACCAACGCCTGCTTCAATTGCAACACGCTTAGTACCTGGTGTTAACACAGAATCTTTATAGGCTTGATCTTGCTCATCATATGCATTCGTACAAGGCATTGAAACCACGCGTACATTTGCATCCATCGCTTCAGCTGCTTCCACTGCCAAACCAACTTCAGAGCCTGTTGCAATAAAGATAACATCTGCATCACCATCACAATCTTTAAGTACGTAACCACCTTTTTCAATGTTAGCGACTTGCTCTGCAGTACGCTCCATTGGTGTCAATGCTTGACGTGAGAACACCAAGCCAGTTGGCGCATCACCTCTTAAGATTGCCATCTTCCAAGATACGGCTGATTCGATTGCATCACAACCTCTCCAAGACTGGAAGTTAGGGATCATACGCATCGTTGCCATTTGTTCAACTGGCTGGTGCGTAGGGCCATCTTCACCCAGACCGATAGAGTCATGTGTGTAAACATAAATGGTGCCGATCTTCATTAGGGCTGACATGCGTAACGCGTTACGCATGAATTCCATAAACATAAAGAAGGTTGCACCGTAAACTTTGAAACCACCATGTAGAACCATACCGTTCATCATGTGTGCCATACCAAATTCACGTACACCCCAAGAGATGTAGTTGCCGTTAGCATTATCAGCATTCACTTTAACCGTACCTGACCAGTTAGTTAAGTTAGAACCCGTTAAGTCAGCTGAACCACCAAACATTTCTGGTAGTAATGGACCCATCGCTTCAATCGCTTTTTGTGACGCTTGACGTGATGCAATGTTTGGCATTTCTTCTTGCGTTTGCGCAATAAACTTATCCATTTCCACTTCAAAGTTTGCTGGTAATGTACCCGCCATACGACGTTCAAACTCTGCTGCCTCTGCAGGGAATTCACCCTTATAAGCTGCAAATGCGTCATTCCAAGCTGATTCATCAGCAGCACCTTGTGCTTTATGATCCCAGCCTTCATATACGTCAGCAGGAATCTCAAATGGTGCGTGATCCCAGCCTAATTGCTTGCGTGTTGCTGCAATTTCTTCGTCGCCTAATGGTGCGCCGTGACAATCGTGTGTGCCAGCAAGATTCGGAGAACCAAAACCAATCGTTGTCTTACAACAAATTAAACTTGGTTTGTCTGTTACTGCTTTGGCTTCATTGATTGCATTGTTAATTGCGTCAGAATCATGACCATCAATTGCTATTACATGCC
This sequence comes from uncultured Candidatus Ruthturnera sp., assembly GCA_964448305.1. Taxonomy (GTDB): domain Bacteria; phylum Pseudomonadota; class Gammaproteobacteria; order PS1; family Pseudothioglobaceae; genus Thioglobus_C. The sequence continues at coordinate 66,314 of CAYUWB010000002.1, forward strand.
AATCGTATGAATTAAAACGTCCTGGAACGCCGCGCTCCATCCAATCGCCAATATGGCCATCGATAGAAATATCATTATCATCCCAAAATGCAATCAACTTACCTAAACCTAATGCACCAGCCATAGCACATGATTCATGTGACAAACCTTCCATTAAACAACCATCACCCATAAATACATAAGTGTTATGATCAACAATTGTGTGACCTGGCTTGTTAAATTGAGCGCCTAAAGTACGTTCGGCAATCGCCATACCGACTGCGTTAGTGATGCCTTGACCTAATGGACCTGTTGTTGTTTCAATACCATCAGCATAACCATACTCTGGATGGCCTGCAGTCTTAGAATGCAATTGACGGAAATCTTTAATATCGTCCATGCTTAAATCAAAACCTGTTAAGTGTAATAACGAGTACATTAGCATTGAACCGTGGCCGTTTGACAATACAAAACGATCGCGATCAGCCCACTTAGAACTTGTTGGGTTGTACTTCATGTGGTCGTTCCAAAGTACTTGTGCAATATCCGCCATACCCATTGGTGCACCCGGGTGGCCTGAATTTGCTTTTTGAACGGCGTCCATGCTTAAAGCACGAATTGCGTTTGCTAGATCTCTGCGTGATGGCATATAATTTCCTCGAACAAAAACTGAACAATTATACGTAAAAAATACGCTTCAATCAAGCCACTTGATAGTGCCTATTGCAATAAGGAATTAGAGGGCGGTTATAACTCTTAAAAAGAGGATTTTTTATTACTTAATCAAAATGTTGTGGGACATCCATACTCTTATGCAAAATACGAATGATAAAAATATCGTTGTCTTTTTCTTTATAAAAAACCACGTGAGAGCGATGGTAAAAACCAAGATAACCTAAACCAACATGATCATAATTCAAACCGATATTGGGATTGTCTGACAGGATTTTTAAACACCCTTCTAGTGAGCTATGATATGCCAGCATAGCGTCATAACCAAAGCTTTTTACAGTGTAATCAATAATACTCTCAATATCTTCTATTGCTTTAGAAGATAAGCTAACCATCTATATCAAACTTCTTTTTGGCTTTAACTAAAATATCATTCATTGACAAGGCGCTTATCCCACTATCTTCACCCTCTTTAAGGGCTGAGCGCAAGGCGGATAATTTTTGCTTATGCTCTTGATCTTTACGCACAAGATCTCTCATGTATTCACTATCGTTACCGTACTGACCCGATTTGATTTGGGACTTAATCCAAGCATCTTGCTGCTGCGTCACAGTAATTGTTTTTCTTAACATGTTGTTTTACCTGTTTTCTAATAGTATGAATATATCATACCATGTGTCTATTACACAAGTATTTTTTTATTGCACAAGGCACACGACAGAACGAACGAGGGAGTATAGATAAACTATATGACTGAGTGAGTGATAAGTGTAACGCAGTGCAAGGGAAAAAGATGCAGCAGAAAAGTGGTGGTTATGGGTGGACTTGAACCACCGACCCCAGCATTATGAATGCTGCACTCTATCTAGTTGTGAAAGAAACAGGCGAAAACACAGTTCTTAGATAATTATTAGAGTTTGCGAGTCAAAACAATTTTATTCTTGGTTTTCTGTAATTCATTTCTTCTCGAGCTTTCTTGGCAGCATTACTGATCTCGTTATCTCCATTTTTGTAGGCTTTTTTGAGCCAAAATTCTGCTTGAGAGCGACTCTTGTCAATTCCATCGCCATTCATATACATGATGCCCATGAGGTATTGAGCACTTGGCAGATGTTTTTTGGCTACCTTCAATATTCTCCTGGCCGCTTCTTCACGATCCTTTGGCACGCCAGTACCCTTATAAAACATCATAGCAATATTATATTCAGCACCATAATGACCTTGATCTGATGCTACACACCACCACTTAATCGCTTGATCGTAATCCTGCTTAACGCCTTTACCATTTTCATACATTGTGCCTAAATTATATTGGGCTCTAGAATGTGACTGATCGGCCGCTTTTTTAAACCATTTAAGTGCTTGCGCGTCATCTTGCTTAACCCCAACACCATGATAATACATGTCAGCTAAATCAGCTTGCGCAAAAGCATTGCCCTTCTCTGCCTCTGATTTGTACTCAATAAAGGCAGTTTCATAATCGCCTTCCATAAAAGCTTGAAAGCCCTCTGGATATCCAGCCTGAACTAACGTAGAAATAAACAACAATAGGGTTAATGTAGAATAATGCATAAAAGTATTGTATACATTGTTAGCAAGAAGTGGAAATTAAAACGAAAAATCCTAATTCGACACTTCGATGTAACTCTATTTTATGGAGACTACTTTTAAAAGGGGAGGCTCAAAACCCTTTTTTAAATCTTGGTTATTCATGAGACATTTCTATCTTAATTTGGCCAGTCTTTTGTGCCAATATTTTTTTCTTGCACAAGGCAGACGACAGAGCGAACGCGGGAGTATAGATAAACTATATGACATAGTGAGCGATAAGTGTAACACAGCGCAAGGGGAAAAGATGCAACAGAAAAGTGGTGGTTATGGGTGGACTTGAACCACCGACCCCAGCATTATGAATGCTGTGCTCTAACCAGCTGAGCTACATAACCAAAAGAGCGTGTATTATCGGGAGATTTGCAGATAAAGTCAATAGGCAACAAATAATATATTGTTATCGTTGCCTATGATTATCAAAATAATCAGTCGTATAAAATCCTAACTAACTATCTTGTTAGACTAGTTGACGTTTGTTTCATCATCTTTAAATCGATCAAAATAATGGCGGACAATCGCGCCAGTAGGTTTGTTCTCAATCTTGGAAAAGATAACGTAGTTAATAATAGCATGGAGCACCAGTGTAACTATTAGGCCTTCAAAAATACCGATCTTAAAAACCAAGGCGCCACACAAAGAGCCGAGTAGTAGTGCATACGGACCGAACTGTGCCACATGGAGTAAGCCCAATATCATTTTAATACCCACAAACGCCATAATAATTGCCAATGCAAAGTAAGGTAGATGATCAAGATAATGTGAGTTAAATACAAAAAATGTGATCACCAGACCAATCACTAAAACAGATAATTTAGTATAGGCGCCTGCAAGTTTATTTGTCGAACTCTTGGCTAAACCATCAAGGTTAGTCATACCACCAAAGAAGCTTGCACCCATATTAGATACCCAAATAGAAAGCAAACTGTTGTTACTATTACAAGGCCTTTCTAGTGGATCAATTTTTTCAATCGCTGCGTTACTCATCACCTGCTCGATTACATCTACGACCGCAAGCATTAACGCGAAGAAGATTGCATATATCCACATATAAGCCGTATCAAAATCAGGAATCGGCAAACCAAGCGCAAAATTAACATCCTCTACTTTTAACATCTTAACATCAACGAACTGTGCAGCAACAATACCTAAGATTATTAACGCAAAATATGGCATCGCAGGTTTAGTGTCTTTGTATATTTTAAATAATGTTAGGAAAATCGCTGCACCTGCAATTGAAAGCACAACAACAGTGATACGATCTGCATTCCAAAACTCTTCTGACGCTGCCATACCGACAGGTAACATCCATAAAAATGGTAAAAATTTAAGTGCAATTTTTAAACCGATACCGGCCAACAAGCCTTCAACTAAGTAAGTTGGAACAGCCTGAAGTAAATAGCGTTGCCAATCAAACTTCCATATGATTGCCTGGAAGGTGGCAGTCATGAAAATAATAAAAGCCATATTCTCAATCCCGAACGTGGCAACACCCATGGCCAAAATAGGCGCCAATCCTGCTGCAATACCTGGTGCACCAATAAAGTTACCAGGGCGGAATAATGCAAATAAGAAACCAATAAATGAAGCAAAAGCAACTGTTGCTAGACCCACTTGAATTGGGTAATCAGACATTAACGCAATACCAATTGATAATGGAATCGCCATTGTTGCGGTGATCACACCGGCCTGAAGATCTCTACCTACATATTCTTTCCTAAAAGCAGCAGAACCATGGTCCTGAAGGTCATTATTCTTAACTTTACTCATATCTTATAAATCCTTAAAACTATATCAAAACAATAGAAATTTGATGAATTATCTAAAAGTTTAATATTTTTGTCAAGTATTACTCAAAAAAAAATGCATTTTTATAAAGTAATTGCTAGAATACATAACTATGAATCCCATAAAAATTGCACTCACTGGTGGTATCGCTTGTGGCAAATCAAGTGTTAGCCAAGTTTTTAAAAAAATAGACCTGCCTGTTATTGATCTTGATGTGATTGCTCGAGAAGTTGTTGAGCCTAATACTCAGGGATTGTCGGAGCTTGTGGCACACTTTGGTAATGATATTCTCAATAAAGATCGATCGCTTAATCGAGAAGTGTTGCGTCAACAATTATTTGAAAATAAAGACAATCAACAAATGATTGAAGAGATTTTGCATCCAAAAATATTGGAAAAAATGCAAATGGACATCAAAAAACTGGGTAAACCGTTGGTTATCGTTGAAGTGCCATTATTAGTGGAGCAAAATCTGTCTCATTTGTTCGATCGGGCCATTGTGGTGGATTGCGATGAGCAAAACCAGCTAAAAAGACTGTTAAAACGTAAAAATATTGATGAAAAACTGGCAAAAAGCATGATATCGGCACAAGCTAGCCGAGAACAACGCCTAGATTTGGCAGAAAAATTACCGACCGATATGATTGAAAATAATTCGCAAATTTTTGAAATGGAGCAAAAAACACGAGATTTAGCAGAAAAACTACTTAATTTGTAGTCGTTTTACTGCATTGCCACCAAGCAAATGCTCGGTGATGATTTCATCAATATCGTCTTCATCGATGTATTGATACCAAACATCATCAGGATACACCACTGCCACTGGACCGTGCTCACATCGGCCCAAACAACGCGACTCACTCACACCGATTTTCCCCTCACCAAGCATTGATTGATCACGGCATTTGTCTTTGGCATAACGATACATCTGCTTAGCGCCGAGCTGTGAACAACAAGCCTTGCCGTCTTTGCGCTGATTATTACAAAAGAAAATATGTCGAGTATAGAAGTTCATGGCTTTTCCCTATAAATCAATTGCACGCTGATAACAGTGCTTTTTATCGATGTTTGTTATTTTGGCGGCTAATTTTGCCGCTTTTGAGGCGCCCATTTCAGCAAGCAAAATGGGTAAAATTTTATCTAGTTGTTCTTCGCCTGCAACTTTGTCGTCCTTATCAACGCCCGATATTAAAATAACAAACTCGCCTTTTTGGTGGGCATCATCCGCTTGTAAATAATCAATCAAATTGGGCAATGTGTCGGTTTTAATGGTTTCAAATGATTTGGTAATTTCTTTGGCTAAGCAAACCACACGCTCATTGCCCAATACAGATTGACAATCCAACAGGCAAGCTAAGACGCGCTTAGGAGATTCGTAAAAAATAACGGTTTCATCCAAATGCGCACTGGCTTGTATTGCCTTGACCCTTGCGGTTTGTTTGGCGGGTAAAAACCCAAAAAAACTAAAGCGGTCGCTGGCCATACCGGCAACAGACAAAGCGCTAATAATGGCACTTGGTCCAGGAATTGGCACCACATCAATGTTTGCTTTTTTGGCCTCACTCACCAACACATAACCAGGGTCGCTAATCAGTGGCGTGCCCGCATCGCTAATCAGTGCGATGTTTTTACCGCTGAGTAATTCATCAATAACGCCAGCTGTTTTATGGGTTTCGTTGTGCTCATGAAATGCACGCATTGGTGTGGTGATATTGTAATGATCAAGCAGTCGTTTGCTATGACGGGTGTCTTCCGCCAAAATTACGTCAACAGTATTTAGCGTTTCAATCGCCCTAAAGGTGATATCATCTAAATTTCCAATTGGTGTGGCAACAATATATAACGACATAAAACATGTTTAGCTTTAAACGACAAACCGGCAATCAAGCGGAAAACTTAGCGCTGGCCCATTTACAAGAAAACGGCCTGCAACTGATCGAACAAAACTATTTAACTAAATGTGGTGAAATAGACATTATTATGCTTGATAAATCAGAACAGACATTAGTTTTTGTTGAAGTTCGTTATCGTCAAAATAATCAATTTGGCTCAGCCACTGATACGGTTGACCAGCACAAACAAAATAAACTGATTCGTACCGCGCAGCACTATCTTCAACAATATTCAAAGTATCAAGAATTTATCTGTCGGTTTGATGTTGTTGGTGTAGAATCTGATTTAAAATATCCTACAATTAACTGGATAAAAAATGCTTTCGAGGCCTAACCCATGATGAAAAAAACACTGCTTTTATCAACCCTTATTCTTAATTCAATCTTACTGAGTGGTTGCGTTGTTAGCACGGCATCGACTGTCAGTACTGCGGTCTCAGTTGTTAATGAAAGACGCACCACAGGCGAGATGATTGATGACAAAACCATTGGGCTTAGACTCTTAGCTTGGGCAACTGAAGATGCAAAACTAAAAGATGCGCACGTTAATTTTATGTCGTTTGATCGTATTGTATTAGCCACGGGCGAGGCACCAAGTAATGATTTGCGTAGCTATATTATTAAGCAAATACAAGTCGTTGATCCGAAAATTAAAAAAGTCATTAATGAAATTGTTGTTGGACCAAATAGTGGTTATTTGAGCCGTATGAAAGACGGCGCGATTACCGCACAAGTTGAGGTGCTATTTCATGACCAAGAGGTTTTCCATCCTACCCATGTAAAAGTAATGACCGAAAACCAAGTGGTTTATCTGATGGGTGAAATCACTAAACGTGAAGCTGATAAAGCCGCAAAAACAGCCGCTAAGGCCAAAGGCGTAAAAAAAGTGGTTAAGCTTTTTGATTACTTAAAAACACGTCCAGCCGCAGAAATTGAACGCGACAAACAAAGAGAGATTGATGCACAAAAAGCGGCAGAGCTCAAAAAACAGCAGGCTGAACTTGATGCAAAAAAAGCAGAGTTAAAAAGACAGCTTAGAGCCCTAGGTGCTAATACTGAAGGTACGCCGTTTTAATCAACTAGCTTTTTAATAGGGGCAAACGAAAATCGATGTTGGTGCTTAATCGCGCCATGGGTTTGTAATGCTTCTAAATGGACTTTGGTGCCATAACCCTTGTGCTTGGAAAAGCCATATTCTGGATACTGTGTATCTAGCTTAATCATTTGTCTATCGCGTGTTACTTTGGCAATAATCGATGCAGCAGAAATCACCGGCTCGGTTAAATCGCCCTTAACAATCGCGGTGCAATTGTCTAGCTGTGGACAGCGGTTACCATCCACCAATACCTGGTCATATTTGATGTTTAGATTTTCTACTGCACGTTTCATGGCCAGCATGGTTGCTTGCAGAATATTAATTTCATCAATCTCTTGTGGGGTTGATTCGCCCACCGACCACTGACATTGATCAGTAATTAATTGATATAGGGTTTCTCGTTTTTTCTCACTGAGTTTTTTTGAATCGGTGAGCTCAGGTAAGTCAAAATCTTTTGGCATGATGACAGCGCCAGCCACGACAGACCCTACGAGTGGGCCACGGCCTGCTTCATCTACGCCAACAATAATCACTTAATCGCTTTAAAACCAATGTCAGTTCGATAGTAGGCATTATCCCAGTCAATTTTGGCTAACAAGTCGTAAGCATTCGTTTGTGCATCTAGCGTATCGTTACCAAGTGCGGTTGCGCAAAGCACACGACCACCACTGGTGACCACTGAGTTGTTGTCCATTTTAGTGCCAGCATGGAAAACTTTTGCATCACTGCTATCAGCTGGCAAGCCAATCACCTCGCCTGATGGATAAGCATCTGGATAGCCATTAGCCGCTAATACCACACCCATGGCTGAGCGTTTATCCCACTGTATAGTGGCCTGATCAAGCTGACCTTTGGTGGCCAAGAGGCACAAGTCTGCTAAGTTTGATTGTAAGCGCATCATAATTGGCTGTGTTTCAGGATCACCAAATCGACAGTTGTATTCTAAAACTTTAGAGTTGCCTTTTTGGTCAATCATCAGCCCTGCATACAAAAAGCCTGTATACGCATTACCCTCAGCTGCCATACCCTCAACCGTTGGTTGAATCACTGTATTCATGACTGATTGAAAAATCTCATCAGTAACAATTGGTGCAGGGGAGTAAGCGCCCATGCCACCTGTATTGGGGCCTTTGTCGCCATTATCACGGGCTTTGTGGTCTTGAGAAGTCGCCATTGGCAAGATATTTTTACCATCTACCATAACAATAAAACTCGCTTCTTCACCACTCAAAAACTCTTCAATCACCACACGAGATCCAGCCTCGCCAAACCGATTGCCTTCAAGCATATCGTTAATAGCGTCAACCGCCTCAGCCTCAGTATTGGCAATAATCACGCCTTTGCCTGCTGCCAAACCATCTGCCTTAATCACAATCGGTGTGCCTTTTTCTTGAACATATTTAATGGCGGGCAACACCTCAGTAAAGACATCATAAAAAGCCGTTGGAATGTTGTTGCGACCCAAGAAGTCTTTACAAAATGCCTTGGAGCCTTCGAGTTGTGCAGCATTCCGAGTTGGGCCAAAAATAGCTAGCCCTTGTTCTTGAAAACGATCAACCACACCAATCACCAGTGGCGCTTCAGGGCCAACAATCGTCAAATCAACTTGATTGTCTTTCACAAAATTAATGAGTCCGTCAATATCTTCTGAGCCAACATTGATATTGGTGAGCTTACTTTCTAGCTCTGTGCCCGCATTGCCTGGTGCAACGAATACTTCTATTACTTCGTCAAACTTGGCACATTGCCAAGCAAGTGCATGTTCACGACCACCCGCACCAATAACTAAAACTTTCATATTTTTTCCTATACGTATTCTTCGATAAATTCTCTAAATTTCTTGTGTGACATAATTTGCGTGCCATCACAATTAAATGACATAGAAATTGTTGAATTAAATAAATTAATCACTGCTGAACGCAAGTAATAACCTTCTAAATTACGTAAAGCAGGAATGTGTTCAATGATGTACCTAAGTTCATCTTCATCTGTAAGTTGCTTCATAATTTCATTGCGTGCATGAAAAGCCTCTTGCCAGTCAGGTGAAAGATATTCAAAAGCATGGTCATGCTCAAGCATATGATAGTAGCGTTTAATCAAAGCTTCTTTTTCATCAAGAGTAATAACACCAAAATGGTTAAAAACATAATCTGGCACTAGTAAGTTTTCAGCTAAATGTATTTCAACATTGAACGGGTCAAACACCGATGAAGTCTTAATTTCGCCATTATTAAGCCCAATAACAATTCGGTAAACACCAGTTGATAACAACAAGAATAAAATAACCTCTAATAATTCGTCTATGTTTTCATCGACTAAGTTAAGTGTGCGCTCACGGTTATATACGCTGTCACGCAGACTCTTATCACCTTTAACACTACGCATTAGGTTTTCGTCAAAACCATAACCAATCAAGGCGTTTTTTTTGTTATCTCCAGTATTCATAATTTAAATTATAGTCAATTCTTAAATGAATAATCGCTTGGGTTTGATGTCACCCTCTTTATCTGGCTCACCAATGCCTAAAAATTGTTTATGGTTATCAAACAACTTAATGATTTCTAATGGGCCTTGCCCACTAGAAGTGATAGATCTGCCGTTCTTAATGTCAGTGGTTTGTTGCTCATCAAGATAAATACTATCAAAATTTGGCAACATCTCTTCGGTAGCAAATATTTTTTCATCCAGCCTTTGATAATTATCGCTAGCCAGATTTTCCAAGTCTGAAAATTTAATCGTTTGACCAATGTCAATATGAGCAAAACCTGTACGTCTAAGTTCAATCACATGCGCACCGCAGCCTAATTTATTACCAATGTCTGCAATCAAGGTGCGAATATAGGTACCCTTAGAGCAAGACACTTCCAAACTAACAACGCCATTTTCATAACCCAGATAATCAATATGATGAATAGTCACTGGGCGTGGTGGTCTGTCAACTTCAACACCTTGTCTGGCCAATTTGTACAAAGGTTGTCCGTTTTTTTTGAGAGCTGAATACATTGGCGGCACTTGTTCAATATCGCCAACAAAATGATTAACAGCCAAGCGAATTTCTTTGTCTGTTAACTGCTCAAAGGGTTGGGTTTTAATGACTTCGCCTTCACTGTCGAGCGTATCAGTCGTTTGCCCAAATTGTCCGCGCACAAAATAACGCTTATCGTCATCTAGTAAAAAACCTGCCACCTTAGTTGCCTGTCCTAAACAGATTGGCAAAATGCCACTGGCCAACGGGTCTAGGGCGCCAGTATGGCCTGCTTTTTTAGCAAAAAATAATCGTTTAACTTTTTGCAGGGCGGCGTTCGAGCTTAAGCCTGTGTCTTTATCAAGCAAAACAATACCGTTAATTTCTCTGCCTTTTGGATTGCGCCGTGACATGGCTAATGATTACAACTTAGACAACAAATCTTCAATTTTAGCACCTGTATTCGGCGCAGGATCAAAGATAAATTTAAGCGCTGGTGTGTGACGCAAATCTAGCGTTTTAGACAAACGCGAACGGAAAAATCCGCTGGCTTTATTGAGTAAAGGTTCAACCGTTGCTTGTTCAGATTCTGGCACAGTGTAGAAGACTTTGGCGCTACTTAAATCTCGGCTAGATAATACATCAGTCACGCTCACTGCCTGTAATCTAGGGTCTTTAATCGCTGTTTTTAGCAGCATGACCAACTCACGACGAATCAATTCATTAACGCGTTCAACTCGATAAGAAGGTTGCTCTGCCATTAATTAGTATTTTATAAACTACGCGCCGTTTCAACACGCTCAAATACTTCGATCTGATCACCTGGTTGAACATCGTTATAGCCTGCTACGCCGATACCGCATTCGGTGCCCGATTTAACTTCTTTAACATCGTCCTTGAAACGTCTTAGAGATTCTAACTCACCTTCATAGATAACCACGCTATCACGCAAAACACGAATCGGTGAATCTTTTCTAACCACGCCTTCTTCAACCATACAGCCGGCAATATCGCCCAACTTCTGTGACTTAAATACATCTTTCACATTGGCAATACCAATAATGTTTTCACTTAGTTCAGGGCTAAGTAGTCCGCTCATAATCGCCTTAACATCATCAATTAGGTTATAGATGATCGAATAATATTCAATGCGCACACCTTCATTATCAGCTGTCTTACGTGCTACTGCATCCGCACGTACATTAAAGCCAAGCACTAAAGCCTCTGAGGTTGCTGCCAGAGTAATGTCAGTATTATTAATACCGCCCACACCACTTGAAACCACTTTTACGCGCACTTCATCAGTTGATAATTCTTCTAGTGCTTCTACCAATGCTTGAGCTGATCCTCGTACATCTGACTTTAACAAGACGTTAACCGTGGAAACATCACCTTCTTCCATTTTCTGCAGGAAGTTATCCATTTTTGAGGCCTGCTGTCTTTGTAATTCAGCTTCACGATCACGTGTTTTTCTAAAGTCAGCTACTTCACGCGCTTTACGTTCAGACTCTACCACCAAAACTTCGTCACCTGAATCCGGCACACCAGACAAGCCTAACACCTCAACCGGTGTTGATGGGCCTGCTTCTTTTAATACCTTGCCGTGGTCGTTAACAATTTGTTTAACCTTGCCGTATTCTAAACCGGCAATCATAATATCGCCTTTTTTCAAGGTGCCTGATTGAACCAAAATAGTGGTTACTTTGCCGCGGCCTTTTTCAAGACGCGCTTCTAATACAATACCGTGTGCCGGGCCTTTAGCCATTGCTGAAAACTCTAATACTTCAGCTGTTAATGTAATAGCATCTAGTAAAGCATCAATACCTTCACCTGTATGTGCAGATACTGGCATCATCATCACATCCCCGCCCCAGTCCTCTGAAATTACATCATGAGTTGAAAGCACCTGCTTAATCTTATCAATGTCTGCGCCTTCTTTGTCAATTTTGTTGATGGCAACAATGATTGGAACATCGGCTGTTTGTGCATGTTTAATTGACTCAATTGTTTGTGGCATAACGCCATCATCAGCAGCAACAACCAAGATCACAATGTCGGTTGAATTCGCACCACGAGAGCGCATTTTTGAAAACGCTGCGTGTCCCGGTGTATCAATAAAGGTAATTGCACCCTCATTTGCCTGCACTTGATAGGCACCAATATGTTGAGTAATGCCACCCGCTTCGCCATCGGCAACCTTAGCCTTACGAATATAGTCTAATAACGAAGTTTTACCATGATCAACATGGCCCATAATTGTAACCACTGGTGGTCTAGGGCTTTCATCACCCGTTGCTTTTGATTTTTCAATCAGCGTGTCCTCAACAGTCTCTTCTTTACTAGCAACACCTTTGTGGCCCATTTCTTCAACCACTAATAACGCAGTATCTTGGTCAATCACATCATTTAGCGTTACCATCACGCCCATGCCCATTAGTACTTTTAATACCTCTCCAGCTTTGGTGGTCATTTTTTGTGCTAAATCAAGGACTTTAATATTTTCAGGAATAGCCACTTCATGCACTACTTTTTCAATCGGTTTTTGGAAGCCGTGTTGTGCTTGCTCTTCTTGAATTTTTTGGCTTAAACGCGTTCTGTCTTTTTTCTTTAATTTACGATTTGGGTTGTGCTTAGCCACATGCAACTGCTGACGGCCATTGGCTTTACCTGGTGTATTGCGCAAACGCTTTGGTTTTTTCTCTTCAGCAGGCGCTTCTTTCTTTGTTGCCTGTTCTTTTGCTTGTTGTTTTGCTGCCTCTTGTTGCTCTTTTTGCGCTTGTGCTTGTTCTTTTTGTAGGCGCGTCATTTCTTGGCGCTTGGCATCTTGAGCTGATTGCTTTTCATCTGCTGCACGACCAGCTTCTAAGGCTGCTTGCGCTTTAAGTGCTGCTTCATTATTAGCAGGTTCACTCGCTTGGGCTTGGGTTTTCTTAACACGTTTCTTCTTAACCTGCACTTTAACACCACCCGTGCTTGCGCTTGATTTGGTGCTTGGCTTACGTGAAACCGACATGTTAGATTTGCTACTTGAGCGCTTTGACAAACTGCCCATCAAGATTTTACGTTCATCGGCTGAAATTTCAGAATCTACCGTTTTGTCATTCACGCCTGCATTCGCTAGAATCGTAACAACCTCTTCCGGGGTTTTTTTCAGTAATTTAGATAACGTTTGAACTGTGTGTGCCATAATGCTTGCCTATTGTTTTATTTGTTTTTAATTAAGTTTTTTTATCTTTACTTAATTAATCAAACCATCCTTCATTTTCTCTTGCGGTCATAATAACAGCCGATGCTGCCTCAGTGTCCATATCTTGAATATCTAACAACTCATCAATTGACAATTCTGCTAGGTCATCCACGGTTGCAACTTCAGCTTCGATTAATGCTTGCGCCAAATCTTCATCAACCCCTTCAACACTCATTAACACTTCAGAAGATTCTGCATCGCCTAGAGCTTGCACTAATTGTGCATCAGAAGCGCGTTCTTGTAATTCTTCAACCATTGATGCGTCAAACTCTTCAATACCTTCTAGGCTGGCTGCGTCTGCATCAGCAACTTCATCAACACTACCAAAACCTTCATCAATTAGTACGCCGGCTACTTCAGAATCAACGCCAAGCTGTTCAGCTAGTTTGTCACTAACTTTTTGGTTTTCTTCTGCTTGCTTGTCGTCTGACTCACCGACTGACATCACATTAAGTTTCCAACCTGTTAGGCGTGAAGCCAACTTAATATTCTGACCACCACGGCCAATTGCGAGTGCTAACTGATCTTCCTCAACGGCGATATCCATTGAATTTTTGTCTTCATCAACAACGATAGAGCTAACCTCAGCAGGCGCCATCGCGTTAATCACAAACTGTGCGGGATCTTCATCCCAAAGGATAATATCAACACGCTCACCATTCAGTTCATTTGATACTGCTTGCACACGTGCGCCACGCATACCAATACAAGAGCCAATTGGATCAAGACGCTTGTCTTTTGCCTTAACGGCTAATTTTGAACGTAAACCAGGATCACGACTACCGCCCATAATCTCAATCACACCTTCAGAAATCTCTGGCACTTCCATCTCAAATAGTTCGATCATCATCTCAGGCGCTGTACGACTTAAGAAAATCTGCGCACCGCGTGGGCTTGATTTAACTTCTTTAATGTAGGCTCTTAGACGATCATTTTTACGAATCGATTCATTCGGAATTAAGTCAAACTTGGAAATCATGCCATCAACACCGCCCATATCGACATAGGCATTGCCTCGGTCAATACGCTTTACCGTTACCATAATCACTTCGCCCACACGCTTGGTGTAGTCTTCAACAATCACTTCTCTTTCCGCTTCGCGTACTTTTTGAATAATCACTTGTTTTACAACTTGAGCAGCGATACGACCAAACTCTTCGGTCTCTATTGGCTCACGTACAAAATCATCAACCGCTACGCCATTGGCGTCTTTTGCATGAACGTGTAATTCTGTATCAAACTCGGTGCCGTCATCATCAACAAAGTTTTCACCGTCTTCAATCACCATCCATTGTCTAAAAGTATTAAATTCACCGGTTTTTCTATCGATTTCAACATGCGCATCAATGTTTTTGCGTTTCTTTGTTGCAACAGCCAATGCCTCTTCTAAAGACTCAAGTACATCTTCTTTAGAAATGTTCTTTTCATTAGAAATTGCCTCAACCATTAAAAATAATTCTTTACCTTCCACGTCTTTCTCCTGCTTAAAAGTCGGCGACTAAGTTCGCCTTTTCAATTAACTCAATATCCAGCATGACTGGACCTAATTCTGTTACTAATTCAATACTATTGTTGGTTTCACTAACACTGCCAATGGCGCCATTAAATTTTCTTTGTCCATCAATTGGTCTAACCAATCGTAGTTTAATATCATGGCCCAAAAAGCGCTGATAATGCCCAACATGAAACAATGGACGCTCTATACCTGGCGATGATACTTCTAAATTGTACTGGCCTGTGATGGGGTCTTCCACATCCAAAATCGCACTAATCTGTCTTGACACTGCTTCGCAATCATCAACACCAATGCCGTTATCTGAGTCAATATAAATTCTCAGAATACTGTGCTTGCCGCTAGCAACATATTCAATCCCCACCAGTTCGTAGCCCATGTCTACAATCACAGGGTTGATTAATGCTTCAATTTTGTCAGCAACTTTTGCCATTACTTAATCGTCAAATAAAACCTAATAAAAACCCCCTAAAAAGGGGGTCGTAATTTTGGTAGCGGGGACAGGATTTGAACCTATGACCTTCGGGTTATGAGCCCGACGAGCTACCGAACTGCTCCACCCCGCACTAAAGGCGGCAATAATACGCTCTTGTGATGGCGTTGTCCAGTAAAAATATAAGTTATTTCAATGACTTTACTAAAAATCGGCCGATCTTTAAAGACTAGATTTAGAAACATGGCTTGCACCATGTACTTTAATCTTATAACCTTTTGCCAACAAATGCTTAACGTAAAGCTTGTTATAAGTAAAGAAAAATACAATATTTGCCAGCCCCAATGTCAATATGCACAAAGGTGCCATCAGTATCACTGACTTCCAATCACGGCGATAAATAGCTGGACAAAAGAACAAACACAACGAAGTCCAAGAGAAACCGACAGGGGCGTGTTTCACTTCTCCAGTTCCAGCGTTTGTTAGTGTTAGTGTTGTGTAAGCCAAATATATCTCCTCAAGCGGGTCATTGTACCGATTTTTGATTATCTTTCAACACCCTAATCCAAAGTATAATACGAACCATGAAACTCGCTGTACTGATGGATGATATTGCCAATATCAATCCAAAAAAAGATTCTTCACTGGCGATGATGCTTGAGGCTTCACGTCGTGGTTGGGAAATTTATACCTTCGACACAACAGACTTGTTTGCCGAACAAGGGAAAATTCTTGCCCACGCATCAAAAACCACAGTCACTGATCACGTCGATAATTGGTTTGAAAAACAACACAATCAAGCCATAGAGTTAAGTGAGTTTGATGTCATCTTAATGCGTAAAGACCCACCTTTTAACATGGATTACATTTACGCTACTTATTTACTAGAACAGGCTGAGAATGCTGGCGTACTGGTTGTTAATAAACCGCAATCTCTACGTGATGCTAATGAAAAATTATTCGCACTTAACTTTGCGCACTGTATGCCATCAACACTGATTAGCCCTCAGATAGATCAAATTAAATCCTTTATTAAGACAGAAAAAACCGTTGTGGTGAAGCCACTGGATGGTATGGGTGGTAACGATATTTTTAAACTGAGTGAGGGTGACGACAATATTGACGAAATACTCGATTACTTAACTCACCAAGGTACACGCCAAATCCTCACTCAAGAATTCTTGAGTGATATTGCCAAAGGCGATAAGCGCATTCTGCTTATTAATGGCAAACCGATTGATTACGCGCTAGCACGCATGCCGGCTAAAGGTAGTTTTAAAGGCAACTTGGCAGCAGGCGCCACTGGCGTCGGACAACCTTTAAGTGATAGGGATTACTATTTATGTGAACAAATTGGCCCTACTTTAAAAGACAAAGGCTTAATGTTTGTTGGGCTTGATGTGATTGGTGATTATATTACTGAAATTAACGTCACCAGCCCAACCTGTATTCGTGAACTTGATGCGCAATTTGATCTCAATATTGCCGGCGTATTGTTTGACGCTATTGAGCACCAACTAAATAACGCGTAAGCACCACACCAGCGCCTGCTGCTGATAACGACAGCAAAATATTTAATAAAATATTAACACTGGCTTGGCCGTAATGTCCTAGGCTCATCATCTCAATTGACTCCCAAGATAGGGTTGACATCGTGGTTAAAGAACCCGTAAAGCCAATCAATAGTAACAATCGATAAGCCTCATGTAGGGCGGCCTTTTCTAAAACAATCACCACCAGTACGCCTGCCAAAAACGAGCCAATAATATTCGCACTTAAAGTGCCATAAGGGAAAGCTGGACCAAATGTTGTGTTCATAAATTGTGTTAGATAATAACGAATAGATGCGCCAATCGTTGCACCAATACCGATTGCTGCAATCGTTGGTAGTACATTCATCTTTTACCTCTTAATTGATCTAGTTTTTCTTTGATTTTAATCTCTAAACCCCGATCTGTTGGCGCATAATATTGTTGCTCGCCTAGTGCTTCTGGAAAATAAGTCTGCCCTTGTGCAATACCCTCTTTCTCATCATGCGCATATCGATAGCCCTCACCATAGCCCAAATCATTCATCAGCTGAGTTGGTGCATTACATAAATGCTTTGGCACCGCCAAATCAGCAGTGGCTTTTGCCTCAATCATTGCTTGATTAAAAGCCTTATAGACTGCGTTAGATTTTGGTGCAACGGCGCAATACGTCGCCGCTTGGGCAATGGCTCGATTGCCCTCTTTATCGCCCACACGCTCATATACATCCCAGGCATTAAGGGTAATTTCTAATGCTCTTGGATCCGCATTGCCAATGTCTTCTGAAGCAATGGCTAATAATCGTCTGGCAATGGTTTTTGGATCGCAACCACCCACCAACATTCTGGCCATCCAATAAAGTGCTGCGTCTGGTGAAGAGCCACGTACTGATTTGTGGAAAGCCGAGAGTTGCTGATAAAAAATATCCCCACCTTTATCAAAGGCGCCAATTTTATCTTGTAATAATTGCCCAACCGATTGCACATCTAAGTTGGTCAATTTAGCCAATGCAATTTGTTCAACAATATTAATCAATCGACGTGCATCGCCGCTACTGGCGTTAATAATTTGTGCGCTCACTGCTTGATCATGAATCTCAAGCTGCTCGTGTGTCAAGGCTCTTTCTAATATTTGAGACAACTCTTGTGCGCTTAAAGAGTTAAGCACATACACGCTCAAACGCGACAAAAGCGCTCGGTTAAGCTCAAATGATGGGTTCTCAGTGGTGGCGCCAATGAGTGTAATAAGGCCTGATTCAATATGGGGCAAAAATCCGTCTTGTTGGGCTTTGTTAAACCGATGTATTTCATCAACAAATAAAATGGTTTTTTGCCCGATATTTTGAAACTTTTTGGCATTTTCAACCACAGCTCTTAGCTCTTTTACCCCATCTAACACCGCACTCATTTGTGCAAAATGACCATCAACCTGATTAGCAATAATGCGCGCCAAAGTGGTTTTACCCGTGCCTGATGGGCCCCACAAAATCATAGAGTGTAGTTGCTGACGATCAATCGCTTGCTTAAGTGGATGTGTGTCGTTCAATAGATGAGTTTGACCAAAAAAATCATCTAGTGTCTGTGGTCTTAAATTTTCCGCCAAGGGCTTCATGGATTTATTTTTACCACTTTAAAACCCTGTTGTTGATTCAATATCAACACAACTGACAAATTAAGCTGCTTAGCCAATGCAATTGCTTTTTCACTGCCCATCGCCATCATTGCAGTCGCATAAGCATCAGCTGTCATGGTTTGCTTATCGAGTACACTCACTGATGCCAAATCCGTATTGGCTGGCAAACCACTACTCGGCGTAAGAATATGCATATAACGCACACCTTCCCATACAAAATAATGACGATAATTACCTGAAGTAGCAATGGCCTGATTATTTAAAACAATGGCAATCGGCTGGGCGCCATTCGGCTGTTCAATACCCAACATCCAGTCTTTTCCACCTTGTTGGCCGCTCGTTATGACTTCGCCGCCAATCTCCACAAGAAAATCTTTCACTTGATATTTATTAAGCAAATTGGCTACTTGGTCAACACCATAACCTTTGGCGATGGCTGACAAGTTAATATGGATGTCTCTGGTTTTTTTCACTTGGCCGTCATTTAATTGCAAATGTTGAATAGATGACAATGGCAATAGTTCGCTCACTTGTGCTCGACTTGGTTTCTGCGCTACCTTGGCTACACCAAAACCCCAAGCATCAATCAACCGGCCCATGCCAGGGTCAAAATAACCCTGCGTTTGTTGGTAAATTTTTTGTGACTGATCTAGGACAAAAAACAATTCATCCGACACTTCAATCCACTGATTAATTGGTTTTTGATTCAGTAAAGACAGTTCTGAATTTTTATCCCAAGTTGAAAAAGTTTTGTTCACTTGGTTTAGCACTTGTTCGATTTGTGCTTTGGAAACCGATCGACCAACAGTCTTGACCGTGTAGCTAGTACCCATGGTTGAGCCCGAGACTGTCTGTGTTGGCTGATTATCGCCACAAGCACTCAAACCTAAAAAGATAGAGATTAATAAGGCCTTAAGCATTATATAATTTTGACATGTTGAGATTTATTTTTTGCTTGTTATTAACGACGTCTGCATATGCAAATGATACCACTGCACGTAGCTTTGAATCTTTCTTAGCAGATATCCGCGTTCAAGCCACTGACCAAGGCATATCAACTGCCACACTTGATCAAGCCTTTCATGGCTTAACCCCCAACCCTAAAGTGATTAAATTTGATCGATCACAGGCCGAATTTAGCCAAAATTTTTGGCGCTACCTAGGCTCAAGAGTTAGTCCTTATCGACTGAAAAATGGCAAAAAGTTATTACAAAAACACCAAACCGCCTTTCAGCATAATTACCAAAAATATGGGGTGCCACCACACATTATTGTTGCTTTTTGGGGCTTGGAAACCAACTATGGCAACAACACGGGTGATTTAAGCCTGATCAGATCTTTGGCGACCTTGGGGTTTGATGAGCGCCGTTCAGCTTTTTTTACTGAGCAACTATTAACCTTGCTCAAACTAATTGATGATAATAAGATTCCACTTGACGCCCAAGGTTCGTGGGCTGGTGCAATGGGCAATGTGCAATTTATGCCAACCAATGTTGCCGCTTATGGTGTTGATGCCGATGGCGATGGCGAGATTGACCTATGGGGTAACAAAGCCGATATTTTTGCCAGTGCTGCCAACTTTTTACAAAAAATTGGCTGGCACCGAGGCGAGCGCTGGGGTCGTGAAGTCACCATTCCACAAAATTTTGATTACCAACTGGCCAACCTAAATACCAAAAAAACCGTCAACGAATGGCAAGCGCTTGGTGTGCGTACAGCAACCAATGAAGACTTGCCAAGCTCTACCATGAATGCCTCATTAATATTGCCAATGGGTTATAACGGCCCGGCTTTTTTGGCGTATCGTAATTTCCGCGCAATCCTTAAATGGAATCATTCAATTCTTTATGCTCTGTCTGTCGGTCACTTATCTGATCGCCTTGCTGGTACACGCAAATTATTTGCTGAACCAATTACCGAGCCCTCTTTGAGCCGTGATGATATTAAATTTATACAAACCTCACTCAATCAATTGGGTTTTGATACTGGCGAACCCGACGGCATTTCCGGCCCTAAAACCCGTGGCGCCACGCGCCAATATCAACGCGCCAACAACTTGCCGATTGATGGCTATGTTGGCTATCAATTATTACAACAGCTGCAAACGCCATGAGTATTAAAACCTATCTGGGTTTCGATGTTGGTACTAAGCGTACTGGTGTTGCCATTGCCAATAGTTTAACGCTACAAGCCAATGGCATTGAGGTGGTTACCCATCATAAAGACGGCTCAACCAATTGGGAAAGTTTTGATCAAATCATTCATGCGCACGATGTTAATACCTTTATCGTAGGCCTGCCCTTTGACCAAGATGGCAAAGAACAAGAGATGACTTTTATCGCAAAATCGTTTGCCAGAAAGCTAGAAAAACGCTTTAATATCAAAACCGAAATGATTGATGAATATTTATCCTCATCTGATGCCAAAAACCAACTAAAATACAATCATTATCATCCAAACGCCGAACGTGGTGAAGTTGATAAACGCTCAGCACAGTTAATATTGCAAACATGGTTAAATGAAAAAAGATTTGATTAGCAACGATGTTCAACTTAGCCCCGAGGGCAAGCTAATCCATTTATTAGGCCTTGAAGGCCTTTCCAAAAACCATTTAACTCACATTCTTGATATTGCCGATGGCCTCATTGACAATACTGGTAATCTAAAAAAATCCAAAGCACTTGACGACATGAGTGTGGCCAACTTGTTCTTTGAGCCCTCAACCCGTACTCGAAATACTTTTGAAATTGCAGGCAAGCGCACCAGTGCCAAAATTATTAACGTTGACTTAGCCAACTCAGCCACCAAGAAAAACGAATCACTACTCGATACTATGCATACGCTTAAAGCCATGCAAATCGACATGTTTGTCATTCGCCACAAACAAAATGGGCTGCCGCACCACGTGGCTGAAAATTTACAAGGTGTCTCTGTCCTTAATGCTGGTGATGGTGTTAATGCTCACCCAACCCAAGCATTATTAGACATGCTTACCATTCGCCAACACAAACAAAATTTTGAAAATTTATCCGTGGCCATTGTTGGTGATATTGTTCATTCACGTGTCGCCCACTCGGGCATTCAAGCACTCAAAACCCTAGGCACAAAAGACATTCGCTTAATTGCGCCAACTGGTTTGCAATATGGCTCTGAGCGTTGCGCCACAGTTAAATGCTTTAACGATATCCAGGCCGGTCTAAAAGATTGTGACGTGGTGATAGTATTACGCCTACAAAAAGAACGCATGCTAGAGGCTGATATTCCTAACGAGCAAGAATACTTTGATGGTTACGGCCTAACAGCAGAGCGTCTAGCATTAGCAAAACCAGATGCCATTGTCATGCATCCAGGTCCAATTAATCGTGGTGTAGAAATCGACTCCTCTGTTGCTGATGGTGATCAATCTGTCATCTTACAACAAGTAACCAACGGTATCGCCGTGCGTATGGCGGTAATGGAAATCTTGGCTGGTAAGTCTTAATCATGGACAATTTAATTGACTACGACGAAGTCAAAAGCGTCTTACACCATTTAAACACTGACGATACGATTGCTAGTGCACATGGCATCTTGTGTGGTTTTGCTTGTGTTAAGCCTGATCTTGCACTTGATGATTGGCTCAATGAGGTCCTGGTGAGCATTGACTTTAATAATCTCAATGAAAAAACCGCCCACGAACAACTCGCACAAATCTATAACAACACATTATCACAACTCGGTGATGCGACATTAAACTTTCAATTGCTAATTGCTGATGAGAGTTGCACACTTAGAGAACAAGCCGACACCCTTATTCAATGGTGTCAAGGTTTCTTAGTGGGGCTGGGTTT
Organism: uncultured Candidatus Ruthturnera sp.; assembly: GCA_964448305.1. Lineage (GTDB taxonomy): Bacteria > Pseudomonadota > Gammaproteobacteria > PS1 > Pseudothioglobaceae > Thioglobus_C. Next base: position 88,499 of record CAYUWB010000002.1, read on the forward strand.
ACAAAAAATTTCTACCAACGATGAAGACGTACTAGAAATGATTAAAGATTTTAGCGAAATATCTAAACTCGATGTCGATATGCTTGATAACGAACAAAATGCACAAGACCTGAGCGAAATTATCGAATTCGTACGCATGGGCACGCTGCTTATCCAAGAAACACTACAACCTTCTAAACAAGATTACATCTCTCCAGAACTCCTGCATTAGGCCTTGTTACAACAGGTTTATAGCCGTCTTTGGCCTTTAATCAGTATATTATAAAATTACGCTTTAGTGATAGTGTTGCAAAGTGTTTGCAAGTTGTTATTATGTTTGCCTTAAAGCGCTTAAATCTTGAGGAGGAGGTAGCCGCCTAACTAAACTTGAGGAGAATAAAAAAAACGACTACCTAGTAGAAAATCATGAAAAGTATCTCGGGGGAGAGATTATGATCTTCTAGGTATTATTATACCATAATATTAGAAAAATATAATATAGATTGTAAATTTATTTACAAAACAAGGAATATAAAATATGCATAAAAGCATTAAGCAATACCCCAACAAAGGAATATTAGCACTCCTAGCAACGCTATTCCTATTCTCTAGCAATGCATTTGCAAGAACACAAGTGATTAACGCCAGTATTGACTCGGTCGAGCCAATCTACATGAATTACACAATTGAAAAACTCATCAAGCCTTGTCAAACAACGACGCCCGGCTGTTGGAATGTCAATTACAAAAAAAGAACCTTAAAATCTCTTCAAGGCTATCGCGTTAAATTGTCTGTTGATGGTCAGCAGTTCACCGCTCGTATGCGTGTAAAACCTCAGGGTGATCAGTTAAAAATTAGAGTCAGTAAAGATTTACTTGGTCAGCCAAGTAACGTTGCCATGAACGCAGCGGTTGTCTATTAACGCTTTTCTAGGCTCGCCACTTGTTTTGGCGCACTAACTTTTGGCATTGGTAATGCCTCAACCACAAAATCGTAACCCCTATTGCCGTAGTTATAAAAAGCACTGTCTGCTCTTTGCATCGGTGTCTTAGGCAAAAGATCAAACATTGCTAATGGATTAAACACGCCGTAAGGCTTAGAAGCCTCAGCAGATGCGCCTGTAGCAGCTAATAATAGCGCTAGTGCAATCGTGTTAATCATAATCATTAGTTTCATTTTGTTTGTCTCTTGGTTAATTAAGTATGTTGCCACCTTATCTCTTGAGGAGAGAATAATTCTTGGGGGAGAGTGGCAACATGAAACATATTATATCATGAAATTCTAATATGTCAAGTTTATTATATAAATTAATTCTAATATAGTTTTAAAGTAGGGTAAAAGCGCGCCACACTTTTTGGCAATATTAGCCATTAATGATAGTTATACCAATGATTTCAATTATGTTAATATTGAAATCGAAGTAACAAAACAATTATTTTTTTATCTTGAGGAGAAAACAAATATGATTAAGTATGACGGTCAAGAAATTGGCTCACCAAAATGTGGTGTTACCCAAGTGTGTGTTGCAATGGCCATGTTAGCTGGTGCATTTCTAACCCTGATCATTATTGGTTTGGTCATGAATTACATGCCAGGCGTGTAAGCTTTTAAAAGCTTACAAGTAAAAAGCGCACTTTTTAGTGCGTTTTTTTATGGTCTGACCAGTATTTAGAATTCATATCAAAAAAACCAATGAAGCACTAATTTTTTGTTCTAACTGATTTTTTTCAAGTACTTTTTATTTCTATAAGGCATTTTTTTAAGCGAGTGAAGGAGTGTAGGTAAAACTACATGACTGATTGAGCGTAGAAAATAACGCGATAGAAATGAAAAGGATGAAGAAAAATGGTGGCCACACCTAGAATTGAACTAGGGACACAGGGATTTTCAATCCCTTGCTCTACCAACTGAGCTATGTGGCCAGAAAAGGCAAATTATACCGATAAATTAACTGATAATCTAAAAACTACTCGCCTAAAAATCGCTCGGCATCCAGTGCTGCCATACAGCCTGAGCCTGCCGAAGTAATGGCTTGTCGGTAAATGTGGTCTGCCACATCGCCTGCTGCAAACACACCTTCAACACTGGTTTGTGTGGCGTTGCCTTGCGTGCCACTTTGTACTTGGATATAACCGTGGTTCATTTCTAGATGTCCTTCAAAAATACCAGTATTTGGTGTGTGACCAATGGCAATAAACACACCGTGTACATCAATTTCTTTGGTGTTGCCATCATTGTCTTTTAATCTTAAACCTGTAACGCCCATATTGTCGCCTAATACTTCATCAAGATTATGGTTGTATTCAATGCTGATATTGCCGGTTTTTGATTTCTCAATTAACTGATCAGACAAAATCTTTTCACTTGAAAACTTATCACGACGATGCACAATCGTGACATGGTCTGCAATATTGGATAAAAATAATGCTTCTTCAACTGCGGTATTGCCGCCACCGATTACTGCCACTTTTTGGCCACGGTAGAAAAAACCATCACAAGTAGCACAAGCACTCACGCCTTTGCCTTTAAACGCTTCTTCTGATTCTAAACCTAAATAACGTGCGCTTGCACCGGTGGCAATAATCACCGAATCTGCTGTATAGGTTGTGGCCGCGCCTTTCAATGTAAATGGACGAGATGAAAAATCAACTTCAGTAATATAGTCATTAATAATTTCAGTGTCGAAACGTTCTGCATGTTGCTGCATGCGTGTCATCAAATCTGGACCTTGAACACCTTCATTATCACCAGGCCAATTATCCACATCAGTAGTACTCATCAATTGCCCGCCTTGTTCCATGCCACTGACAATTACAGGGCTAAGGTTGGCTCTAGCAGCATAAACCGCTGCCGCATAGCCCGCAGGACCTGAACCAACAATCAATGTTTTACAATGTTTATTTTCACTCATTTAAATACCAATCCTTTATACTTACACACAAAAATACTTATTATCTGAAACATTATAAAGCAAGCTGAAATCTCCTTGAAAAAAAATAACTCCTCAAGCAATAGAAAAACCACGCCAAAAACTCGGTCTCGAGCGATAAATGAAGTGCTATTTATAGCACTGCTTACCTTAGGCGTTGTGTATCTTGCTGCGCTTATTACCTATTCGCCAACAGAAAATCCATGGTCGGGCGATGTTGCCCTTTCGGAGCCTGTGGTTAATTTGGCTGGTGTGTTTGGCGCTTATTTAGGTGATATCTCTTTGTCGATTCTAGGCTATGGCGCTTATTTAATTCCAATCTCTTTAATTTGGCTAGGTTATAACATTCATAAAAACACCGGTCAAAAACCAACACACCGATCTGTTTTGATCATTCGTGTAATTGCAGTTATGCTGATGGTTGCCTTTAGTACAGCATTATTGGCACAAAATACCACTGATCCTGCTGGTGGATGGATTGGCGACATGATGCACGACTACTTCGGCACGCTCTTCGGGTCAGCTTCATTTGTTGTCTACTTGAGCATTATGATGATTAGTTTTAGTATTGCCAGTAGCGCTTCTTGGGCAAATATCTTTACTTCAACTGGCGGTGTGCTTGGCGTACTGCTAGCCAAATTTAAAGCTTTTAGAGAAAAGTCAAAAGCAAAGAAAGCTGCTAAAGTTGTCATCACACCCAAACAAGCACCTGCGCCAAAACCCAGTGTAATGGCCAAAGTTAAATCTGCCAAGATCAAGCCTAACAAAAAAATTAAAAAAGCTGCACCCGCCTCGTCTAACTTATTCAATACCAAGGCGCTCAGTGGTTTGCCTGACTTATCCCTACTTGATGAAATCAATGTCAATACTGCGGGCTATTCCGAGCAAGCATTAGAAGAAATGTCACGCCAAGTGGAGATCAAACTCAAAGACTTTGGCTTTGACGTCACTATTACGACTGTCACCCCTGGCCCAGTTGTTACTCAATTTGAACTCTCGCTGGCACCTGGTGTTAAGGTTTCTCAAATTATGAATCTAAACAAAGACCTAGCCAGAGCTTTGTTAGTAGAAAGTGTGCGTATTGTTGATGTGATTCCTGGCAAGCCGGTAATCGGTTTAGAGATTCCAAATACCGAGCGCGAAATGATTGGCCTAAAAGAAATTCTTGCCTCTGAAACATTTGCCAAATCAAGTTCTGTGTTAACCATGGGCCTCGGTAAAGATATTAATGGCCACCCCGTTATTGCTAATTTGGCAAAAATGCCACACTTGTTAGTCGCCGGTGCTACTGGTATGGGTAAGTCTGTTGGTCTTAATGCTATGATTCTTAGTGTGCTCTACAAAGCCAAGCCTGAAGAAGTACGCATGATTATGATCGACCCTAAAATTGTTGAACTGGCTTGCTACGCTGATATTCCACATCTACTCACGCCAGTGGTTACTGACATGAATCAAGCGGCTTCTGCCTTGTGGTGGTGTGTCAACGAAATGGAGCGTCGTTATTCTCTACTGGCCAAATTTGGTGTGCGCAATATCGAAGGCTTTAACGAAAAACTCAAAAAAGCCAAAGACAAGGGTAAGCCATTATTAGACCCTTCTTTTAACGAAAAAACAGCAGGAGAAGGTGAAAGCGCACCTGAACTAGAATCATTACCACTGATCATGTTGGTGATTGATGAATATGCCGATATGCTCGGCGCACTCGCTCAAGAAGACCGAGCCAAAGCCAAGCGTGTAGAGGCGTTAATTGTACGCTTAGCACAAAAAGCACGTGCCGCTGGTATTCACTTAATCATCGCCACACAACGACCAAGTGTCGATGTGATTACTGGTCTGATTAAATCCAACGTACCGACTCGTGTTGCCTTTAAAGTTTCTTCAAAAGTTGACTCACGCACCATTCTTGATCAAGGCGGCGCAGAACAACTACTCGGCATGGGCGACATGCTTTACATGACGCCAGGTATTTCACATCTAACACGTGTACACGGCGCCTTTGTTGATGACGATGAAATCGCTCGCGTGGTTAGCTTCTTGCGACAAAATTCTGAGCCTAATTATATTGATGGTATTCTTAATGCCCACAGTGAATCAGCCGATTCACACGAAGGTACAAGCGCTGGTGGCAATACCGGTGGCGAGCTTGATCCACTTTATGATGAGGCGGTACAAATTGTCACCTCATCACGTCGTGCCTCTATCTCTAGCCTGCAACGACGCATGCGCATTGGCTACAATCGCGCTGCACGTATTATCGAAGATATGGAAGCCAGCGGTGTAGTCAGCAGTATGAACAGTGCGGGAAATCGCCAAGTGCTAGCACCAGAGCCAATCAACACTGATGATTAAAATTCTGGCTGTATTGTCCATTTTTTGGGCCAATACAGCACTCAGTACCAATCACCAATTTTCTGATTTTTTTAATTCGCTTGAATCACTCAAAGCTAACTTTACCCAAACCACCTTTAATGAAACTGGTGCACTTATTCAAACCACCTCAGGCACCTTGGCTTTCCAACGTCCAGCGCAAATACACTGGCATACTACCTCACCAAATGAGCAAATCTTATTATTAAATAATAACGAATTGTGGCTCATCGACACCGAGCTTGAACAAGCCAGCTTACAGCAAACACAAGACCTCTCACAAACGCCGCTGCACTGGTTAATCAACAAACCCAATACCCTGAAAAACCCGCCCACTTTTTCTTACAATAAAAGAGGCGTTGATTGGTACACAACCCAAACACTAAAGTTTGGATTTAAGGGTGGTTTATTGCACGCTATCTCATTCGAAAATGAACTCGGACAAACTATTCTAATCACCTTTGATCAGCTCAACACTCAGCCCAATATCAATCCAAACATTTTCAAGTTGCGTCTTGATCCTAGTTTTGATGTGGTTAGATAGTCTTAGAAAACTGGGTTTTACTACTGGCCAAATAAGCATCAAATACCATGCAAATATTACGAATCAGTAGCTTGCCTTTGTCTAATACTTGGATCGAATCCTCATTTAAAGCCAATAATCCATCAGCGTCCATCCCGCCTAAACGTAATAACTCATCGGCAAAATAAGATTTAAACTCAATCCCAACCCAACAATATCAAACTGCGCGTGGGTAGAATAGCCTTGGAAATTTCGATACAGCTCGCCTTGTTGTTGGGCGATGGCTAGCGAGTCTTGTGGCAAAGCAAAATGATCCATGCCAATATTGTGATGCCGTAACCGGCTCTGAGTGTGATGATTTCAAATCCGACATTTGTATCCATCACTAAAATTTAGCAAATAATCAAAATCACTCAAAATTTAGCTAAAAAATCTTTAAAACAGTCGTTTTTAGGCACTTTAAAGGCTCTTTTTTCCAAAAAATATCGACTAAAAGTGTCGAATTTACAAAATTTAAGAAATTTTACAAACGGGCATAAAAAAGCGCCAATCAAGGCGCCTTTCTATTTTTTCACACTCTTCTCTCCTTAGTATGTTTGGCTTAATATTGTCATTGGGCAAGAGGTGGCAAAGCTAAATCAGAAACTTTGCTGTTTTATAAACCAATGACAACATTAATGGTTCAATTATAAACAAAGATGGGGGGTGGAAGTTTTTTGCAATTTATTTTGCGCCATTAAAACTTAATAAAAGATTTTTGTTTTTCGAGCGCCCAATAAAAAACCACCCTTTCGGGTGGTTTTTAACGTAATTTATTTAAAAATTACTTAGCAGCAGCATCGTTTGAAGAAGCTGCACCTGAAGCCATTGCGTCTGCATAGCCTTTAGCATAAGCATCTGCTTGTGCTTGTGCATTTGCATCAGCTACACCTTTAGCGTAAGCGTCTGCAGTACCTGTGGCATTAGCATCACCTGAACCAGAAGCAGAGCCGTCAGCTGCGCCAGAAGCGTTTGTGTCAGTCTTGTTGCTAGTGTTAAACTTTGTACCGAAATCAGTATTGTTTAACCAGTTGTTACCGCCTTGGAAAGGACCCCAGTTTTGGGCACCAGAAAAAGGGCCAGCATTAGAACCACCACCAAATGGACCCCAGTTGTTACCACCTGAGAAAGGACCCCAGTTAGAACCACCGTTCATAGGACCCATATTAGAGCCACCATCAAAAGGACCCCAGTTGTTGCCACCGTTAAATGGACCCCAGTTAGAATTATTACCACCCCAGTTTGCTGTTGCCGCTGCTGAAGCTACTACTGTTGCAATCGCGATTGCTTTTGTTACGTTTTTCATATTGTTATCCTTTTAGAGTTATTTTTTATAGTTTAAGTAAAAAATTGATATTCACTTATGTATCATCCTACACTACTTGGAGCAGTATGCAAGTCTATTAGTAAAGGCTAATTTTAAGATGAAGTCGAATATAAAAAAACCCGCGGTGAAAAATCACAACGGGTTTGAATATGGTGCCGAAGGCCGGACTCGAACTGGCGACCTACTGATTACAAATCAGTTGCAC
>CAYUWB010000003.1:0-78122 GCA_964448305.1 uncultured Candidatus Ruthturnera sp.
GTTTTATTATAGTCAATGTTATTGCCAATCGGTAAAGACAAAGCCGTCACGTTCAGCGACTTTATGTTTGCACTGCTATAATAATGTAAGCTTTAGAAGTTGTATGTCAAACTCATTTCAATCGTTCTTTCAAGTTCGTTATAACCATTAACAGTTTGATATTTTTTATTTGTCGCATTATTAACATTAATCAATACCTTTGCTTGTTGATTAATGTCGTAACTAGTTGACAGGTTGAGTAGAGTAAAACCTTTTAAATTATTGGCAATATCATGAGAGGATTTTTTGATTACTTGTACTTTTTGATTGAATTTACCATATTGCTTATTCATTATTAAGTTTGTAATACTTTTTGGTCGCTTAAGCGCTTGAACTGTTTCATCTTTTACTCTGCTCTTATTTTGGCTATGGCTAAAGTCAATATCGTAGCCAGATATATTTGTATTGATAGATAATTCAACACCTTTGGTGGATAGTTTGGCTATATTTTTGTAAGAATAGTTAGCAGTATTCCACACCCCTTCGGTATCAATAGCATTCTTTACTTTGTTTTGATAAACTTTTGCACTAAAATTTCCCCAACTATGCTGTCTATCTATGCCTAGTTCAGTATTTTTTGAAGTTTCTGGCTTGAGGTAGAGGTTAGCACCAGTCGAGGGTGCGTCTCCAGAGAAGTCCCATCCATATAAGTTCTTTAAGGTGGGTGCTTTAAATGATGTGCCGTGACTTGCAGTTAGTTTGATGCCACTATCAAGATACTTGGCAGCACCCAAGCTGTAAACAGCCTTGTTGCCAAATTTGTTATGCTTGATATATCGAGTGCCTGTATTTATATCAATGCTCTTGATGTTTTTCTGCCAATTAACAAATAAATTATTGGTTGACATTTTTTTATTTTTAGTTGTATTTTTATCGTCAATTTTTGACATGCCAATATTAAGTAGAGCCTCATCAATCTTAATATCGTTAAACAATGTTATGTTTGTTGTTTTATATTTATCTCCAATAGTTACTGCATTTATGCCACTATCTCTGCTGCTTTTAGTTTGAGCAATTGATATTTTTGATTTCCATGTGTTGCTGAATGTTTTTTTTGTATTAAGTGTCACTTTTCTTAATTTTGTATCACCTAACTCTCCACCATCTGCACCACCAAAACTGTCATATTCAGCCCTATCTCTAGACTTTAAATAACTAATATTAAATCGCTCATTACCTAATTTAATTTGCGTAGACTGATTTTTAATACTGTCTTTTTCAGTGTTTCCTTTTTGTGAAGAGATGCCATCCGTTTTATAATTATTATGTGAGAAACGAACAAACCCGTCTTTACCACCACCACTCGCTGACAGAATGTAAGTTTTAGAATTATGTGTTCCGAATCTAGCACTTACTGTACCCTGTGTACCTTCTGCACCGTTTTTAGTAGTGATAGAAATAACGCCCGAGATTGCGCCTGAGCCATATAAAACAGAACCCGCACCTTTAACGATTTCAATTTTTTCAATATCGTTGAGCGGAATGGTGGTTAATCCATATTCAATTGCACCATTAAGAGAATCGGCACTCGTCATGCTTACACCGTCAAGTACAAATAAAGTATCTTCTGATCTGCCGCCACGGATAAATACACCTGGTACATTGCCTTGCGGGTTGCTTAATGCAATACTCGGTATTGTCGCTAAAAAATCTAGGAAAGTGTTGGCGCCAGTCGCTTTGATATCGATTTCAGTAAATGTCAGTGTTGAAGCAATAGATCCAATAACTGGGGCATCTGTTCGATATTCAGTATTTAGATAAATAGGAATAGGGCCTAATACTGCATTGGTTGCTGTAGTAAAAGTTAGTACAGAAGTTGCAAGGACGAAAGAAATTTTTTTGAAGTTCATGATTGCTCCGTTAATTATTTAACGAGCGCGAGAATGAGATACATAAAATATATATCTATCTATTACTCACTACCCATCGTAGTTTTTAATTCATTTATTCGAATATGTATCGGACTTTACCGTTGCGAGGGCAGTGTTGGAGTTGCACCAACTTCCAGAGATTCAAACAGTGAGTAATTATACATACAAGGGTAACTATTATGGAATATGAAATAGCTATTCTCAGGTAAAATCTTTGATTTTTATATGATTAAGTAGGAGTAAGTAAAGATGAGTCAGGTTTACAATTTTAGTGCCGGCCCTGCAATGTTACCAGCGCAGGTGTTAAAGCAGATGCAAGGGGAATTATTAGAGTACGGCAATGCCAAAGCATCGGTTATGGAAATCTCTCATCGTGGTGCTGATTTTATGGCGATGGCACAAAAATCTGAGCAAGATCTTAGAGACTTGATGAATATTCCCAGCAACTATAAAGTTTTGTTTTTACAAGGTGGTGCATCGGCCCAGTTTTCAATGGTACCGATTAATCTTCTTCGTGGAAAAACTAAAGCCAACTACGCACATACTGGCCACTGGTCAAAAAAAGCGATTGCTGAAGGTCAGCGTTATTGTGATGTAAACATTTGTACGGATAGCTCGGGTAATAAATACACCAACATTGATGATTTTTCAAACTGGAATATTGATGCAGATGGCGCTTACCTACATTACACACCGAATGAAACGATTGCTGGTTTAGAGTTTGATTATGTGCCTGAAGTAGATATGCCGTTAGTGGCTGATATGTCATCGACGATTTTATCGCGTGAGATTGATGTTTCTAAATACGGGGTGATTTACGCGGGTGCACAAAAAAATATTAGTATTTCTGGTTTAACTATTGTGATTGTAAGAGAAGACTTAATTGGTGATGTGGTTGCGAATCAACCAGTTTTGTTTGATTATGCAACGCAGGCAAATAACGATTCAATGTATAACACACCATCAACTTACCCTTGGTATGTGGCGGGCCGTGTATTTGAATGGTTAAAAGAGCAGGGTGGTTTGAGTGCGATGGCTAAGATTAATGAAACTAAGGCTAAGACGCTTTATGATGCAATCGATGGCTCTGATTTTTATTCAAACCCAGTGGCAGAAAAATATCGCTCTTGGATGAATGTGCCATTTTTATTAGCCAATGAAGATCTAAACGGTTTGTTCTTAGAAAAAGCAGCCGAGCGTGATTTAATCACACTTAAAGGTCATCGTTCTGTGGGCGGTATGCGTGCAAGTATTTACAATGCAATGCCACAAGAAGGTATTGATTCATTGGTTAGTTTTATGAAAGATTTCGAGGAGGAAAATGCATAATGGTTAAGGTACAAACACTCAATAATATTTCACCCGTTGGTTTAGATAAATTACCAAGAGAGGGTTATGAAGTTGCTTCTGAAGTAACAAACCCTGATGCAATTTTGGTGCGTAGTGCCAAGATGCATGATATGGAAATTGGTGATAATTTAAAAGCAGTAGGCCGCGCTGGCGCTGGCGTTAATAACATTCCACTCGATAAAATGAGCGAGCAGGGTGTAGTAGTATTTAATGCACCAGGTGCTAATGCTAACGCGGTAAAAGAATTAGTGATTTCGTCAATGTTATTATCTAGTCGTAATATTTGCCAAGCTTGGAATTATGTTAATGGATTACCGTTAGATAACTTAAAGACTGCCATTGAAGATGGCAAGAAAAATTATGCTGGCTCAGAGTTACCAGGCAAAACCTTGGGTATTGTTGGTCTCGGTGCAATCGGCGTGCAAATTGCTAATGCAGCAAATGCGCTTGGTATGAAAGTGATTGGTTTTGATCCGTCAATCACCATTAAAAGTGCTTGGAAATTATCGGCAGAAGTTGAGCAAGCGCTGAGTGTGGATGAGTTGTTTTCACAAAGTGATTTCGTTTCGTTCCATGTGCCGTTGGTTGAAGGTACTAAAAATTTACTCAATGAAGATCGTATTGCGTTGTTACCAGAAGGTGCGACTATTTTAAACTTTGCTCGTGATGGCATCATTGATGAAGATGCATTAATCACAGCACTTGAAGCAGGAAAAGTGAAATACTACGTGACAGATTTCCCAATTGATAATAAGAAGGATCACGAACGTGTTATCGCGCTGCCTCACTTAGGTGCATCGACAGCAGAAGCAGAAGATAATTGTGCAATTATGGTGGCAAATCAAATTAAAGATTATCTTGAAAACGGCAACATCTTAAATTCGGTAAATTTTCCTGAAGCTAAAATGCCTAGAGCGGGTAAAGAGCGCTTGGCAATTACACATCAGAATATTCCAAACATGGTGGGCCAGATCTCAACGGCAGTTGCTGATGCAGGTGCGAATATTGTTGATATGCTTAACAAATCAAGAGATGAAGTTGCTTATACTTTAATTGACCTAGAGAGTGAAATTTCTGATACAGTAATCGATAATTTAAAACAGATTGAAGGCATCCTAACAGTAAGAGGCCTTTAGATAGTAAATGGCTAAAAAAACACTAGATGAGCTAAGAGTTGAAATTGATGCGCTGGATAGAGAGATTCAGTCATTAATCGGTGCGCGAGCTGAACTTGCCTCAGCAGTAGCAGAAGTTAAAAAAGCTGCAAAAGATCAAAGTGTTTTTTACCGTCCAGAGCGTGAAGCACAAGTGTTACGCGCTATTATTGAGCGTAATGATAATTTGCTAAAAGATAAAGATATGGCGCATATCTTCCGCGAGATTATGTCAGCTTGTCTTGCTTTAGAGCAACCACTTAAAATTGCTTATTTAGGGCCTGAGGGTACATTTACACAAGAAGCGGCTTTAAAGCACTTTGGGCATGCGGTATCGACGCTTGATTGTGGCAATATCGATGAGATTTTCCATCAAGTTGAAAAAGGCAATGCGCATTATGGCGTTGTGCCAATTGAAAATTCATCCAACGGTGTTGTTGGCGGTACGGTTGACATGCTCTATTCTCAAAGTTTAAAGATTTGCGGTGAAGTAGAGATTTCAATTCAACATCAATTGATGATGGCTGATCAGTCGCAAGAAATTAAAACGATTTATGCACACCAGCAAGCGCTTGATCAATGTCAGCGTTGGCTGGGCAATCATTATCCAAATGCTGAGCTTAAAGCTGTAGCGTCCAATGCTTTGGCTGCTAGGTTGGTTAAAGATGAGCCTCATGCGGCGGCAATTGCATCGGAGGCAGCATTAGGTTTGTATGGGTTGGAGCGAGCAGCGAAAAATATTGAAGACAAAACTGGTAATGTCACGCGCTTCTTAGTGCTTGGTAAAGAAGATATTGCACCTTCAGGTGAAGACAAAACCTCAATTTTAGTAGTTACTAAGCACGAATCTGGTGCGTTACTTGATTTGTTAGAGCCATTTAAAGAGCAAAATATTAATATGCTGCAATTGGCACGTCATCCAATTCCTGGTGTGAAATGGGAATACTTATTCTTGATTGATATTGAGGGTCATCAGCAAGAAGCTCATGTTCAAACTGCCTTGGAAAAAGTTGCTGACAGAGTGTTAAAAGTTGATATTCTAGGCTCTTACCCAGTCGCTGTTTTATGAGTGTCTGTAAGTCTATTCTCTCCCTGAGTCCATATCAGGGAGGTAAGCCTATTAGTGAGTTACAACGTGAGCTAGGTTTAGATCATGTGGTTAAACTCGCCAGCAATGAAAACCCTTTGGGTCCAGGATCTAAAGCGCTAGAAGCAATACAACAAGCTAGCACCGAAGTTAGTCGGTATCCAGACGGCAATGGTTTTGAACTTAAACAAGCAATTGCAACGCATTTATCAGTTTTAGCTGAAAACATCACATTGGGTAATGGCTCAAATGATATTTTAGAATTAATCGCTAGAGCTTATGTTTGTCGAGCAGAAGATGAGGTGATTTTTTCGCAATATGCCTTTGTAGTTTATCCATTAGTCACCCAAGCTTTAGGCGCGACCCCAGTAGTAACACCGGCCAATAATTTTGGCCATGATCTTGATGCCATGCTTGCATCAGTTACGGATAACACCAAGCTGATTTTTATTGCAAATCCAAACAATCCAACGGGTACATTGTTAAGTGATGATGCGGTTTATGCGTTTTTATCAAAAGTGCCAAGCTCGGTTATTGTGGTGCTAGATCAAGCTTATGTTGAGTATTTAGATGTTGCGGATAAGGCAATTACTTGGTTAAATAAATTTGATAATTTAATTATTACTCGCACCTTCTCTAAAGCTTATGGTTTAGCCGGTTTAAGAGTAGGGTATTCTCTTTCTAACCCTAAAATTGCAGATTATTTAAATCGTATTCGTCAACCGTTTAATGTAAACCATGTTGCCCAAAGTGCAGCTATAGCAGCCATTGCTGATGAGGGTTTTTTAGTCAGATCGGTTGTTGCAAACAAAAATGGCTTATTACAACTATCGCAAGGGTTTAAAGGTTTGGGTTTGTCCTATATTCCATCATATGCGAATTTTATTGCAGTGAAAGTAAAGGATGCTGGTGCAACTTATCAAAAATTATTAGAGAAAGGTTTTATTGTTCGTCCTGTTGAAATGAAGGGTTATTTGCGAGTTTCAGTGGGCACTAGAAATGAGAATGAAGAATTTCTTGATGCGTTAAAATCAGTCTTATGATAGATAAAATTTGTATTATTGGCGTTGGACTTATTGGCGGATCATTCGCTGCAGGGTTAAAACAATCCAGTCAAACAAAAACTATTGTTGGTTTTGGCCGTCACAAAGATAGTTTGGAAAAAGCCAAAACACTTGGTGTTATTGACGAATACAGCTTAGATATTGCAACAGCGCTACAAGGTGTTAATATGGTGTTAATCGCCACACCGGTTGATAGTTTTGGTGCGGTCTTGGAAATGATTAAACCACATATTGACGATTCGGTGATTATTTCAGATGTGGGCAGCACCAAAGGTAGTGTGGTCAATATTGCAAAGCAAGTTTTTGGAAGAGTGCCCACAAGATTTATTCCTGCACATCCAATTGCAGGCAAAGAAAAAAGTGGTGTAGAAGCCAGTGATGGTACGCTGTTTAATAATAAACGCGTTATTCTAACACCAGAAAGTGATTCTGATATTCAAGCATTAGAGGCAGTATCAGGATTATGGGAAATATTAGGAGCAAAGGTAGAAACAATGACACATCAACAACATGACGATTTATTGGCAATGACTTCGCATTTGCCACATATGCTAGCGTTTGGTTTAATGGACTATTTAATTGAAAAAAATCCAGATGCCTGTGATTATGCAGCAGGTGGTTTTAAAGATTTTTCACGTATTGCATCGAGTGATTCTATTATGTGGCGTGATATTTGTCTTAATAATTCAGCAGATATTGTGAAGCATATTAAAGGTTACCAGCAAGCATTAGACAAGCTTTCAAATTTGATTGAAGACAATCAACCGGAAGCATTAGAGAAGTTATTTGCAGAGGCAAAGTCTGCTCGTGATGAGTGGATTGAAGATTAAATTAAAAAAATATGAGTAAATTTATAGCCCAACCAGCGCATTCATTATCAGGCCAATTAAAAGTACCGGGTGATAAATCAATATCCCATCGTTCGATTATGCTGGGTTCACTTGCTGATGGTGTTACTAAAGTTAGTGGATTTTTAGAAGGGGAAGATGCCTTATCCACACTAAAAGCATTCCAAGCAATGGGTGTAGAAATTGAGCGTGAAGGCGATAATGTGACAATTCATGGTGTTGGTATTAATGGTTTAAAGAAACCATCAGAACCGCTTGATTTGGGAAACTCTGGCACATCAATTCGACTCATGTCAGGCATCTTGGCTGCCCAAGATTTTGATTGTGAGTTGATTGGCGATGAATCTTTATCGAAGCGCCCAATGGGTAGAGTGATTAATCCGTTGACTGAAATGGGCGCATCAATTGACAGTAATGATGGCAAACCACCACTTAAGATTAAAGGTGGGCAACAACTTAAAGGTATTGATTATGATTTGCCTGTTGCATCTGCACAAGTAAAGTCATGTGTGTTGTTGGCTGGATTGTACGCACAAGGCGATACTTGTGTTACTGAGCCAGCACCCACACGTGATCATACTGAGCGCATGTTAAAAGGTTTGGGTTATGATGTTCGTGTGAATGACAACCAAATGTGTTTAACTGGTGGTGGAAAATTAACCGCCACTGAAATTCAAGTGCCAAGTGACATCTCTTCTTCTGCATTCTTTATGGTGGCGGCCGCGATTGCACCACAAGCCGATGTAACACTAACCGGTGTTAATGTTAATCCAACTCGTACTGGCGTGATCGACATTCTTAAGCTTATGGGTGCAAACCTTGTTTTGTCAAACGAGCGTGAAATTGGTGGTGAATTGTTGGCTGATATTAGAATTCAATCATCAGAATTAAAAGGCATCCCTATTCCAGAAGCCTTAGTACCATTGGCGATTGACGAGTTTCCAGCTATGTTCATTGCAGCAAGTTGTGCACAGGGTGAAACGGTATTAACCGGCGCAAAAGAGCTTAGAGTTAAAGAATCTGACCGTATTCAGGTGATGGCAGATGGCTTAGATATTTTAGGTATTGAAAACGAAGTACTGGAAGATGGTATTAAGATTCAAGGTGGCGCTTTCCAAAAGCCAACAGCAATCATTAAGTCACACCATGATCACCGAATTTCAATGTCATTTGCCGTAGCGTCACTCAGATGCAATTATCTAATTGAAATTGATGGTGTTGATAATGTAATGACATCATTCCCTAATTTTGTTGAACTAGCCAATAGTGCGGGCATGAATATTACAGAAGTGTAAAAAATATTTAGGCGATAAAAAAGGCGCTCAATGAGCGCCTTTTGCTTGTAAGGGTTAATGCTTAGTAGCCACCTTTACGTTTTGTTTCAGGAAGACCTGCCACTTTACCAGCTTGCTTAGCAGGGCCTTTAGGGAATAGAGCGTATAATTCTTTAGTGGTTAATTTACCGTCCCAGTCGCCTTTTAAACCTTTAACCATGTTACGTTCGTTTGGTTGGTTAGCGTTGTTATTAATGTACTCATCACGTAAGAAATTGATTAATTTAAAGCTATCGTCAGTTAAGTTAACACCTTCTTCTTCTGCAATTTCGTGAGCAATATCTTCGTTCCATTGATTAAGGTCAACTAAGTAACCGTGGTCATCTCTTTCTAAATCAGCTAATGCCATTTAACTTTCTCCAATGTAAAAAATAATAAAAAGAAAACATTATATAATAACCTCTTTTATTATTCACCACTTTTTTGTTATGACTATTGAAAATGCATCACCTTTTTTTGCATGGGACGTTTCTTCCTACTTGGCATTATTTTTAGTGATTGCTTTTGTTATCGTTTTTGTTGACTCTTTATTTAGCGCAGAATCAACTGAATCGATAGAAACACCTAAAAAGAAATCTTTTATCGGCAAGTGGTTTTATTTTGTTTGTTTTTTAAGGTTTAATAAATCAGAAAAATATCTTCATCGTCCTAAGTTAGTGCAATGGTCGGCTGAATTCTATCCTGTTTTATTATTGGTGTTTTTACTTCGTGGTTTTATTGTAGAGCCTTTTAGAATACCGTCTAACTCAATGATGCCAACCTTATTAACGGGTGATTTTATTCTGGTGAGTAAGTTTGATTACGGCATTAGTTTGCCAGTGCTTAATAAAAAAATTGTAGAATTTAAAAAGCCAGAACGGGGTGATGTAATTGTTTTTAGGTACCCTAATTATGAAAAAAATTCAGATTACAAAGGTGCAGACTTTATTAAACGTGTGGTCGGCACTCCGGGTGATATTATCAGTTATTCGTCAGACCATCTTCGCGTAAATGAAGATAAAATTGCTTATCAAGATTTAGGCATCTATAAAGGTGTTGAGTCAGGTATTCAGATGACAGGCTTTAAGCACAAACGTGAGTTGCTAGATAATAATCCACATGATATTCTGCTGGATCCAAGTAACCATTCTCAAATCGCACCCAAGCTAAAAGTACCAGCAGGGCATTACTTTGTAATGGGTGACAATCGTAACCGCAGTAGTGACTCTCGTTTTTGGGGTTTTGTGCCAGAGGAATATATTATTGGTAAAGCCTTCGGTATTTGGATGCACTGGGATGACTCACTTAAGTTAGATAGAGTCGGCGGCTTTGATTAGCGATTTACAGCAATCCTCTGGGAGGGCTAGCGATTTACAGCAGTCATCTGGGGTAGTTAGCGATTTACAGCAGTCATCTGGGAGGGGTAGCTAGATATTAGTTAATATGTTTTAGAATGTTGTCTAGCTCGTCTTGTGACTTGTAATGAATAATAATCTTACCTTTGTCGTTGTTTTGTTTGATCTCAGTTTTAGAGTCTAATTTCTTACTTAAAGACTGCATTAGTGCATCAATATGAGGATCTACCTCGGTTGACTTCTTAGGTTTTGGATTAAGCACACGTTTAACCAGCTCTTCAGTTTGGCGCACCGATAGAGAACGCTGAATAACTTGATTGGCCACATCAAACTGTTGGTCTTCTTTAAGGGACAACAATGCACGTGCATGCCCCATTTCTATATCGCCATTACCCAATAGTTGTTTAACTAATTCATTGAGCTGCAACAAACGAATAAGATTACTCACAGCAGAGCGAGAACGACCCACAACATGTGATATCTCTTCGTGCGTCATTTTAAAGTCTTCAATCAGCTGTTGTAGTGCTTTGGCTTCTTCAAGTGGTGTGAGCGATTCACGTTGAATATTTTCAATAAGGCCAATCGCCAAGGCAACTTGATCATCAATTTCACGAACAATAACAGGAACTTCATCCAAGCCTGCAATTTTGGCAGCACGCCAGCGCCTTTCACCAGCAATGATTTCATATTTGTCGTAAGTAACTTTACGAACAACCAGCGGTTGAATAACACCCTGAGAAGTGATTGAGTTAGCAAGCTCATTAAGTGTTTCAGGATCAATATCGTCTCTAGGCTGGAACTTACCACGCTGTAGTGCATCAACACTTAGCACTTTAAGATTATGATCAGAGTTAGACTGAGCCTCTGTTGAAGAAACTTGTCCTAACAATATGTCTAATCCACGCCCTAATTTTGAGATTTTTGCCATTCTAATTTATTGATGTTTTTCTAATTACTTCGCTTGCCAGTGAAACATACGAAATTGCCCCTTTGGATGATCTAGCATAGTTGATTGCTGCCTGACCAAAACTTGGTGCTTCAGCCAATTTTACATTTCTAGGGATGATTGTTTTAAATACTTTGTGTGAAAAATATTGCAATAATTGTATTGATACTTCGTTAGACAAGTTGTTTCGTGTATCAAACATAGTGCGAATAATACCCGTAATGTCCAAATCAGGATTAGTGGTAGCCTGAATTTTTTCAATGGTTTGAATTAGAGCGCTTAATCCTTCTAAGGCATAGTACTCACATTGCATTGGGATAATAATACCGTTGGAAGCGGTAAAAGCATTAATGGTCAGCATGTTAAGTGAAGGGGGGCAGTCAATGACAACGTAGTCGTATTTATCTTCAACTTTGGCAATCGCCTCTTTTAGCTTGTATTCAGAGTTATCACGCTTAAGTAGGGCGATTTCTGCAGCGATTAAATCAGTATTAGACGGAAGTACATCGATTTCAACACCAGAGGCGTGTACAGTGGCCTCATTGATACTGCATTCGTCTAGCAGTAATTCACAAACTGAATTTTCCAAAGTGTATTTATCGACACCACAACCCATTGTGGCGTTTCCTTGAGGATCAATGTCAATGAGCAATACGCGTTTTTTAATAGCTTTTAGAGCAGCACTCAAATTAACAGCAGTGGTGGTTTTCCCCACACCGCCTTTTTGATTTGCAACCGAAAGAACAATTGCCATTCGCTATCTACCCAAAACAGTTAAGGCTTTCAATAGATTTGTTGCCTCGTGCACAAAATAATCCTTCTTAAGTTTGTCAATGACTTTTTTAGCTTCTTCAGATTTTTTAGTTTCTTGCGTTGTTAAGATTTCTTCATCAGATAATTGAGAAGGGTCTTCAACTTCTAAATGACCATCCAGATCGCTTTCCTTGGTATCGACAACACTGTCTTCTTTTTCATTTTCAAGACTAATGTTTTTTAAGGCAATGTCTGGCTCAATACCTTTGGCTTGAATAGAGCGCCCTGATGGCGTGTAATAACGCGCTGTAGTGACTTTTAAACCATACCCTTCATCGAGTTCAACAATGGTTTGAACAGAGCCTTTACCGAAAGAAGTACTGCCCATGATAATGGCGCGTTTATGGTCTTGCAATGCACCAGCAACAATCTCTGAAGCTGAAGCCGAGCCTTCGTTGATCAATACAACAATTGGAGAGCCAAGCATAATGTCGCCAGGTTCGGTTTTAAATTTTAGGTTTGAGCTTGGAATACGGCCTTCGGTATAAACAACCAAACCTTTTTCATCAATAAATAAATTTGCTATATCGACAGCACCTTCTAGCACACCACCCGGATTGTTTCTTAAATCAAGAATTAATGATTTTAAGTAGCCGTTATTTTTCTCAACTAACTCATCTAGTGTGTCTCGTAGTAAATCAGCACTTGGGTTTTGAAAACTAGAGACTCGAATATAGCCAATGTCTTTTTCTAACAAATAACCTTTAACTGAGGTAATGGTAATAATCTCGCGTGTAATACTAACAACAAAAGGCTTTTTATTTTTACGCACAATAGTCACTTGGACATCAGTACCTGGCTCACCACGCATAAGAGAAACACCATCTTCAAGTGTCATGTCACGTACAGGCTTATCGCCAATTTTTACAATGAGATCGCCTGCTTGAATGCCTGCGCGATAAGCAGGTGTATCATCAATGGGTGAAATAACTTGGATAGAATCATCTTTCATGCCAATCACAATACCCAAGCCACCAAATTTACCTGTGGCACTTTCAAGCAGGTTTTTTTGTTCTTTGGGTTTTAGATAATTAGAGTGAGGATCTAATCCAGTGACCATACCTTTAATCGCATGTTCGAATAATTCTTTATTGGTAACTTCATCAACATACAACTGCTTAATATTGCTAAACACTTTAGTGAACGACTCTAAGTCTTCGAAGAAAGCCTCTAATCTTTGTTTTTCAGCTTCTGTTTGGGCGTAAGCTGGGGAAGTGGCAAAAAAGGCACAAAAAGACACTAAAAATACCCAACGCTTAAAAAAGTTAAAGAAAGTCATAATATAATTGTTTGCTTATAAAAAGTTTAAATATAATACTGTGAATTACTTTGGATTTTACTTGGTTTTATTTTTAGATTATGGAGAAAAAATGAAAAGATTGAATGTAGTTTTATTGGCGTTTAGTGTATTAATGTCGTCAGTGGTGTTTGCAAATGAAGAAGAAGTCACACCAGAGGCAACACAAACAACAGAAGAAGGACCTGTTCAAGCTATTCAATCAACCATTGTTAAACTTAACCAATTAACAACTGCAACAACCTATTCTCCACAAATGATGCACTTTCTAGTCGATTCAGAAATTGCACCATTATTTGATTTTGACCACATCGCCAATGAAGTTTTATTGGTTAGCAATGTAAGCTTGGGTGAGGATGAAGTGAAGTTCTTTTCAAACAAGTTAAAGCAAAACATTATTACTACTTTATTGTCAAAGTTAGCTCAAGGTCGTTCAAGTTCATTTAATTTTATTTCTGCAAGACCAACAATGGGCAATAACATTGTTGTAAAACTTAAAGCAAATGGTTACTCTAGATTTGGCTTTAATATTGATTTGTCTTTTCACAAAAACCAAACTTCTAGCAAATGGCAAATTTTTGATATTGCCCTTAATCACGATAGCTTAATTAACTACTACCAAAGAATGGTATTAATTAAAGTAAGAAGATATGGTGTTTATGGCATGCTAGGTAGAATTTAATTAATATAGGGAGAGGGAGATAATAATGAGTGAAATGACATTATTAGAAAAAGAAGAAGATATTGAGAAAGCAACTAAAGCTTTAAAAGCGATGGCACATCCACTGCGTTTAAAAATTTTATGCGCATTAAAAAGTGAAGAAATGCCAGTACTTGAAATTGTTAAGCAAGTAGGCTCTTCGCAATCTAACATCTCACAACATATTGATATTCTTAGAACAAAAGACATCGTTGAATCGCGGCGTGATGGTAATAAAATTTTATGCAAAGTTAAAGACACTAAAATTTTGAAGTTAGTTGCCAATATGCAAGCAGTGTTTTGCTCTGAAGACACCTAATTAGAATTACACACTTTAACTACTTTCGCATGCAATATGCGCTCGTAGCTCAGCTGGATAGAGTGTTGGCCTCCGAAGCCAAATGTCGGGTGTTCAAATCACCTCGAGCGCACCATACAACATAAGGCCTTCGTGGTCTTTTATTAATCTAAAATTTCTTATTTCGTGCAGATTTTGTACACTTAATGGGAGATTTTTTTTTGATATCAAAAATTCGAAAAAATTCTAATAAGAAAAAACTTAAAATAATAACAAAACAGGGTCAATCAAACAGCTGGCGAGAGAATTTGCTGTTAAATTGAAAGGTTATAGGTATTTAGATAGAAGCACGTGATCTAACTCACCTACGTATCGATCAATAAGATTACCTTCTCTGTTAAAAATGTAAGTCGTTGGGATAATATCAACTGAAGGGAAGTTTTCGAATTGCTGGTAATTTCCACTATCTAGCGGAACAATAGGTATGGAGATTTGGTTAGTCTGAACAAAATTAACGAGCTCTTCGTGATCAATATTTTCGTAATTCATGCCAATGACATTGATTTTATCTTTGTTTTGGTTAAAAAAACTAGACAATATTTTTATAGTATCTGACCCTGCGGGACTCCAGGTTGTCCAAAAACTGATAACGGTTGGCTTGGAGTTTAGTGATTTTAGCGTAATGGTGTTTTTATTTATATTTTCTACAGAAAAGGAATTAAGAGAAAATTGACCTAACTCTTTTTGATTCTGTTGTTGCGCCATTACTCTTAAGCCTTCAATAGAGATAGCACCAGCAATGTTTGATAAAAACAATAGTGAAAGAACAGTGAGTGAAATTTTTTTCATATTTACTAAAGGTTGATAAATTAATGTTTAATTATAATCTCCAAATCCTTTCTGGTGTCAATACGAAGCACTTTGTGTAGCTAGTATGAATTTCGCATAATAATTGATGCACAGACTAATTATAAATTTTCGATACCTTTAATGTAAATTAATTAATCTGAGGTAAAAAATATATATAATTAATTTTATGAAAGTATTAATTATAAGTGTAATTTCAATTTTTATTAGCCTACAATCTTTGGCTGTTTCCCATCATTCCATACAAGATAAACTAAACTGTGCGGCAGATTCAATGTATATATATAACTTCCCTTTGGCAATGGCAAGAAGTGCACCTGGCCAAGAACAAGATGTCGAACATATTAAGTCGGTCCAATTGAATTGGTATAAAACCATTCTAAATGATTTGTTAGCAACTGAAATAACAACTGAAGAAGCGACAAAAATCATTAAATCAGAGATAGATAAATCAACAGAAAAGATTAATAATATTTTGAAAGATGCAAACCGAGAAAACTTTAATGAGTTATTTGAAACAAAGGTATTGCCAATTCAGATTGAATGTAATAGAAAGTTTATAGATAATAATTAGTGAATCAGGTTTTTTTATACAAAATTTTTGTTATTTAAAATGGCCTTTTAACATTAAAAGTAAAGCTCACTTTCTAACTTATTACTGCATTGAATGATTTATCCTGACTTTGATTCCGTCGCTCTAGACTTGGGTTTTGTTCAGATCTACTGGTACGGGTTGATGTATCTGATGGCTTTTTTAGCCGCTTACCTGTTGGCCAACTATCGCGCTAAACAATTACTTGATTGGAATTCTCAGCAAATAGAAGACATGATTTTCTATGGTGCACTCGGTGTTGTACTCGGTGGCCGATTGGGTTATATGTTGTTTTACAATTTGCCTAATTTTTTATCGGATCCACTTTCAATTTTTGCCATTCAAGGTGGCGGCATGTCGTTTCATGGTGGTTTTTTAGGCGTATTGTTTGCCATGGTTTTGTTTAATCGAAAATACAAAAAAACATTTTTTGTTACCATGGATTTTGTTGCACCATTGGTTCCACTTGGTTTAGGCTTTGGCAGAATGGGTAATTTTATCAATGGCGAGCTTTGGGGTAAGGAAACTGATAGTCTGCTAGGTATGTACGTCCAGGCGCAAGACAAAATCCTTCATCCTTCACAATTGTATGAGGCGTTTTTAGAGGGCTTAGTGTTGTTTATTATTCTTTGGGTGTTTAGCAACAAGCCTCGACCTTTGATGTCAATCTCAGCTTTATTTTTAATTTTTTACGGCCTATTTAG
This sequence comes from uncultured Candidatus Ruthturnera sp., assembly GCA_964448305.1. GTDB lineage: Bacteria > Pseudomonadota > Gammaproteobacteria > PS1 > Pseudothioglobaceae > Thioglobus_C. The sequence continues at coordinate 16,299 of CAYUWB010000003.1, forward strand.
ATTTATAATTGAATTCGTTCGAGTGCCTGATGCGCAATTAGGTTACTTGGCATTTGACTGGCTAACCATGGGGCAACTATTGAGCCTGCCAATGATAGTTTTAGGAATTTTTCTTATTTTGAAAACAAAACAACAAGCATGAAAGCATATATAGACATTGGAAAAAGAATTCTAAACGAAGGCGTATGGCTTGAAAACGCTAGAACTGGACAAAAAACATTGGCGATTGTTGGTGCGACTTTTGAACATGATTTATCTGATGGCACAGTGCCAGTGGTTACTACTAAAAAACTCTTTTGGAAATCGGCCATCGCTGAGATGCTCGGCTATATTCGTGGCTATGGTAGTGCAGCGCAATTTAGGGAAATAGGCTGTAATACTTGGAATGCTAATGCCAATGATAATCAGGCCTGGCTCGATAATCCACACCGAAAAGGTGAAGACGACATGGGTATGTGCTATGGCGTGATAGGGCGTGCATTTCCCGGCATTGAAGACGACGAGCCGCTCGATCAGTATAAAAAGATTGTAACGGATTTATCTAATGGTATCGATGATCGCCGTGAGATCATGACTTTTAATCATCCTAATCTCATCCATCGCGCCTGCTTGCCGGCGTGCATGCACACCCATCATTTTAATCTTTTGGGTGACGATTTGTATTTAGAGAGTTATCAGCGTAGTAGTGACTACGCCCTAGGTCAGCCGTTTAATCATTTTCAAGTGGCATTTTTACTACTGATTACCGCGCAAATTACCGGCAAAAAAGCCAAAAAAATGCGCCACCATTTGTCCAATGTTCACCTTTATGAAAATCAAGTTGAGATTTTCAAAAGTCAGCAGGTTGATCGCGAGCCATTGCCACTACCAAGTCTTAAAATTAATCCCGAGATTAAAACTCTGGAAGATCTTGAGACTTGGGTAACCATGGATGATTTTGAGCTGGTGGGTTACGAGCATCACGATCCTGTTAAATATCCATTTACAGTTTAAATTGTGAGCCTACCTAATTGTCCTAAATGCAATTCTAAATATGTGTATGAAGATGGCAATCTTTTAGTTTGTCCTGAGTGTGCTTATGAATTTTCAGCAGATGATTTACTTGAGCAGGAAGAAGTGATTAAAGATGCCAATGGCAACATCTTAAATGATGGCGATACGGTAACTGTGATTAAAGATCTAAAAATCAAAGGCACTTCCAATGCTGTTAAGGTCGGTACAAAAGTTAAGAATATTCGCCTGTGTGAGGGCGATCACAATATTGACTGTAAAATCCCTAGCCATGGCGCCATGAAGCTTAAATCAGAATTTGTGAAAAAAGTTTAGCTATTACAAAAAAAATACATTAGGCACACATTGGTATAAAACTTGCCGTATGTTGAGAATGATAATGAATTTTTTTTAAAGACCATTATTCCAAGCAGAAAAGCGACTAAGCAATATTTAGAGGTGATAAAAAATGAAAAAAAATAAACTAGATAAATACGAACAAGAAATTGAAGATAGTATTAATGTCGATTTTTTAGATCCGGCTATCTCTGCTAAGCGCAAAGCTTTTATTCAGCAATCTGCAAAAAATACCTTTAAAAAAGATAAAAGAATTAACATTCGATTGACAAGTAATGATTTGAACAACATCCAAATCAAAGCGGCAAAAGAGGGTTTGCCGTACCAAACTTTAATCTCTAGTATTATTCATAAATATGCTAATGGTGAGTTAGGCTTGCGAGACTAATAAAAATTTCGGAAATTTTACGAATGAGTCTCAATCATGCGTTTGTGTGATTTTTTAGCAATTAAAGATAAAGATATCCGAGCTAAGGCACGGCTTTTGATGAAGGCTAATAGCAAGTAATATAGAATATATTAATATAGTGCAGTTTCTAAGGCTAGACTGAATTTTTTATTTCCAAATATCAACTGTAATACCTCTTTCCCTTAGAGAGTCTGCTCTGTGCTCAATGTAGCGTTGAAAATTAGGCTGCTTTTTATGGGCACCAGTTAAGACATAGGCCATAATGCTGTGAAGGTGAAACTGTTTGAATTTTGCATCTTTTCGGATAATCTCAGTACCATCTGTATCAAAGAAAACAATTGCAGGCTTATAAGTAAGATTTAAGTCTTCATACCAATCTTTTGCGGTGGTTCTTTTTCCTGAAGGTGTTATCAGTTTTTCATCAGATAGTGCATTGAATCTTACGACCTGCATTCTACCCAAATAGCCTTGAGTCTCTTCGAGTGGCATTAGATCTCTATGGAACTCGTTACACTCTTTGCAGTTAGGCTCTTCAAAGAAAACAGCCAAATGCTTTTGCGCCTTAAAGCGTTTATTTCGAGTAAGCATGTGTGGACCAGTACCAAACATAGGGTGTGCATTAAGTGGGCCTGTTGTGTCTTTCTTTAGGCTGCCAATATAGCTTGCATAGGATTGGTTGAGGTAGAGCTTTTTGGAGATATAATCTAGCGTTGAATGCATTTTATCAATAGACTGATATCCGTTTAATCTGAGCAATATTTTGCCTTCACTATCTAAAAATAATAGCGTTGGTGTGAACTGTACTTTCATATGAGCAGAAAATTCTTTTTCAGAATACTCGTCACCATTCCAATCGATCAAGTCGCGATCACCCCACATGTTGGTTTCGATAACATCAAAGTCTTTTTGAAGTTTGGCAACGAGTTTTTCATCATGAAAATTATCTTCTACTAATTTGGCGCAGTAGGGACAGCCATTTTGATGAAAGTAGATCATCACGTGGCGATCTTCATCAGCTGCTTCTTCTAAGTCTTCAGAGAAATCCATAAACGTAGTCTTAAACCAATTAGGTAAAACCTCTACCGGATTAGCACCTAAAAACTCGCCTTGCTTAACACCTTCCGCGGCAATCGATGGCTGGAATAATAGTAAAGAAAAAATTAGATAGATAAAACGCATACTTCTCCCCAGTGAGTATGTTGATAAATAGTTTGATTGTAATACTAAAGTTGGCTTAATGCAAGATTGGGTTTCTATTTAAACTGCATCAACACTTTCAATGCCTTTTTGTGGTACAAACAATCCACAGCCTAATAGGCGGTGTTCGCCAATGCCTTGCTCTTGTAGTTTGACAGATTCTGATTTGCGTAGATCGGCCACCATTAAAGAGCGCGTATGGATAACACCTTCAGGGGTATGGATTTTTCGCTCTAAGCCTGCCATCATTTTTTTTGGTTGAATGCCGAGTGCTTGTAGTTGATCAAAAGAAGTTTGCAAAAAAGCTTCTTCGCTATCGTTTTCAACGCAAGCAACATATTTAGCGAATACGATTTGCATATCGCTCATAAGCTTTGGTTCTAAAGATTTAACAATTTTAATTTGATATTCGTCCAAATTAAGCGTTTTTCCAACCAACGATTGAATGTCATCTAGTTTTTCTTTAGGGATGCGTATGCTTAATTTTGAGCGCTTAGAAGGGTAATAAAAACCAGATTCGTGATCTTGCTCCCAGCCGTTGCCGTCAGCTACACTAATATCATGAATGCCTGCATTAACCTCGGCTAGCCAAGGCAATTCATTGAGTAGTGCTTGCGAAAGTAAGTAGGCGTGATCAATCGGCAATACTTTAGAATGAATATTAAACACAGCATCTTGCACATCGTCAGGAAGCGTAAAATGTTCTTCTTTAATATCTTCTTGCCAAAACATGAGGATTACGAGCTATAAATTTATAATAGCGCTAATTATAAACACATTAAACGCATTAAAACCCAATACAAGTAATGGATAAATTACAGCAAAAAATTAATTATCAGTTTAAAGATGTTGCTTTACTAAAGTTGGCACTCACGCATCGCTCTATGGGTAAGAACAATAATGAGCGCTTAGAGTTTTTAGGTGATAGTATTTTAGGCCTGGTGATTTCTCGTGAACTTTATAAGCGTTTTAGTCATGTTGATGAAGGTAAATTATCTCGCTTACGCTCCCATTTAGTTAGAGGGCAAACGTTGGCACAACTTGCCGCTGATTTAGAATTATCCGACATCCTTATTTTGGGTTCGGGTGAGTTAAAGAGTGGCGGTTTTAGACGTGAATCAATACAAGCGGATGCGGTTGAAGCAATTTTTGGCGCCATACTTTTAGATGCGGACCTTGAAACTGCTAATAGTGTTATCTTGGATTTGTACCAGAATTTATTGGATGATATTAATCCGAATGATTCTCTTAAAGACCCTAAAACTCAGTTGCAAGAATACTTACAAAAGCGTGGCAATACCTTGCCAACATACGAATTGGTTAAAACCGTAGGCAAAGACCATAACGCCGTGTTTACTGTGAATTGTTCTTTGCAAGATCAGTCTATACAAGTTGAACAATCAGCAAAAAGTATTAAAAGAGCTGAGCAATCTTGTGCTCAAATTTTGTTAGACAAGTTAATTTCCCTATGAGTTTTCAAGCTGGATTTATTGCTGTTATTGGGCGTCCAAATGTGGGTAAGTCAACACTCATTAACGAGTTGATTGGTCAAAAGCTATCCATTACTTCACATCGGCCTCAAACCACACGACACCGTATCCATGCGATTGACACGCGTGATGATTATCAGATGGTGTTTGTGGACACGCCAGGCATTCACATGGGTAACAAAAAAGCCATTAACTCTTATATGAACCGAGCCGCAAGCTCAAGCATTAAAGATGTGGATATGATTCTTTGGTTGGTTGAAGCTGATAAATGGACCAAAGAAGATTCTCGCGTTCTGGAGCATGTATCCCAAGTTGATGTGCCTGTGATTATGTGTATTAATAAAATCGATAATTTAAGAACAGCACAAGATGTGCTGCCATTTTTAGAAAAAGTTGGGCAAAAATACCAACCAACAGAGCTATTCCCATTATCAGCTTTTAGTAAAAAAGACACCGGCTCTTTAAGAGAGCTGATCTTAAAATACCTGCCAGAACAAGATCTGATTTTTGATCCTGATTTTATTACCGATCGCTCTGAAAAGTTTGTTGTGGCCGAATTTATCAGAGAAAAGTTAATGCGCCACCTGGCAGATGAGCTACCCTACGATCTAACGGTTGAGATTGAGCAATACAAGTTAGATGGAAATATGCAACGTATTTCAGCGCGTATTTTTGTTGACAAGGCTTCACAAAAAAATATCGTGATTGGTAACAAAGGTGAGATGCTCAAATTGATTGGCACTGAGGCCAGACAAAGTATCGAGGGCTTTTTAGATCGAAAGGTTTTTCTCAAGCTGTGGGTTAAAGTTTCAAGTGGATGGTCAGATGATAAGCGAGCACTTGCATCGCTAGGCTATGATTAACTCCCAAGCAAGGCTTGGGAGTGAATACACATGACTAAAATTGATCTAACATCGGCTTTTTTGATCCATCGAAGAGCTTACAAAGACAATTCATTATTGTTAGATTTTTTAACCTTAGAGCATGGCAAGATTCGTCTGATTGGCAGAGGGGTTCGACAAGCCAAAGCCAATATTCAAATGTTCCAACATTTACGCATTTCTTATGCGGGCAAAGGTGAGCTTAAAACATTAACGCATTGGGAGGTGGATGACGTACCCAGACAGATTAAAGGCGAAGCACTTATTTTGTGTTTGTATGTGAATGAATTGATTACACGTTTGATTCATGAGCATGATACTCATCCTCAGATTTTTGATTTATACCAACAGCTTGTTACTCAGATGAGTAATTTAGAGCAAAAACAGCAATATTGGTTATTAAGGGTTTTTGAAAATAGCCTGTTATCAGAGTTGGGTTATGGGCTGGATTGTTCTGTTGATGTGAATGGTGAGTTAATCCACATAGATAAAAATTATAGTTACCAACCTCAGCTTGGATTTTCTGAGCAGGGCGATGGTAAAATATCGGGAAAATTGCTAAATTTATTATCATCTGAGTGTTTAGATAATGCACCCAATGATCAGCAATTAAAAGCGTGTCGTAATTTAAATAGACAACGTCTAAACGTGTTGTTAGGCGACAAACCATTAAAAAGTCGTGAGTTATTTTTTACCAAAGATTGAGTTAGTTTATGAGTATATTTTTAGGCGTTAATATTGATCATATCGCCACCATTAGAGAGGCTAGAGGTACAAACTACCCTTCACCTATAGAGGGAGCTTTGTTGTGCGAAAAATCGGGTGCCGACAGTATTACGCTACATTTGCGTGAAGACAGACGACACATTCAAGATCGTGACGTTGAAATTTTGCGTGATCAGCTAACAACCAAGATGAACCTTGAAATGGCAGCTACCGATGAGATGGTCGGCATTGCTGCAAAAATAAAACCTGAGGATTGTTGTTTAGTACCTGAGAAGCGTGAGGAGCTTACCACTGAGGGCGGACTTGATGTTGCTTCACAAATACCAAGAATGCGTGATGTTTGCACGCAATTGGCTGATTCAAATGTGATTGTATCGCTTTTTATTGATGCGCAAAAAGATCAAATTGATGCTGCTAAAGAGTGTGGGGCGCCCGTGATTGAACTGCATACTGGGCATTATGCTGATACTACTGATGATGAACAAGAAAAAGAGTTTGAGCGTATTAAAACCATGGCGACTTACGCACATTCCATTGGCCTACAAGTGAATGCAGGACACGGATTAACCCTAGAAAATACAACAGCAATCGCCCAATTACCTGAAATTGTAGAGCTTAACATTGGCCATTCTATTATTGCCAGAGCAGTATTTATTGGTCTTGAAGCAGCGACCCGTGAGATGAAAAACCTAATGCTGGAGGCGAGAGCATGATTTATGGCGTAGGCACAGATATTATTAATATTGAGCGCGTTGCACACATTCTTGAAAAAAATAAAGAGGGCTTTGTTAGGCGTGTACTATCAGAACACGAGCAAGCTTTGTTTGCTAATAAAGGTGACAGCGCATCCTATTGCGCTAAGCGTTTTGCTGCAAAAGAAGCTTTTGCAAAAGCACTAGGTACCGGCATTGGCAAGATTGTCAGCTTTCAAGATTTAACCGTTAGAAACAACGACGAGGGTAAACCTTATTTTATTCCAAGTGAAAAATTACGCTTATTTTTGGTTAATAAAAATATTAAGCATGCGCACTTGAGCTTGTCTGATGAGAAATACAACGCTGTGGCTTTCGTGGTGTTAGAATCAGGTGTTAAAGAACAAAAAGATTCGGTTGAATCTCAATACAATACGACGTTTTAATTAGTTGATATACTGGCCGTAACCTGCTTTATTCGCTTCGTGTTTAGTGCCCATACATCCGTACTTTGTGGCAGTCTGGTAGCCAGAAATCGCTAATGGATTCTGCTCAAGAACAGCAATTGGTGTTCTATCCATGTCGAATCTTTTAAGACCTTTGTTCATTTGTTTAATACCAGCATGGTTTAAACCTGCACAATTTTCATTGTAGTATTTGACCGCACCAACCACGACCAGCATCTCATTTGGAGATAGGGCTTGTGCTGATAGCGTTGAACTAAGTAGAGTAATGGCTAATATTTTTTTCATATTGCGCATTATACGCTATTCTATATTAGAAGTCAATAATATAGATTTGACACAAGGTTAATTGTTGTAGTGACATAGGTAATTAACACTGACATCATCTTCTAATTTATAAACCTTGGTAAAAGGGTTGTAAGTCATTCCAATCATGCTTTTTAAGGTTAGTCCTGAGCTTCTGGCCCATTCGTCCATTTCAGCAGGTTGGATGAATTTATCCCAATCATGAGTGCCTTGAGGTAATAGTTTGAGTACATATTCTGCACCGACAATAGCAAATAAATAAGATTTTGGATTGCGATTAATCGTAGAAAAGAAAACTTGCCCACCAGGTTTTACCAATTTAGCACAGGCTTTAATAATAGAGCTTGGATCAGGCACATGTTCTAGCATTTCAAGGCAAGTAACCACGTCAAATTTTCCAGCATGTTTTTCAGCAAATTCTTCAACAGGGATTTTTTGATAATCTATATCAAAACCGGATTCAAGTAAGTGTAACTTAGCCACCTCTAAACCTGCTTCTGCCATATCAATACCAGTGACTTTAGCGCCTTCGTTAGCCATGGATTCACTTAAGATGCCACCACCACAGCCAACATCCAAAATAGTTTTGTCTTTTAAGCCATAGCAATGCTCTTTAATATAGTTAAGTCTTAATGGATTAATATCGTGCAGAGGTTTAAACTCTGAGTTTTTATCCCACCAGCGTGAAGCCAATGCGGCAAACTTATCAACCTCGTTAAAATCTACATTGCTCATAGCGCTTGTACAGCCTCTAACACTTCGTCAACGTGACCACCAACTGCAACTTTATCCCAAGATTTTAAGATATCACCATCAGCATTAATAATAAATGTTGAGCGCACAATGCCCATTTTCTCTTCACCATTTCTTGACTTTAGTTGCCAAGCACCGAATGCCTCACAGAGTGCACCATCTTCGTCAGCAATTAATTCAAATGGAAATGATTGCTTTTCTTTAAATTTCTCATGACTTGCTATGCTGTCTTTTGAAACACCGTACACAATTGTATTGGCATTAACGAACGCTTCATAATTATCTCTAAAATCTTGACCTTCAAGCGTACAACCTGAGGTTGCATCTTTAGGATAGAAATACAAAACAATATTGTGCCCCTCGGTGTCGGGAATACTTACAGTTAAGTTGCTTGTTGCTTTGCAGTTGGTTGGTTGAACTTTATTCATTTTTAAGGTTTAAATTATTAAAGGGTTTATTTTATCATAGAGACTGAACCGCTTCCAAGACCTCATTAACATGGTTTTTTACTCTTACTTTATCCCAAGATTTAAGGATATCACCATTAGGGCTAATGATAAAGGTTGAGCGCACAATACCCATATACTCTCTACCCATGAATTTCTTTAATTGCCATACGCCAAACGCCTCACACAGTTTGCCGTCTTCATCAGAGATTAGTTCAAATGGAAAGGCTTGTTTGGCTTTAAATTTCTCGTGTTTTTTCATGTCGTCTTTTGATACACCATACACAACCGAGTTTGCGTCAACAAATGCTTGATGATTGTCTCTAAAGTCTTGACCTTCTGTAGTGCAGCCTGGGGTTGCGTCTTTTGGGTAAAAATATAGAACGATGTTACGTTCTTGTGTGTCAGGAATGCTAACGTTTAAATCGCTAGTAGCAGAGCAGGTAATTGGTTGAACTTTGTTCATTGCTTGTATAATGGTGTGTTTAAAAATTCCATTTTATCATCTAGATGAAAAATATCCGTAATTTTTCCATTATTGCTCATATTGATCATGGTAAATCAACCATTGCTGATCGATTTATTCAGTTTTGTGGTGGGCTTAGTGATCGTGAAATGTCATCTCAAGTACTGGATTCAATGGACATTGAAAAAGAGCGTGGTATTACCATTAAGTCACAAAGTGTGACGCTCGATTATAAAGCAGATGACGGGCAGACTTATCAGTTGAATTTTATTGACACACCGGGGCATGTAGACTTTTCTTATGAGGTGTCTCGTTCACTCTCTGCTTGTGAAGGTGCTTTGTTAATTGTTGATGCTTCACAAGGTGTTGAAGCGCAAACAGTGGCCAATTGTTATACGGCGATTGACCAAGGATTGGAAGTAGTGCCAATTTTAAATAAGATTGATTTGCCTGCTGCCGATCCTGATCGTGTTGCAGAAGAAATCGAAGATGTGATTGGTGTTGAGGCAATTGACGCGGTGCAAGCCAGTGCAAAATCTGGTATTGGCATTAAAGAAGCCTTAGAAGATATTGTTAAGAAAATTCCTGCGCCAGAAGGCACAATTGACGCACCGATTAAAGCATTGATTATTGACTCTTGGTTTGATAACTATTTGGGCGTTGTATCACTGATTCGTGTTGTTGATGGTGAGATAAAGGCCAAAACCAAGATAAAAACATTGTCAAACAATGAAGAACACTTAGTGGATGAGGTGGGTGTATTTACACCCAAACGTGAAGTCACTGAAAGTTTAAAAGCAGGCGAAGTTGGTTTTTTAATTGCCAATATTAAAGATATTCATGGCGCGCCAGTTGGTGACACTATTACCAATGCAAAAGGTGGCGTCGATGAACCCTTGGATGGCTTTAAACCGGTACAACCACGAGTTTTTGCAGGCTTGTTTCCAATCTCAGGTGAAGACTATGAAAAATTCCGTGATGCTTTAGCCAAGCTTCGTTTAAATGATGCAGCGTTGCAATACGAACCCGAAAATTCAGACGCCCTAGGCTTTGGTTTCCGTATTGGCTTTTTAGGTTTGTTGCATATGGAGATTATTCAAGAGCGCTTAGAACGCGAATACGACCTAGATTTGATTACTACTGCGCCTACGGTTGTTTACGAAATCGTTGACACTAAAGGTGAGGTGCATAAAGTTGACAGTCCTTCAAAAATGCCAGCGAACCAATCGATTGCTGAATTTAGAGAGCCTATTATTACAGCCAATATTTTAGTAACCGACGAATATGTTGGTAATGTGATTAGCTTGTGTGTTGAGAAACGTGGTGTACAGAAGAGTTTAAGCTATATGGGTAAGCAGGTTTCAATGACTTATGAACTGCCTTTAAATGAAGTGGTATTGGATTTCTTCGATCGACTCAAATCCGTTTCTCGTGGTTTTGCTTCAATGGATTATCAATTTGAGCGTTACCAAGAGTCCGACTTGATTCGATTGGATATTATGATTAATCAAGAGTCAGTCGATGCTTTGGCACTGATTATTCACCGAGATGATTCAGTGCGAAAAGGCAGAGAAATAGCTGAAAAAATGAAGGATCTTATTCCTCGCCAGATGTTCGATGTGGCTATTCAAGCCTGTATCGGCTCTAAAATTATTTCTCGTACCAATGTTAAAGCTCTGAGAAAAAATGTAACTGCCAAGTGTTATGGTGGTGATGTTTCGCGTAAGCGTAAATTGCTCGATAAGCAAAAGAAGGGTAAAGCTCGTATGCGTAGCGTGGGAAGGGTAGATATACCGCAAGAGGCGTTTTTAGCCGTCTTACACATCGATTAATAAGCGTATTTGTTTGTCCATATCTGCGTTATAAAGAAAGCCTCAAAAAGTCGTTTATTGTTTATAAACTCCTTTTTATTATTTTCTTAAAGCCTTGATCTGAACAAAAACTATCACTTATTAGTTTAAGAAAGTAGTCGTTCTAAAACAAATTTAGAACCAAAATAAGCCAACACCAAAATAGCAAAGCCGACTTGTGTGGCGGTAATAGCCTGTTTACCACGCCAGCCAAATAATCTTCTGCCAAAGATTAATGTAGCGAAAATTACCCAAGCGATTAATGAGAGTACTGTTTTGTGAATTAAGTGCTGAGCAAAGAAATCATCAATAAAGATAAAGCCAGTAGCCAATGACAAGGTTAATAAATAAAAACCAATTCTTAAACTTTGAAACAACAACCTTTCCATGGTTTGCAAAGGTGGAAGTTTGTTGATAAAGCCATTGATTTTACGTGCATGCAGATGTTGTTCTTGAATTTTTAATAGTACTGATTGACACACAGCGAGCGCGAGTAGGGCATAAGCAGTAATTGATAAAAATACATGTGAAGCCAAGCTCATGGGAATGACTTTACCAGCGGTATCAGGAAAAGCAATACTAAAAACTAAAGTAATAGCTGCTAGTGGATAGACCAAAATCCCCAATGCATGAACCGGTTTAGAAATAGAAGATAAGAACAATAAAATGGCAATTAACCAAGCCACGAATGAGGCACTATTAGCCAATCCAAACACAATGCCTTCCACCACCCAAAAATCTGTAAAGTTGAGTGCTTGCACAATAATGGCAAAACTGATTAACAGTGAGGTGGTTTGTTGATGTTTGTGCTCAATTTCATCTTTAGTGAAATAACGCGCTAATAACAGTGCTGCAGCGAGATAAGCGACAATAGCGAGAGAAGATAAAAGCATCAGTAACTTTTGAAATTAAATAAAGACTATATCATACGATACTTTGGCTATATTATTTAAAGGAATCTGTGATAAATAAGTATAATTTCTGATAAAGATAAATTTCCTCTGGTGAAGAAAATTTTTAAAAACATAGTTATTCATATGTTGAAATAATTTTCAAAATCAGTGGGAATTTAACAAAATCCCTTGGGCGTAAGTTTGTGTTTCAAACTTACGCAGAATTGATACTTATTTATTACAGAATCCTTCTTATGTTTGATAATTTAACCGATCGCCTTTCCAATAGTTTTAAAGCCCTACAAGGTAAAAATAAACTCTCTGAAGCTAATATAAAAGAAGCTATTCGTGAAGTGCGTCGAGCACTACTAGAGGCAGATGTTGCACTAGAAGTCATTAAAGCTTTTTTAGATCGTGTACAAGAAAAAGCCATTGGTCTTAAAGTAAGCGAAGGATTAAACCCTTCTCAGGCCTTTATTAAGCTGGTTGAAACTGAGTTAACCGATATTATTGGCGGTGAAAACGAATCACTTGATTTAAAAACACAACCACCAGCTGTGGTGATGGTGGCAGGTCTTCAAGGTGCTGGTAAAACGACTTCTATTGCCAAATTAGCGCGTTATTTAAAAGAGCGTGAAAGTAAGAAAGTGTTGGTGGTGAGCGCAGACGTCTATCGTCCAGCAGCGATTGATCAGTTAGAAGTATTGGCTAAACAGGTTGGGGTCGACTTTTATCCTTCCACAATTAATGACAAGCCAGAAAAAATAGTTTCCAGTGCTAAAAAGCACGCTCAAAAGCAATTCTTTGATGTTTTATTGGTGGATACCGCTGGTCGCTTGCATGTAGATGAAGAGATGATGGGCGAGATCAAAGCCCTGCAAAAGAAAGTTAATCCAATTGAAACTTTGTTTGTGGTTGATTCAATGACGGGTCAAGACGCCGCGCATACGGCCAAAGCTTTTGCTGATGCCTTGCCATTAACCGGTGTTATCTTAACCAAAACCGATGGTGATGCCAGAGGCGGTGCAGCGCTGTCTGTTCGCCATATTACTGGCAAGCCAATTAAGTTTTTAGGTGTTGGTGAAAAAATTGATGCACTCGAGCCATTCCATCCTGACCGTGTGGTTTCTCGCCTATTGGGTATGGGTGATGTATTATCTTTGGTGGAAGAAATCTCTCGCAAGGTTGACCATAAAAAAGCAGAAAAATCTGCCAAGAAAATGGCCAAAGGTCAGTTTGATTTAGAAGACATGCGTGATCAACTCCTACAGATGGAGAAAATGGGTGGCATGGAGGCTTTGATGGACAAACTACCTGGTATGGGGCAAATTCCAGACAGTGTTAAAAATCAAGTAATGGGTGGCACACAAACCACACAAATGGTGGCTATTATCAACTCAATGACACCTAAGGAGCGCTCTCACATCAAGCTTATCAAAGGCTCGCGTAAAAATCGTATTGCCAGAGGTTCTGGTACCAGTCCTCAGGCAGTCAATAAGTTGCTCAAGCAATTCGAGAAAATGCAAAAACAAATGAAGAAAATGGGCGGCGGTAAGATGAAAAAAATGATGGCCCAAATGAGCAAGATGCAAGAGGGCGGTCAAGCGCCATCGGGTATGCCCGATTTGTCTAAGATGAAATTACCTGGTATGGGTGGTGGCAACAAGTTCCCTTTTTAATTTTTTAGTGGTTTTCTAAACCCTTTCCAAAAAAAATCAAAGATTTTTTGTCTTAGGCTAGGATATTTTTTCTAGCGAATAGAAAAGGTATCCAAAAAGAGTTCGCTAAAGTATTATAGGCAAGGCCTATAATACTTTAGCTCAAACATGCAAAGTTTGTAGCGTGTGAATTCGATAAGAATGCTTGGATTTTCTTTTTTAAATGACTCAGTTAAAAACCAAGTGAATTAACCAATTTAGTTTTCTGAACTGTGGATTTACAATTTTTAAATAGGCAAAAGAATATCCATAAATTGCCTATAACAAGTTTCCCACGTCCACTTCAAACTTGACCCTCTCACTAATTTACGATCAATATCGAGGCACATTAAAGTTGCCAGTTTAAGATCGTTTGATAGATAACCATTTACATTATTTTCAACCACATCAATTGGACCTGTTACCGGAAAAGCAGCTATAGGCGTTCCACAAGCCATCGACTCTAACATTACTACACCAAAAGTATCAGTCTTAGAAGGAAACACAAATACATCGGCCATTTGGTAATAACTAGCCAATTCTTTGCCCTTTTTAACCCCAACAAATTCAACATGAGGAAATGTTTGCTTATATTTTTGTAAAAATGGGCCGTCACCAACGCAAATTTTTCGAACCTTTCTACCAATATCAAGATTAAAAAATTCTTCTAAATTTTTTTCGGCACTAACTCGACCAACGTATAGCAAAATTGGCAAAGTTCCAATTTTATTAACACGTTTACCTGTGAAAATTTCTCGGTCAACGCCACGCGTCCATGTGTGAATTTGTTGCTTAAAGCCTTTGTTGATAAGCTCTTGTTTCATAGATGGTGTAGTTGTTAAAATATTTGTGGAATCTCTATACAAATGTCGCATCATCTTCCATCCAAATTTAACTGAAAATAATGGAAATTTTGCATGAATAAATTCTGGAAATTTTGTGTGGCAAGAAGTAGAAAAGGGCAAATTCAATGATCGACAGGCACGAGCAAATGTAGAACCCAAAACTCCTTCTGCTGTGGCAATATGAACATGGTCCCAACTAATAGTTGTAAGCAACTTCTTCGCTCTAGCCGACGTCACAAGACCGATGCGTATCTCATTGTAAAATGGCATTGGAAAATTTATACGACAACGTAAAGGATGAAATACATACACCTTATGTCCATTTTTTTTAACATGGAAGGTTAGGTTGGTTAATGTTGTTACAACGCCATTAACTTGCGGCAACCAAGCGTCACTAATCAGTAGTATTTTTTTCATGAATTTTATCAGTCCAATTAATAATTTCCCAACTACCATCAAAATGCTCAACTAAAGCGGTGCACGATTCAACCCAATCTCCATCGTTCATATAGGTAATACCTTCTATGGTTTCAATTTCAGGCGTATGAATATGACCACAAATTACCCCATCAAGTTTTTTGTGCTTAGCGTAATTTGTAACGTTGTGTTTAAAATTCCAAAGATAATCAACTGCATTTTTAGTTTTTAGCTTTAAATAGGCAGATAAACTCCAATATCGATAACCAAAAACTCTTCGAACTTTGTTAAAAATTTGATTAAACCATAGTAAAAAATCATACATCTTATCGCCTAGTCGGACCAACCACTTTGCCATGGAAGTAATTCCATCAAAAAGATCGCCATGAATAACTAGGTAGGATTTTCCATCTACGCCTTGATGTACTATTTCATTGACAACTTTGATACGCCCAAAACGCATATCCAAATCTAAAAATGATCTAAGCATTTCGTCATGATTGCCTAATACCCAGTAAACTTTAGTACCACGTTTGGCGCATCCGATTATGCGCCGAATAACATTGCTGTGAGACTGTGGCCAATACCATTTTTTCTTAAGTCGCCAACCGTCTATAATATCTCCAACCAAATACATCTGTTCACAACTGCTTTTCTTTAAAAAGTTATTTAAAGCGTTAGCTTGAGCGCCTCTTGTACCAAGATGCGTATCGGATATAAAGATGGATTTGTATTTCATAAAAACAACAAAATATTAATTAAAGGATATTATTGGCGTTTATTTTCAAAAACAGACTCTGAGAATTCTGCAAATCGACCTCGTACTGCTTTGGTTAGCTCAATGCCAAATAGATTTAAATGATCATTTTTAACCTTTGTTTGTTTTTGAATTTCTGTTAGACCATTGTTAAACTTGTTCAAATACATATTGTCAATTTGTCGATTAGAGCCAATCATAATACCCATACAGGCATTGTCTAGTCTCGATAGAATCAGTTGTGTAGTGTTTACACTGGCATTTTGCCATTCGTCCATTATTACGATAGCGCCACTCAGTGTTCTACCTCTGGCCTCTCCGGGCCATAAAGTTTTAATCATGTATCGCTCTTGAAGTTCTTCTATTTTTGAATCAATTGATTCTTGCTTGGTTTTGTTCTTATGACTTTTTAAGTTTGGCTTTGCGATAAATTCAAGTGTGTCATAAAGCGCCATATTATAGATTCTGAATTTTTCATCATTTCCTGACAAGTAACCGATATCCGCTCCTTTATCAATAGACTCAATAGAATTTCTGACATAAATAATTTTTTCATATTTGCCTTTATCAATTAATCGCATTGCACAAACTAACGCCATTAAAGTTTTACCCGAGCCTGCTTTAGCATCAACTACAATCAAATCATAATCATTACTAATAATGGCTTTAGTTAAAAATTTTTGTCTTAAATTAATAGGTTTAACTGGCAAAGTCTTAAAATCAGAATCATCCATAGTTCTAATAATTTCATTATTAATTAACGCATGCATTTTGTTGCCATCTGGTGCTTGAAATTCATAGCAAAAATTACCTAGTTTATAATTGGGATCAAAATTTTTGATTGACTTGCCAGATACTTGGTTAAACTTTTCTGAACCTAGCTCGATTGTTTTAAAAAACTCAAACTCAGGTGTCTCGTCTTTATCATCATCTAATGACTCAGTACGAATATTTTTAAAAAGTGCGTAAGTTCTGGCATATACATCAAGCGAAACAAATGTAATTTTTCCACCTTTATAGTATTTTTGAGCCACTTCGCATGTCTCTACAATTCGTTTATCGTTGCTTTCTGATAAATACTTATATTCAAGGTCAGTTTGGTATTTTTCTTTTGTGATGAGATGAACTTTTAATTTATCTTTTGTTAATTTAACAACTTTAAATCCATTTTTATGATCCACTTCTTTAACGGAAGTGGATGCGATAAATCTTGCAAAGCAACGAGCCTGATAACCAACCTCCTGATCTAATTTTTTTTTATCTTCTAGCTCAAGTAAAACCGTCTCAGGTATAACAATTAAGTTCTCTCCTTCGTCCGATAATCTAAATAAATTTTGCAAATTTTGCAATATTATATTGGTATCTAATACGTAAACTTTTCTTGCCATCGATCACCTTCTATTCATCAAAAAATTGAGTGAATTATAAGAAAAAATCGAAAAATATATAATTAGTAATGTTTCATTTTTATTACAAAAATTAACAAGTTTTTTTGTAATAAAACCGTAATAAACATCTGTCAATATACCCATAATTTTTAAAAAAAATCTAGGAGAAATTTATGAAAATTGGCAAACAAAATTTATCGAATAATGTTTCTATTAAGGATATTAATCTTGAAATTTTTGAGGACGACTACATCGACCTAAGCGAAATCATGCCTGATCGCATCTTTGAAGAAGATTTAGAGGATGATTTAGATGATGATGTTGACGAACTTGACTTTAATAGTCTTAATCAATAATTTAACCAAATAATCGGAGATACCAACATGACTAAAAAAAATGAATTGGATTTTGACAAAGTCTTAAGTAAAAATTTAACACGAAGAGATTTTTTAAAAGGCGGCACACTAGCGTTTGGCGCATCAGCCTTTGCTTTGTCAACTGGAACCGCATCAATGCTTGTATCGCAATCTGCTAAAGCAGGTTTTTGGCAAGGCAATGATGCTTTACTTGATTTCAAACCTGTGTCAGCCAATATCTTGGACACAATCACAATCCCAAGCGAATTTGATTGGCATCGTGTAGTAAGTTGGGGAGATCCAATTTTTCCAAATGGATCTTGGTTTAATCATTACACACGTGGTGATGCCAAATCTCAGTCTTTAGCTTTTGGCGACAACACTGATGGTATGGATATATTTACCAAGGATAGCCGCACAATTTTAGCTGCCAATAATGAATACATTAATAAGTCAATCTTTTATAACAATAGAGACTCAAAATTACCTGAAAATGCCGATGATATTGCAAAAGGAAAGGCGGCACACGGTGTTAGCGTTGTAGAATTGGTGCAGAAAAAAGGTAAATGGCAGGTCCAAAAAAATTCAGAGTTTAATCGTAAAATTACTGCAGACTCGCCAATGGAAATCACTGGTCCTGCTAAAGGGCATGCATTAATGAAAACCCAAGCAGATCCAACTGGAACAAAATCTCTTGGCACTTGGAACAATTGCGGTAATGGAAAAACACCATGGGGAACTTACTTGACCTGTGAGGAAAATTTTAACGGTTATTTTTCTAGTAGCGATCCAGCACTAGAATTAACTGATGAGTTTAAGCGCTACGGCATTAAGCATAAAGATCGTGGATACGGTTGGGGACAATATGATGAACGCTTTGATATTTCTAAGCACCCAACCGAACCTAATCGTGCAGGTTTTATTGTTGAGATTGATCCTCTTGATCCAAACTCAACACCGAAAAAACGCACTGCATTAGGTAGATTTAAGCACGAAAATGCTGAAGTTGTTGTAGCCACTAATGGGCATGTTGTGGTGTATTTAGGTGATGATGAGCGCGGTGAATACCTCTATAAGTTTATTTCAAAAAATAAATACTCAAGGCATGAAAACAACCAAAATATACTGGACGATGGAGATTTATACGTAGCCAAGTTTAATGACGATGGGTCAGGAAAATGGCTGCATTTAACACCTGAGTCAACTGGTATGGCCTCTAAGGCCGAAATTTGTATCAATACAAGAATGGCAGCCTCTGCTGTTAAAGCCACTACAATGGATCGACCAGAATGGGTTGCGGCACATCCTCACAAGGCTGAAATATACTGTGCCTTAACAAACAACAAAAATCGTGGCATAAAACCTAATGCTGGTGGCGACGCCACCTCAGTTGATGCAGTAAACCCAAGAAAAGGAAATAAATACGGTCAAATTGTTCGCTGGAATCCTCTTAACAATGATCACACATCAAGTCAATTTAATTGGGATTTATTTGCACTAGCTGGAAACCCTGAAGTGCATAAAAACAACTTAAAGTCTGGATCAAATAATATTACTAAATTTAACATGTTTAATTCACCTGATGGATTGAAGTTTGACTCTAAAGGTGGACTTTGGATTCAAACCGATGGCAAATACTCAAATAAAGATGACTTTGCCGGAATGGGTAATAATCAAATGTTATTGGGTAATCCAGAAACTGGAGAAATTAAACGCTTTTTAGTCGGTCCTAAAGAGTGTGAAGTGACAGGTTTGACTTGGAGTGATGATAAAAAAACCATGTTTGTTGGTATACAACACCCGGGTGAGAAGGGTTACTCTAATTTTCCTGGCGGAGCTGGTACAGCACCTAGGTCTACCGTTATTGCAATTACACGCAAAGATGGCGGAGAAATGGGCTAATAGGTCTATAACTACATACATAAAAAGCTGAGCTATCTTTTATCTCAGCTTTATTTACAATTTTAATTAAGGAAAATGTTATGAAAAAACAGATAATAACTATTGCTGCATTGGCAACAATGAATAGTGCAGTCGCACTTGCAGATGGTAAGATTTTATTATACAAAGCAGATGGAACTTATATTGATACTGCCAATGTTGGTAATCTACCAGACAGTATTGCTTTCTCAGCAAAGGGTAATACCATTGTTAGTGCCAATGAAGGCGAACCAAGTGATGATTATACAAACGATCCACAGGGCTCTATTAGTATTATAAATTTAAACAACAACTACACGGTAAACAAAGTAACCACATTAGGCTTTGATACAATCAATATCCCGTTAGGTGTACGTATTAAACCTGGAGCTAGTGTTGCGAATGATCTTGAACCTGAATATGTCACTATTAGTAAAGATGATTCAAAAGCTTGGGTTAGCTTGCAAGAGAATAATGCTATGGCCATTGTCAATCTTGACAGAAATCGGATTGATTCTGTAGTAGATTTAGGGCGTGTAGATCTGTCAACTCGACGTATTGATATTTCTGATGATGGTCTTGCCAATCCAACTAATGCACCTAAAGGATTATTTGCACTTTATCAGCCAGACACACTGGCCACATATCAGGCGTTAGGTAAAGATTATGTGGTTAGTGCTAATGAGGGGGATGATAGAGAATATAGTGCATGGGAAGATTACGAAAAATTAAAAAAATTAAAAAACCAATTGCCTGAAAAGTTCAAATCATTACTAAATTCAAAATCAAAAAAGTTACGCGTTCTTAAAGATATGGGATTAGAAAATGATCAATATCAGTCTTTATATTTAGCTGGAACACGATCTTTCTCTATTCGTGATGAATATGGCAATCTAGTGTTTGACTCTGGTTCAGAATTTGAAGATTACTTGGCAGAAAATATGTCAAAAAGGTTCAATACACGTGTTGACGATACTAATGATAAAGACGATATTAGAGAGTTAAAAGATGAAAATATAGCATTTGAAATGATTGGCGATACTGCTTATTTTTGGGAGGGTGTTGATGCTAGAAGTTTAAAAAAAGGAGTCGAACCAGAAGCTTTAGCGCTTGCTGATATCAACGGCAGAACGTTTGCTTATATTGGTCTTGAAAAACAAGGTGGATTTTTTGTTTATGATGTATCAAGCCCCGCTTCAAGCGAAATGATTGAGTATGTAAATGACATTGAATATAACAGTCTTCCAAGTAAATCTGGTGATTTGGCGCCTGAAGGCATGGTTACATTCGTACAAGATAGTAAACATTACTTGGCAATAGCTAATGAACTCAGCTCTACTGTATCAATCTATCGTCTGGCTAATGTAACAGGCAAGGCTACCAAAATAACCAGCCTAAAAGTAGGGGGTTTTGACCAAGGTGCAGCAGAAATTTTAGACTATTGGAACGGCCAACTATTTGTTACAAACGGAGAAACTAAAACCATCGATGTTATCAATATAGAAGATACGAGTAAACCATTTGTTTCTAGCAAGATTGATTTTTCTAAGCATGGCAGTAAGTTACAAAGTGTGAGTGTAAACCAGGCAGGTATTGTGGCAATTTCAATTAAATAAGAGGTATTATTTATTTTGAACTAAAAGCGCAGAGAAACCTGCGCTTTTTTTTATGTCATTTTATCAAAATAAATCAGTTCAAATCCATATTTTGAAAGTGTGGTTGCTTCTATCTCTAAATCTAATTGGGTAAGCGTATGCTTGTTAATCCAATCTACATCAAAAAATAACATGATTTGATTATCTTTAGCGCTGACAGTTGGTAATTTATGGTTGTTTCTATCTCTAAACAGTAATACCGATATTCTCAAGATAATAATCAAACGATATAGAATTATTGTATTTTTTGTCATTTGAAAGCTGTCGATTAATGTTTCAGGTATTTTCTTCTTATGTGAAAGAATCAATAAAGCCAATATTTGCTGTTCTGTTTGTGAAAACCCTGCCATATCAGTATTTTCTATTAAGTATGCAGAATGTTTTTGAATGCGTTTATGAGATATAGTGCTGCCGATTTCGTGAAGAAGTGCCGACCAATAAAGCAATTTTCTACAATCAAAGCTTGAACTGCTTATACTCCAACTGCCTGAAACCTGATCATAAAATGCAATTGACGCTTTTGCAACGTTTTTTAGGTGGGTTATGTCTTGATTGTATTTACTTAAAATCCCCTTAACGGTTTTTTCACGTACATCTTCTTTTTCTATGCGACCAATCATTTCATAGATTAACCCTTCTCTCAAAGAGTAAGAAGAGGTGAACATTTTATTGATTTTAAGAGATTTAAATGCTGCATATAGCACTGCAAAGCCACCTAATATTACAGGAATTCTATTCTTTTTTAAACCGTGTATATTAATCTGATCCACATGTTCAAAATATAACAAGGCCTGTTTTATTTTTTTTAAATCTTCAAAAGTAATGGGCGATAATTTACCGTGAAGTTCACGCACAATACTGGTAATTGATTTGATTGTACCTGATGATCCAATAGCAACATTCCAATGACTTGAGTTTATTTTTTCCTTGTGTGGCAATAGCTTTAATTGACAATGTTGGATCGCTTTATTGAGTCGCTTTTGGTTGATACAACCATCGGGAAAAAACTTATTGGTAATGGTTACGCAACCCATTTCTAAACTATTTAAGCTGCCTTGTTCAAAATGCCTGCCAACAATAAATTCTGTTGATCCGCCACCAATATCAATCACTAATCTTTTGTCATGCTCATCTTCTAGGCTATGAGAAACACCCAGGTATATCAGTCTTGCCTCTTCAAAGCCTGATATGACTTCTATATCATGATCCAGAGCTTTTGAGGCTTGCTTGATAAACTCACCACTTTTTGACAAACTTCTTAATGTATTAGTGCCAACAATCCTAATATTTTTCTTTGGCACTGTTTTTAGTCGCTGAGAGAAGCGCTCTAAACACTCTAAAGCTTTTCTTCTTACAGAATCTGAAAGTCTATTTTTTTTATCAAGTCCACTTGCAAGACGAACAACTTCAACATGCTTATCCACAACTTTGATTTGATGATGTGCATATTCCACAACAATAAGGTGGAAGCTATTCGACCCAAGATCAATTGCAGCATAATAATTAGACTTAGTACTCATACAACGTTTAACAGATTGTTTTTCTCTACAGTATAGTTATATTTGTTTGTTTTTAACTAATTCAATTCAAAAACATTGATGACTGTAACATTTATGTAATAGAGTTTACTTAAAATTAATTAATTAACTTTACCAATTTTGTATATGGATAACCAATTTATTAATCGCGAATGTAGCATGCTAGAATTCAACTCAAGGGTGTTGGAAAGGGCGAGAAATCATCAACTACCGATCCTCGAAAGACTTAGATATCTTTGTATTTCAAGTGGCAACATGGATGAATTTTTTGAAGTTCGAATTGCGCTATTAAAGGAAATGGATAAAACTAGTGGTCTATTAACAGTACCTGACCAAATGCCTCCTGCCAAAGTTTTAGAAAACTTATATAAAAAAACTCATCAATTAATCTCTGAACAATACGAGGTATTAAATGACATAATTACTCCAGAGCTTGATAAAAATGACATCCACATCTCCCATCGAGATGAGTGGAATGAAGAGCAAAAACAATGGGCTGAGCGGTTTTTTAAAGAAAATTTAGCGCCAGTATTAAGCCCAGTGGGTGTTGATCCTGCGCATCCTTTTCCCAAAGTTGCCAACTCAGCATTGCACTTTTTGATTACATTAAAAGGTCAAGATGCTTTTGGCAGATCAATCAAGAACGCTGTACTTCAAGTGCCGAGATCGTTACCAAGAGTCATTGAAATTCCAGAAGATATCCGACAATACAAATACAATTTTGCGTTTTTATCAACTATTATTCATGCGCATATAGATAAGATATTTCCGGGAATGAAAGTAACGGGTTGTTTTCAATTTCGACTAACCAGAAATACTAATTTATTTTTAGACGAAGAGACAACTCACGACTTATTGCCAACTATTCAAGATGAATTACACACTAGAGGTTTTGGCGACGAAGTTAGGCTTGAGATTGTTGATCAAGCACCCGATAATGCAATTGATTTTTTACTTGAGCAATTTAATCTAAATGAAAACGACTTGTATCGAGTTAACGGACCAGTTAATCTTTATCGTCTGTCTTCGATTGTGGATCTAGTTCAAGACTACACACTAAAGTTTAAGCCATTTAGGCAAAAACTGCCTAGCGTATTGTATGCTTGTGGTGCAAGACAGAAAAAACAATCTATGACAGGCTCAATTTTTAACTGTATTAAACAAGCAAAACAGATACTTTTGCATCATCCATATCACTCGTTTTTTCCAGTTTTGGAGCTATTAAGACAAAGTGCAAAAGACAGTAAAGTGTTGGCGATACGTATGACACTCTATCGTACCGGTGCCAGCTCTCCAATTGTTGATCATTTAGAATTGGCGTCACGCTCTGGAAAAGAGGTAACTGTTATCATTGAACTTAAAGCAAGATTCGATGAAGATGACAACATCTCTGTAGCCAAACGCTTGCAACGTGCTGGCGCAAAAGTTGTTTATGGTGTCATGGATCACAAGACACATGCAAAGATGCTACTGGTTATAAGAAAAGAGCGGAATAAGCTTAAATACTACCACCATATGGGTACTGGCAACTATCATAATGTCACTGCAAAAATATACACTGATATTGGCATTCTTTCAAATGATAAGGCAATTGGTAAGGATATCTATAAAATTTTCCAGCAATTAACCTCATTGGTTTCAACTAAAGGACTTGAAAAATTATTGCAATCCCCATTTACACTTAAAAAAGGCATTATCAATAAAATTAATAGAGAAATCGAACATGCCAAAAATGACAAACCTGCACGTATTATTGGAAAAATGAACGGCCTACAAGAGCCCGATGTTATCAATGCTCTTTATGACGCTTCAAAAGCTGGTGTTAAAGTTGATTTAATTGTTCGAGGTATTTGCTGCCTAAGGCCCGGCGTTAAAGGATTAAGCGAAAATATTACCGTACGTTCAATTATTGGTCGTTTTTTAGAGCATCCACGAATTTATTATTTTCAAAATGATGATGACAATGAACTTTGGTGTTCAAGTGCTGATTTAATGCATAGAAATCTGAATAGACGTATTGAAACAGCGTTTCCAGTTGAAAACCTTGATATTAAAAAACGGATTATTGAGGAAGATCTTAATTATTTCTTAAAAGATAATTCTGAAGCGTGGTTGTTAAATTCAGATTCGACTTATACGCACTTGCAGCCAAAAAATAATGAAAAATTATTTAGCGCCCAGCAAACACTTATCAATAAGTATCGTTAGACACTAATTATAATAAATTAAGTTACGCTGATTGTTTTTAGATCAACCTTTTTTGTGTGCTTCAATGTAACGCTGTCTTTTTTTAGGCTTAATTTTATCGACGTTAACTAAAATTAAGCCATCGATACAATTAGAAAACTTTGGATCAATATTAAAATCTAAAAATTCAACACCACCTGTTTCACATAACTCGGTGTACTGTTTATATAAAGTAGGTACTTTAACCCCTAACTCGTTT
Organism: uncultured Candidatus Ruthturnera sp.; assembly: GCA_964448305.1. Classification (GTDB taxonomy): domain Bacteria; phylum Pseudomonadota; class Gammaproteobacteria; order PS1; family Pseudothioglobaceae; genus Thioglobus_C. The sequence continues at coordinate 41,238 of CAYUWB010000003.1, forward strand.
AGTTGGGTGCTTAGCTGTTTAAAATTTTCTTTATAATCTTGGGAGGTATAACTCTTTTTATCCTTCATCTTAGTGGTTGACACGTAAGGGGTTTTTGCTATTGCCAGTTGCGCCTTTGCTGGAAATTGTGACTGATAAAAATTTACAATTAAATCTTTAGCGTTGTCCGGATAGCTGTTTGATAAACTAACAGGGCCAAACATGTATTTATATTGAGGATTTTCCAGTAAATAAGCACCAATACCATACCAAAGGTAATCCAAACCTCTCAACCCCCAATAGCGTGGCTGAATAAAGCTCCTGCCCAATTCAATTGAGTTGCGAATATACGGCATAAAAGCATCCTCCATATCAAACAAAGTATTTGAATACAAGCCAGCTATACCTTTATTGCTAATAATCTTGTCACATTCACCGATACGATATGCGCCAACAATCTCTAGATCATCTTCATCCCACAGTACAATATGTCGATAGTAGCGATCATACACATCAACATCAATTCGATTTCCCGTACCTTCATCTACCATTCTAAATGAGAGTTCCCTAAGTCGTCCAATTTCTTTCATTACACGAGGAAAACCATCATAATCAAGTATGAATATCTTTTTTCCATCTTGGGTTTGGCCTAATAAATTTGCCTGCTTCAGTTCTTTTTTAAGGGTTTTCTTGTCCATTGGATGAGTAATGGATTGCTCTGTATCAAACAAATTCTTGGTATTTTTTTTTGACAGCAAGTACACTTGCTTACGTATCATTTTTGTTTTTTTCTTTTTCGACAGATCTAGCAACTTAAGTGTTTTATGTGAGATTAAATTTCCAACTCTTAAGTGCATATTTTGGTGGTTTTTATTAAACATTTCATGCGCTAACATTGCTGTTCCAAAGGGCTTAAATAGTGTTGAAATTGAGTAAAACATTGCTGAATTTTTAGCATTAATATTGATTGGAACAATAGGGGCTTTGGCTTTCTTAGAAAAATGTAAGAAACCAGTTTGCCATTTGCCATCTTTAACGCCATTAGGGCGAATTCTTGATACTTCACCTGCAGGAAACACTATCACCAGTCCATCTTGCTCTAAAAATTCAAGAATTTGTTTATAGGCTGTCTTGTAGTTTATCTTTTTACTCATATTGTCTAGCGGAATAAAAAAATCTCTTAACGGTTTAATACTATAGAGCAATTCGTTTGTAACAATCTTAACATCTGGTCTAATTTCTTTTACAAATTTTAATAAGGCCAAACCATCAAGTGAGCCAATAGGGTGGTTTGCAACAACTATGGTTCGACCATATACAGGGATATTCTCTCTGTCTTTGTTAGAAACAGAATATGAAAAATCAAAATATTCTAAAATTGATTCTAAAAATTCTAAACCCTTTAAATGCTGATGTGTTTGAATAAATTGATTGATTTCGTCTTCGTGTGTCAAAATTTTGAGCAATTTTATTGCTTGTTTTGAGAAAAGATTATTGTTTTTATCCAACTCTGGAAAATGTTGAAAAATTTGTTTTTCTAGATCAATCATAATTGCTGCTTTTTATACAATAAAAGGGTTGCAACCATAGCTGTCAAAATAAGGGAGGGAGAAGCTTGCATGGTTGCGACGAAAATCTATTATATTGGTTTGATAAAATAGCAACTATGTCAATGAGTTTTTGTAATCAATTTGAAACACTTTTATTTAATAAAAGAAATTATTAAAAGCCTTTGTATTGGTGTTTGTAAGTGTAATAAGACTAACTTTCGCATTGACCGCAAACGATATAGTGACGAAATCACTAACTGGATAAACTATTTTAAAAAGATGCGCTGGGCGATTTTAAAAAATTTAACAAAAAGAGAGGTTGATGAACTTAGCTTGCCTCAGCAGGGGTTCTGGCTTTAATGCTTAAAGCGTGTAATTCACCGCTATCAATATTTGATCTGACAGCCGCTAAAACCATTTTTTGACGTGCTAATAATGACATACCTTCAAAAGTCGGTGAGATTACTGTTGTTGAACAATTACAACCGTCCCCCTCCATGGTAACAATTGCATCATCGATTGCACTTTCTAATTTAGCTTGTATTTCTTGTAAAGTCATTATGTTTTTTTACTCCGCTTCTTCATCAGTTATGTGACGAATATCATTCCCATGAACTACATAAACAACATATTCACAAATATTCTTTGCATGATCTCCGACGCGCTCGATTGAGCGTGCACACCACATTACTTTAATGGTATCTTCGATATTTTTAATATCTTCCAGCAAATAAGTTGTCAGTGTGCGGTTGAGGTTCATAAACTCACTATCAACGCCAGAATCTAATTGTGCAACCTCCATTGCCTTATCTGCATCAAGTCTCGCATAGCAATCAAGCGCAGAAGACAATACTTCTCGTGCACTGATTATCAAGGATTTTAATGAACTATAAAATTTCATAGTAGTTGCATCATTGTCTAATTCCGCTGCAAATCTAGCAATCTTTTCACTTTCGTCACCGATACGCTCAAGATCAGTCACAATTTTAAGCACGGCAAAAATATTGCGAAGATCGATGGCTGCTGGTTGGCGTCTAGCAATTAAGCTAGAGCAATCTTCATCCAAAGACACTTCTAGTGCGTTAACCTTGTAATCTTCTTTGGCAATTTGCTGGGCCAATTTAGTCTTTCCTTTCAATAGACTCTTTGTTGCACCAGTAAAGTTTTCTTCTACTAAGCCACCCATTGTTAGGGCTTTTGAGCGAAGAGCTTCTAACTCTTCGTTGTATTCTTGTGAAATATGATCTTGTGTATTCATAATTAATTATCCAAATCTTCCAGTAATATAATTTTCAGTCAATTCATGCTCAGGGTTAGTGAACACAGTGTTTGTTTCGTTAACTTCTACTAATCTTCCTAGGTGAAAATATGCTGTCCTATCTGATATTCTAGCTGCTTGTTGCATAGAGTGGGTGACAACTGCAATAGTATATGATGATTTAAGCTCATACATTAGCTCTTCAATCGTTGCTGTTGCGATTGGATCAAGCGCTGAAGTTGGCTCATCCATCAAGATGACTTCTGGCTTAACAGCCATTGTTCTAGCGATACAAAGTCGTTGTTGTTGACCGCCTGAAAGACCTGTTCCTGGCTTGTTTAAACGATCTTTTGTTTCTTTCCAAAGACCGGCCTTGGTTAGGCTTTCTTCAACTAAATCATCTAGTTCAGCATTATTGCGAGTCAAGCCATGTAATTTAGGCCCGTATGCAACATTATCATAGATTGATTTAGGGAATGGGTTGGGCTTTTGAAAGACCATTCCAACATTTGATCGCAACAATACCGGATCAATGCTTTTTGAGTAAATATCTTCTCCGTCAAGTTTTATCTCACCTTTAACGACACAGTCATCAATTGTGTCGTTCATACGATTTAAACATCTTAATAAAGTTGACTTACCACAGCCAGATGGCCCGATCATGGCCAAGATTTCATTTTTCGCCAAATCAACACTAACATCAAATATTGCTTGCGAGTCTTTGTTGTAAAACACATCAACATTACGACAACTCATACGCGGATTGCCTTCAATTGTTGGCTTGCCAACCGTATCGCCCAACTCTTGCAATAATTCTACTTCACTTTTGTCATTCATATCTACCACCTAGTTTCAAACTTCTTGCGCAAGATAATAGCAAGTAAATTCATTAAAAATAAGAAAATTAACAGCACAACGATTGCTGCCGATGTCAATGCAATAAAGGCGCGTTCAGGTGAATCTGCCCAAATAAAGATTTGTACCGGCAATACTGTTGAAGGATCTAAAAAACCTTGCGGAATATCCGCTACAAATGCCACCATGCCAATCATTAAGAGTGGGGCGGACTCGCCTAATGCTTGAGCCATACCAATAATTGAACCAGTTAGAATCCCAGGCATTGCAAGCGGCAATACATGATGAGTAATCACTTGCATTTTTGAAGCACCAACACCTAAAGCCGCTTCACGAATTGATGGCGGTACAGATTTCAGTGCTGCACGTGTTGCAATAATAATGGTTGGGAGTGTCATTAAAGACAGCACCAATCCGCCCACTAATGGTGCTGACCTTGGCACACCAAATAGATTAATATAAACTGCCAAGCCCAAAATACCAAACACAATAGAAGGTACCGCTGCTAAGTTGTTAATATTAACTTCAATCAGATCGACAAACCAATTATTCTTGGGCGCAAACTCTTCCAAATAAACCGCTGCTGCAACGCCAATTGGAAAACTTAAGATTAAGGTAAGTAACATTACATAAAGTGACCCTTTTAACGCTCCCCAAATGCCAGCTTGCTCTGGCTCTCTAGAATCACCTTGTGTTAAGAATTTTGTGTTTAATTCCTTTTGAATTTTCCCTTGCTCTTGCAAATGATCAATCCAGGCAATTTGATTATCTTTAACACGTCGTTGAACTTCTGGCAGATTTCGATCAATCAAGTCTTTTGCAAAAGTATCAACATCATCGTCAGCCAAAATCCAAATTGATTGTTTTGTGCCAATGTAGTTAGGATTGGCTATAACCAAATCTCTTAAATCGTATTGCGCGCCGGAAGATACCAGTTTTCGCAAAGTCTTCTTTTCTCGACGATCTTTAACCTCAGGGAATAGCTGATACAAAGCTTTTGAAGTTAGTTTACGATATGAAGCATTAAATAATTCCTTCTCACTATAGCTAGATTTTTCTTCGAGTCTAAGGTTTTTGTGGGAAAAATCAATATCAAGATTAATATACGTTTGTGTAAAAGCAGGAGTTGCCTTGTGCGTAATATCAAATAATAAAAACAACAAAAAAAACAAGCTTAATCCGATTGATAAAATACCATAGGCTTTAAAGCGCTTTTCTTTGGCGTAACGTTTCTTAAGGCTTGATCTTACAATATCTGTGTTATTCATATTGTTCTCTGTATTTTCTCACCACATGAAGGGCAATAATATTTAATAGTAGTGTGGTTATAAACAAGCCTAATCCCAGCGCAAACGCCGCTAAAGTCTTCACACTATCAAATTCTTGATCGCCTGTTAACAAGGTAACAATTTGAGTGGTTACAGTGGTTACTGCATCCATCGGGTTCGCTGTTAAGTTTGCGGCAACGCCGGCCGCCATAAGTACAATCATCGTCTCACCAATTGCACGTGAAATTGCCAGTAAGAATCCGCCCACAATACCTGGCAATGCAGCTGGCACAATTACCTTCCAGACGGTTTCTGACTTGGTGGCGCCCATGGCGGTTGAACCATCTCGCATTGCATCTGGAACAGCAGAAATTACATCATCTGACAATGACAAAATAAAAGGTACAATCATCATGCCCATTACCAAGCCTGCTGCCAAGGCTGACTCAGTTGAAACCGTTAAGTTGGCCATAATTTCAATATCTAAATTAACACCGATATCACGCAAATAATTACCAAAGTCTCTTACCAATGGGCCAATTGTAATGGCTGCAAAAAAACCATAAACAACAGTTGGAATCCCGGCAAGTACTTCTAAGATTGGCTTAATAACCGAGCGTACTCTTTTATCAGCATATTCAGCTAAATAAATTGCTGAGATAAGCCCTAAAGGTCCCGCAATCATAAGGGCTATTATTGAGATGAATATCGTGCCCCAGAAAAGTGGTACCGCACCAAAAGCGCCAGATGAGCCTGCCTGGTCCTCACGAATTGCGATTTGTGGGGACCAATGCGTGCCAAATAAAAAATCAGTTATTGGAATTTTCTTAAAAAATTCAATTGATTCCAATATGACTGAAAAGACGATGCCCACTGTCGTTAGAATTGCAATAGTGGCGCACGCTAACAATGCATAAATAATTAGCTGTTCAACACTATTTCTTGCTCTTGTTGCGGGTGTAATCCGCCAATAAGTAAAGGCAAATCCAAGTGCTGCTATGGCCAGAACAGTAGATGTTTTTAACAAAAAACTATCGTCCATGTACTGTAAATATAATACAGCCGCTTGAGCATTAATACTGGCATCAGTGGCACTAGAAGCGCCGCCAGATCCAGCGAGTAGGTGAATTTCATTTAAGGCTAAACTTAAGCTGGACTTGTCTAATGCTTGTAGTTCAGCAAATTGCCCAACCACCAGCATTGAAGTTGTATTAACCTCCAAAAACGACCAAGTTGCAAATATCAACAGTGCAGGTATCGCTGTCCAAAGTGCACTTAAATGGCCGTAATAACCTGGTAAGGAGTGGAGTGTAATACCACTATCGGTCATCTGCCATTTCTTCGCTTTTTGCTGGGCTAAGAAAAATACGATCAGTGTACTGACAATTATTATTGAAAATAAATCTAGATCACTCATCAAATTTCTCTTTTATATTGTAAGAATAAAGATATAAATTATATAGAAGCTGTAAATAATAAAGCAAAAAAACCCAGATTATAATAACCTGGGTTTAATAAGCTTAACTACAATTCTTTATAGTTTAAGGTTAGTTGCATTTTTTGCATCTGATGCAAATTTAGCACGCTTAGCTTCAGGAGTAGGGATTAAACCTTTGTCCACAAGATAACCTTCTTCGCCAAATGTATCTTCATCAACAAACTCTGAGATGAAGTCGTTCATGCCTTTAATTTTACCTCTGTGAGAGTTTTTAACATAGAAGTATAGAGGGCGAGATACTGGATATGAGCCATCTGCAATATTGTCAAACGTAATTGCACTACCATCAACATCCGCACCTTTTACTTTATCAGCGTTTTGATCTAGGAAAGAATAGCCAAATACACCCAGTGCATTTTTATCATTCACTAACTTATTGATGATAAGGTTGTCATTTTCTCCCATTTCAACATAAGGACCGTCTTCACGAATTGTGCGACAAAGTTTTTTGTATTGCTTTTTATTTGACTTCTTCATTGCCTTCATGTGTGGGAACTTCTTACAACCACCTTCTACAGCAAGCTCTTGAAGTGCATCACGTGTACCTGATGTTGGTGGTGGACCTAGTACTTTAATAGCTACATTTGGAAGATTAGAGTCAACTTGATTCCAATGTGTAAATGGATTGTCAATCATCTGCTCTTTATTCCAATTTTGGCCAGTAGCGCCTGCTGGTACTTTGGCAGCTAAACCTAAGTATAAAGACTTACGAGTCATTGCATTAAAGTTAGCGCCAATGCGTGAGTTAGCAATAGCAATACCATCAAAACCTACTAGAACTTCAGTAATGTCTGTTACACCATTTGCATGACATTTTTCAAATTCTTTATCTTTAATACGACGCGAAGCGTTAGTAATATCAGGAGTTTCAATGCCGTTACCTTTACAGAATAATTTCATGCCGCCACCTGAACCAGTTGACTCAATCTTTGGTGTTGGTAAACCTGTTTTCTTACCAAATGTTTCAGCTACCACTGTTGCAAATGGGAATACTGTTGAAGAGCCAACAATCTCGATGTGTTCACGAGCTTGCGTTGGCATTGTCATAGCAGTAGCAACTAGAGCTGCAACTGATACAGTTGTTATTTTTTTAGATAGCATTTCGCCTCCTTAGTTGTTTAATATTTTTTTCTCTTCATCTTGACAGAGAATGCACAGTATAGAACGTGAATGTTACAGAAATATTACAATATTTCTCTTTTAATAATCAGCGGATTTAGGCGGCCACTTCCGTTTGCAGATGGTAATCATCAAACATTATTTTAAATTCAGAGCCATGGTTAATTTCACTAGTAATGACCAATTGCCCATTGTTCCTTTGAGCTGATTGTTTAACAATACTCATCCCTAAACCAGTGCCTTGTATGCCTTCTGATTGCACATGACTTGCCCGATAAAAAGGTTGGGTGATCCGACTAATTTGTGTTTGATCTAATCCTGTGCCTTGATCTATAATTTTAAGACAGGCCTTGTCATTTTCAAGCTCCCAAACAATTTTAATGATGCCACTAGATTTTGAATATTTAACCGCATTCTCAACTAAGTTATAGACAATACTATAAATTTGATAGCGCACACCTATGACACTTAAATGTGTATTAAGTTTTGTTTCAAATGTTTGACTTACCTCTTTTACGTTTTGCAAATCATTTAATACTTCACTGATAATATCATCAACAGACACTTGCTCTTTTTCTGTCTCTAAATTGTTGTTTTGTTCTAGTCCGCTCAATAACAACAAATCTTTGATTAAATCATTCATTCGGCCTGAGTGTTCATAGGCGGTCGATATCATATTTTTCGCCTGCTCGTCTAGCGAATCATTCTGGCTTAACATCTCTAAATAACCAGTAATTATGGTTAGCGGTGTTCTCATTTCGTGAGAAGCATTAGCAATGAAATTTTTTCTTAAATTTTCAAGGTAATATCTTTCCGATATATCGCGTACTGACAAAATACGAATATTGCGGTTAAGCCTGGAAATTGCCACCATTAAAACAACTTTATTGTTGCTTGGTGATAACAATTGAAATTCACTAGCGCCATCGTCATTTAATTTTTCCAATAAATCCTGATGGCGAATAATATTGTTAATAGGAATACCAATATCTTTTTTACGCTGTAAATTCAACATTTTCGCTGCACGTGTGTTAATCCATTGGATTTCGTTATGGGCGTTAATTACTACCGTTGGATAAGGGAAAGATCTTAGAATTTCATTAAAACGCACCATCAACTTTTGATTGCGTTTTTTTTGTTCAATTAATTCTTTCTTTTGTCGAATCGCATGGCTAATATAGCGATCCCAAAGACCACCACCAAATGGTGTATACTCAAATGAAACACCGGAGGATAGCCAGGTCTCAATTTCAAAAAAACGATCCAACATCCAAATAATATAGGCCAGCAAGAAAAGTATGAGCATTTGCCAAAAATAACCAGTAAAAAAACCAGCAATCATTGCAAAAAAGATGACCCAAAATAAACGAAGTTTTTCTTGATATTGGTTATTCATTCTGGAGAGTTAATTAATCGATAACCTACGCCACGAATGGTTTTTAACAAGTCACTACCAGCTGCTTTTAATATCTTTCTAAGTCGAGACACACATACATCAACCGCCCGATCCGTTACTTCTGAGTGATCGCCCCAAACCAATGAAATCAGCTGCTCTCTAGAATAAGCACGCTTAGGGTTTTTCATTAACAATTTCATTAATTTAAACTCTTTTGAGGTCAATGCATAATTTTGTTGATTAATGCTAAATTCGTGTGAACTAAGATTCAAACAAATGTTGTCGATCTTGATTAGGCTATCTGTGTTTGTGCGGCTTCTTTTTAGCAAAGCTTTGATTCTAGCCTGAAGTTCACTCAACAAAAAAGGTTTGACCATGTAGTCATCGGCACCAGCATCAAAACCTTTGAGTTTGTCATGTTCGCCACTCTTGGCAGTCAGCATAATGATAGGAATATCTTTATACAGTTCATTGCCTCTAATCCAGGCGGCCACTTCTGGACCTTTGATATCAGGCAGCATCCAATCTAGAACAATAAGATCAGGAGATTGTTCTTTAATAAACTTAATGGCGGTTTTGCCATTAATCGCACGTTTTATGTTGTAACTTGGTTTTAAATAATCACCCAACATCTGCAAAATAGCAGACTCATCGTCAACCAACAATACAGTATTCATGACTCTTTATCTTCATCAAACAAAATGCGTTGACCTTCGCCTTCAAGGTCATCGTATTGGCCATTTTTAATACCAAATACCAATAAGGCAACCAAAATAACGCCCACAATAATCATGCTAGGTATTAACCAATATATAACGTCCATATTGTATTAAGCATCCTTCAAAATGCGTAGGTTAACACAATTTGTCTTTTATAGTCGGAATAAGTTGTGATTCGATTTGCTGGTATGTTTCTTTAAAAGCAGCATACTCTAAACCGTCCGGATCTTCAAACCCCACGTGAATAACTTCAGTAGCGCCTGGAAATACAGGGCAAGTTTCTTGTGCATTGCCGCAAACTGTTACCACCAAATCATAATCGACATCTATGACCGTTTCAAGTTTTTTTGAATGGTAATCATCACGCCATATATGATTTTCTTGTAGTATTTTTTTGGCATTCGGATTAACCCGGCCACTTGCAGCAACACCCGAAGAAAAGGCGTTGAGACAATCTGAAAGTCTTGCATTTAACAATGCCTCTGCAATAATAGATCGACACGAATTCCCAGTACATAATATTAATACATTTTTTTTCATAAATTAACCTCCACATTCACTTAAATCTTGACACTTAATCAACTTAACAAAAACAATTGACGCAATAATAGCGCCAATAATTGGTGCTACAATATACATCCATAGATGATCTAATTGTCCGCTAACTATGGCTGGTGCGATAGATCTTGCAGGGTTCATACTAGCGCCGGTAATAGGCCCTGCAAACATCGCCTCAAGCCCAACAGTTAAACCAATTGCAAGGCCGGCAAAATCTTTAATTGCTTTACCATGAACGGCAGAAGCGCTAATTACCAACATTAAAATAAAGGTCAGTATTAATTCAAAAACAAATGTCTGTTCGCTTGAACCGCTAGGAAGTGTCGCACCTAGATAGTGCACTTGCTCCAATGAGGTTATGTTTTCAACCATTAGCCAATACAGCGTTATGCTTGCCAAAATACCACCCAATATTTGCGCAACAATATATTGCAATGCTTTTAGCTTTTCTACTTCACCCATGATTAAAAAAGCAATGGTGACTGCTGGGTTAAAATGCGCTCCAGAAATATGAGCAAAACTATAAATCAGTGCAACAATAACAAATCCAAAGGTTAATGCCACGCCAACATGACCAAGTGCACCTGTGACATCGTTAATAATAATGGCGCCAGTACCAGCAAAAACTAAAATAAATGTGCCTAAGGCCTCTGCAACTAAATTTTTTTTCATTGTTTTATAGGTTTGTTTTTCTTCAAATATTATAAACAAACCTTGGATGATTTGAGAATCAAGCCATTGTAGGGGCCAATGCTTGACGTTTCAGCCACCTATTTGAGATTGTTTTTAAGGATTGAGTATAGTAATTTTTTGTTACAAAAATGTTACAAAACTGTTTATACATAGCACCAATACGAAATATTGCAGAATGATTTCAATAAAGGATTAATTTATTATTTTGATATCAAAACTATTACTATAGATTCTTTTTTAATCATCTTTACTGATTATGAGTTTCTCAGATTTAGTGCAATCACAACGTGATTTTTTATCAAAAAATATAAAAGATGATTTGTCGCTTGTGGCTAAGCTATGTGCTATAAAAATTGTCAAAAAAGAATCTATGGAGTCATCTTTAAAGTCTTTTTTAGATAAACATCAATTCGCCCAATTGGCCTATATTACTGATCATCTTGGCATGCAGATTAGTGCTAACGTTAGCCAAGATAAAATCTTAGATACAGTCATTGGCCAAGACTTATCCAATCGCCCTTACTTTAAGGCAATTGATCATAATGAAGAATGCTATTTGTCTGAAACCCATATCTCTAGAGCAAGCTTAAAGCCCTGCATTAGTGCGGTTCATGTTATTTTTGAAAAAAATATTCTAATTGGGCTGGTTGTTGTTGATTTAGATGTTGAAGAGTTGCCACTTAGCCAACATAAAAAAACAAAAAAGAAATGGCAGCAAATTAAAGGCGACCCTTCAATTCGAGAAAACCTATTTAACCAAAACCGACACCCTTCGCTTATTGATAGATCAATTATTAGTGTGCATAAAACCGCAATCAAGTTGTTAAAAAAACGCGGTGTATTTCATTTGCAAATTCACTATGCCAGCTCTCGAATTTCAGTTCGAACTTATAGTGACCCATACTACGACAATATTCATACTATTGAAGAAATTGAAAATCCAGATCTATTTTTAATTTACCCTAAGCGGTCATACCCTGATGAGGCACTCGTTACCCTCAAACAAATTAATCAAGTTTTTGATCAATTTGAATATCTTAGATTTATGGATGAGAACCTCTACTTAAGAACAGCAAGTATCAATATCATTGATGGTGGAATTTCACTCAATTTTTCTTGTGATGGTTCGCATTACTTGACGACAGAAGAGTTTTTATCGAATCTTGATAAATTTAGATAAAATGTTTGAAAAATTGACACAAAAAAGAAGGTGAGCTTGGATGAAGCAATCGAAATTGCTAATTTCATACCTAAATAACCAGTATTTTTCTTTTTTACAAGGCAAATTATTAAAAATATGATTGAGCATAGTGAACACTATGTGATTGAGTATTTTTGATGATTCAACACAGTAAAAATGAAAAAGACGAAGTTATTTAATGCGGTATCTGGCGGACTGCGCATGCGCTTGCAACCCTTCACCATCAGCCAGTGTAGCGGCAATATCACCTAAGACATTAGCACCTTCGTCAGACACCATAATTAAGCTTGATTTCTTTTGGAAATCATACACACCGAGTGGCGATGAAAACCTTGCCGTACCTGAGGTTGGTAACACGTGATTTGGCCCCGCACAATAATCGCCTAGGGCTTCACAAGTGTTTCTACCCATGAATATGGCACCTGCGTGTTTAATACCATCCAACATTGCTTGCGGATCTTCAACGGATAATTCTAAATGTTCAGGTGCGATTTGATTAGAGATAGTAATTGCCTCATCCATGTCTTTAGTTTGGATTAAAGCGCCACGATCTTTAAGCGCGGTAGCGATGATATCCTTTCTTTCCATGGTTGGTAATAGTTTGACAATACTTGCTTCAACTTGGTCGATAAAATCAGCATCAGGGCAAAGCAAGATTGATTGTGCATCTTCATCATGCTCTGCTTGAGAGAATAAATCCATGGCAATCCAATCAGGGTTGGTTTTACCGTCACAAATAATGAGAATTTCACTTGGGCCAGCAATCATATCAATACCCACTTGGCCAAATACCACACGCTTAGCCGTGGCAACATAGATATTGCCTGGACCAACGATTTTGTCAACTTTAGGAATGGTTTGTGTGCCATAAGCCAGCGCAGCAACGGCTTGCGCACCACCTACTGTAAATACCTTGTCAACGCCTGAAATATAAGCAGCAGCCAATACCAGTTGATTGGTTACGCCATTTGGGGTTGGTACCACCATAATCAGCTCTTCAACGCCAGCGACCTTGGCCGGAATAGCATTCATGAGAACTGAGGAAGGGTAGGCGGCTTTACCACCAGGCACATACAAACCAACACGATCAAGTGGCGTAACTTTCTGGCCAAGTAGGGTGCCATTATCTTCTGTGTAAGTCCAGGTGTCTTGTTTTTGTTTATCGTGATAATCACGCACACGATCGGCCGCACTTTGTAGTGCGGTTTTTTCATTATTGTCTAATGTGTCAAAAGCGTCTTTTAAAGCAGATTTTGAAATAGTAAGCTCAGACATATCAGATGCATTAACACCGTCAAATTTCACTGAATAATCTACCAGAGCTTGATCGCCATTAGCCCTAATGTTGGCAATAATATCATCCACCGTTTTGGCGACATCGGTATTGGAAACACTTTCCCAAGCTAATAATTTAGATAACTTTTCTTGGAAATCAGCCTGAGATGAAGAGAGCTGAGTGATCATAAGTTTTGTTCGATGCCTTCAACCCAAGTTTTAATTTGAGCATTTTTAGTTTTGAATGACGCAGCATTTACCACCAATCGGGAAGAGATGTCCTCGATGTGCTCTAGCGGCACCAAGCCATTGGCTTTAAGGGTATTGCCGGTATCAACCAAATCAACAATACAGTGTGCTAACCCAACCACAGGGGCGAGCTCCATGGCGCCATACAGTTTAATGATTTCAATTTGTTGGCCTTTAGCCTCAAAATAACGTTTGGCTGAATTGACATACTTGGTGGCAATTTTTAAGGTGTTTTGCTCTAATTTTCCCTCGTCACTAGCTGCAACCATTAGTTTACATTTGGCAATGCCTAAATCTAGTAATTCAAACAAGCCATTAGCGCCGTGCTCAAGTAATACGTCTTTGCCAGCAATACCAATATCGGCCGCACCATGTTGTACAAAAACAGGCACATCGGTGGCACGAATAACAATTACTTTAACATCGTTAAGGTTAGTATCTAGGATTAGTTTTCTAGAGTTGAGTTCTGTATCAGCAATTTCTAATCCGGCCTTTTTTAGCAAGGGTAGGGTTTGTTCAAGAATTCTGCCTTTAGAGAGTGCAATGGTTAACATGGTTTTTGTCTTTTTCTAGTCTTGCACTCTTTCAATCTGAGCGCCTAATAATTTTAATTTTTCTTCAATGGTTTCATAACCACGATCAAGGTGATAAACGCGCTCAATCGTAGTGGTTCCTTTGGCAGCCAACCCTGCTAAAACCAACGAAGCCGAAGCTCGAAGGTCAGTCGCCATGAGGTGCGCGCCCGTAAGCGATTTTACACCTTTGCAAAGCACCGTGTTACCTTCTAGCGTGAGATCAGCACCCATGCGTGAGAGTTCTGGTACATGCATAAAACGATTTTCAAAAATAGTTTCAGTAATGCTACTATGGCCATCAGCAATCGTATTGAGTGCGGTAAATTGCGCTTGCATATCGGTTGGGAAGTTTGGATAAGTGCTGGTTTTAATATTAACCGCTTTAGGTCGTCTGCCTTTCATATCAAGGGTGATTGAATGATTCTCAGTTTTTATGTCTGCACCGATTTCAATTAACTTCCCAAGGGTGGCACGCATAGATTGGTGACGAATATTTTTAACCGTGATAGAGCCGCCAGTAATAGCAGCGGCCACCAAATAAGTACCTGCTTCGATACGATCAGGGCAAACTGAATACTTAACACCTTTTAAATTTTTTACACCTTCAATGGTTAGTGTTGAAGTACCGATACCCAATATTTTGGCACCCATCATGTTAAGACACTTACAAAGGTCAGAGATTTCTGGCTCTTGTGCAGCGTTGTGAATCGTGGTGATGCCTTTAGCCAAAGTAGCAGCCATTAAAATATTTTCAGTGGCCGTTACCGTGACTTGGTCAAAATGTATGTCTGTGCCAACCAGTGCGTCAGCCTGTGCATAAATATAGCCATTTTTAACTTCGATGGTGGCGCCTAATTCTTCGAGTGCTTTTAAGTGTAAATTAACCGGACGTGTGCCAATGGCGCAACCGCCTGGAAGAGAGACTTTAGCCTCTCCATATTTAGCAAGCATTGGCCCTAATACTAAGATTGAGGCGCGCATGGTTTTAACTAAATTATAATCGGCAACTAGGCTAGTAAGTTTGGATGAATCAACAAATAAATCATTATTGGATTCTAAAATAAATTCCGCACCCATGTCCATTAACAGTCTTAGGGTTGTTGAAATATCACTTAAATGAGGCGTGTTGGTTAGGGTGATTGGACCATCTGCCAAAATAGAGGCAAACAGGATAGGCAAAGAAGCGTTCTTAGAGCCGGCAGCTCTAATGGTTCCATGTAAGGCATTCCCACCTTGAATGACTAGTTTATACACTATTGAAGCTTTTTAACGATTTTAGCAACTAGGCTATCTATACCTTTGCGTTTGATGTGTGAGTTAAACTGAGCAGCGTAGTTTTTAACCAAGCTAACCCCTGAAAAAATTACATCGTAAACCCTCCATTGGTTAGAGCGGATCATTTTTAAAGAAATTTTGATTGGCTTTGGGTCGTCATTAAGCGTGATGATTAATTTAACAATGGCTTTGTTGCCTTTGCGTTTAACCTTGGGATCTACTGAAATACTAACACTATCAAGCTTTTCGTACGAGCCTAGAATGCCAGCATAGTCTTTCATTAAAGAATGCGTAATGTATTGTTGAAAAAGATGTTTTTGTTTACTACTAAGTTTACTCCAGTGTTTTTTAAGCGCTAGCTCAGTAGAAACATCCATGGCAATACTGGGCATTAATTTAATTTTAATTAATGACTTGATATTTTCAGGCGTTGCTTTGTCTGCTTTTCTTAGCTCTTTTAGTGAAGACAATGCGCTAACCATAATATTAAGTGCCGCAGTGTTTGGCGGATCAACAATATCAGCGACTGAGTCGTTCATTATTTGCACTGGATTTGGCATGCTCGGCATACCATCCATTGCAAAAGCAATATTTAGGTGAAAAATAGTCAATATAATTGCAAGTCTCTTAATCATGTTTCTTATGTCAAAATAAAATGCTTTCATTTTACCTTTTTTATCTAAATGCCGGTTAAAGATAAACTTAAAAATTTAAGCCAACATCCTGGCGTCTATCAAATGCTTGATAAAAAAGATCAAGTGATTTATGTGGGCAAAGCAAAAAACCTTAAAAAAAGGGTGTCTAGTTATTTTAGCAAGCAACACTCAGATGGAAAAACCAGAGTATTAGTCGCCAATATTAAAGATTTTGAGGTGATTGTAACAGACACTGAAACTCAGGCATTGTTGTTAGAAAACGAGCTGATTAAGCAGTACAAGCCTCGTTACAATATCTTGTTAAAAGATGCAAAAAGTTATCCGTATATCTACATCACCAATGACAAACACCCAAGAGTGAGTTTTTATCGTGGTCAAAAAAATAAAGATTATCAATTTTTTGGACCATATCCATCCGCTCATGTAGTTAGAGATTCACTGGCTTTATTAAAAAAAATATTTAAAGTTCGTCAGTGCACTAACAGCGTTTACAGATCTCGGTCCAGACCTTGTTTGGAGCATCAAATAGGCCTTTGTACAGCACCTTGTGTGGGCAAAATTAGTGATGAAAATTACGCACAAGATGTAAAAATGATGGCCTTATTTTTAAGTGGAAAAGACAAAGAAACCTTAGATAAGGTTTCAAACAAAATGCAGCAAGCATCTGCTGATTTGGATTTTGAGTTGGCCGCACATTATCGTGACCAGTTGATTGGGCTACGCACAATACAAGAACAGCATAGCTCTCAAAGTATGGGTGATATGGATGTGGTGAGTATTGTTGAAAAAGAAGGTGTTCATGCGATTGAAGTGTTGTTTGTCCGCGCTGGCAAACAAATAGGGCAAGATTGTCTTTTTCCTAAGCATGCAAAAGGCAAGTCATCTAAAGAGGTATTGTCAGCTTTCTTGCCGTTATATTATTTAGGCAAAGACATTCCAAAACAATTACTACTTGGTGAAAAATTACCAGACAAAGTATTGATTGCTTCTGCTTTGAGCACACAGATTATTGATGCCCCGCAAAAAGACAAACGTCATTTTGTAAAGATTGCCACTTTAACGGCCGAGGAAAACTTAAAGCAACACCTGATTTCAAAATTCACCAAGCGCTCGCAATTAATGCAATTACAAAAAACGCTTAATTTGGCTTCACTGCCAAATCATATGGAGTGTTTTGACATTAGCCACACCATGGGTGAGGCGACGATAGCTTCTTGCGTGGTGTTTGAAAAAGGCCTGCCAAAAGTAAAAAAATATCGTCAATTTAGTATCAAAAATGTCACCCCGGGGGATGATTATGCCGCGATGAATCAAGCGGTATTTAGGCGTTATTCACGATTATTAAAAGAGAACAAATCGCTACCTGATGTGGTGTTTATTGATGGTGGATTAGGGCAGTTAAACCAAGCTATTATGGTGATGGATTCTATTGGTATTGAATCGATCCAACTTGTGGGTGTGGCAAAAGGCGAAGGCAGAAAAGCAGGCCTTGAAACATTGATTATGGTTAAAGAGGGTAAAACTCAAAAAATTAACCTGCCACCACATGATCAGGCGCTTATGTTGGTGAACCATATTCGTGATGAATCACACCGTTTTGCGATTAAAAATCATCGCAAAAAACGTGGAAAAAAACGCCAAACCTCTCCACTTGAAAATATCAAAGGTATTGGTAAATTACGCAGAACAGCACTGCTGAATTATTTTGGTGGTCTGCAAGAGATACAAAAAGCCAGTCGTGATGAAATTGCAAAAGTAGATGGAATATCTAAGGAATTAGCGGATAAAATAGTAGAAAAAATAAGGCGGTGATCTATCTTTAAATTCTTTTTATTTATTTTTGTAATTGCATACTTAGTATGGTTTTTAAACAATCGTGTTTTAGGCAAGCACCTTGCTTTGGCAAAAGTCATTGCTTTTACTTTGGTTGCCTCTAGTTTGATCGGTGCAGTTTTGTGGACTTTATCTTATCTAGTAGAATAAATTTAGCCTTTACGAGATAAAATCAGCGTATTTAGGTGTTGCGTGTTTTTAATGACTCGCTCCGATACATTAACCAAAATCGATAAATTAGAGGCCTCCCAAACAGGTAAATCACGCATGTGGTCGCCCATATAATCAAACTGCTTATCACCAAAACGCTCGATAAGTTTTTGCGCCTTGTTGTGTGACGACAAGTTAAAGTCAGCGTTACTGGCCATCACATCATCAAACAAAGAATGATTGGCCGATTTATTTTTTAAAACTTCGGTTTTACTAGCAAAGAGATCTAAATTTTGCTCATTGTTGCTAATGGTTTCGTTGTTTTTACTTGTTTGGAAATGCTTGACCACTTCAAAAGCGTAATCTTTATGTGAGGCGGTTGCCAGTATGATGGGTGAACCTTGTTTTTTGCGCTCGACAATGTAATCAAGCGTATCTTGAATATAGGGCAATGTTTGCGCATCAATGTTAAAGCGTTTGACTAATTGTTCTTTTAAATAACCTTTGCCTTTAGCAAACCAAAAAGGGTAGAGTAGTATTAGCCACGGGCTTTTTTTAAGTACCGCCATAGAGGACTCATACAACAAATCAGTATCGATTAACGTATGATCTAAGTCAACAATAAGAGGGATGTTGTTGTTCACTCTAATTCGCTCCATTTTTCATAATAACGCTCAAGATCTGCTTCTAATCTGGCTAGCCTAATCAACGCATCTTGAGACTCAGGTTGCTGAAAAAACTCAGGATCTGATAATTGTAATTGAATTTCACCAATTTCAATCTCTGTTTTTTCAATTTTATTAGGCAATTGTTTGAGTTCTTGTTGTTGTTTATAACTCAATTTTTTCTTTTCTACACCCACACCCGGTGTGGGTGTAGAGTTATTTTTGTTTGATTTTTTATTTGGTTTGGTTTTAGTGAGAAGTTGATCTTGTTTTTGAATGAGATAATCGTCATAACCACCGGCATATTGGTTGATGACGCCATCACCATCCATCACCACCGTGGAGCCAACCACATTATTTAAAAAGGTTCTATCATGCGAGATTAAAATCAAAGTACCTGTATAGTCAACTAGCATTTCCTCCAATAATTCTAACGTTTCTACATCAAGGTCATTGGTAGGCTCATCAAGCACCAACAAGTTAGCGGGTTGCGATAGAATTTTTGCCAACATGAGTCGATTTTTCTCACCGCCAGAAAACATTCTAATCGGTGCCATGGCTTGTTTTCCAGTGAATAAAAATTGACGTAAATAACCAATAATATGTTTACTTTTGCCGCCAATATCAATACGTTCACGACCGCCAGAAACAAAATCCATGGCCTTCATATTTAGATCAAGGTTTTCACGCATTTGATCAAAGTAAGCTAACTTAATGGTTTTAGAGCGACGAATCGTGCCGCTATCAGGTTGTAATTCGTCTAGAAGAAGCTTAATAAAGGTAGATTTACCCGTGCCGTTACCACCGATAATGCCAATTTTCTCGCCTTTTAATACCAGCATTGAAAAATCTTTGACCAAAGTCAAATCGGCAATTTTATAGTTGATTTTTTTGACTTCAAACACCAGTTTAGAAACGCGTTTTTCATCCCCTTCTACTGAGTGAATCTTGACGCCGCCTTGTTTTTTTCGACGATTGATAAATGAAGAACGCATCGCTTGTAGTGCGCGTACCCGTCCTTCATTGCGTGTACGTCTGGCTTTAATGCCTTGGCGAATCCACACTTCTTCTTGAGCGAGCTTTTTATCAAAACGTGCATTCGCCATTTCCTCTGCATGTAGTTGCTCATCTTTACGTTTAACATAGTCTTTGTAGCCACAGTCAAATACTGATAAGTGTCCACGATCTAAGTCAAACACTTTATTAACAATGCCCGCAATAAATGAACGATCATGGCTAATCAATACCAAGGTGCCATGAAACTCCTTTAGCATTCTTTCAAGATCAAGAATAGCGGTGATGTCCATGTGGTTAGTAGGCTCGTCAAGTAGTAGTACATCAGGCTCTTGGATAAGTGCCCTTGCTAGCATAACACGTCTGCGCCAACCACCAGAAAGTGTCGATAAAATCGCCTCAGGGTTGAGTGTGAAGCGATTTAAAATCGCCTCAATTTTGTGTAAATATTGCCAAGCATCTAATTCATCAATTTGCGTTTGCAAATCACCCGCGGCTTCCAGTTCCCCACTATTAATTAGCTGTTGATAATCGCTTAATATTAGCCCAGTATCACCGAGTCCTTCGGCAACAATATCAAATAACTTTTTATCGTTATCTTGTGGCGGTGTTTGCTCAAGATAACTGATTTTTGTCCCATTTTTAATTTTTAACTTGCCATCATCAGCAACAATCGTACCAGCTAAGATACGCATTAGAGTTGATTTGCCTTCGCCATTGCGGCCAATTAGTGCAATCTTATCGCCTTTATGAATGGTCGAACTAACGCCATCAAGGATGGGTTTGTCTGAAAAGCTAAGGGAAATATTATCTAGCGTGATCAGTGGCATGCTTAAGTCTCATGGGTTAAAATTGTGTTAATTCTATTTTTGATATTTTAGTATGCGATATTTTATACCTCTCAAGGCTTTAGCGAGCATCGTTAGCATGATCTTGTTAATAAGCTATTCTCAGCTCACCTATGCAGAAAGTATTGAGGCCAATAAATTTTCGAACAATAATCAAGAAATACGTTATCGAGCGCTAATTGATGAGATTCGCTGTCCGGTTTGTCAGGGACAAAGTATTGGTGGATCAAACGCAGGATTGGCTAAAGATTTACGTGAACAAGTTAGAAAAATGATCATTAAAGATAATGGCGATGACGAAATCAGGCAATTTATGGTGGATCGTTATGGTGATTTTGTCGTGTTTGAACCGCCTGTTAATAAAAGCACTTATTTTTTATGGTTTGGACCGCCTTTGTTTTTAGCATTAGGGTTGTTCTTTTTTATTCGTTCGTTATCAAATAAAAAAAAGGCGGATCAGGCTCAAGCAGTAGATACCACTAAAGCCAAGGAATTATTAAAGTGAGCCATCAGCAAGAGTTACTGATTAAAACTCAAGGTCGAGGCGCAATAGAAATTACACAATTGGTGAATGCTGTTGTTGCTAAGTCAGAACAGCTTCATACTTTGTGCCATGTTTTTGTTACTCACACTTCAGCCTCGCTGATGATTACGGGTAATGAAGATGCCAATGTTTTGTTAGATATTGAAGACTATTTTCAAGCGCAAGTCACTGATGCTAACCCGACTTACCGACATAATAACGAAGGTGATTTTGATATGTCAGGCCATATTCGCACGGTTTTAACGGGAGAGGGTAAAACCATTCCAATTCAAGCAGGGCAGTTGGCTTTGGGAAAATTTCAAGGTTTGTTCTTATATGAACATCGTGCCGGTGAAAATAATCGCAAGCTCATTGTTACTTTGTCATGAGTAGCGAGCTAGAGCTTAGTGACTTAATGGTTGCTGCTTATACACATCAGAAAAACGGCGAATTATCAAAAGCGATTCAGGCATGGAATGCATTGCTTAATCATAAGGCTGCTGATAAAAATCTTAAAGCTAATGCGCATTTGAGCCTGGGTAATTTGCATCAATTACAAGGTAATGACGAGTTAGCAATTGAGAGTATGTCTAGCGCCATTAAAGCCAATCCAAACAGTGCTGAGGCTTATTTTTGTTTGGCTTATATGGAGCAAGAAAAAGACAATTTTTCTCTGGCAGTTAACTATTTTGAAAAAGCATTAACCCTTAACGCGAATGATGCTGGGGCTTTTAACAACCTCGGTAATTGCTATGATCGATTAGAAAAAAGCAATGAAGCGATTAATGCTTATTCCCAAGCAATCACCCTAGATGAGAATTATATTGCAGCGATTTACAATCGTGGCAATGCTTATATGAAAGTTGCAAAAGACAATCTTGCATTAGACGATTTAAATAAAGCCATTGAATTGGATGCAAATTTCTATCAAGCCTATTATAATCGTGGCACTTTGCTTAAGAGGCTGGGAAAATCTAGCGAGGCTGAAAAGGATTTAATCAAAGCAAAAGCATTAGCACAACAAGAATTAGAGGAAAAAACAAAGCAGTGAGCAATCAAGACGACAACAAATTAATTACTGAACGAAAAGCAAAATTAGCCACTTTAAGAGAGGCGGGCAATCCTTTTATTAATGATTTTAAACCGGCCAATCTAGCGCAGGATATTATCAATAATTATGATGGTTTTTCTAAAGAAGAATTAGAAGAAAAAAATATCGAGGTGTCTGTTGCTGGGCGCATGATGCTTAAAAGAGTGATGGGCAAAGCAAGCTTTGCCCATGTGCAAGACTCATCAGCACAAATTCAGTTATTTGTGACGCGTGATGAACTGCCTGAAGGTTTTTATAACGAACAGTTTAAAAAATGGGATATTGGCGATATTATTGGCGCAACAGGCACTTTGTTTAAAACCAAAGTCGGCGAGCTGTCAATTCGTATTAGTGAGATTAAATTACTCACCAAATCATTACGACCACTACCAGAAAAATTTCACGGATTATCGGATCAAGAAATTCGTTATCGTCAGCGTTATGTTGATCTTATTACTAATGAAGAGTCTCGCAACACTTTTAAGCGACGCTCTCAAATTGTAAGTTATATTCGTAACTTTTTTAGTGAAATTGATTTTATTGAAGTAGAAACACCAATGCTGCAAACCATTCCGGGCGGTGCGACAGCCAAACCTTTTGAGACCCATCACAATGCGCTTGATATTGGTATGTATATGCGTATTGCACCTGAGCTTTACTTAAAGCGCTTAATTGTGGGTGGCATGGACAAAGTATTTGAGATTAACCGTAATTTTAGAAACGAAGGTCTATCAACACGCCACAATCCAGAATTCACTATGATTGAATTCTACCAAGCTTATGCGACTTACCATGATTTGATGGATTTAACTGAGCAGCTCTTCCGAGGCATTGCCATTGATGTCTGTGGCGATGCCAATATTCACTATCAAGGCGATGATTTTGATTTTTCTAAATCGTTCGATCGCATCAGTGTGTTTGACTCAATCTTACAATACAATCCAACTTTAACAGCAGATGATCTTAGTGAAGATAATGCTAAGAAAACAGCTAAAAGCCTTGGTATTCAGGTTAAAGATAGTTGGGGATTAGGCAAGATTCAAATTGAGATTTTTGAAGCAACCGTTGAAGAAAAACTCATGCAGCCAACCTTTATTACCGAATACCCAACCGAAGTATCGCCACTGGCACGTCGTAATGATGACAATCCATTCATTACTGATCGTTTCGAGTTGTTTATTGGTGGTCGTGAAATTGCCAATGGCTTTTCTGAGCTAAATGATGCACAAGATCAAGCGGCACGCTTCAAAGCGCAAGTAGCCGAGAAAGACGCGGGTGATGATGAAGCCATGCATTATGATGCAGACTATATTCGTGCTTTAGAGTACGGCATGCCACCAACAGCAGGAGAGGGGATTGGTATTGATCGATTGGTGATGTTGTTTACTGACTCACCATCAATCAGAGATGTGTTGTTATTCCCACACATGCGCCCTGAGGTGAAAGCATGATTTGCTTGAACCGAGGAAGTGCTCTTGGGGTGAGACCAGAAGTTTAAGCGTCGTCTTTTTCCTTTTTACTGTGTTAGATTTTATAAAACTTTCAATCACATAGATTTGCTATGTTTAATCAAGATTTTATAAAATCTGCCTTGTAAAAAAACAAAAATACTCGCTTAAATAAAAAAAGGAAGATAGAAAATGAAAAACGTACTGACAATTGATGGTCCTAGTGGTGTCGGTAAAGGCACAGTCGCTCGTATCATTGCACAACAACAAGGCTGGCATTTGTTAGACTCCGGTGCGATTTATCGTGCTTTTGCGCTAGCAGTGGATGCTAGAAATACTGATATTACAGATGAGTCTGCCCTAGAAGCGATAGCAAATAACCTTGATTTGGAATTCAAAACCAAAGCAGATAGTGAGCTAGTGAGTGTGTATTTGGATGGTCAAGATGTGTCCAAAGTTTTACGTACCGAGCAAACTGGCGAGATGGCGTCTAAAATCGCCTCAATTGGTGTCGTTCGCGCTGCACTTTTAAAACGCCAACAAGCTTTTGCAAAAGCACCTGGTTTGGTGGCTGATGGCCGTGATATGGGTACGGTTGTTTTTGCCAACGCACCGTTTAAAGTTTTTTTAACAGCAAGTGCACAGGAGCGCGCTAATAGGCGCCTAAAACAATTGCAAAGCCAAGGGTCTGAGGGTATAATTTCGCAAATCTTAGCAGATGTTGTGGCTAGAGATGAGCGGGATTCTTCTCGCAAACACTCACCACTCAAACCTGCCAAAGATGCTCTGATCATTGATACCACTGAGTTATCAATTGACGAGGTGATCACCCAAGTGGTCAAATTGATTAAAGCTTAAGCGGTTAAGCTTTATAAATAAACTAACCCGATAAACACCCAACTTATACCGTTGTTGGATTATTTACCGGTCAATATCAAAGAAAAAACAATATGTCAGAATCATTTGCAGAGCTATTTGAAAATAGCGTAGAACAACAAAACGTAAAAGTAGGTGCCTTATTAATGGGTACAGTCGTTAGTCTTAATCGTGAAAAAGCGATTGTAAACGTTGGACTAAAATCAGAGGGCTTTATCTCTCTAGACGAATTTAAAAATCCACAAGGTGAATTAGAGGTTGCAGAAGGCGATGTAGTAGAAGTCGCGCTAAAATCAATCGACGATGGCCTAGGAAATACATTATTGTCACACACAGATGCGAAGCGCATCAAGTTATGGCAGTCACTTGAAACTGCAATGAACTCCAAAGAAGTGGTAACTGGTATTGTTACTGGCGCTGTAAAAGGTGGTCTTACTGTTGATATTGGTGTTGTTAAAGCATTCTTACCAGGCTCATTAGTTGATGTACGCCCGGTTAAAGATTTCTCATACCTTACTGGTCAAGAAATCGAAGCCATCGTTATTAAGATGGACGAAGTAAGAAATAATATTGTTATTTCTAGAAAAGCAGTTATGCAAGAAGCTAACTCTGCTGATCGCGAAGCCTTGCTTGAAACACTTGAAGAAGGCAAAGAAGTTGAAGGTATTGTTAAAAACCTTGCTGACTACGGTGCATTTGTTGATCTTGGTGGTGTTGATGGCTTACTACACATTACTGATATTTCATGGCAGCGTGTTAACCACCCATCTGAGAAGCTTACGATTGGTGACAAAATCACCGTTAAAGTACTTAACTACGACAAAGAAAAAATGCGTGTATCACTAGGTCTTAAGCAATTAACAGCTAGCCCTTGGGATAGTATTTCAGATCGTCTTCCTATTGGTAAGAAAGTTGCCGGTACGGTTTCTAACTTAACTGATTATGGTGCGTTTGTACGTATTGAAGAGGGTGTTGAAGGTTTGGTTCACGTATCAGAAATGGATTGGACAAATGCAAATGCTCGCCCATCTAAGATTGTTAAATTAGGTCAAGAAGTTGATGTCGTGGTATTAGATGTCCAAGAATCTAAGCATCGTATCTCATTATCAATGAAGCAAGCTCAAGAAAACCCTTGGGATGCGTTTGACGCAACCCACAACAAAGGTGATAAGATCGGCGTAACCGTTAAATCAATCACTGACTTTGGCTTGTTTGTTGGTCTTCCAGGTGGCATTGATGGCTTGATCCACTTAGCAGATATCTCATGGGAAAAACAATCTTCAGAAGAGCTGGTGTCTAACTACTCTAAAGGCCAAGAGCTTGAAGTGGTTATTCTAAATATTGATGCTGAAAAAGAGCGTATTTCTCTAGGTATTAAGCAATTAGCAGAAGATGATTTCATGTCTTATGCCTCATCTAACAAGAAAGGCTCTATCGTTAAAGGCGTTATCGCTGAGGTGGACTCTAGAGGTGCAGTAATCACTCTAGCTGATGATATTACTGGCTACTTAAAAGCAGGTGAAATCTCACAAGAGCGTGTTGAAGATGCGACAACAGTGCTAAAAGCTGGTACTGAGGTTGAAGTGGTTATCACTAATATTGATAGAAGATCTCGCAATATCGCTGTTAGTATGAAAGCGAAAGACTCTGTAGAAGAGCAAGCAGCAATGGCGGATTACAATAAGCAATCTTCTGAAGAAGCAACTGGCTCTACTTTGGGTGACTTATTGAAAAAAGCAAAAGAGTAAATAAAGCTTTTTAATCAGCTGTGTAGCAATATACAGCTGATTTAATTATGAAAAAAACCGATCTTATTCTAAATTTATCTAATCATTCTGATCTTTCTAAAGCGGATGCTAAAGCTTGCGTTGAAGTTATTTTAGAAGCCTTAACACAAGGTGTTGTTTCAGGCGAGGGCGTTGAAATTAGAGGGTTTGGTGGTTTTTATAAAAAACATCGAAAGGCACGTTTAGGCATCAACCCTAAAACAAGCGAAAGAACACAAGTTGGTGAAAAATTTGTACCATTTTTTAAGCCAGGAAAATCGCTAAGAGAAGCGGTTGATAAGCAGTAAAAAGGTAGAAATAAAGACTAATTTTGATTGATTTGAAACTATACGTTAATGTATAATTTCATTTTTTTATGGGGCGTTAGCTCAGTTGGTAGAGCATCGGACTTTTAATCCGCTGGTCGAGCGTTCAAATCGCTCACGCCCCACCATATTTTCAAAAGGGTTTCCGCTTAGGAAACCCTTTTTGATATTTACAAAGTTATAAACGGAGACAATAAAATGACAGTAAAAAAAGATAAAGTAGTGGAGATGCACTACACCCTTAAAAATGACTCTGGTGAGGTGATTGACTCATCAAAAGGTCAAGATCCTATGCCATTTATCCAAGGCCACGGCAATATTATTCCTGGCTTAGAAAGTGCTTTAGAAGGTATGAAAGTTGGCGAATCTTGTGATGTATCAGTGAAGCCAGAAGACGGCTATGGTGTTCATCATCCTGAGGCAATCCAAGAGATTCCAATGGAAGCTTTACAAGGTATTGATAATCTGGAAATTGGCATGCAGTTACAATCTCAAGATGAGCAGGGCAATCCATTTGTTGTGCATGTTAAAGCCATTAACGAAAAGACAGTAACGATTGATGCCAACCACCCGTTAGCAGGCGAAACACTACACTTTAGTGTTAGCATTGAAAACGTGAGAGAAGCAACAAAAGACGAGTTAGATCATGGCCATGTTCATTCTGGCTCTTGTTCACACTAAGCTTTACTTAGGGCTGCATAATGGCTAATCATTGCCCATTATGCAACGCTACCCATATAGGCGCTTATTTCTCAAATAAAGACGCCAGCTATTATTCTTGTTCGCAGTGTGATCTGGTTTTTACGCCTAAATCACATCATTTAAGCGATGCGGATGAAAAATCCCGTTATGACGCTCACCAAAACAATCCTAAAGATCAGGCTTATCGCAAGTTTCTATCTCAAGTATTTGGTCCAGTTATAGATTGCATTAATCCTAATGCCAAAGGCTTGGATTTTGGCTGTGGCCCGGGCCCAACCCTCTCAGTGATGTTTGAAGAGCAGGGGTGCGCTGTTGATTTATTTGATAAGTTCTATGCTAACGATCAATCTATTTTTAACAATCAGTACGACTTTATTACTGCTACTGAGGTGGTAGAGCATTTAGCCAAGCCTGGTGATGAGTTGAATAGATTATATTCAATGTTAAACAAAAATGGCGTTTTAGCCATTATGACTAAGATGATCAATGAGAAAACAGATTTCAAGTCTTGGTATTACAAAGATGACCCAACTCATATTTGTTTTTTTAGCAAAAACACCATGCAATATTTAGCTAGAATATGGGGTGCAAAACTTAAATTTTACGGCAATGATGTTGCCTTGTTTTTCAAATGAAAAAAATCTGGATTTTTATTGCTTTAAGTGGTGCGTTAGCAGTTGCTATCGGCGCTATGTCAGCACACCTATTAAAAGACATGTTAGAGGCTAAAGATATCACACGCCTTCAAACAGCAGCCGCTTATCAAATGTACCACACGTTAATTATCGCCATATTGGCTGTATATTATCAGTACAAACCATCGCAAGCCATCAAGCAAAGTAGCTGGATATTTGCAATCGGTGTTGTTTTGTTCTCAGGAAGCTTGTATTTATATACCTTTAGCAAAATTCATGCAATGGTATTTATTACGCCGATTGGCGGCATGTTGTTTATCTTGGGTTGGTTAAGTTTATTAAGATTAGCAAAGCGTAGCTAATTAATTTTGAGCCAAAAAAAAGCCTGCAATCGCAGGCTTTTTTTTGTAATGATTAAATTCTAGAAAGAGCCCTCTTTGGCACCTTCAATAATTGCATTCATTTTTTCTGCTACATCCATTGCAGGACCTAGTGCATCTTCTGGTAATTGCATTGCATGCATTACATCAGGGTTCATGCTAATCATTCTAATTTTGCCATCTTTACCTTCAACGACTGCAATACGACAAGGTAAGATCACTGCGTAACGATCATCAATATCGGCAATTTTGCCTGCAGTAGCGGCATCACAAATATTATGAATACTTAAGTGTCTGTACGGCTTACCCGTTACGTTTTTAATCTGTTCACTAAGCGGAAACATAGCCACGTGTAAGATAGACTCGTTGGTTGCCATTGATTTGATTGATTCGTCAACTTCTGGGCCGGTAATATCTTCATCAACTTCAGTAACTTGTACCATTTGCATGAATAGCTCAGCAGTCATTTTTGGTGATGCATTAGAATCTGTGGTTGCTTCGGCAACTGTTTCTTGCACAGTGTCAGCCGCTTGTTGCGCTACTTTCATTGGGTTAAAGCTTTGATTCTGCCAATTATGGCCACCATTAAAAGGCCCCATATTCCTACCATGCATTGGGCCAAAACGGTTTGAACGCGTATCAAAACCAAAAGGCTGAACACCACTATTAAAGCCAAATGGCTGTATATTATTGCCACCACCAAATGGGCCAAAGTTAGTACCGCCACCAAATGGACCGAATGAGTTGCTGTTGCCAAATGGGTTGAAGTTGTTATTGTTATTATTACCCCATGGGCTCCAATTATCAGCTGTTGCACTGCCCATTGCTAGGGTGCCAGTAATGGCCAGAATGACCGATAGTTTGTTTTTCATTTCTCTCTCCTTAGTTGATAAATAAAGGCATAAGTCTAGCATAGTTGATTTAATTATGTCATAATTATCGAATATTTTTATTTATTACAAGGGTTGCAATGTTGCGTTATTTTTTACTAATTAGCTGTCTTTTCTCATTCACCAATATTCAAGCAGAAGCTGAAATTATTGATGGCAATAAAATGCTGGAATCTGTCAACAAGCGTATTGTTAATATCAATACCGGTGAATTAATTAATATATTAGACAAAGATCCGAATGCTGTTTTAATTGATGTTCGCTCACCTTTTGAGGTAAAGCATACAGGCACTATTAATCGTGGGCAAAATGTTAACATCGTTCGTGGTTGGCTAGAGTTTCAAATTGCTGAGCATGTAGAGTCAAAAGACACGCCAATCATTGTTTATTGCGGCCGTAATTTACGCTCACCACTCGCCGCTAAAACATTAGAAAATATGGGTTACACCAATGTTAAAAATTATGCGGATGGTTTTTTTGCTTGGAAAGAAGAGTTTAATCCAGTCAAAATTAGCGATTACGAGCCCGACAATATTCTATACAGACTACCCGAAGAAGTGGCCAATGGCGTGTACTCTGCGATTGGCGCCACACAGCCATACACTTATGAAAATTCAAATCATAATAACAATTTGTCATTTATCGTTACAACTGATGGCGTCTTAGTTTTCAATGCTGGTGGCAGTTACTTAGTGGCCAAGGCTTTGCACGAAGAGATTAAAAAAATAACGAATCAAAAAGTTAAATATGTGGTTTTGGAAAATTCACAAGGCCATGCAATTTTAGGCTCTAGCTACTGGAAAGAGCAGGGTGCGATTATCATTGCTCATGTTGAGGCAGATAAAGAAATCAGACACAAAGGTGAAGACATATATGCCCGCACATTGCGCACTCAAAAAGAAAAGATTATCGGCACAAAAGTTGTGTTTCCTGATTTGACCTTTAAAGAAAAAATGCCAATATTAATGGGCAATACCAGGATTGAGCTTATGCATATTGGTGCATCGCATTCACCTGACGATATTCAGCTTTGGCTGCCAGAGCAAAAATTACTCATCAGTGGTGATACTGCCTTTAATGAGCGCATGTTGCCAATTTTCCCACACACTAACGCCGCCGCCTGGATTGAAACTTGGGATAAGGTTGAGACTCTAAAACCTGAAACCATTATTCCAGGTCATGGTGGGGTGACTGACCTTGCAACCACTACTAAATTCACCAAAGATTATTTGGTATTTTTACGTGCAGAAGTCGAAAAAGTGCTTGATGATGATGGTGGATTATATGAAGCCTACAACATTGATCAGTCAGCCTATCGTGACTGGGGGACTTACAACGAATTACATAAGCAAAATGCCGAACGCGTATTTAAGCAAATGGAGTTTGAATAACTTATCAAATTTTTAAATTCATCTTAGGGGAAAGTGTAATGGTTAAATTTAGAGTTTTATTAACGTTAATCTTATTAAGTGTTCTACATACAGGCGCCCATGGGGTGGAACCTGGAAAGATTATTGGTGGGCAAGCATCCACTTTGCCCGATTGGTTTAAAGATAGCTTTTTAGATATTGCTGAAGATGTTGAAGAGGCCAGTGATGAAGGTAAACATCTGATGCTTTATATGCATCTTTCTGGTTGTCCTTATTGCTATAAGATGGTTGAAGAGGGTTTTAAAAATACTGACAATACTCAAATTATTAAAGATAATTTTGAGGTGGTGGCGATTAATATTCGTGGAAATAAGGAAGTTTCTTTAAGTGAAGATCTAACTATGACTGAAGCAGAAGTTAGAAATCATTACAAGGTAAATTTCACTCCAACAATAGTTTTTCTTGATCAAGATAACAAGTTAGTATACAAAGTAAACGGCTATCGTTCTCCAGAGTACTTTAAGCACGTGCTTAATTTTGTTAAGGATAAATCTTATCAAGAGACTACATTGGCACAATTTATTAAAAACCAGAGCCGCCAGAAAAAATATGAGTTTAGGTCGCATAATAGCTTTCAAAACATAACAGACCTTAGTCTTAAAAAGGAAAAACCGCTCTTAGTTCTATTTGAAGACCAATATTGTGTTTTATGCGATCAACTGCATGATGGGCATTTGCAAAATCCTGACATTTTAAAAGAAATGGCTTTGTTTGATGTAGTTCGACTAGATGCTGAATCTGACCAAGCCATAATTGATGTGGATGGTAATAAAACCACACCTAAAGAATATGTGAATAAACTAGGTTTGAATTATCGACCAGGCATCATTATGTTTGATCAAGGCAAGGAAGTAATGCGCATTGATGCACTATTGTATAGTTATCATTTTGCTGGACATCTGCGCTATATTGGTGAACGTCATTATCATCAGTATCCAGAAAGTGTATTTGATTATCTGCGCGTTTATCGTCAAAAAATCCTTGATTCGGGGCAAGATATTGATATATCAAAATAAGCGTTAAGTATTCTTTCTCCAGACTAATATTCGATTATTAGCTGGCATTGGGTAATCATCAATAAGCGTTAATCCAGCCTCTTTAGCCAATTCATCGAGTGCTTCAAAATTTCGAATTGCACTGTGTGGATTTTGTTGTGCAAGCCATACGTCAAAATTAGCATTACTCTGGCTGGTGTATTGGCCATTGTAGTTAAACGGCCCGTATAGAATAAACAAGCCGTTGGCATTCAGTGTTTTACCCACACCTTTAAAGAAGTCTAGCACCATCTCCCAACTCATAATGTGCGTTGTATTGGCAGAAAATATTGCGTCATAAGTGGTCTTTGGCCAAATATGACACACATTAAGCTCTAATGCTGTCGGCGTGTTAGTTAATTGTGCCTCGTTTATCCAGGCATTAACACTAGGTAAATATATCGCTTGATCGCTTGCTTGCCAAGTAAGATGCGGCAATTGTTGAGCAAAATAAACGCAATGCTGCCCCGTGCCACTGCCCACTTCAAGTACAGAGTTGGCAGTTGATAACAAGGGCTTAATCACCGTTAGAATTGGGTCTTTGTTTTGGTCACAAGAGGGCGAATGTTGTTTCATGAGTCTTTGTAGGGGTTGTGAGAGTTGACTTCTGCCATATATTTATCTATGTGCTCTTTTTCCATGTCGCAAAAATCTTTAATGGGCTGTTTAAAGCCTGCTTCTTTAATCCAGTGTGCTGATTGGGTTAATATGGGCACAAAGCCTCTGGCAACTTTATGCTCGCCTTGAGCGCCAGGCTCGAACACTTGCAGCTGATGCTTGATAGCATATTCAATGCCTTGATAATAGCATGCCTCAAAATGCAAATAATCTACTTGCTCAGAGCAGCCCCAGTGGCGCCCATATAGATGCGTATCACTTTTAAACATTAAAGAGCCAGCAACGCATTCCCCTTCAAGATCTGCCAAAAACAGCAACACTTGCTCGGGTAGTGATTTAGCAATGTCTTTAAAAAAATCAAAGTTAAGGGTAGGTGTGCCGTTTTTTTCTAGAAAAGTTTGATTGTAAAAATTTGAAAAATTTTGCCAATCAGCCTCTGTGGCACTATTTCCATCTAATTGGCGAATGCTAACCCCTGACTTTTCAACCTTTTTTCGCTCTTGTTTGATATTTTTACGCTTTTTTTGCTTTAAATTAGCCAAAAAGTCATCAAAATTGACATAATTTTGGTTATTCCAGTGGAATTGACAGTCATTTCTAGTAAATAGTTGCTGATTTTCCATCCATTGCATTTCAGAGTTACTTGGAAATAAGCAATGAAAGCTACTGGCATTAATTTTTTCGCAAATATTAACAATGGTGTCTAACAATATGGGAAAAACACGATTTTCTTCATTTGTTTTGGCTAAAAACCTTACACCACTTGCTGGTGTATATGGGATAGCAGAAGTCAGCTTGGGGTAATAATTTAATCCATGCCTTTCATAGGCATTATGCCAAACATGATCAAACACAAACTCGCCATAATTATTATATTTTTCATACAAAATGGCCGCACCAATTAGCTCGTCATTTTCAGTGATGGTTATATGTCTGGGAATCCAGCCGAATTTTTCACCAACACAATGATGCACCTCGAGCGCGTTTAAAAATTCGTGCTTGCAAAAAGGATTGTCATCGGTAATGAGCGAGTTCCATTGCGCACGATCAATTTCACTAATATTGTTAACAACGCTAACTTGCATTTACGCACCAATGAGTTGCAAATAGTTGGTATAGCGCTTGGGGTGAATGTCGCCATTTTCAACCGCGGTTTTGATGGCGCAATTAGGCTCGTTAATATGGGCGCAATTTCTAAATTTACATAAGCCAATAAACGACTTAAACTCTCTAAATCCGCTTAAGATTTCTTTATCAGTAAGCTCGTCTAGTTGAAACTCACGAATACCCGGAGAATCAATCAAATCACCGCCTGAGGGGATGTGATACAGCGTGGTGTTAGTGGTGGTGTGTTTGCCGAGTTTGCTCTTGGTAGAGATCTCATTAACGCGCAAATTAAGATCAGGGATTAGCTCATTAATCAATGAAGATTTTCCCACACCCGATTGCCCTAAAAAGATATGGGTTTTGTCATTAAGCAAGGTTTTTAATTCAGTAATATTGGTTTGCGCTTTCACACTTAAATAATGCACCGAATAACCGGCCGATTCGTACATAGAAAAATCAGTCTTCACTTGTGCCATGTCTTGGCTTAGTTCAATTTTATTGACCACAATATTAATCGGCAATCCTGCATTCTCAGCCACCACCAAATAACGATCAATCAGCTCAAATTGATAATGCGGCTCAATGGCCACGACTAGCCAAAGTTGGTCAATATTAGCGGCAATAATTTTTTGAGATCGGCTAAGCTGATTATCACGATCAAGCAGGGCGGTAACCACACCTTCATCGTCGTTAATGGTTTGAAAAATAACTTGATCGCCTGCCACAGAAAGCTCGATATTGCGTCTGCCTGTGCATTGGTAAAGTTCGCCAGATTCGGCCTCAACCAATAAACGCTGGCCATAGCGAGTAATCACTAAGCCTGTTTGTGCTTTCACTGTATCGTCTAGTAATTCTTCAGAACTATCAGAAGCTTTATTTGCTCTAGCGATGCGCTCAGCTTGGATTTTTTCAATACGCCATTTTTGGCGTCGTGTTAGACTCAATTTAAATTAACTACTCTTTAAACTTATAGTATTGTTGATTAAGGTAGTCGACAACTGATTTTTCTTCATCAGGGAACCAACCAGTGCCTAGATTATTAGCGCAAGCGCTTACTTGAGATCTTAAATCAAAGTGATTTTGAATTTTGCTATTGTCTCTGGTGTACATCCCGCCGTCATGACAACGAACGCATGACTCTTCGTGTAGTTCTCCACCTTCTTCATTAGCAAAAGCTGTACCGGCAAGCAAGAGGCTGAGTAGTAATATTTTTTTCATATTTTTCTCCTGTTAATGATTTAAGTATACCTTTATCTGTCTAATTCAAAGAACTTGCGTCCTAAATAATGCGTCGTGTCTTCAATGTCTTGATCATTCCAGTCTAGATTAAAATGTTGGCTACAAGTGTCCACCCAATGTGATAATTCAACAGAGTCACTTGGCTCGCTCATACCTAAGCCTTGGTAGTAATCTGTACCGTGGCATTTAGCGCAACTTTCTTCGTATAGCAGTTTGCCATCACTAATATTGGGCTGCGCCATTAATGTGAGCGGCAAAAGAAAAATAGCGAGCAATAAGTTACGCATGGCGTTTTAGCTCGTTGATGCGAATACTTGCACTTGGATGCGAATCATGAAACGCGGAATAAAGCCTATCTGGCGTGAGTGTTGAAGCATTATCTCGATAGAGCTTAACTAAACTCGATACTAAATCATCGGCATTGGTGTGTTTGGCAGCAAAAGCATCGGCTTCGAATTCATGTTTTCGCGATAGGGCGTTGCTGATCGGGGCAATGAAAAAACTAAACACTGGCATAACCAGTGTGAATAAAATTAACGCAGTATGGTTGCTCATAGTTTCAACCCCAAGCCCATGAAAAAACCAAGGCTGATTAATTAAGTAGCCCAATAACGCTAAGCCAAGTAGCGAGATAGTGAATGAAGTTATCATGTGCTTACGAATATGCTTGTGATGAAAATGCCCAAGCTCATGTGCAAGGATTGCTTCTACTTCTTGATCTTCCATGCCTTTAAGTAACGTGTCAAAAAACACAATACGCTTGTTTTTACCAATACCAGTAAAGTAAGCATTACCATGGGATGATCTTTTTGAGCCATCCATCACAAACACACCGTCACTTTTAAACCCAGTACGAGTAAGCAAGTTATCAATCTTGTCTTTAAGCGCTAAATTATCCAATGGTTTAAATTTGTTAAATATTGGGGCGATGTAAGTGGGGTAGAGCCAAAACATCAGTAGTGAAAAACCGGTTAATACCAGCCAAACATAGGCCCACCAATACTCACCCATAACACCCATTAAATACAAAATTGCATAAATAAGCGGCAAGCCAATAATTAGCATTAATATCAAACCTTTGAATAAATCCCCAATAAATGTAGCTAGCGTGGTTTTATTAAAGCCAAATTTTTGCTCCAAGACAAATGTACGATAAATACTAAAAGGCAAGTCAATTACGCTACCAATCATCATTAGACTAATAATAAAAAACACACCAGTATCAAGTATGTCAAAAGCTTGAGCTTGCCAAGCATTGTCTAGCCAATTCAAACCACCACCAAGTGTCCATACGAGTAGCACCAGTGTTGAAAACATAACTTCGAAATGATTAACCTTGAGTTTGGCTTGTGTGTATTCGGCCGCTTTTTGGTGATCTTCTAGGGTAATTTTTTCACCAAATTCATCAGGCACTTTATTAAAAGAGTTTGCCACTGATTTATCTTGACGCACATTCAACCACAAAAGTGTAATAACGTAAGCAAACGTGGCAATTAGAAACACCAAGGTGAATAAGTTAAATTCCATGACTCCCCAAGAATCGATATTGAATACCAATATTTTACCGCTTTTTTGAATATATCTAAAATAATGTTTTTTTTTTGGATAAAAAACAATTATTGGTATAAATACCAAAAAAAAAAAATACCTGTTTACAATGTATCAATTTATAGGGTATATTATGAACCTGTTTAATTATTTTGGGGAGAGTATGAAGTTAACTACTTTATCGGTTGCAGTTGCAGCCAGTCTAACTGTATCAGTTGCCACAGCAACAGTATCAAAAGATCTTGCTTACACATCTGGCAGTGTTACTGCTAATGAATTAGCAGCGCAAACTTATTTTGTAAACCACTTTTATAGTTTTGATAACTACGGTATCGGTAAAAAAGGTAAAGACGTTACTGCACTAATTCTTCGTGCTAAAGGCTCAAACCCATTGACACTTACCTTAGAGCGTTATTTAAATAATGCACCTAAGGCTAAAGGCGTTAACGCTCAAGATTTAGCGATTTTCCGTTCAGGCAAGTTAAAAGGCACGGGCATGTTAATTACTGACTTTGTTGATCAAAACAAATCACAATCATACGAAATCTTCATCCCATCGATTCGTAAAGTGCGTCGTTTTGCAGAACCAGCACGTGATGATTCATGGGGCGGTTCAGACTTTACTTTCGGTGATGTAAC
>CAYUWB010000004.1:0-14035 GCA_964448305.1 uncultured Candidatus Ruthturnera sp.
GCATTAATAGACAAAACAAGTTTCATGTCCATCGGTGCGGTAATGGTTAATTCTTGCTCAGCATCATTAAAGTACATCGACTTAATAATCTGTAAATAGTAGTAAGCACTAATCACAGCGAACACCACAGCAATGATGGCCACTGTTACAAAGCCTGCTGAAACCACTTGTTGAAGGATAAAGAATTTTGAGTAAAAACCAATAAATGGCGGTACGCCAGCCATTGACAACATCACCACTAGCATCATTAACGCAAACCATGGTGAGCTCTTGCTCAAGCCTTTGTAATCAGAAATCTGATCCGCCTCAAAACCTTTTTTGTTTAATAGAATAATCACACCAAAGGCCGCTAAACTCATGAGCACATAAACCAAAATGTAGAACGTGGCTGCACCGTAACCGGTAATCACACCAGTGACAAAACCGAGCATAATAAAGCCAATATGTGAAATAGTCGAATACGCCAACATACGTTTGATGTTGGTTTGCATCAGTGCTACAACTGAACCAAGTGCGATTGATAGCAATGCCAAGATCATAAATAGATCTGACCAGTAAGCATGCATTGAACCCAAACCATCAATTAATAAACGTACCAGCATAGCAACAGCAGCAATTTTTGGTACGGTTGAAATAAACATGGTGACTGAAGTTGGCGAGCCTTGATATACGTCTGGCACCCACATATGGAATGGTACGGCGCCAAGCTTAAAGGCAATACCAATCACCAAGAATACCAAGCCGAAGTTAATGATGAGTGTTTCTCTTGAACCAAGATTAGCATCTGAGGCAAACGCAGCGATTTCGCTAATATTGAGGCTGCCACTAATACCGTAAATCATACTCATACCGTAAAGCAATAAGCCCGATGCAATCGCGCCCAGTACAAAGTATTTAAGTGCTGCTTCAATTGCACCTGATCTTTTACGAGCAATAGCAATCAAGGTGTAAAGTGATAATGACAATATCTCAAGACCTAGGTACAACGTTAGCAAGCTATAGCCAGATACCATCACCATCATGCCTAAAATCGACAACAATACCAAGACAAAGTATTCACCTCTAAATAACGAATGCTGAGTTAAGTAATGACGAGAATACACCATGGCCACCATAGCAGCGCCCATCATAAAGACTTTGAATACCGAGGCCATATCATCTAATACAAATGAATTACCCAAGATAACTGTTTCTGGATGTCCGATTAAGTTGTATGACAAAACACCTGTTACCAGTAAACTGGCTTGCGTTAAGTAGTAAGTAACTTGCTTAAATCCTTTGGTTAAGAAAAGATCTAATAATAGCACCACGACAATTGCACTTAATAAAAATATTTCTGGCAAAGCCACCAGTAACGACGCTGTATCAAATTGGAAAGTGTTCATCATAATTTAGACGTTAATGCTTGATTTAATAAGTGGTCAATCGATGCGTGCATCACTTCGATGACTGGCTGTGGATATAAACCCATGATCAATACTGCCAATGCCAAAGTTGCTAAGATAAAGAACTCGCGACCATTAATATCATTGAGCGTTTCTACTGCAGGATTGGTAATTGGACCCCAGAATACGCGTTTCACCATCCACAAGGTGTAAGCCGCACCGACGATCAATGTTGTCGCTGCCAACACTGCATACCAAATATTGGCCTGTACAGCACCCAAAATAACCATAAATTCACCGACGAAACCTGAGGTACCTGGCAAACCAGCATTTGCCATGGCAAACAATACGGCAAAACCAGTAAACTTCGGCATTGAATTAATGACACCACCATAAGTTGAAATCTCTCTTGAATGCAAGCGATCATACAACACACCCACTACTAAGAACATCGCAGCTGAGATAAAACCGTGTGAAATCATTTGTACCATCGCACCTTCAAGGCCAAGTAATGCACCTTCTGCATTGTCTGGTCTATAAGCTAAGAATAAAGCAAACACACCCAAGGTGACAAAACCCATGTGTGAAATTGAAGAATAGGCAATCAGCTTTTTCATGTCTCTTTGTACTAATGCCACAAAACCGATATAAACAATAGCAATGAGAGATAAAGCAATCACTACATCTGAGAATTGCAGGGACGCATCAGGTGTGATTGGCAATGAAAAACGGAAGAAACCATAGCCACCCATTTTTAACATGATGGCTGCTAGTATCACAGAACCACCTGTTGGTGCTTGTACGTGCGCATCAGGCAACCAAGTGTGCACTGGGAACATCGGCACTTTAACGGCAAAGGCCATAAAGAACGCCCAGAAAATCCAAGCTTGCTCAGTGGTTGTTAAACTCAAATTGTGCATGTCTAAAATCGAGAACGAGCCGCCTTTGTTGTACATGTAAATTAGTGATACCAGCATGAACACTGAACCTAAGAAAGTGTACAAGAAGAACTTGATCGCCGCATAAACACGGTTATCGCCGCCCCAAATACCAACGATTAACAACATTGGAATTAGTGACGCTTCCCAGAATGCATAAAACAGAATTGCATCGAGTGATGAAAATACACCAATAATCAAACCTTCCATCATTAGGAATGCTGCCATATAGTGGGCCGTTCTATTTTGGATTACTTCCCAACCAGCAATCAATACTAAGATAGTTGAGAACGTGGTTAAGATAATCAATGGCATTGAAATACCATCAACACCAATGTGATAATTAATATTAAATTGTGAAATCCAAGCGGTTTTTTCAACAAACTGCATCAAGTGTGTTGTGCTATCAAAACCTGTATAAAGACTTAATGACATAACAAACACTAAAATTGAAATAGCCACACTCAACCAACGAGCCGTATCAGCACGATCGTTACCAACTAAGATAACCAGTCCACCGCCTAAAATCGGCAACCAAATTAATAAGCTCAATAATTCCATAATTAAAACTCGATTTGTAGTAGTGGGTTATCGCCAGCAAACAGCGCCCAAGTTAAAATAATCAATAAACTAAATATCATGAAGAAAGCGTAATGATAAACATAGCCTGTTTGAATTGGACGAACGACCGAACCAATAAAGCCAACCAGTCTTGCACTGCCATTAACCACCATTTTGTCAATTAATCCCGCATCGGAAACCTTCCACAATAAATTACCTAATTTTTTCACACCATTAACGAAGACAATTTCATTAAAACGATCAAAACCGTATAGAGATTCTAAAATGTAATTAATACCTTGGAACTTAGACTGCACCCAAGCCGCCCACTGTGTGCGATATAGCGAGAATATCCAGGCTGTCACGATACCACCAACCATCATCCAAAATGGCACTGTAAATACTGCGTGACTAATCATGCCTAATGCGCCGCCATGATGGCTAAATAATTGCCCAATTTCTGCCATTGATTTATGGGCAGCATCAACCGTAATCGCATTATCTAGCCAGCCATTGAACAACATTGGATCAATGGTTAGATAACCAATGATTGCCGAAGGAATGGCCAAGGCGATTAATGGGAAAGTAATCGAAGCCGGTGATTCATGCAAATGCTCTTCAGTATGATGATCCACACGTGACTCACCATGGAAGACGATAAAAAACATTCTAAGGGAATAGAAAGCCGTAATAAAGACACCGGCAACAACAGCATAATAAACCCAGCCTGCGTATGGTAATGATGAGAAATGCACGGCCTCAATAATCATATCTTTTGAATAGAAACCTGCAAAGCCTGGGAAGCCTATCAAAGCCAATGTGCCAATCAATCCTGTCCAATAAGTAATTGGCATTTTTTTGCGTAAGCCACCCATTTTACGAATGTCCTGTTCGTGATGCATAGCCACAATCACTGAGCCTGCACCTAAGAATAATAATGCCTTAAAGAAAGCATGCGTCATTAGATGGAAAATAGCCACTGAGTAAGCGCTCACGCCTAAAGCAACCGTCATATAACCTAGCTGAGATAGTGTAGAGTAAGCCACTACTTTTTTAATGTCGTTTTGTACGATACCGAGTAAACCCATAAATAAGGCCGTGATCGCACCGATTACCATCACCACTGTTAATGCTACATCGCTCAGCTCAAACATTGGCGACATACGAGACACCATAAAGATACCGGCTGTTACCATAGTTGCTGCGTGAATCAAAGCTGAAATTGGTGTTGGGCCTTCCATTGAGCCTGGTAGCCAAACGTGTAATGGCACTTGCGCCGACTTACCCATTGCACCCACAAATAACAATAAACAAATAACGGTAATTAAGTCTGCACCCCATAGCGACTGACCTACAACTTTATCTAAGGTTGAAAATACTTCCATATAGTCAAGCGAACCACTAAATGCCAGCACTAAACCAATACCCAATAAGAAACCAAAGTCACCAACACGATTAACCAAGAAAGCTTTTAAATTGGCTTCAACGGCTGATTCTTTATGGTGCCAAAAACCAATTAATAAATATGAAACAAGGCCCACTGCTTCCCAACCGAAGAACAGTTGCATAAAGTTATTACTCATCACCAGCATAAACATTGAGAAGGTGAATAACGAGATGTAACTAAAGAATTTGGTATAGCCGTCGTCATCATGCATATAGCCAATGGTATAGATATGCACCATCAGTGAAACAAACGAAACCACCACTAGCATCA
Organism: uncultured Candidatus Ruthturnera sp.; assembly: GCA_964448305.1. GTDB lineage: Bacteria > Pseudomonadota > Gammaproteobacteria > PS1 > Pseudothioglobaceae > Thioglobus_C. The sequence continues at coordinate 4,602 of CAYUWB010000004.1, forward strand.
CTGAAGTGAGATTATCAACCAAGAAGCCAACACTAACATTCAAGCTGCCAATTTGCATCCAGGTGTATAAGTTTTGATTAAAGACTGCACCTTGCTCTAAAACATGGTGATTAAACACATAAAGCGCTAACACCGTTGAAACCAGCACACCTAAAATTGTAATTGTGTGTGTGGCAGTGCGACCTAACATACCACCGAAAAATCCGGCAATAATGGCGCCTAAAAGTGGTGCAAGTGCAATTGTTAAATAAATATTTTCCATAACTTATTAACCCTTTAAGCTGTTAGTAACGTCAACATTAATCGAGCCTTTGTTTCTAAACAATAGCGTTAGAATGGCCAATCCAATCGCAACTTCTGCAGCTGCCACTGTTAAAATAAAGAAGACAAAAATCTGCCCTGCTTCATTGCCTAAAAAATGTGAAAAAGCAATAAAATTGGTATTAACCGCTACCAAAATTAATTCAACACACATCAACAAAGTAATAATGTTGGTACGATTAACAAAAATACCAACCAGGCCGATACAAAAAATAATCGCACTCAAAATTAAGTAATCACTCAAACTAACCATTACTTAGCCTCCTTGCCTGATGAGGCAATTGAAACAATACGTACACGATCTTTAGCTTGAACATTGACCTGCTCTGCAATTGATTGTTTTTTACGATTAAGCTCATTACGATGTACTAAGGTAATCGCTGCAATGATCGCAATCAGCAATAACACTGCCGCTAATTCAAATGGGTAAACATAAGTGGTATAAAGTTGCATTGCTAATACTGTAATATTACTGTAATCTGCTCCGTGTCTTGCTGGCGCCGCTACCACATCTAAACCAAATTGATTACCGCCCAAGACCAGTGTCATCTCAGCAATAATAATCGCCGCCACAATAAGCCCTAACGGCAAATAGCCAGCGAACTTTGCTCGCAATGTTGACTTGTCAATATTCAGCATTTTAATCACGAATAAGAACAACACCATCACAGCGCCAACATAGACTAAGATTAAAGTAATGGCTAAAAATTCAGCTTCTAATAAAATCCAAATACTGGCAGCAGAAAAGAACGACAAGATTAAAAATAAAACTGCTTTCGCTGCATTACGCGAAAAAATCATCGCCAAAGAACTGGCAATAAACCAAAACGAAAACACATAAAATAATATTTGATCAAATGTCATAACTGGCCTTATTTGTATTTCGAATCTTCCAACTTAGTTTGGTTGATCATCTTTTCATTTTTATCGCCCACTTCTAATAAGTGTGCTTTATCGATAATACTGCCTTCTCTAGAATCAACAAAGGCGTAGTCAAAAATTTGTGTCTCTACGATTGCATCCACTGGGCAAGCTTCTTCACAAAAACCACAGAAAATACATTTAAACAAATCAATATCGTATTGTGTAGTACGACGCGTGCCATCATCTCTTGCCTCTGATTCAATGGTAATTGCATTGGCTGGACAGACTGCCTCACAGAGTTTGCAGGCAATACAGCGCTCCTCACCATTAGGATAACGACGCAAGGCGTGCAGACCTCTAAAACGTGGTGAAATCGGGGTCTTTTCTTCTGGATATTGAACGGTTATTTTTTTATTAACCAGCTCTTTTGCGGTAATTTTCATACCGCCACGTAATTCACCCAAACTGAAATCTTTAACTAATTTTTTAATATTATTAATCATAAATTACACTCCCAATACCGGTACTAAAACCATGGTCCTATTTCTAGTTGTGTCATCAACGCGACCACAAAGATCCAAACAATGGTCCATGGTAAAAACACTTTCCAAGATAGACGCATGATCTGATCGTATCGAAAACGCGGGAAAGTTGCACGCACCCACAAATATAAAAACATAAAAAAGGTTGTTTTAGCTAATAGCCAGATAATGCCTGGAACCCAAGCAAACATTGACTCCATCACTGGAATCCCTTCAAATGGAGAATGCCAACCACCAAAGAACATAATAACGGCCAGTACTGCCATCAAAATCATATTGGCATATTCTGCTAAGAAAAATACCGCAAATGTCATGCCCGAATACTCAACATGCGTACCACCTACAATTTCTGATTCACCTTCTACTACGTCAAACGGTGCACGGTTGGTTTCAACCAAAGCAGAAATAAAGAAAATAATCATCATTGGGAATAGTGGGATCCAGTACCAATGCATAATGCCGCCTTTTTGCGCCATCACAATATCATTAAGATTAACACTACCTGCGATCATTACCACCGTTACTAAGGCAAAACCAATCACAATTTCATAAGAAACTAACAGTGACGCACTACGCAATGCACCTAACAGTGGGTACTTAGAATTAGACGCCCAACCCGCTAAAATAATGCCGTACACACCAATTGAACCTATCGCCAAGACGTACAACAAACTAATATCAAGATTAGCCACGTAAATCCCTTCATCAAAAGGAATAACTGCCCACACCGCAATTGCAGGTGCAATCGCCAATATTGGCGCCAACAAGAATAAGTAAATGTTAGCCTTAGTTGGGAAAATAATTTCCTTAGTCATTAGCTTTAAGGCATCAGCAATTGGCTGCAACCAACCCTTTGGACCAACACGGTTAGGGCCGATACGTAATTGCATATAACCAATAACTTTACGCTCAGCATAAGTGAAATAAGCTACTACTAGCATTAACGGCATCACCAAAGCAATTGCCTTGATTAGGATAATTAAAATAGCTGCAATAGAGCCATCAAACCAAGGAATTAAATCAAAAACTAACTCAACAAATGACTGCCACAATTCCATCATGACTGGCCTCCTGTCGAATGATTTGCATTAACAAATACACAATTATTAGCCACTGTTTCACTGACAACAACTGGCACACCAAGATATTCACCATCTTGCGTGACTTCTAATTTTATAGCGGTGGCTTTATTCATTGAGGCGCTATTGATTTGACCAATCTTAGTCGATTGTAATGAGGCTGCGTGCCTAGACAAAACATCAACTGCATAAGGTGATTTTTGCCAAATAACATTAACCCCTCTTTTAACTTTCACATCAATACTTTCGTCATGCACGTGCTGCTTATGGCTTTGATGCATCACTTCGCTTGTTACCTGTGTAGAGTCTGCATAATGGAAACCTGGTAATTCTAACAAATCAGCCAATACTTTAAGCACTTTCCAGGCAGGTTTGGCATCACTTGGTGCGTTTACTGCTGCTGCAAATGATTGCACCAAACCTTCAACATTAACATGCGAGCCTGAGGTTTCATAGAAACTGGCAATTGGCAATAAGACATCTGAATACCCTGCAACAACATCATCTTTAAAACTATTTAAAGAAATCACAAAAGTGTCATCATTACTTAACGATTCAACTGCTTGAATAGCATTATGGAAATCATATTGTGGATAAACATCTAGCAAAATATAAGCTTTTAAGTCAGCTGCCAGCATGGCATTTGCATCTAGTCCACCTTTACCTGGAACAAAACCTGCAAGGTTGGCCGCTGTTGAATTAGCACTTGCACTAACATTAAGCGTTGTAGAATTTGTGTGTTGCGCAATCTCACTTACCAAATTAGCAATACTGGATGCTTGTGGATTGTTGATAATGTGCTCACCCAAGACAACTACTGAATTGTCTGACTGGGATAATTTTTCAGCTAATTGAGCTGCAGAGTCACTCACTTCAATATCATTCAAATAATCTGGCACTTCAGTGTGTGCCTTTTGCAATACTGACTTTAAAACCTCAGCTAGCATTGCTGATGTTCGGTTTGGTGAAACAATGTTTTCACTATTCAAACAGTAATTAAAATTAAATGTCATTGCATTAATTACATCAATACTAGCACCTGCCAAATTAGCTTTGCGTAAACGGTGGCTAATCATCGGCTGCTCAAGTCGTAGGTTTGAACCAATTATGAGTGCGTGATCAACGCCTTCTAAACCTGCTAATTTAATATTTGATTCAAGTGTAATTGTATTGTTTAAATCTTTAACGTTTAAACGGTGGTCGATATTTTCAGAACCTACTTCTCTTAAAATCTTTTGCAACAAATGAAATTCTTCCAGTGTTGCTGTATTTGATGCTAACGCACCCAATTTATCTGCTTGACGAGAATTAAACACGTTGTTTGCCAAACCTCGAATCGCAAAATCCAATGCGACATCCCATTCAACTTCTTTCCATGTGCCTTCAACTTTAATTTGTGGCGCTAGTAATCTGTTTTCATGAGCCAAACCTTCATACGAAAAACGATCTCTATCTGAAATCCAAGTTTCATTAACACTGTCATTGTCTTTAGCAACAATACGCTTAACTTTACCTTTATAGGTTTGTGTGTAAATGTTCGAACCAACTAAATCGTGTCTTGCAACGTTTGATACAGCATTCATTTGCCATGATCTTAGCTCATAACGGAACGGCTTAGAAGTTAATGCACCCACCGGACAGACATCAATCATATTGCCTGAGAGTTCTGACTGAATACCTTCGCTCAAGAATGGTTCAATCTTCATGTCTTCACCACGACCAGTGCCGCCCATTTCCATAATACCGGCAATTTCAGCACCAAAACGTACACAACGCGTACAATGAATGCATCGCGTCATATCAGTTTGGATCAATGCGCCAATATCACTATCAGCTACAATGCGCTTGCCTTCAGTAAAGCGTGAAACATCTGAGCCGTAATCCATTGCCACATCTTGTAATTCACACTCACCACCTTGGTCACAAATTGGGCAATCAAGTGGGTGGTTAATGAGTAAAAACTCCATTACTGCTTTTTGAGAAGCTTTGGCTTTCTCGTTTTGAGTATGAATCTTCATGCCATCGGCAATTGGCGTGGAACAGGCTGGTTGTGGCTTAGGCGCACCTTCAACATCGACGAGACACATACGACAGTTAGCAGCTATTGATAATTTCTTATGGTAACAAAATCTTGGCACACTAATGCCTTCTCTGTCAGTTACAGCGATAAGCATTTCACCTGCTTTGGCATTAACTACATTACCGTCAATTTCAATCTCAATATCAGCCATTATCCTTTCACCATACTTTTGCCATGTTCGATGTAATATTCGAACTCTTCACGGAAGTTTCTCAAAAAGCTTTCAACCGGCATTGCCGCAGCATCACCCAGCGCACAAATTGTGTTACCCATAATTTTGTCTTGCACACCCATAAGCAAATCAATATCATCTGCCTTGCCATTGCCATCCATAATACGTTTTAATACGCGATATAGCCAACCCGTGCCTTCTCGACACGGTGTGCATTGACCACAGGATTCGTCATAATAAAAATGCGCTAATCGCGTTAATGCTTCAACCATACAAGTTGAATCATCCATGATGATTACTGAGCCTGCGCCCAACATAGAGCCTGCTTTTTCAATGCCATCGTAATCCATAGTCATTGCCATTGCCGCTTCTGCTGTCAGTACTGGCGTTGAAGATCCGCCTGGAATAACGGCTTTTAATTTTCCACCTTCTCGAACACCACCTGCCATTTCAAGCAAGTCTTTAAATGGTGTACCCATTGGCACTTCAAAATTAGCAGGTTTGTTAACATGGCCAGACACTGAGAACAATTTACAACCACCAGAATTTTCAACACCAATATCAGCAAACCACTGTCCGCCATTTGCAAGAATGTCTGGAACAGAGGCAAAACTCTCTGTGTTGTTGATCGTTGTTGGTTTGCCAAACAAACCAATATTCGCTGGGAATGGCGGTTTAAACCTTGGCTGGCCTTTTTTGCCTTCAAGTGATTCTAATAGTGCCGTTTCTTCACCGCAAATATAAGCACCTGCACCCAAGTGTGCATATAAATCAAAACTCACTGAACTGCCATCAATATTTTCACCGAGTAAGCCCGCATCGTACGCCTCTTTTAGCGCACCTTCAAAACGATAAAAAGGCTCCATAAATTCGCCGCGAATATAGTTATAACCTTTGGTTGCGTTCATTACAAAGCCACCAATCGCCATACCTTCAATCACTGAGTGTGGATTAAATCTTAAAATATCTCTGTCTTTACAAGTGCCCGGCTCGCCTTCATCAGAATTACACACCACATATTTTTGCATATCTGCATTACGTGGCATAAAACTCCATTTAAGGCCTGTCGGGAAACCCGCACCACCACGACCACGCAGGCCAGAAGTTTTTAATTCATCAATAATTTGTTCCGGCGTCAGCTCGCCTTTTAAAATTTTTCGCCAAACAGAATAACCGCCATTCGCTTCGTAAGTCTTTAACGACCACGGATTTTTTTGATCTAAGTTTTTAAAGCAAACTTCATTCATTTTAGACCATCCACAATTTCGTCAATCTTGTCAGCGGTTAAGTTTTCGTAATATTGGTCGCCAATTTGAAACATCGGCGCACCAACACAAGCGCCTAAACACTCTACTTTTTTAACATTAACCAGGCCGTCTTTCGACACTTCACCGGTTTTAACGCCGAGTTTCTTTTCTAAATGTGCAATCAAGTCATCAGCACCATTTAGCATGCATGAGATGTTGTGGCAAAAACGAATGGTGTGTTTGCCCACTGGCTTGTGATTGTAATTTTCATAAAAAGTAGCCACTTCAGCTGCTGCAATGCCTGGCATATCTAAATAATCCGCCACCGCTTGAATCGTATCAGAAGTTAGGCTGTTGTCATTTTCAGCTTGTACAATTTTCAACGCTTCCATCACCGCAGAACTTTGACGTCCTTCTGGGTATTTTGCTACCCAAGTATCGATTTGTTTTTTTGCTTTAGTTGAAATCATAATGCTAAACCCTTAATACTAGGAACAAGTATTTTTTTATTTTTCAAGGCTTGCGAGAAAAAATACAAAGAAGTATAGATAAAACTATATGACTGCGTATTTTTTAAGCATAACGCAGAAAAATGAAAAAAGACGAAGTTTCTCATCGGTCAATCTCTCCAAAAACAATATCCTGCGTTCCGATAATAGTCACTACATCGGATAGCATATGACCTCTTGCCATTTCATCCATAGAGGCTAAATGCGCAAAACCAGGCGCTCTAATCTTAACTCGATATGGTTTATTCGCACCGTCTGAAATTAAATACACACCAAATTCACCCTTCGGATGCTCGACTGCAGAATACACCTCGCCTTCTGGCAAGCAATAACCTTCGGTAAACAGTTTAAAGTGATGAATAAGAGATTCCATGTCATCTTTCATATCAACACGTTTTGGTGGTGATACTTTATGATCATCACTCATGACTGGACCAGGGTTGCTTTGTAGCCATTCAACACATTGCTCAATAATATGATTAGATTGACGCATTTCTTCCATGCGCACTAAATAACGATCATAACTGTCGCCGGTCACACCAACTGGAATATCAAATTCCAACTGATCGTAAACTGAATAAGGTTGGTTTTTTCTAAGATCCCAAGCCACACCAGAACCTCGAAGCATCGGCCCTGTAAAACCCAACTGCTTGGCACGATTAGCTGAAACAATACCGATATTAACCAAACGCTGTTTCCAAATACGGTTGTCTGTCAATAAGTCATCGTACTGTTTAATACTCTTAGGGAACTCTTTAGCAAAGTCAGCAATAAAATCTAATAATGAACCCTGACGGTTTTCATTCATTGCATCTAATTCTTTTGCACTGCGGAAATCTGTCTCTAAATATTGAGGCATTTTCTCAGGCAGATCACGGTAAACACCGCCCGGACGATAATACGTTGCATGCATACGTGAGCCTGATACCGCTTCATAACAGTCAATTAATTTTTCACGCTCACGGAAAGCGTACAAGAAAATACTCATTGCACCAACATCAAGTCCGTGTGTACCTAGCCACATTAAGTGATTTAGGATACGAGTAATCTCATCAAACATCACACGAATGTACTTGGCTCGCTCAGGCACTTCAAGCTCAAGCATGGTTTCAATTGCCATCACATAAGCATGCTCATTACACATCATTGAAACGTAATCCAAGCGATCCATATAACCAATAGATTGGTTGTATGGTTTAGATTCTGCTAATTTTTCTGTACCACGATGAAGTAAGCCAATATGCGGATCAGCGCGCTCAATCACTTCGCCGTCAATTTCTAAAATCAAACGTAAAACACCATGCGCTGCAGGATGTTGAGGACCAAAGTTAAGCGTGTAGTTACGAATTTCAGCCACTATAAGACCTCTGTATGGTTATGAGTGGTTAGCAAAATATTAGATTTTGCTAAATTAGCGACTCTTTTAAGGTTTGCTTTAGTAATTCTAAGGCTATCTTTAAAAGAGTCGCTAATTTGGCGGAAGATGATGTTTTGATGATTATTCATAATTATATAGAGGCCTTATTCACTTCCTAATTACTCTTGGTACGTTAACGTTAGGCTCGATACTCACCGGCTCGTAAACCACGCGACCTAAGTCTTCATCGTAACGCATTTCAACTTCACCAATCATTGGGAAGTCTTTACGTAGTGGATGACCAACAAAACCATAGTCTGTCAAAATTCGACGCAAATCAGTATGGTTTTCAAACAAAATACCCATCAAATCAAAAGCTTCACGCTCATACCAATCAGCTGACGCCCAAATACCCGTCACTGATTTAATAATTGGCTCTGCTTCATCAACATACGACTTAACACGCAATCGGTAATTTTTACTCACCGAAAGTAGGTGATAAGCCACAGCAAAACGTTGCTCATGTCTGTCTTCGCCGCCTTGTGCCTCACGTGCTCTACCAAAACCTGAAGAGCTAGCATCAGCATCCCAATCAGATTGACCATAAGTCAAATAATCAACGCCACATAAATCAATTAAAGTATCGAATGAGAAGAAATCTCTAAGCTTTAAACAAGCTTTAATAATGTCGTCAGAATCAACCGTTAGGGTAAGCTCACCAAAAGCTTCAACCAGGTTGTCTTCACCGAATTCTTCAATTAGTTGTTCTTTTAAATCTTCCATTAAGTTCTCGCAATCGTATTGGTGCGATGAATTTTATCTTGGAGTTGCAAAATACCATAAAGCAATGCCTCTGCTGTTGGTGGGCAACCAGGCACATACACATCAACCGGTACAATACGGTCACAACCGCGTACAACCGCATAAGAGTAATGATAATAACCACCGCCGTTTGCACAAGATCCCATCGAAATCACCCATCTTGGTTCAGGCATTTGATCGTAAACTTTTCTAAGCGCTGGCGCCATCTTGTTGGTCAGTGTGCCTGCAACAATCATTAAGTCTGATTGACGAGGAGTGGGTCTAAATACAATACCGAAACGGTCAAGATCGTAGCGTGAAGAGCCTGCTTCCATCATCTCTACCGCGCAACAAGCCAAGCCAAAGGTCATTGGCCATAAAGAGCCTGTTCTTGCCCAATTAATAACTTTATCAAGCGATGTGGTGACAAAGCCTTCTTTCATTAAACCTTCAATTGCCATA
>CAYUWB010000004.1:14135-40743 GCA_964448305.1 uncultured Candidatus Ruthturnera sp.
TTTATCAAGCGATGTGGTGACAAAGCCTTCTTTCATTAAACCTTCAATTGCCATACTAAATAATCCTTATTCCCACTCTAATGCGCCTTTCTTCCATTCGAAGATAAAACCCACTACCAATAAAAATAAAAAGATGCTCATACTAATAAAACCAAACCAGCCAAGATCAGATTGAACAACCGCCCACGGAAAGACGAAAGCAACTTCTAAATCAAATAAGATAAAAAGAATTGCAACTAAATAATAACGTACATTGAAATACATACGAGAGTCATCAAAGGCGGGGAATCCACACTCAAACTGAGAATTTTTTTCTTCGTCTGGTTTGCTTGGTCCTAATAAATAGCCAATTAACATTGGGCCAACGCCAAATGCAATGCCTAAAAAAATAAAAACCATGATAGGTAGATAGTTTTCTAACACCTAATCCTCTCTCTCCTTGATAGAAGTCAAATATTATATCTAATTTGAACAAATAACGAAATATATTTAAGGATTAATCTTGATTAATTTAGCCATCAACTTCAGTACCACCTACTGTCAACTGATCAATCTTTAAACTAGGCTGTCCAACGCCGACTGGCACAGACTGTCCATCCTTTCCACACACACCAATACCACCGTCTAACTTAAGGTCGTTTGCCACCATAGATATCTTCTTTAATACTTCATCGCCTGAACCAATCAATGTTGCCCCTTTGACTGGTGCAGTAATTTTGCCGTTTTTAATTAAGTAAGCTTCATTGGCTGAAAACACAAATTTACCTGAGGTAATATCAACTTGGCCACCATCAAAATTCACCGCATATAAACCATCATCCACTGAAGCAATCATATCCTCGACAGAGTCTTTACCGTTCAACATATAAGTGTTGGTCATTCTTGGCATAGGAATATGCGCATAAGACTCACGTCTAGCATTGCCGGTAGATTTTTCATTCATCAGCCCTGCATTAAGCTTATCAAACAAATAACCTTTTAAAATACCATTTTCAATTAGCGTGGTGTTTTGCGTTGGCGTGCCTTCATCATCAATAGTTAAAGAGCCTCGTCGATTAGCCAATGTGCCATTATCAACAATCGTGCATTTCTCACTGGCTACCTGTTCGCCAATCTTTCCGGTAAAGACTGAAGTGCCTTTGCGATTAAAATCGCCTTCTAAGCCATGACCAATCGCCTCATGCAACAACACACCTGGCCAGCCTGGGCCTAATATTACCGGCATATTACCTGCAGGTGCACCTTTGGCCTCCAAAGCCACCAACGCTTGTCGAATGGCTTCATGTGTATAAATTTCAGCTAAGTTGTGGTCAATAAAATACCGATAATCATAACGCCCGCCACCGCCACTTGACGCATGCTCAACTCGACCATCATGCTCAACAATCACACTCACACTGATACGCACCATTGGGCGATAGTCTTTTTGATAAACGCCGTCAGTTGACACAATTAACACTTCAGTATAAGCGCCTGAGAGCGATGCGCTCACTTGCTTAACTTTAGGCTCTTTTCTGGCAATGGAATCAATCAGTTTGAGCAGGTCAACTTTTTCTTCTGAGGTTAAACTGTCTAATGGATTCAGCCCACTGTATTTAGCCACTTGTGGCACTGATTGGAAAGCTTGAATAGATTGTTGGGCTTGATGCTGAGAAATGCCTTTAGCAAAATTTACCGCTTCATTGATAGCGTCAATATTCAAATCATCCGAATAAGCAAACCCAGTCTGTTCGCCTTTAACAGCACGCGTACCAACACCATGGCTAATATGATAAGTACCTGATTTAACAATGCCCTCTTCTAAAAACCAAGATTCAGCCACTGAATGTTGGAAATACAAATCTGCATAATCCACACCTTTGACTGCCAAAGATGACAATAGCGAAGTAATTTTTTCCTGATTTAGATGGTGATCATCTAATAACTGCTCAATCATAACACGGTTGATATATTTTTAATAATGGGTTCATCCCATGGGCCGGTAATTTTATATTTAAATTCCACCACCTTATCAAAAACTTTATCAATTAGCTTGCCCGCAAATAAAGTTTCATCTACTAGCCAAACACCAAGACCGATTGCGCCACCACCAGCCAAGGCTGCCGCTGCAGGAACTGCGTCACCAACTGCTGGGCTCACTTTGGCCATCATGTCGTATTGTTCATCAACAATATTGCTTTGGCCTGTTAGTACAATCATACCGGAGGTTGCATTCAACTCAAACTTCTCAATCTTAGCTAAGGCATTACCAATGTGAATACTTACATCAATGTCTTCGTAAGCAAAGCCTTCTTGAGTAATGTCCCCCACATCAAGCTTCAGACGCTTGGCAATTGATTTGATATTTAGTAGTGACAAAATACGGCCAATATTCGGGTCTTTTTCGGTAAAAACACCTTCTTTCACTTTCATAGTGACATAGCCGGTAACGTCTTGATAATTCATATTCCACGGCGTACACTCGCAAGACAGGCGAATATCAAAATCAAATTCTCCGCCAGTTACTTTTTCTTTAACTTTAAGTTTTTGTAAAAACTCAGCCAAACCTTTGCCTTTTGCTGTTGCCTTTAATCGAGTCTTACCATCCACCCAAAGGCCGTTAAAACTTAACGCTTCACTACCAACGCCAACGCCATCAAACTGTAAATTTTTAATAGCCAAAATATTGTCTTGAGAGTACAACTCAGCACTGAAATTTGGCAACTCATTTTCATCAACGTAGATGCCTTTAGTGCTCAAATACATACTTGGAAAATCATTAGGTGTAATATTCCACTCACCTTTAATCGCATCCAAAGTGTTTACTTGTAAGCCCAGTAACTTCACACTAGGAAAACCACCATCATTCATTACCGTGTCTATATTGCCTTTAATTGATTCAGATTCAATCCTAGTGCGCCAAGATTGATCTAACCTTTTGGTAATGTAGGCCTCAAATCCACTGGCATCATTCACCAATTCAACAGCAAAAGTAGCTTTGTCATCATCACCTCGATTTTGAGGGTTGATGCGAATTTCAAACGGTGTGCCACGAATAGTGCCATCACCTACTGTGGTAATTTCATCATCATGAAAAGCCAACTTGGAATTATAATCTTTAACAACAACTGCACCATTTAGCGTTGTTAGTTGATTATCTTTCAGCACTAAATCAATATCCAAAATCGAATCTCTTTCATCGAGTGGCACCACTAGCTTCATATCGCCACCCACTTTACCGGTTAGTGTAAATTGACTCAACACTTCATTCACCGTTTTGCTCAGTGGTGCACGACGCAAAAACTCAACCAACTGTTCACTCTGAGTATCAATTTTGCCAATCACTTCCACATCTAACTGATCTTGGCTCATGTCCAAAATTTGCACTTTGATATTATTCAGTGCCATGTCGTTAAGCTGAGTGCTGTTGACCATCACTACAATTTCTTTACCATCGGTTCTTAGAGATGCATCTAGCTGTTTGAGGCTATCCCAGTTAGAATTAAATAACAATTCCATACCATTAAGATGGGTATCAAATCGAGTTTCAACAACACTTGATGTCGATAAATTCCTCTTTAAATAAAATTGTGTATCTTCTAATTTTCCAGAAATAAAACCACGCTTAATCCAAGCATGCGTGTCATTACTAAGCACTTGTGGTGGCAGGTAATCAGCCAACTCATTTGCTTGCATTTGCTCTATATAACTATTAAATTCAACAAAATCACTGCCTTGTTCAGTGAAAAATTTCAGATGCGACTGAACTGAAAATTTATCATTATTCATCAGTAACGGGATGGTTAGCACTTTATCCTGCTCGGACTGAGTGGTAGACAATGTTGCAAGAATATTTGCCTTGCCCATTTGAGAATCAGACAAACCAAAATCTAAATCTTGATCTGAAATTGCCAGTGATAATTGCGTCTCATTACGGCTTAGCACCATCGGCGCAATTTCAATTGTTTGATGACTTTTTATTAATGTTTTGTTGATACTAAGCGATTTAAAGAAATGTAGAATTTCTAAACTTTGTGGAGAAATTAACTGACGAATTTGATCCACACCAAACTCATTGGTATTTTGATCGGTATCTGAATACAGCGTTAAGGTATCAATGTAAATTTCACTTGGATGATAAATATCATCTAACAATGAACTAAAATTAATATCCCACTGCAAGTGGTCGGCCTTGGCAATGGGCAAGCCTTGCTGCGGCGAGTTAACATTAAGGCCGTGAAGCTTTAAAGCCAATCCTTCTTTATTAAAATTAAAACCAATCTTAGATAAAGTAATATCAAGCTCACTAAACTTGGAAATCTGATTTTCAATAGGCGCTTTAATTAAACTCGGAAAAGTAACAAAAAAAGCAACAAGCAATACAATTAATAACGCAACAATGACACTAGCCCAAGTGCTTATTTTTAATGCGGTAAATCCGTGAGAAATGGTCTTTTTTATCATTCTGATGTAATGTTACATTACACATCTATTAACAAGCAGTAAATTCAGAAAAGTGGAAAACTTATTTTTGCACCTCAAACAAGCCTTTTTCTTTATTTTTATAAACATTATTCCAATCAAATACTTGGCCATTCATCGCAATATACACGCCATTTGTTTTACTTTGTACAGCACTAAGCGCAGCGCCTAAATTAAACAACGCATCAGAATGGTCAATTGAATAAGGAATCATTGAGCCAAATAAAACCACCACTTTGTTTTTAACCTGATTACCGAGTAGTTTGGCAGTCTGCGCCATGGTGTCTGTGCCATGCGTAATCACAATAGCATCTTCGCTAGATTCAAGACATTTGGATAAAATCAAATTTCTGTCTTCATCATTCATCTCTAGCGAGTCTTTTAAAAACAACACTTCGGAATCAATATCCACAGTCGATCGACTGCGATCTAACATCTCGTTCAAATGAGAAGTGCCAAACGTTAAACCACCTGTAAGTTCGTTATAAACTTTGTCGATGGTACCGCCAGTAATAAGAAGCTTGATTTTCATAAGTGGTATTGTATCAAAAAATTTCGGAAATTTTGCAAATGGTCTTTTTAAGCTCTTTTTCCAAAGATATCCGAGCCGATTCTCACAAAAGTAGCGCCATTTTCAATGGCTAACTCGAGATCAGCACTCATTCCCATGCTTAAAACCTCTAAATTTGGGTGTTTTTGCAGTATTTTCGCCATTTTTTTAAAACTTTGTTCAGCACTAGCAGGATTTGGAATACACATAAAACCTCTTAGAGAAATATTTTGGAAATTTTCAAAATGAGGGATGATCTCATCAATTTCGTCAATTAATATGCCTGATTTAGTCGACTCGTTGTCAATATTGATTTGCAAAAGTACATTGAGCTTTTCTAAATTTTCTGGGCGTTGATCATTAAGTCGTTTAGCAATTTTTAGCCGATCAACACTGTGCACCCAGCTAAAATTTTGCGCAATTTGCTTGGTTTTGTTTGATTGGATCGGGCCGATAAAATGCCAGATTAAATCTTGCCCTCCCAGAGGACTGCTGTTTAGCGCTTGCCCTCCCAGAGGACTGCTGTTTAGCGCTTGCCCTTTTAAACTCTCAATTTTATCCAGCGCCTCTTGAAGGTAATTTTCCCCAAAATGTCGCTGCCCTGCGTCAATCGCTTGCTGAAGATCTGAAGCTGGTTTGGTTTTGCTAACGGCAATTAGCGTTACTTGCTTTTTTGTATCAACCGCATTAATACGGTTTTGAACTTTTTTTAAATTATCAGCTATCAAAAGACTTTAGTTGCGTCAAATACTGGTCCGTCCACACAAACCCGTTTCATCGCTGGGCCGTTATCTGTTGTAACCTCTACCACACAACCGGCACAACCGCCCACACCACAAGCCATATACTCTTCAAGTGAAACCTGGCATGGTAAATTGTACTCTTTTGCTAGATTGGCCACCGCCTCAAGCATTGGGTGTGGGCCGCAAGAGTAAACTTCAACTTGCGCCAGATCATCGGCAGACAAACTGTCTAAATATACTTTGGCTAAATCAGTGACATAACCTTGATAAACACCTTCATAATCTTGCAAGCTTGCAAGTCTACAGGCTACTCCCCAATCTTCTAATAGTGGCATAGTGTGGCTTGCTTCTGGGCATGGATTGCCCATTTTGCTTAGTTCTGGTGTGAATGGGAATGGAACTTCAGAGCCTAAAATGACAAAAGGATCATAATCACTGTCCTTAATATTTTGCGCAATAGAAATCATTGGTGGCATGCCCACACCGCCGCCAATTAACAAAGGTAATTTCTTATCTGTCATTTTAAAACCATTACCAATCGGGCCAATAACGGATAACATTTCACCAATTTTGCGCTCAGCTAGTTGACGAGTGCCCTCGCCCACGACTTTATAAAGCAAATCAAAGGTGCCATTATCAATATCAACCGACATAATAGAAATTGGTCGGCGCATGGCTAATGCATCAGAAACAGTAATGTGCACAAACTGCCCAGGCTTAGTCGCTTTGGCAATTTCGCTTGAGTCAATGGTTAAAATGTATTGGCTGCCTTCAAACTGATAATGCGCCAGAATTTGGCATTCAAGAACTTGAATGCTATCGCGATTCGCTTTATTCATTGCAAGTGATTAAAGTACCAACACCACTATCAGTAAAGACCTCTAAAAGTACAGCGTGCGATACACGGCCATCAATAATGTGTGTGGATTTAACACCGCTCTTAACCGCTGATAACGCACAGCCAATCTTTGGTAGCATACCACCGTGAATGGTGCCATCGTCAATCAGCCCATCGACTGTCTTGGCATCAAGTCCAGTTAATAGATCATCATTGGCATCCAACAAACCTTTAGTATTAGTGAGTAGAATTAATTTTTCTGCATTCAAAGCCTCAGCAATAGAGCCGGCTACTAAATCAGCATTAATGTTGTAAGAAAAGCCATCTTTACCCACGCCAATTGGAGCAATCACCGGAATAAAATCACCTTTAAGCAATAAATCAATTACCGAAGTGTCAATATTTTCAACTTCACCAACATGACCAAGATCGATAATTTCAGACGTTGGATGATCAACATGCTTGAGTTTTTTGGCTGAAATTAAGCTACCATCTTTTCCCGTAAGGCCAATTGAATGACCACCATGCTGATGAATCAAGTTAACAATTTCTTTGTTAACCAAACCGCCAAGCACCATTTCCACCACATCCATAGTCTCACTATCAGTCACACGCATGCCACCAACAAACTCACTTTGTTTGCCAATTTTTTCCAAAGTTTTGCCAATTTGAGGGCCGCCGCCATGCACCACGATCGGGTTCATGCCTACAGATTTCATTAAGACAATATCACGCGCAAAGCTAGATTTTAGTTTTTCGTCAACCATGGCATTACCGCCATATTTAATGACGATGGTTTTGCCTTGAAATTTTTGAATATAGGGCAATGCCTCAGTTAAGACATTGGCAATATTATGCGTATTATTAGTCATTTATTTTTCTAAAAAACAATCTTATTTGACGGGTATTTTACCAATATAAATTTATTTAAATCTTTTATCGTATTTTTGTTGTAATTCAGCAGGCCATAGGCTGTGAATATAATCTAACAAACCTTGTTTTTCTTCATTGTTAAGCTTATCTTTAAACCCTGGCATCCAACCACCAAGTTTAGCGCCGCCATTGTTAATCGTTGACAATAATACTTCAGGTGAATGATGCCAAGCATGTGCTGTTCCATTTAACGGCGGCGCTGGAAACTTACCATTTTCAAGTCTTTTCTTCCAATCCCCAGTTAAGCCTTGTGCGCCTTTACCATGACAAGCAACACAGTTTTTATCAAAAGTTACTTTTCCTAGTTGAACACTATCTTCGACTTTTGCTTGCGCATCGTCACTATCAAAACAACCCGTTAAAAAAACTGTAGCTAAAATCAATACTAATCTTTTCATAAAAATCTCTCAATTAAATCATTTAAAAAATTATAACCCTTATTACTTGGCTGTACTTGCTTGTTGTCAATAAGTAATAAACCTAAGTCTTGTGCTTGTTGTAATTGCCTCTCAATGGCCCGGAGTGATTGACCAGTGTGATCTTCAAATAAATCTAGCGAAAACCCCTCTTTTAATCGCAGTGCATTTAGCATAAATTCAAATGATAAATTTTCTATTGAATCAACAATAGCTATTGGATTATTGACATAGTCTTTGGGTGATTTTGGTTTTTTTGTTCTCAGCACTTGCCCTGTGTTGAGATTGGTAATTTTTCCATGAGCACCGGCGCCAATACCGATGTAATCACCAAATTGCCAATAATTTAAATTGTGCTTAGAGGGTTTTTTGCCAAAGGCTGACACTTCATAACGCACAAAATCATGTTGTTCTAATAACGCCACACCCTGCTCACCCATTTTCCAAATGTCATCATCTTGTGGCAAAGCTGGTGGGAACTTGGCGAACAAGGTATTCGGCTCAATGGTGAGTTGATAAAACGAAATATGCTGTGGGTTTAGGCTGATCGCCTGATTAAGATCAGCCAAACACTCATCAACGCTTTGCCCTTCTAAGCCATACATCAAGTCAATATTAAAATTATCAAATATCTGGCTTGCAAAGGTGCAAGCCTTGCTTGCCTCTTGTGCGCTATGAATACGACCTAAGGATTTAAGATGGTGGTCTTGAAAGGATTGCACGCCAATAGACAGTCGGTTAATACCAATGTCTTTAAAGGCTTTGAATTTTTCAATCTCAAATGTACCGGGATTGGTCTCTAGGGTGATTTCAATATTTTGATCAAACGTTAGTTTTGATTTTAAGCCAGTAAATAGATTGCTTAATTCCTCTGCACTCATGAGGCTTGGCGTGCCACCACCGATAAAAATAGAATGAATGTTGCGACCTTGTACGTAGCTCAAATCTTCATCCAAATCCTTAAGCAAGGCTTCAATATAACCACCCCTATTCTCGCCTTCATGAGAGTTGAAGTCGCAATACGGGCATTTTTTAACACACCATGGATAATGGATATACAGTGATAAAGGTGGCAATTCTAACAATGATTTAACTTTTTAATTCTTTCAATAATGCATCAAGCGCTTGGCCTCGATGCGAAATGGCATTTTTAATTTCAGGCGCTAACTCAGCTGACGCACAACCATGGGTTGGCACATGGAAGATTGGGTCATAACCAAAGCCATTTTCACCCACCTTTTCGCGAAGAATTTCACCCTCCCAACCTCGCTGGATAACAATTGGTGTTGGGTCATTTGCATGCTCAACAAAGACAATGGCACACCAAAATCGAGCACTACGATCACCATCAGCAACACCTCTCATTTCATCTAATAGTTTTTGCGTATTGTCTTCATCATCGCCATGATTGCCAGCATAACGCGCCGAATAAATACCGGGCTCGCCATTTAAGGCATCAACCACAATACCTGAGTCGTCCGCCAACGCGCTCAAGCCTGATTGTGCGCTTGCATTACGCGCTTTGATTAGTGCATTTTCAACAAAAGTTAGGCCGGTTTCTGGCACTTCTTCAACCTGCATATCGCTCATAGAGACCACTTCGTACAGGCCATCTAACATTGCATTGAATTCTCTAATTTTGCCTTTGTTGTTACTCGCAAGAATGATTTTTTTCATAATGATGTATAATTGATTGAATATTTAGATTTTATGGAGCATATCATGACTCAAGACGAAATGAAATTTGCGGTCGCACAAGAGGCGCTTAAATTTGTCGTAAAAGACACTATTATAGGCGTAGGCACCGGATCAACAGCAAATTTTTTCATTGATGCACTAGCCACAATGAAAGATGACATTAAAGGCGCAGTGGCCAGTTCTGTTGCGACTGCTGAGCGCTTAGAGGGTCATGGAATTAAAGTATTTGATCTAAATGAAGTAGAAGCAATTTCAGTTTATATTGATGGTGCCGATGAGTCTGACGATGGCCTAAACCTAATTAAAGGTGGCGGTGGTGCACTGACGCGTGAAAAAATCGTGGCTGCTGTGGCTGATAAATTCGTCTGTATTGCTGACGAATCAAAACTGGTTAATACCATGGGTGATTTCCCATTGCCTGTTGAGGTGATTCCAATGGCAGCAAACTATGTTAAACACCAAATCACGCGCCGTATTGGTGGCACGCCTTTTGTTAGAGAAAACTTTGTTACCGATAATGGCAACCTAATTCTAGATGTTGAAGGTTTAAAAATCACAGACCCTAAGGCCATGGAAACAGAGCTAGACAGTATTGTTGGTGTGGTGACTAACGGCTTGTTTGCTAATCGTGGTGCCAATGTATTATTACTCGGCACACCGACTGGCGTTGATGTTGTTGGTGCTTAATCGAGATTTTTATACAAATCTAGTATTTGTTGCAGGTTGTCAATTCTCACACTGATGACATCATGCAAGTCTTGCGAGTGAGTAACCGCCTTTGCGCGCTCATAATGCCCAATCGCTTTGTCTAACTTGCCTTGCACAATCAGTGCTTTTGCACTTTGAATGTGAGATCGGTCAAAATTACCCAGCTCAACAAACAAACTTGATAGCAGTTGATGCGACTGATAACTGCCTTTATTAACGCGCAAAAAAGGTTTTAAAGTTGACACGCCTAAGCGCGGTTGCTGATTATCTAAATAAGCTTGGGCAGCATAATACAAACTCGCTTCATCTTCTTCAATTAAACTATTATGGTCAAAATACCGTTGTGCTTGATCAATATCGCCTAACTTAGAGGCAATACGTCCTGCCAAAATATAACTGGGTTTATCTTGGTTTGATTTCAATAATTCGTCCACATGTATCTTAGCATTTGAATATTCTTGCTGTTCAAATGCTTGATAAGCTTGCATATAACGCGTAATTGCTTTATCTTTTTCAAGCTTTATACGGCCATGTTTGTGAAAATACAATTTGGCTTTGGTTGTTATGTATTCAAACGAATCTTTTCTATAATCTCCCGAGACTCTTGCTGCGCGTTGCATGCTGTCAGAGATACGATTGATACTCAAAGGGTGTGAGCGTAAAAATTCTTCAGCACTAGAGCTGTCTTTTAATTTTTCAAAAAAATGTGCCATGCCTTGTGGATCAAAACCTGATTTAGATAACATAACCGTACCGATACGATCGGCCTCCCATTCGTGCTCTCGAGTGAAATTAATACTTTGTTGTGCTGTACCTGCAACGGTTGAAGCGGCAATTGCCTGAGAGGCATCAGAGTTATCGACCAACGCTGCTGCCAACATGCCAGCCACCATTAAATAAGTTTGCTTATCGGTTTTTTCACTAAATCGATTTAAATGATTTTGAGTAACATGTGATATTTCATGCGAAAGCACGCCTGCTAATTCTGACTCAGAATCTGAGCTAAGCAGCATACCTGTATGCACACCAATATAACCGTATGGGCCAGCAAAAGCATTAATACTGTCATCATTTAACAATAAAAAACCAAAATTCTTATCAGGATTTTCACTATGTTTAACTAACTCATGCCCCAGTTCACGCAGATAGGTAGTCATTTCTACATCGGCAATAACAGAATCTGTATTCCAGATTAGCTGTAAAAATTCGTTGCCTCGTTTTTTCTCACTTAGAGACTCTGAGACTTGCAGCTCTGGAACTCTGAGTGCAAAAGCCAAAAATGGCATTAAAAATAACCAGGATAAATTCTTTATCATGAACTCATTATATTTGACTATTGGATGGTGAGCGATTAAAATAGCCAAACTTATTAGTTACAACTAATACGTTTTATTTATTTAAAATTCAAATTATAATTTTACAAGGAGTCCTATCATGGCTGACGAAACTTTAGATGCATCAGGCTTAAACTGCCCATTACCAATTTTAAAAACTAAGAAAGCATTATCAAAAATGGATGCTGGAAAAATCTTAGACGTTATTTCTACCGATGCGGGTTCAGTGAAAGATATCGAAGCTTTTTGTAACCAAACTGGTAACAAACTCATGTCAACTGTCGAAGATGGTGGCAAATACGTTTTTACCATTGAAAAGGTTTAAAACAACAAACACGCTAGAGGAGAATACAAATGTCAGATAACAATAAAATGACGATCATCGCCACTAAAGGTACTTTTGACTGGGCTTTTCCTCCCTTCATTATTGCTTCTACGGGTGTTGCAATGGATAAAGAAGTGACAATTTTCTTTACTTTTTACGGTTTGAATCTTTTACTAAAAGATACATCAAAATTAAGAGTGACACCAATTGGTAATCCATCAATGCCAATGAAGATGCCGTTTGGCCCTAAGTGGTTACAGAACATTGATTTTGGCCCTAAAATTCCTAATATTCTTTGGAATATCCCAGGTGCCGATACTTTGGTAACTTACTTAATGAAAAAGACCATGGCTAAACACGGTGTTGCAAAGTTAGACGACCTTCGTTCTATGTGTCAAGAATTTGATGTTAAGTTCATTGCATGTGAAATGACTGTTGAGCTATTTGGTTACAGTAAAGATGACTTTATTGATGGTGTTGAGTTTGCTGGTGCGGCGTCATACTTTGATGAAGCGGCTTCAGGCAATCATCACTTATACATGTAATTTTTGCTTCGTATTTTTACCCTTGTTACTGCGTTAGACATTTCAAAACTCTCAATCACATAGTTTCATCTATGCTCAATCGAGATTTTGTAAAGTCTGCCTTGTAAAAGAAAAAAATACTTGCAAAAAAAGATAGTAATAAAAAAACCTCCTAACGGAGGTTTTTTTATTGTCTATTGAAAGAGTTAGTGCCAATCGAGGCTTGGCCAATTTCGCTCTTTGGCGATACTCTGCAAGATCTCATCGCCATGCACGACAATCGGATGATCAACCAACTCTAGCATTGGTAAATCATTGTGTGAATCTGAATAAAAATAAGCCCCTTCTAGACTTTCGCCAGTTTCAGAAAGCCACTGATTTAGATGAGAAATCTTGCCTTTTTGAAAGCAAGGCTCGCCCTCTACTCGGCCTGTGTAGCAACCATCTTTTACCTCGGGCTCTGTCGCTAACAAATCATCAATGCCATACTTGGCAACAATCGGCGTGGTAACAAAACGATTGGTTGCTGTGATGACCAACACTCTGTCGCCTCTTGCCTTGTGTTTATCAACCACTGCTTGCGCCTTAGGCAATATAATCGGCTGAATTTTTTGTTGCATAAAATCTTGATGCCAAGCATTGAGTGTTGACATCGAATTTTGAGACAGTGGTTCTAAGCAAAACTCCAAATATTCATTAATATCTAACCTGCCTTTGGCGTATTCATCAAAAAAATATTGGTTTTTCTTTTGATAAGAGTTTGGATCAACTGCACCAATCTCGCTCATAAACTCGCCCCAGAGAAAATCACTGTCTCCACCAATAAGGGTTTTATCTAAATCAAAAATTGCCAATGCCATATTATGCCTCAAGTCTCTCTAAAATTTGCTCAACACGATCAACCATTTCAAATGATGCTAAATCTACTGGATTAATATATTGTCTTTGTTCTAAATTGCCAAACCAAGTTAACAACGGTGTCCAAAATTCTGAATCGAACAACAAAATTTTAATCTGTTTACCCTTTCTTGTTTGTACTAACGTTAATATTTCCATCAACTCATCAGCCGTGCCGAACCCGCCAGGAAAAAACACACAAGCATCAGCATGTTTAATCAACATGACTTTACGGGTAAAAAAGTGCTCAAACACCAAACACTCATCAAGATAAGGATTGGGTTTTTGCTCTTTCGGTAGTTTAATATTTAAACCAATACTTTTTGATTTGCCTTCAAAAGCACCACGATTAGCTGAGCTCATAATGCCCGGGCCTGCACCAGTTAAAACATTAAATCCGTTATTAGATAAAGACTTGCCTAATTGATAGGCTGCTTTGGCCAAAGGATCATCTTGAGCGATGCGTGCAGAACCAAAAATAGTAATGTTGTTGTGAAACTTCTCAAGGGCAGTTTGTGCCTTGTTTAATTCTGATTCAACAACATCAATTTTCATAGTTTAGCAAATACGCGTCCTGCTGCATCAATCGTTGCTTGAATGTCTTGCTCTGTATGCGCGTTTGACACAAAGCCTGCTTCATACGCAGAAGGCGCCATGTAAATACCCTCTTCCAGCATTAAATGATAAAACTTCTTAAAGCGCTCCACATCGCATTGGGAAGTTTCGTTAAAGTTAGTCACAGCGTTTGAATCGGTAAAGAATAAACCAAACATGCCACCCACAACATTAGCAGTCATGCCAATATTATTGGCTTTGGCTTGAGCCAAAATACCGTCGGTTAACATTTGTACTTTTTTACCTAGATTTTGATAAAAATTTGTATCATCTGATAGTGCATTTAACATCGCCAAACCTGCTGACATTGACATTGGATTACCTGACAGTGTGCCCGCCTGATACACTGGCCCAAGTGGGGCGATGTATTCCATAATTTCACGTTTGCCGCCAAAAGCACCTACCGGTAGTCCGCCACCAATTACTTTACCTAGAGTGGTTAAATCCGGCTTCACATCATAATAAGCTTGTGCACCACCAAGGGCAACTCTAAAACCAGTCATCACTTCATCAAAAATAAGTACCACGCCATGTTCGTCACAAACCTCACGCAGCCCTTGTAAAAATCCATCAACTGGTGGGATGCAATTCATATTACCAGCAACGGGTTCAACAATAATACAAGCCACTTCACCACCAACTTCGCTTAGCACTTCACGTACTTGATCGATGTTGTTGTATTCTAATGTTAGTGTGTGCTCGGCCAAT
Organism: uncultured Candidatus Ruthturnera sp.; assembly: GCA_964448305.1. GTDB lineage: Bacteria > Pseudomonadota > Gammaproteobacteria > PS1 > Pseudothioglobaceae > Thioglobus_C. The sequence goes on from CAYUWB010000004.1 coordinate 28,886, forward strand.
GCAGCAGGCACACCGGGTGAAGTTGGCACACCAAGCGTTAATGCGCCTGAGCCAGCTTTGACCAAAAGCGAGTCTGAATGGCCATGATAACAACCCTCAAATTTTACAATTTTATCTCTACCAGTAAAACCACGTGCCAAACGGATTGCGCTCATGGTAGCCTCCGTACCCGAACTCACCATGCGCACCAATTCAATTGATGGTACCAATTCACATACTTTTTTAGCCAGAGTTGTTTCAATTTCAGTGGGTGCACCAAAACCTAAACCTTTTTCCAAAGTTTGCTTAACCGCATCAACCACTGCTTGATTGGCATGGCCCAAAATCATTGGCCCCCACGAAGCAACATAATCAATGTATTTTTTATCATCAGCATCGAATAAATACGCACCTTCACCTTTAGTGAAAAAAATTGGATTACCGCCCACACCATTAAAGGCGCGCACTGGTGAATTAACACCGCCCGGAATAACGGTTTTTGCTTGTTCAAATAAATTGTCTGATTGGCTCATGCCGTTACTCCTTTATGTTTTGGTAATTTGTGGATAGCGTTTTAAATGTGTAATGTGCGACCATACAATCAAAACATTATCCAATAGTAATTTAATATTGACGGTGGTTTTTGACAAACTAATCGCATGATAAATATCGTCTAATAACCTAAACAGAAAATCTGATTTTACTGATTTTACTACTTGATTTAGCTCAACCAAGCCACCTTCTTGACCTAATGACTTTAAACGAATACCTTCAATCACTAAATTTTGCAAGCAGTTCAAAACTTCTACCTCGTTGCCTTCAAAATCTTGCACTTGGTTAACCTTGGTTGGATATATCACCATATCCAACAGATGATTTTGCCAGTTTTGATAATGAATAAAACCATCACCAGAGAGTTCTGAAAGCACTTTAAAAGGTACGCCATGTGTGTTTTCTAATAATTGCGCAACATCAAAATCTTCATTTTGAATTTGACTAATATGATCCTCAAGCCAAGCTTGCGTTTCCCCATCATAGGCCGGAGAAAGATGTACGCTTTGGCAACGAGACAAAATAGTGGCTGGCAAATTCTTAGGATTATGTGCCAATAAAATAATCAATGTATTGTCTCTAGGCTCTTCCAATGTCTTTAACAAACTATTGGCAGCACTGGCATTCATTTGATCAGCATAAAATAACACGCCAATTTGCAGGTCATCGGCAGTTTTGTTGAGTGTCTCACAAAAAGCGCGAATTTGGTTAATGCGAATATTTTTTGATTCCACGCCTCGATCATTAACCTCAGTTCGACAATACACCATGTTTGGATAGTGTGATCTGCGAATTAAGGTTGAAGTTTCTAGTGTTTCTTTTGGGTTGTCTTTGGCAATGGCACGACACACGTTGCACTCGCCACAAGATTGGTCGTGGCACAATAGGGTTTGCACTAATTGCTGCATCAATTCAAACTTGCCCATTTGTGGTGCACCGGTAATCAATAACGCATGTGGCAGATGATTTTGATCAATCATCTTTTTGAGTTTTTCAAAGGCAGCTTTGTGCCAAGGCAACATCATAATGTCTCTAGAATTGCGCCAATTTGCTTGGTCGTATGTTCAATCGTTTGGGATGAATCTATCAGTTTGATTCTATCTGGAAATTCTCTAGAGCGTGCAATATAGGCCTGCCTAACTCTATCAAAAAAATCCATTTTTTCCATTTCAATGCGATCTTTCTCACCTCGTGACTCTACCCGAGACATGCCAATCTCAACTGGCACATCAAGCAGTAATGTCATGTCTGGGGTGAAGTCCTGCACCACCCAAGACTCTAATTGTGCAATACGGCTCATATCTAGCCCACGACCACCACCCTGATACGCATAAGAGCTATCAGTAAAGCGGTCACTCAGCACCCAATCACCTTGCGCTAAGGCGGGCATTATTTTGTTTTGAATGTGTTCGTTTCTTGCCGCAAACATTAGCATTAATTCTGTATCGGCATGCATTTTTCCTGTTGAATTACTCAACAAAAGTGTTCGAATTTTCTCGCCCAAGTCCGTTCCACCTGGCTCACGGGTTAAAATGACATTGGTGCCTTTGGCTTTTAAATAGTCACAGATAAACTCAATCTGGGTGCTTTTTCCTGCGCCTTCAACCCCATCAATGGTGATAAACTTTCCTCTTTCCATGGGTTTTATTTTAGATACTTTTTGATATTAAGTCGGTGCTGTTTGTAAGTTTTTGCAAAGGCGTGTGTGCCATCTTTTTTTGCAACAAAAAACAAAGCATCGCCCGAAGCTGGGTGCATGGCTGCTTGCAATGACGACTGACCAACTGAGCCAATCGCACTTGGCGGTAAACCTTTGTGGCGATAAGTGTTGTAAGGGCTGTTAAATTTTAAATCTTTCTTGCTAAGTGACCCTTGATATTGATTACCTAGGGCATAGACAACACTCGGGTCAGTTTGCAGGCGCATGCCTTTGTTTAAACGACGCATAAACACGCCTGCTATTTCTGATTTTTCCTCATTGTGTGCGGTTTCTTTTTCAATTAAAGAAGCCAATACTAACGCCTCATCTGCACTTTTTAGGTTTAGTGTTTTATCACGACCTTGCCATGCTTGATCTAGCTTTTGCTTCATGATTTGATTAGCCCTTTTAAACACACTGGCCATACTATCGCCGTAATTCACTTGGTATGTGTCTGGCCAAAAATAGCCTTCATAAGGTTTTTTAATGCCCGCTAAACGCATGGCTTCATCCAAAGACCCGCTTGACTTTAACGATTTACTATTAAGCAACTGTTGATAATAGTGGGACACGGTTTCACCTTCAATCAAGGTGATGTTTCGGTTGGCCACTTTTGCTGATGAAAAATCACCCAATAACTCAATCACACCCATGCCTGGATGTATATCATAATAACCAGACTTTAGTTTTGAATCAAAGCCAAAAGCTTTGGCTGCTGTCACCACAAAATAGCTTGAATGAATCAATCCATAACGCTTAAGATCGTTTGCTGTTGAAGAAATATTAGCACCTTTAGGCAATTGATAGACAAAAGACTCTACTGTTTTGATTGTATTCGCCCAGTAGGCCCAAGCCAACATCAATACAATAATTGATGTTAATAAGGCTTTAAAGTAAGGTTTTTTTGGTTTTAATAAAACTGAGTTTTTTCGCTTTAAAGTATATTTATTAAAAGCGTGGGCCAAGCGCTGGGTCTCTTCTTGCTGAACAAAAGCCTTATGATTAATTTTTGCAATCGATTTAATGCCGACCACACTATTAGTAACAAACGCCTCATCACACTCATATAACTCTTGCAATGTTAGTGCACCAACATTAACTTGCAAACCCAAATCAGTAGCAATTTTTAGCACCACAGAGCGGCGCGTGCCTTCGATGCCACACTCATCTAAACCTGGCGTTAATAGTACGCCAGACTTAATGGCAAAAATATTACCCTGTGTTACTGAAATAACATAGCCATTATCATCTAGCATAATGCATTCATCACTATGTAATTCTGCTCTGGCCAATATTTGTTCAAGACGATTGCAGTGCTTAATATTAGATAACAATTGATTGGCGGCATAACCACTTTGACAAGTGGTTAACGTGTACTGACTAACGGTTTGCTCTGACACCGAAGACACAACAACAATACGAGTTGGCTCAATGTCTGGCTCAAACCCGTAACCACGCTGACTTTCACCGCGAGACAATATAACTTTAACAACAGCCTGATCTAACTTGGCAATTGACATTGCTTTAGTAATGTCTTTAAGCCATTGTTTTTCATTAACAAGGTTAATTTTTAATTGCTGTCGACCTTTTTCTAGCCTTGAAAAATGCTCAGACCATAATAACAAACGCCCTTCTTTAACCAAGCAAGTTTCAAACAAGCCATCGCCAAACTGTGTTAAGCGATTAAACACACTAAGTTTGGTTTGTTTTTTTCCGTTAATTAATACGACGTTATTCATAAGACAACATTATATGGCATTCACAAAAAATCCTTGACTCGTTTGTTTGCAAATAGGCAACAATGGCAATATTGTCAGCGCAGTATATTTAACTAATATTATTTTCAACAGTTTAAGAGTTTAGCTTAAATTAGCCCACATTAAACGCAATGGGTGATAAAATCCGAAGTTCTTATTATTTTTAATTAAAAAAAGGGGAGTAAAAAATGAGTGGAATTATTAATATTGTTAAATGGGTGCTGATGATTATCGGTGCAATTGCTGTTTACTACGGCGTATCGCTTCATGTGAAATATGATGGTGTTACTGGGAAAATTATTAGTGAAATGGTTTCACCAAAGCTTCACCCAGAGTCAATGGAAAAGGTTTACATGCCAATGACCAACAAACTATTAGACACAAGCGACATTACCATGGCTTCTATTGTGCGTGTTAAAGTGGCTGATGACGTATCAAATGAAGATGTAGAAGAAGCAATGGAAAGTATTGCGACTGAAGAAGGTATTCGTTCTGTCGGTATGTTGCCATTATCTGAAATGGTTGAATTACAAACCAATGCACCTGGTGTAACAAAAGGGCATGCAGACTTTAAAGCACAAAGATTCCTTAAAATCTATCAATACTGTGCACCACGTACAGCAATGACCATGGTCGAACATTCAGATGCATTCTCGGCTTACTTGCCTTGTCGTTTAGCATTGATTGAAGACAAAGAAGGTCAAAGATGGTTATACACACTAGACATGAACGCTATGATTTATGGTGGTGCAGCATTACCTGAATACTTACTTGAAAAAGCACTAGAAGTTCAGCGTGTTATCACTCGTATTCAAAACGGTGGTGCAGAAGGTGACTTCTAAACCATTAACTTAATGGTTAAAAAACCGCTCTTATGGGCGGTTTTTTATTAGCTAAAATTTGATAAACTAATACCTATGACTCCTATTTACCACGAGCTTGACTTCGGTGTTACTTGTATTGATACCGAGCACATGCGCAAAGACTTTGTCGCCGCTTATTTGATTGAAGATGGCGGTCGCGCTGCTTTTATTGATACCGGTTGTTATTTGTCTGTGCCGACATTATTAGCCACACTGGATGCTAAAAATATCCAACGTGAAAATGTCGATTACATATTGCTCACGCATATTCATCTTGACCATGCGGGTGGTGCAGGCGAGCTCATTAAACACTTGCCGAACGCCAAAGTCTACGTACATGAATATGGTGCCAATCATTTAATCGATCCCTCAAAATTACGTGCTGGTGTAATTGGCGTATACGGCGAGTTATTCTTTAAACAATTCTTAGGTGACTTAATCCCAACACCACAAAATAAGGTCGTCATTGCAAAAGATGGGGATGAAATTACGCTGGGTAATCGCACACTAAAGTTTATTGACACGCCTGGACATGCAAGACACCATGTATGCATTTGGGATCAGAAATCTCAAGGAATCTTTAGTGGTGACACACTAGGGGTAAGTTATCGTGAGTTTGATACTGATCAAGGTGAGTTGATTTTCCCGCCGACGACGCCAGTACAGTTTGATCCTGAAGTCTGGAAAAATACCATTAGTCAGCTAATGGCGTTAAAGCCAAAGTACGCTTACTTAACGCACTTTAATCGTATTGAATTTACCGGACGGTCTGCTGATATGCTGATAGAGCATATTGATGGTTTTGTTAAAATTGCCAAATCTTTAGAAGATCAGCCTCATCGACACAAGATGATTAAAGAGCAATTACTCACTTACCTATTAGAAATTGCCACCAAGCACGGCGTTGTACTTGACGAACAACAGCAAGTTAAGCTGTTTAAAGGTGATTTAGAGATTTGCGCTCAAGGCTTAGGTGTTTGGCTAGATAAGGAAGCTCAAAAATAAGAACAGCAATAATCTGTTACTTCTTTTACTTGAAGCTTAAAGCTTGAATCTTTCGGCACTTCAAATGACGATCCTTTAGCAAAAGTCTGCCATTCGCTCTCACCAGGTAACAGTACGTCCATCTCACCTGCTTGGATTTCCATTAGCTCATTATCATCAGTACCAAATTCGTAATCACCGGGCATCATAATGCCGAGCGTCTTTTTAGAGCCATCAGCGAAATTCACAACACGTGAAGTCACCTTGCCGTCAAAATAAATATTTGCTTCTTTTATAACTGTGACATTTTCAAAACTTGACATACAATTTTCCTTAATTAATTTGATCTAAAATATATTGGGTTAATAACGGTACAGGGCGTCCGGTTGCACCTTTTTTAGCACCACTAACCCAAGCCGTACCGGCAATGTCAATGTGCGCCCAGCGATAATCTTTGGCGTATCGTGCCAAGAAACACCCGGCAGTCACTGTGCCTGCTTCACGTCCACCAATATTACCCATGTCTGCAAAATTTGATTTTAATAATTCATCATACTCATCGTCGAGTGGTAGCTGCCATGCTGTATCTAGCGCTGTTTTTCCTGCAGCAATTAAATCATCAGCCAGATCCTGATCGTTTGCCATGATGCCACAATGATGCTTGCCCAATGCCACAATCACCGCGCCGGTTAAGGTGGCGGTGTCAATCACCACTGCTGGGTTAAATTTTTCCACATACGTTAGTGCATCACACAAGATTAAACGCCCTTCAGCATCCGTATTTAAAATCTCAATGGTTTGGCCCGACATTGATGTCACCACATCGCCCGGTTTAGAAGCATTATGCGCCGGCATGTTTTCAACCGTTGGTACTACAATCGTCAAATTAACTTTAAGCTTCATTTCTGCCACAGCACGCATTGTGCCTAATACAGAAGCCGCACCACACATGTCGTATTTCATTTCATCCATGCCAGCGCCTGGTTTGAGTGAAATACCGCCACTATCAAATGTCACCCCTTTACCAACCAATACAATCGGCTTAGCATTGCCATTACCTTTGTAACTTAGGCTAATGAGTTTTGGTGGCTCAATTGAGCCCTTGGATACTGACAATAATGAACCCATGCCCAGTTTAGACATGTCAGATTCTTCTAGTACTTCACATTCTAAGCCAAATGTTTTGGCTAAATCTTGCGCAGTATCGGCCAAATAAGTTGGTGTGCAAATATTTGATGGCAGGTCACCCAAATGGCGCGTGAGTGCCATACCATGAGCAATGGCCTGGCCTTTTTCTAGTTCGTAAGCGTTATCACTATCTGACTGAACAGCAATATTTTCAACTGGGTTTTCGTCAGTTTGATCAGTACCGACTTTTTCTATCCGATAGGTTGTATTCTGCATAACTTTAGCCGTGGTGCGCTGCACCCACTGTTGATCACAACCCTCTATTTCAACTTGTTGAATCATGGTGTTTTTAATCTTAGCATTGGCCAGTGCATCACTAACAGCGACTAGGGCTTTGACATAGTTTTTGTCTGTTGTAGGTGTATCACCCAGCCCTGCAATTAACACACGTTTGGCTTTAAAGCCTTCGACTAAATTAAGAGATAATATCTTCCCTGATTTAGCTTCAAACTGATTCAACTCAACCAATGCTTGCAATGCTGCATCATCAAGGTTTGTACCGGTGTTAGAAAATACAACAACACTGTCGCCATCAAAATGTTGAATGGTTTGGTTAATTAACGAAAAATCCATTGTTTTACCTAGAAAAAATATAATCCCAGTATTCTACCTAAAGATGTAAAATTTATTCATTTTTCATACAATTTTATTAAGATGATCAAACAACTTTTTATTGCTTTAATATTTCTATCGGGCACTGCTATTGCCGATAAAGATGCTGTTATTAATAACCTTGAACGTTTCTTTGGCAAGATTGAAAAAGAAGATATTATTGAAAGCCCGTTTAATGGCGTTTATGAAGTGATTGTTTACAATCCTGTTGATTCTCTTTTAGTGTCTAAAGATGGTCAATACATCATTCAAGGTGATGTAGTTGATTTGACCACTAGAAAACGTCTGCCTATTAATGACAAAGTTAAACTCATTAAAACTACATTGATTAATTCAATTAATGATGTTGATAAAATTATTTACAAAGCCAATAACGAAAAATACATCGTCAATGTATTTACCGATGTCGATTGCCCTTTCTGTCGAAAACTGCATTTGGGTATGGATAAAATAAACGGGCTAGGGATTACCGTTAAATATTTGGCGTCACCATTAGCCTCACTGCATCCAACAGCTCAAAGCAAAATGCAAAAAATATGGTGTGCTGATGATAGAAAATTAGCGCTGGATAATTACAATATCGATAAAGAAGTACCCAATGTTGATGCTTGTAATGACCCTGTTTTCGAGCAATTATCACTCTCTAAACAAATCGGCGTTACCGGAACACCTGCAATATTTTTATCTGATGGCACGCACCTTCCTGGCTATTTAAAGCCTAGTGCACTACTTAAAAAAATAGAAAAAACTCTTGGCAAATAGCACAACACTAGAAATTGCACTGAATGCAATCTGCTCGGTTGTTCTTGAAAAAAAATCATTATCTGCTTTTAATTTTCCAAAGGATTATCAAGATTTATCATTGACCAAATCCTTAGTATTTGGCACTATTCGCTTTTATCATGAGCTGAACGATATTGTCACAAAGCTTTTAAAACACCCGATTGAAAAAGACAATCTTGATGTTCATTGTTTGTTACTTTTAGGCACTTATCAACTTTTATATTCGAATGTCGCAACCCATGCGGCAATTTTTGAAACGGTTAATGTGGTACATAATATCAACAAACCTTGGGCCAAAGGCTTGGTAAATGCCATTCTACGAGAAGTTGATCGGCAAAAAGAAACACTGCAAACACAAGTGCATTATTCTCACCCAAGTTGGCTGGTAAAAAAAATCAAAAATAACTACCCTGATCAATTTGAACAAATATTTACCAACAATAATACTCAAGCACCAATGAGTATTCGTGTGCACCCAAATTACAATCTTAAAGACTACCAGAGCGAATTATCAGCCTTAGGTATTGACGCTTATCAAGTTGATGTTGCGCCACAGGCGTTGGTATTAAAAGAGGCTGTATCGGTTTTTAAACTGTCTAATTTTGATAAGGGCGCTTGTTATGTGCAAGATTGTTCGGCACAATTGTCAGCATATTTGTTAAATCCAAAAGAAGGTGAGCTGATTTTAGATGCTTGCTGTGCCCCCGGTGGCAAGAGCACACACTTGAGCGAACTGGCACCAAATTCCAAAATTATTGCACTTGATAGTGATGAAGAAAGACTAAAACGTGTAGCAGAAAATATCAAGCGATTTGGCATTAAGAATATTGCACTCTCACAAGGCAATGCCCAGGTTCAAGATTGGTGGGATGGTCAATTATTTGATAAAATTTTACTTGATGCACCTTGTTCAGCCACCGGTGTAATTCGTCGTCATCCCGACATAAAGCTACTTAGAAAGCCTAAAGATATCTCCGCTTTGGTTGAGCTGCAAGCGAAAATTTTGGATAATTTATGGCAGATGCTAAAGTCAGGCGGCACACTCTTATATGCCACTTGCTCTATTTTAAAAGCTGAAAATGAAAATCAAATCATTCAGTTTTTACAAAACCATCCAGATGCCGATGAAATCAAGATAAATATAGGCTGGGGTATTAAAACGCCGGTTGGCAAACAACAACTCCCTAGTCATGAATTTGACGGGTTTTATTATGCCAAAATAAGGAAAGCGCCTTAAAGCACAGTATTAGAATAATTTGATCAGCCTGCAATCAAATACTTTTCAGCACGTTCAATATCTTCAATCAAGCCACTCAGAACAATATAATCATCGTCACGAATTCGAGTTTCTTCAGAAGGGTTTTCACCCCTAACATGTCCGCGCTTAATCGCCTCAACCTTCACGTTATAGTTTTCAAGATGTAGGTCTCCTAGGCGACGACCAATAGCATGCATCGAACCCTCGACTAATACACTATGAATAATGCCTTTCATCACTTGATGCTGTTCCATCGGATTGTCATCTTCGCCAGGATAAAAATTTTCAAGAATCTTATAACGATCTTGACGAATTTGACGGGTATTTTTAAACACTCGACTAGGCGACTGTCCAATCATTAACATCAAGTGAGAAGCCAGCATAATGCTAGATTCAAAGGTATCAGGGATAACCTCAGTTGCACCCGCTTCAAACAATTCATTTAAATGTGAATCATCTAGTGTGCGCACCAAAATAGGAATGTCTTTATTAAGTTGTCGAGTCGTCTTAATGATTTTTAACGTCGAATGAAAATCACTAAAAGTAATAATCATTACCTTGGCTTTATTGATTTCTGCCGCCATTAAAATACTTTGTTTGGCCGCATCTCCATAATAAACTGACTCACCCGCATCATGGGCCTCACGTACACGTTTAATATCCATGTCTAGTACAACAAACGGATGGTTGGCTTTGTGTAAAAAGCGCTCAACCGTTTGACCAACACGTCCAAACCCACACAAAATAACATGGTCACTCAAATATTTACTTTCTTCAATAATGGTATTTTCAATTTCTTGATGATTGTGAGAATAAGAGTCTTTATGTAGAAACTTTGCAATCCTGCCATTAAATTTAATCATAAATGGTGTTAGCGACATACTTAATACCGCAGCAGTTAATAAAATATTACCTGTTTCATTTGGTAATAAATTAAACGAAAAAGCCAAACTTAATAATACTAAACCAAACTCTCCTACTTGTGACAAAGACAAGGCAACACGCAAAGAGACACCACCCTCTTTACAAAATAATCGAGCGGTCATATAAAGGATTCCACCTTTGATCAAAATGATTGCCAAAGTAATCAGTGCAATAATCCAAAAATTCTGCACCAATATCTCGATAGAAATTGACATGCCAATTGTGACAAAAAACAACCCTAATAAAATATCTTGAAAAGGTCGGATATCTGCTTCAATCTGGTGCCGATATTCGGTCTCACTAAGCATTGTGCCCGCCAAAAAAGCACCTAGTGTCATTGACAAGCCCATCTCTTCAGTAAAGGCTGCAGCACCTAAGGCAACCGTTAAAACGGTTAATGTAAAAAGTTCTTGAGACTTGGCACTAGCCACTTCATGAAATAGTGGCTTAAGCAAGTATTTACCAATCATATGAATTAAGACAACCACAAACATGCCTTTTAAAAATGCTACAGCTAATAGCCAAGATATACCATCACCATCGCCGCTCATTGCCAAAGCCGGAATAAGGATCAACAATGGGACAACCATAATATCTTGAAAAATAAGAATACCTAACGCAGAGCGGCCATGCCTAGATCTGATTTCAGATTGCTCAGTCAGTTGTTTAATGACAATAGCGGTTGAAGAAAGTGCGAAGGCACTTGCAATAACAATACTAGTATTTGTATCCAAGCCTGCCAAATAAGTAATTAAGTAAACCACAGCAGCGGTTGCAAAAACCTGTACTGCACCCATGCCAAACACTTGCCTACGCATGGCCATCATCTGCCCAATAGAAAATTCCAAACCAATGGCAAACAACAAAAACACAATACCGAGTTCAGCTAAAAGTTCAATATTATCTGCGTTATCAATGAATCCAAGTCCATTTGGACCGACAATAACACCGACAATAATGTAACCTAAGATAGGCGGAAAATGCAAACGACGCGATATCGAAACTGTTATCACCGCAATGGTGAGTAACAAAACAATTTGTATTAATAAATGCTCATTCATCATTAAACAAAAATGCTAGTCTGACTGTTTAAAAGCATTTCTTTTATTTTAAAAAATATCATTATAAATCAATTTAGGTTGTTTTCTTAAATTGCTTACATGGTACACCGAAAAATTAAAAAATGCCGCATGTGTCAAAAAAAAATGACAATGACAATGACAATGACAATGACAATATAGTGTAGAATATTTTTTGTA
>CAYUWB010000004.1:40843-65174 GCA_964448305.1 uncultured Candidatus Ruthturnera sp.
AATGACAATGACAATGACAATGACAATGACAATATAGTGTAGAATATTTTTTGTATTTTAAAAAAATACATTATTTTATTAATCAAAGAGGGGAAACATGAAAAAAATACTACTAAGTATTGCGACATTCGCATTACTCACATTAAGCGCACAAGCGGCCAATCCAAAATACGTTATTCAAATCAGCACGGATGATGCCAGAACACAAAAAATTGTACTCAATAATGCCGCCAACCTACAGAAATACTATGGCGCTGACAATGTCACTGTTGAAATTGTTGCTTATGGCCCAGGTTTAGGTATCTTAACGCCAGGCAATAAAAACGCATCACGTGTTGAAAAAATGGCGATGAACGATGTTAAGTTTAGTGCTTGTCAAAATACCATGAATGGCATTAAGAAAAAGAAAGGTGCCTTTCCAAAGCTAACAGAAGGTGTCACTATCACCCCTTCTGGTGTTGTTCGTATTGGTGAATTACAGCAACAAGGCTATTCTTACGTTCGACCTTAGCTAACAACCCAGTTAATAAAAAAGGCGCTTTTAGCGCCTTTTTTAATGTGTTATTTTTCTAAGGCAATATCCAGCACTTCATCGATCCACTTAACCTTGATCACATTAAGATTGCCTTTGATTTTTTCTGGCACTTCAGACAACTCACGTTCGTTGTCATCAGGAATGATCACGGTTTTAATACCGCCACGAAGTGCTGCTAGCATCTTCTCTTTTAGACCGCCAATTGGGGTAATTTCGCCACGAAGTGTGATCTCACCTGTCATCGCTACGTCTGCCTTGACTTTACGTCCTGTTAATACTGACACCAATGCTGTACACATTGCTGCACCCGCACTTGGGCCGTCTTTTGGCGTGGAGCCATCCGGTACGTGAATATGGATATCGAGCTTGTCTTGGAAATCATCAGCAATGCCTAATTCTTTTGCTCGTGTGCGCGTAACACTCATCGCTGCTTGAATCGACTCTTTCATTACATCGCCTAATTGGCCAGTGTAGTTGAGCTTGCCCTTGCCTTTGTAAGTGGTGGCTTCAATGGTTAACAAGTCACCGCCAACCGATGTCCATGCCAAGCCAGTCACCTCACCAATTTGATTGTGCTCTTCTGCCAAACCATAGCGGAATTTTTTAACACCTAAATATTTTGGTAAGCTTTTAGCATTGATAATGGCTCGGCCTTTGCGTTTTTTAAGCACGACTTCTTTTACGACTTTACGACAAATGGTGCTAATAGTGCGGCTCAAACTGCGCACACCAGCTTCGCGCGTGTAATAGCGGATAATGTCTAAAATTGCCGAATCTTTAAAATCAATCTCGCTTGATTTGATGCCATTATTTTCCATCGCTTTAGCCACTAAATGACGCTTGGCAATTTGCACTTTTTCATCTTCGGTATAGCCAGATAGTTCAATAATTTCCATACGATCTAACAGTGGCTGTGGCAAATCTAGTGAGTTAGCCGTGGCCACAAACATCACTTGCGAAAGGTCGTAATCAACCTCTAAATAATGGTCGTTAAAGGTGTGATTTTGCTCAGGATCTAGCACTTCAAGCATCGCTGAAGATGGATCGCCTCGATAATCAGAAGCCATTTTTTCAATTTCATCTAACAAAAACAGTGGATTCTTAACCTTTACTTTTTGCATTTTTTGTACGATAGAGCCCGGCATGGCGCCAATGTAAGTACGTCTATGGCCACGAATCTCAGCTTCATCACGCACACCACCTAAGGCCATACGCACATATTTACGATTAACCGCTTTAGCAATCGACTCACCGAGTGAGGTTTTACCTACACCAGGAGGGCCAACAAGGCACAAAATATTGGCTTTATTGTGAGTAACGCGTGTTTGCACTGCCAAGTGCTCCAAAATGCGCTCTTTAACTTTATTTAGACCATAGTGATCATCGTCTAAAATCTTTTGTGCTTTATTTAGATCTTTATTAATGCGCGTTTGTTTTTTCCACGGTACATCGCACAAGTTTTCAATATAGGTGCGAATGATCGAAGCGTCTGACGACTGAGATGACATGCGCGAGAGTTTTTTAAGTTCAGATTCTGCTTTGGCTTTGACGGCTTTTGGCATTTTTGCTTTATTGATACCTGCCTGTAAATCTTCAATTTCGTTTTCGTCTTCGGCTTGGCCTAATTCTTTTTGAATGGATTTCATTTGTTCATTCAAATAGTAGTCTCTTTGGTTGGACTCCATTTGTTTGCGCACACGAGATTGAATCTTCTTTTCGGCACTTAGTACGTCAATTTCACCTTGAATAACCGCCAAAATTTTATCGAGTCTGTCTTTAGCGCGATCACCCTCAAGTAGGGATTGTTTTTCTTCAAGCTTAAGATTTAAATTGGCAATAATGACGTCACTAAAACGCTCAACATCCGAAATATCTTGCAATACTTTAAACACCTCTTCAGGTATCTTCTTATTGAGTTTAATGTAAGACTCAAAACTATCTAATGCTAAGCGCATCATCGCCTTAACTTCAACATTTTCATTAGACTCTAGATTGAATTCACTAACCGATACTTCGGTGTAGTCCTCCGTCTCAAAAAACTCATTAACCTTTGCACGCTTTACCCCTTCAACCAAAACCTTGATCGTGCCATCGGGTAGTTTCAACATTTGTAAAATAGTAGCTAGCGTACCTACTTGATGCAAATCATCATTGTTAGGATTTTCAGTTTTTTCATCTTTTTGTGCTACTAAAAAGATGTACTTATTAGTGCCCATCGCCTGGGTGATTGCATTGACGGAAGATTTTCTACCAACAAAAAGTGGCATGACTGTGTGCGGGAAAACCACCACATCACGCAAAGGCAATAAAGGTACTCGCTCCTGAGCTAGGTCAATGATTTCTGTTGTGGCTTCTGTTTCCATAACAATTTAACACCTTGTTTGTTTAATAATTTAGATAGATAGTGGTTTGTGACGTTAATTTCAAGTACCCAAGCGCCAAAATCATCCACCTTCTCATTGTGGATATAACCAATATTATGAATCTCACTACGAATATAAGCCGATTGCACATCCAATTGTATTTTGGCACGTGTCATCATACCACTAAGCTGCTCTGCTAATGCCTGATAAAGCAAATCAATGCCTAAGTCCTTTTGCGCAGAAATCCACACACGATAGATTCTTCCGTCTTTATCGCGATCCATTCTAGGCTCAAAATCAGTTAAACAATCTATTTTGTTCATCACCAAAATAGTGGGGATTTTATCAGCGCCAATCTCCAAAATAATGTCTTCAACTTGGTCGATTTTTTCTGGATTATATTCATCAGAAGCATCAACTACATGCAACAACACATTTGATTGTCGTGTCTCTTCTAAGGTTGATTTAAAAGCCGCTACCAAGTCATGTGGTAAGTCTTGAATAAAACCAACGGTATCTGCAATGACCGCTTCGCCTGAAGCTGGCAAAATCACACGTCGAATGGTTGAATCCAACGTGGCAAATAATTGATCATCTGCAAATACTTCAGCTTGGGTAATGGTATTAAACAAAGTGGATTTTCCAGCATTGGTATAGCCTGCCAAAGCAATCATCGGCAGTTCACTTTTAACGCGAGACTTACGCCCTAAATCACGCTGCTTATGCACTTTATCTAAACGTTTAGTGATGTTTTTAATACGAACAGCAATGAGACGCTTATCGGTTTCTAGTTGGGTTTCACCTGGGCCTCGTAAGCCAATACCCCCCTTTTGACGCTCAAGGTGTGTCCAACCTCTAACCAACCTAGTAGATAGGTGGCGTAATTGAGCCAGTTCGACTTGTAATTTACCCTCAAAAGATCGAGCTCTGAGCGAGAAGATATCTAGAATCAAACCAGTACGATCCATCACTTGACATTCTAATGATTTTTCTAAATTTCGTTCTTGTGATGGGGATAACTCAGTTGAAAAAATAACCAAATCAAGCTCTAGTTCTTTAACCAAGTCCGTTAGCTCTTCCACCTTACCCGAGCCAATAAAGTATTTAGCACTGGCAAAATTACGCGAAACTTTAAGGTTTTTAACAACACAGAGCCCTGAAGATCTAGCGAGCTCTTCAAATTCATCCATACCATTATGAACATGTCGATTATTAGGAAGCTCTACATAAACCAGTAATGTTCGTTCGCCTTGGCCAACTGCATCTTTTTGACGATCAAATAATTCCAACTGAGTGAACTGGGTTAGCTGGCTTTTTTAGATTTCTTAGCTGACCGATACACCATTAACGGCGCTTTTTTCTTCTCAACCACTGCTTTGTCAATCACCACTTCAACAACGTCGTCTAATGATGGTAATTCAAACATGGTATCTAGCAACAAGTCTTCTAAGATAGAACGCAGACCTCGAGCACCTGTTTTGCGCTTAATGGCTAACTTAGCAATGGCTGATAAAGCCGGTTTTCTGAAAGTTAGTTTAACGCCTTCCATTGAAAACACTTCTTGGAATTGCTTAACCACTGAATTTTTAGGTTTTGTTAAGATTTGAATTAATGCTTCTTCATCTAACTCACTAAGTGCTGTTTGCACAGGTAGTCGGCCTACCAATTCTGGAATCAAACCGTATTTAATTAAATCTTCTGGCTCAATTAAATCAAATAAATCAGTTAATGTTTTTTCTTCGTTAAGGTCTTTAACATCCGCAGAAAAACCAATGCCAGTCGCTTTTTCAACACGTCTTCCAATAACCTTATCTAAACCATCAAATGCACCGCCACAAATAAATAAAATCTTTGAGGTGTCGACATCAATCGTCTCTTGATTAGGGTGTTTACGTCCACCTTGTGGTGGCACTGAAGCTACTGTGCCTTCAATAAGCTTAAGCATGGCTTGCTGCACACCCTCACCCGACACATCACGTGTAATCGAAGGCGAATCACTGCGACGAGAAATCTTGTCAATTTCATCAATAAAAATAATACCGCGCTCTGCACGATCAGCATCAAAATCACATTTAGATAATAAATTTTTAATCACGTTTTCAACATCATCACCAACATAACCTGCTTCGGTTAATGTGGTTGCATCAGCCACCGTAAATGGCACATCTAAAATACGTGCTAATGTTTGCGCTAATAACGTTTTTCCCGAGCCAGTTGGGCCGATCATTAAAATGTTGGATTTGTCTAATTCAACTTCATTTGAAACATAGCCACTTTGCAGACGTTTGTAATGGTTGTAAACTGCAACTGACAACACTTTTTTAGCATGGTCTTGGCCGATTACGTAATCATTTAAAAAATCAAGTAATTGCTTAGGGGTGTAGTCCCACTCTTGATGTGTCTCGGTAATTTCTTTAAGTGCTTGCTCTTGAATTAAGTCATGGCATGACTCAATACACTCATTACAAATATAAACGCCTGGTCCCGCAATTAAACGATCAACCTCGGCTTTGGCTTTGCCACAAAATGAACAATTTAATTCTTCGATATCTGCTGCCATAAACTTAACGTTGTTTAAGAACCTTGTCAATAAGGCCGTATTTAGCCGCCTCATCAGCTGACATAAAGTTATCTCTATCTGTGTCTTTTTGGATGGTTTTAATGGCTTGACCAGTGTGAGACTTTAGAATACTGTTAAGCTTTTCTCTCACCTTTAAGATTTCTTGTGCATGGATATCAATATCACTGGCTTGACCAGAGAAGCCACCCAAAGGCTGGTGAATCATACATCTGGCATTCGGCAGGGCAAAACGCTTGCCTTTGGCACCAGCGGTTAACAACAAAGCACCCATACTTGCTGCTTGACCAATACACAGGGTGGAAACATCTGGCTTAATAAACTGCATGGTATCATAAATCGCCAAACCTGCAGAAACTGAGCCACCTGGTGAGTTAATGTATAAATGGATATCTTTATCAGGGTTTTCAGACTCTAAGAATAACAACTGAGCCACAATGACATTGGCCATATAATCTTCAACTGGGCCAACCATAAAAATAACACGCTCTTTTAAAAGGCGTGAATAAATATCATAAGCTCGCTCACCTCTGGCAGATTGTTCTACCACCATTGGCACTTGATTTAGGTTTTTAATTGTCATTTATGCTTGCGGTTGTGTTGCTTCCTGAAATTTCTTATCTTTAAAAGTAACGGTTGCTTTCTCTAAGATGGTATCTTGCACCATTTTCTCGACCACTAATAATTCAACATGCGTTAATCTTGTTGGATCTTCATTGTAGTAGTCTATCATTTGTTGTGCATTTTCGCCATACATCTGTGACATTTCTTCTAACTTAGCATCAATCTGCTCTTTGCTTGCAGTCAAGTTATGATTACTAGAAACTGCATTAATCAACAAGCCCAATTTAACACGGCGCTCTGCCTCTGTATTAAATGCAGAAGCATCCATATCACCTTGGGCCGGCATACCTTGTTGCTCCATACGCTCTTGCATCTCTTGTAATAGATTTTGAGCTTCACTATCAATAGTGCTTTGAGGCACAGTAAAATCACTCTTAGCTAATAACGCATTAAATATTGCATTTTTATTTTCTTCAGCAATACGACTATCAATTTCAACACGCATTTGTTCTTTCATGCTCTTCTTTAGTGCATCCATGTCTTTTTCGCCAAATTTTTCAGCAAATTTATCGTCTAATTTTGGCGATTTAGGTGAAGCCACATCAGTGACAGAAATCTCAAAAGTTACTTCTTTGTCTGCTAACTGTGGCGCATGGTAATCTTTAGGGAAAGTTAAATCTAGACTAATTGACTTGCCTGCTGCAACATCAGTTAAACCATCTTCAAACCCTTTAATCATTTTTCCTTTACCTAAAACCAGCTGAAAGTCGGTCGCTTTACCGCCATCAAAAACCTTGCCATCCATAATGCCTTCGAAGTCAATCGTTACTTGATCACCCTCTTTAGACTTACGCTTAACTGATTTGTATTCAGTTGATTGATCAACTAGGCCTTGTAGAGTTCTTTCTTCATCTGCTTTGGTGATTTTTACTTTGGTTTGCTCAATCTTTAACTTAGAAAAGTCAGCAATTTCAATCTCAGGATAAACTTCAAACTCAACCGTGTAAGTAAACTCTTTTTCGTCTTGTGAATCTATCTTAGTAATGGTAGGACGCGCTGCTGGCGTTACATTTGCTTCTGTCAATGCATCAAATAAAGTTTCATTAACAATATCATTTACCGCATCTGAAGTGGCATTGTCACCAAATTGCTTGCGCAAAATAGATAAAGGTACTTTGCCTTTTCTAAAGCCATCAATAGTCACTTGTGATGCCATCTTTTGCAAGACTGCATCAGTTTTCTGTTTAAAAGTATCTGCAGGCAATTTAACCGTTAACGATCTTTTAAGGCCATCTAATGTTTCTAATGAAGTTTTCATGTGTTTTAAATCCGATATTGTGCTTAAAAAAAGAATGAATTATACCTGATAGGACGGTATTTTCATGTGCAATAAAAAAGGCAGTAAGCACTGCCTTTCTTTAATTTTTTAAAAATTAAAGAAAACCTCTAAAAACAGGTTTTAGTGTAGACCAGCAATGTACTCAGAAACTGCATCAATTTCTTCGTTGGTTAAACTCTTGGTAAAGTTAATCATCATACCTTCATAATCATTAGCTCTGCTTGGTTCGTTGGCACCAGTTTGTGCGTTAATTGAATCCTGGCGAAATAATTTAAGTTGCTTGGCAACATATACTGCGTGCTGTGAAGACAATACTGGGAAGCCTGCAGCTGGAACACCTTTTCCTTGTGGACCATGACAAGCAATACAAGCAGTAACGCCTGTGTCTTTCTTACCACCACGATAAATTTTTTCACCTAGGGCAATGTTTGCACCTGGTTTAGGCGTACCTGGCGTTACTGCTTGTGCCGCGTAATATGCAGAAATATTTTTCATATCGGCATCTGTTAAAGGAGCCACCATACCGGCCATTGTGGCGTCTGTACGATCATGATTTTTAAATTCTCTTAGTTGTTTTAACAAGTAAGCTTCGCTTTGGCCTGCTAATTTAGGGAAATTTGGAATCATTGAATTACCGTTAACACCATGACAACCAATACAAGTTGCTGCTTTGGCTTGACCAAGTGCCACGTCGCCTACCGCTAAAGTGTGTGTTGAAACTAAAGCTAATACCGCGCTAAAAACTAATGTTAATTTATTCATGGATTTTCCTTTTTCGCAAAAAAATAAGCCGATATTATACTCAATATCGGCTTATCATAATATAGAATTTAAAGCTTAAATTCTATTAATTACAGATGCGGTAATACCGCTAGTAATTTATTTTCCAGATAGGAAATCAGCAATTGCTTGCTCATGGCCTGCAGCCATAGGCGCCATTGCATTCATTGTTGCGTCTTTACGAGCGCCAGTCTGAAAGTCTTTTAACTGTTGAACGAGCCAACCAGCATCTTTACCTGCTAATGATGGGTACGATGGTACTACTGAGTTACCGCCAGCACCATGACAACCTGCACAACCTAAGTTGTTGTACATTGCGCCGCCGTCTGCTTGAACTGAAAATGAACCCATTGAAATTGCAGCCGCTGCTGCTAATAAAACTTTCTTCATTACTCTCTCCTTATTTTTATTAACTAAAATATATAATGGCAATCAACACCACGAATTCTGATTATACATTTGTTTAACTAAATGAGCAACACCTATCAACAAGCTAAGTTTTTACTCTCATGCCCATCACTTAAAGGCTGCCCTGAAGATCAAGGCTATGAGGTGATTTTTGCCGGACGCTCCAATGCCGGAAAATCAAGTGCCATTAACACGCTCACGCTACAAAAAAAGCTGGCCAAGGTTTCTCGCACACCAGGCAGAACACAGCATTTGGTATTTTTTGAATTAGACAAAGATCGTCGTTTAGTTGATTTACCAGGCTATGGTTACGCCAAAGTACCCGAGCATATTAAACAACAATGGCACATCGACATGAGTGAATATTTTGAAAAACGTCACTGTTTAGCCGGTGCTGTGTTGGTAATGGATGTGCGTCGCCCACTCACAAAATTCGACCAAATGATGCTAGATTGGTGTGTGAGTATTAACTTGCCTACACAAATTTTACTGACCAAATCAGACAAACTTAAAAAAGGTGCTGCGAGCAATGCCCTACTTAAAGTCAAACGCACTATCAAGCCACACCCTTATGTAGAAGTGCAGCTGTTTTCTAGTTTAAAAAAACAAGGCCTAGAGACACTTTGGGGTCGACTCGATACTTTCTTCGGTCATGTGGATTAATACTGATCTAACAAAAATCAGCGCTAAAGACCACGTCATCTTGGCCAACAATCGACAAGTATTGGCTTTTAAAAAAACTTGGGGCATACAGCACGGCGCCTCGGCCTTGCCCCAAACTTTTTCTTGGAAACAATACCTGCAACACACTTGGAGAGAAATCAACCCCAACTCATCCAAACGACTTATTTCAGCCGTTGAATCTAGAACCCTTATCGCCCAGTCTATGGTACGCTTAGGCCAAGTAGTTGATACGCGTTTACTGGATGAAGTGGTTAAAAATATTGATTATTGTTATGCACATTTAATCAGCCCTTCTGAGCTACTTGACTCTCATCACCAAAGTAGCGATTTATTGAGTGCTTGGATACTAGATTATCAACAAATCAAGCTTGAGCTTGATGTGCTTGATGTGAATGACTTATCTAAACTTATTTTAAATCGTGACTGTGAAATCAATCAACCTTACTTGTACGGATTTAAAACACTAACACCCGAACAATCACTTTTATTGACCAACATTGGTCATCAAATTTTAAGCGCACAACAGCCAAACACACACAGTAATAATCAAATCTTTAATACAACGCAAGATGAAATTTACCATGTCGCCAATTGGGCTAAAGACTTACACCGCAAACACCCAGAAAAACACATCGCTATTGTTAGCCCACAGCTTAATAATGAACACCATCAAATAAAATCAATTTTTGATCAAGTATTTGATGATGTGCTCGTTGGCACTGGGCAAAAATCCTATAACATTTCCTTGGGTTTACCGATGACTGACTACCCGTTAGTTAGGCATTTGCTATCGGTATTGCAACTATCTGAGCAATTACAAAACAACCATATTAGTACCAAAACCTTTAACGCCACCATTACTTCACCCTATATTGCTCATGCCCAAACTGAACAATCAAGCCGTGCACTATTGGTGAATCAAGTTCTGTCTTGGTCACAAACACATTTTAAACTTAATCAACTTGATGCGCATTTGGCCAACACGCCATTACTCAAAAAACTCATTGATAATATCGTCTTACAAACTGCCAGTGGCCAGAAAAAACACGACCAATGGCTACTAAACTTTAATACGCACTTGCAAGCTTGGGGCTTTGCAACCGACAGAACGCTATCTAGTGTTGAATACCAATTGTTTAACAAATATCAACAAACCAGTTTAGGGTTAAATCAATTGGCTCAAATCACCGGCAAGGTTGGTGCACCACAAGCCATTCATGATTTACAGATTTGGTTATCACAGGTGATCTTTCAAGCACAATCTGCCAAAACACCCATTCAAATACTCGGCAGTTTAGAGGCAGAAGGCTTGTATTTTGATGAAGCTTGGATAATCGGTATGACTGACGGTTTCTTGCCAGCAGCACTCAACTCTCCACGTTTTATCCCTAATAACATCGCCTCACAGCATCAAATTCCCCATAGTAATTTTGAGCTGATTACCAAAGACGCACAAGACACACTCAATAATTTGATCAATCTATCTGACCAAGTAACTTGCTCTTATGCCAAAAACCATTTTGAAAGCGAACAGCACGGCTCTCCCTTATTGAGTTTTAATCATGAGATTAAAACACCTGAGCATCAATTCGAGCCCGCTACATTAGAAACCATTGATGACAATCAAGCCGTACCATTAGCCGATACCCAAGTGAGCGGTGGTGTGGGTATTTTAAAAGACCAAATGGCTTGTGCCTTTAAAGGTTTTGCTCATCGCCTAAACATCAAAAAATTTGACCCGCCACATTTGGGTCTGAGTCGTGCAGAACAAGGGGATGTAGTGCACAAAGTGTTAGAAAAAATCTACCAACAAGCACCATCTTCTGATGATTTAACCAGCTATAGTGAGGATGCACTAAATCAACTAATCGACACTGCCGTTGGGCAGGAATTAAAGCGCTATCAGCACTCTGGCTTTGCGCAGATTGAGCACGATCGTCTTAATCAAATAATTCATAAATTTATCCATACTGAAAAACAGCGTGATGCCTTTAGAGTGATTGCCACTGAAAAAACCATTGAGGCTAATATTGCTGGATTACGCTTTAACACACGCCTAGACCGCGTTGATGAAATGGATAACGGAGACCATATTATCTTTGATTACAAAACCGGCAATCTACCGAGTAACCCTTGGTGTGGCAACCCCATCAAAGAGCCACAACTGCCTATTTATGCGACTAATAATTCAGCCGATGGCATTGCCTTTATTAAGCCAGCAGCAGATAAAATTAGCTACACTGGCTTAGCTAAAGATAAAGACTCACTGCCTAAAAAAACCTCTGGACAAAAATCTTGCACCGATTGGGATGAGCAGCTCAAACTTTGGCGGCAGCAATTAGACCAAACCAGCCAAGATTACCAACAAGGTAGTGCCGAAGTACTACCGACTAAAGGTGCTTGCAGCTATTGTGAATACGACTTACTTTGTCGAGTTAAGAAATAACGCAATAATTGACAATTTCTCGTTCTGAATCGCCTCGGCAATATTGCTTTTATCAAGACTAGCGATATCAATATGATCAAGTTGATTATGCAGTTGTTTTATCGGCTCAACCTCAATACCTAATAAAGTAAATATTGTAAGCAGTTGCTCAAAACGCTGTTTGCGTCTTAATGCGTCGGTTCGGTTAAAGAATGTCAAGATATCTTCTGCACTTTGTTGTTCTAACTGGCTGGCGACTGTTTGCCACTGACTCGTGAGTACGGCAAGTTGTGTATATTCTTTAGGGCATTTAATGTGCTGGCATAACTGCTCGATGGCGTGGGCAGTTTCATTATGCAACCAAACAGCGAACTTAATCACCGGATTATTGTTGTTCAGACGGTCTAAAAATTCAAACTCATTATCATGTGTTGTATGATTATTATTACCAAGCATTGGGAAAACCCTAGTATCAGCGCCACAAGCTGATAACACCTTAAAAAATGCCGATGGTGTTTCATAAGACAGTGCTTTTTCTAGCTCTTTAAAAACACGCTCAGGCGTAAGCGCATCGACCTCACCCGAAGCAACCATGTCTTTCATTAATCGATGTGTTGAGTGCGCTACTTTAAAGCCAAACACTTTAAAACGAGCAGCAAATCGTGCCAAACGTAGTACGCGCACCGGGTCTTCACTAAAGGCGTCAGACACATGTTTTAGTAAGCCGTTGTTTAAATCATCTTGGCCGTTAAATGGGTCAAACAATTCACCATCTTTCTCAGCAATGGCATTAATGGTTAAATCACGACGCGATAAATCTTGTTCCAGTGTAACTGCTTTAGAAGTGTCAAATTCAAAACCTTTGTAGCCTTTGCCAACTTTGCGCTCGAGTCTGGCCAGTGCGTATTCTTCTTGCGTGCCGGGGTGTAAAAATACCGGAAATTCCTTACCCACTTGACGATATCCAAGATCCAGCATTTCATCAGGCGACGAGCCAACCACAACCCAGTCTTTCTCGGTGTTGCTGTCACTAATGCCTAATAAGCGATCACGTACCGCACCGCCAACCAAATAAACTTTCATTATCTCAAATGATGTGTAAATACAAATATAATACCCTAATGGATTTAGATAGTTTAACGCCCGAGCAGTTTCGAGTGACACAAGAGTGTGGCACAGAGGCGCCGTTTACTGGCGAGTATGTTAATCATCATGAAGATGGCAACTACACTTGTGTTTGTTGTGGTCAAGTGCTGTTTTCATCTGACACCAAGTTTGACTCTGGCACGGGATGGCCCAGTTTTTATGATATTGCCAATGCTGATAGTGTGTCTTCGATTGAAGACAATACCCATGGTATGACGCGTGTAGAGGTTCGTTGTCAAAACTGCGACGCCCATCTTGGCCATGTTTTCCCGGATGGCCCCGCACCAACCGGGCAACGCTATTGTATTAACTCCGCTTCACTAAACTTCCAGGCCAAATAATGCATATTCATATTCTCGGCATTGCTGGTACGTTCATGGGCTCACTGGCACTAATCGCCAAACAACTTGGCCACACCGTCACCGGACAAGACCAAGGTGTGTATCCGCCAATGAGCACGCAATTAGACGAGCAAAATATTAACTACACGCATGGCTATAACGTGGCGGATATGCCGCCAGCTGATGTCTTTATTATTGGTAATGCCTTATCGCGTGGCAACGACTGTGTTGAAGAAATCCTTAGCAAACAATACACCTACACCTCGGGTGCACAATGGCTAAGTGAAAACGTTTTGCGTAATAAATGGGTGTTAGCAGTATCAGGCACACACGGCAAGACGACCACAGCGAGTATGCTTGCTCACATCTTAGAAGTTGCAGGCTACAATCCTAGCTTTTTGATCGGTGGCGTGGTAGAAGATTTTGGCGTCTCATCACGCCTAACTGATTCAAACTTCTTTGTCATTGAGGCTGATGAATACGACACCGCTTTCTTTGATAAACGCTCAAAATTTGTGCACTATCATCCAAAGACATTAGTCATCAATAACCTTGAATTTGATCATGCTGATATCTTTGATTCACTCCAAGATATCCAAAAACAATTTCACCACTTAATTCGTACCGTGCCAAACGACGGGCTAATTATCCACCCAGACAACACGCAAGCAATTGACGAAGTGTTGGCTATGGGCACTTATTCAATGACCCAAGCCCGGCTTGGGTCTAAACTTAAAATTAACGATAAAGGCAGTAGTTTTGATGTTGAAGGCTCTATAGTTAATTGGCATTTATTGGGTGAGCACAATATGCAAAATGGCCTTGGCGCTATTTATGCTGCACATCATGTTGGGGTTGCTTTTGATGTCGCTTGCGAAGCACTAAGTACGTTTAAAGGTATTAAGCGCCGTTTAGAAATCAAACACCAAACTGACAACATTACGCTTTATGATGACTTTGCTCATCACCCAACCGCGATTAAAACCACACTATCAGGCTTACGCGCCAAAGTTGCAGACGAGCCTATTATTGCTATTGTAGAGCTCGGATCCAACACCATGAAATCTGGCTTTCATCAGCAAAGTTTGGTTGATGCACTGACTGATGCCGACCAAGTGCTGATATTAAAACCTCAAAATACCGACTGGGATATTAACGCCTTATTTGATGCTGATTGTTTGTTTGACTCTGTTGAGGCTATCGTTACTCAGCTAACCAAAATCAATCAAGGTCATTTTGTGGTAATGTCAAATGGCAGCTTTGATGATATCTTTAATAAACTAATCGTCAAATTATGAAACCCATTGCAATCGCCCTAACTGGTGCATCTGGTATGCCGTATGCCATTACTCTACTCCAAGAACTGGTTAAATCTCAAGAGAAAATCTACGTGATGATATCGGCTGCGGCCAATACCGTCATCGCCATGGAAACCAATCTTAACTTGGGTAGTGATACCAAAGCCATTGAAAAAAATCTAACTCAATACTTGAATGCTAAAGAGGGACAGATTGAAGTATTTTCTAAAAACCAATGGACGGCGCCAGTGGCTTCAGGCTCTAATCCACCACGAGCGATGGTGGTGTGTCCTTGCACCATGAGCACACTTTCAGCCATTGCTCATGGCTCGGCTGACAACCTGATGCATCGCGCCGCCGATGTGGTAATTAAAGAACAAAAAAAATTAATTTTAGTGCCTAGAGAAACCCCTTATTCGGCTATTCATTTAGAAAATATGCTCAAGCTTTCTCGACTAGGTGTGGCGATTATTGACGCCAATCCAGCGTTTTATCAAAACCCACAAAGTATTCAAGATTTAGTTAATTTTGTGGTGGCTCGCATATTGGACCATCTAGAGGTTGAGCACGATCTTCTGCCCCCTTGGCAAGAATGATTAGTATTATAGGCCTTGCCTATAATACTAAAAATTGATAACGGTTAAACCTAAAAAAGCCAAAAATATCGCAAAGAATTTTTTGAGTTTTTTGCCATCTGCGCGATGTGCGACTTTAGCACCAAGTGGTGCAAACAAAACACTCATCACCACAATACTGATGAGCGCTTCGGTATGAATAAAACCCAAACCACTGGCGGTATTTTCTATATTCCAACCTGCCACAATAAAACCCAATGCGCCGGCAATGGCAATTGGCATACCCACCGCTGCTGAGGTGGCAATGGCGTTTTTAATATCAACATTGTTATAGGTTAAAAATGGCGTGGTCATGGTGCCACCACCAATGCCAACGATGGCAGACACCAAGCCAATAATGTAGCCAGTAACACGCCACACCCACCTGCCCAAGTGATCAACATGTGCAGAACTACTAAGTCCAAAATACATAATCGCAGCAACGCCAAATTCAAATAAGGCGAAGAAAATTCGCATAAAGTCAAAGCTCATCACTTTGGTGAGCAGCGCCCCACTAAAAGCACCCAGTAAGATCGTGGGCGTGAGTTTTTTAAAATTGTGCCAATGGATGGCGCCATGTTGATGATGGGCACGAACACTGGAGATTGAAGTAAATACAATCGCTGCCAAGGCGGTACCGACGGCTGTGTGCATGAGTACGGTTTGATCAACACCACCAGCGAGTAAATACAACAAAGCTGGCACTATGATCAGCCCACCACCAACACCTAATAGCCCGGCAATAAATCCTGAGAATGCACCCAGCAGTAATAAAAGTGCTATTTCAACCAATTGCCAACTGTTTGAGTTAACAACTCATTTTGATCATTAAAAAAATGATCACCTTGAATTTGTTTTTGTACATATCCAGTATTATGACTAGAAGCGGCTTGTCTTTGTTTAACCGTTTTCAAAACTGACTCTAGGTCTTCGGTGCCATAAAGATCTAAAGTTGGGATGTTTATATCAGACAGTCCAGATGAATCACCCATACCAATGGCGATGAATTTTTTAAATGGATGATCAGGATTTCCTGCTAAGTAATGCCTAGCCATCCTTGTACCATGACTATGCGCCACCAATAAATCGGGTGACTTTCCCAAACCTTGAACATGCTTAATACTGGCCTTAATGCGCTTATCTGCATCGCTCCATAAAGGCTTGTATTCGTTACCCGGAATACCGTTAGCCAGTACTGGCAATTGTATAGACAGCGTATGATAACCCTGTTCAGTTAACGCTACGCGCAACGGCTGAATCACACCACTCCAATCAGGGTGCACACCCAAGCCATGCATGACAATAGCAACCTTATTGGATTCTGATTCAGACTCGGTAAAAATCGTTAAAAACTCTCGACCTTCATTCTCTATCCAAACCACATCACCATCCATTAGACCATCTTCAACAAAACTTGCCCAACGCGATTCCTTGGCGTAATCTGGCAGTGTTTGTGCAAAAGCAATATTACTAATTAACGCAAATAATAAAAACAGTTTATTCATTTTTTCTCTCCTCTTTTGTTAATAATCAAATTCCATTTTCTCAAATACCCATTGAGCATTCCTGCCGGCAATATTTTGATGCCCTGTTAAAAAGTGAAAATCGCTCTGGTCGATTTTACTCGCTTCTAACATATCACCATCATTGTCTAAAATTTTGACAACGTTAGTAATTAGAAATTGCAAATATTGCTGGGTATTTTTAGTGGCTGTGGCTAAATCAGAAGCTCGGCCATGGCCTGGGACAACATGCTCTGGCTTAAATTCGGCCATTTTATCGAACACATTTACCCAACTTTGGGCATCTCTAGCAGGGCCAATGCCCAGCATTCTGTCATTAAACACCACATCACCTGCAAACATAGTCTTGGTGCTTGGCATCCAAATTACAATATCACCCACGGTATGCGCCGCGCCAAAATGATACAACTCTAAATTTACGTCGCCCAATGTAAGCTTCATTTTTTCATCAAATGCCTCTGTTGCAAACAAAGGCTCAGTACCGTCAAGGCTGTCTTTAATCAACCCGCCCAACCGAGTTAAATGATAATCAGCTCTGGCTTTTTGATCCGCCTTGGTTTTGCTAGAGGCAATAATCCTAGCGCCTAATTTTTGAAAATAATCATTGCCCAGCCAGCGATGATCTTGACCACCGGTATTAATAATAATTTTGATTGGTTTATCGGTAATTGTTTGAATCACTTCATGAAGCTCTTTAGCGCCGAGATAACTTGCGCCAGAATCAATTAGAATCACGCCTTCATCAGTAACAATCACACCGTGGGTTGAGTTGTTGCCAAAATTAGTTGGTGATCGCTGGGTGGTTTCACCCTCTAAAGCATAGACATTTTCAGTAACTTTTTGCACATTAAGTGCAGCTTGTGCTGATATCGCACTAGTAATCAACATTAAAAATGCAGCTATTTGTCTCATACTTTGCTATCCCAACCTATAAAAAGATTATCTTACCACGCATGCACAAACCGATCACCAAAAAAATGGCAAATTTTAAGAATGGTCGTTTTTAACTAAAAAACACCGATAATTACTATTTTTAGACAAAATTACACTAAAAACTACCTAAAATTGATAAAAAGTAGCATTTTACGGATAAAAATAGTAAAAATATAGGGATAAATAGCCAAAAAATACCAATTTTTGGTAAATTTAATGATTTTTTAAAGGATAATTAGCAAAATTTGCTAAATTTTTAGGATTTAGTATGCGCCTATCGCAAAACTCTTGAGGAAAAAAAGGTTGACAAGTATTAAACAATGCTTTTCCTGGCTTATGGTATTATTTCTGCAAATATTTATCAAGCTAAGCATATACTAGGATCAAAAAAGTTACCGCTATATTAATACTGCTGCTTGCCAGCTTTTTTTCTTCTGTCGCTTCTGCTGAACCACCACCCGAGGTGGCTGCAGTACATATCATGACTGAATCTCTATTGGCACTAAAAGAGTCGAAAGCTCAAGGAAAAAGCTCTGTTGAGGATGTTGAAAACTTGATTGTTACTCATTTGTTTCCAAACATGGCCATCAATGAAAGTGCTAAATTAGCCTTAAAAAAAACATTGGTCTGGTCTAACGCCAAAACAACAACTAATTCTTAGAACCTATATTGCCGTTTCTTTGGTTGATAACTATTCTGCAATTCTAGCGGCTTATGACGACCTGGATAATATAAAGATTACTGCCGATTCTAAGGTTAAGCGCAAAGGCAATAAAGCAATTGTCAAACTGTTGATTGATATTAATGGCAACAACAAGCCGGTAGAAGTTTCCCTTAAAATGGTTCTGACAGATGATTGGTCTATCTATGACGTGGTTTTTTCAGGCGTTAGCTTGGTTAAAAATTACAAAGCCACTTTTTAACTCGCACATTAAACGCAAAGGTATTGAAAGTTTGATTGCTAAAGCGTCAAAGACTTTAAGGAAACATACCGAAGAAAGTTGCCCAGTCTGTATTGCCATGAAGTTAAAAAAATCCGTCGTAGCGGCTAATTAAGTCGCCCAGTTTTTTTCTTGTTAAAGGTTAAGACAGTTTAGATCGAATCACGCCTGAAACAACACCCATGTCGGCTTTTCCTGCTAATTGGCCTTTTAATACGCCCATAAGCTTACCCATGTCCTGCATTGAGCTCGCACCTGTGACGGCAATAGCTTTGTCCACAGCGGCGGTAATTTCAGCTTCTGAGAGCTGTGTTGGCATATAGTTGTTAAGAATGGCAAGCTCTGCCTCTTCAACCTCGACTAAGTCGGTACGGCCAGCATCTTTGAATTGTGAAATTGAATCTTTGCGTTGTTTAACCATTTTTTGAATAACGGCCAATACTTGGGTGTCGTCAAGCTCGATGCGCTCATCAACTTCTTTTTGCTTGATGGCACCTAAAATCATGCGAACGGCTTTTAAACCTGCTTTATCCTTGGCTTTCATGGCCGACTTCATATCGTTAATAATTTGGGCTTTAAGATCAGACATAATATTAAGTAGTTTTATAAAATGATAAAAAAAATGCGGTTTAATTATAAACCGCATTTTATTTGAATTTCTAGTACATGCGCTTGCGATGAACTCGATTTTTTGCCATCTCTTTATGAGTACGCTTAACCGCGGCTGCTTTCATACGCTTGTTAACCCAAGTACGTTTTTCAAAGAATTCTTTTTTACGAACATCGGTAATAACACCAGCTCTGTCGCACGAACGACGAAAACGTCTAAGGGCAATATCAAATGGTTCGTTCTCTCTTACTTTAATTGAAGGCATATTTTTTTCCTTTATGAATCAGTTGTGTCTGCATCAGCAGAGCTGTCAAAATCAACCAATTGAACAATGGCCATTGGTGCTTTGTCGCCAGTACGGAAACCAGCTTTTAAAATACGGATGTAACCACCAGGGCGGTCTTTGTAAAATGGGCCTAGTTCAGTGAATAATTTTGAAACTGAAGCGTCGTCACGTAATTTTGAAAATGCATTACGACGATTGGCAACAGAATCATTTTTAGCTTTAGTAATTAATGGTTCAACCACACGTCTAAGCTCTTTTGCTTTAGGCAGGGTTGTTTTAATTGTTTCATGTAGAAACAATGAGTTTGCCATATTTTGAAACATCGCCTTACGATGAGGCGCATTACGGTTTAGTTGTCTACCTGACTTTCTATGTCTCATGTTATTTCCTTATTCACTCATTAGATCAACTGGTGGCCAGTTAGGAATAGCTGTTCCTAAATCAAGACCTTTGTCAGTCAATACTTCTTTAATTTCGTTTAATGATTTACGACCTAAGTTAGGCGTTCTTAGTAAGTCTTGCTCAGACTTTTGAATCAAATCACCAATGTAGTAGATTTGCTCTGCTTTTAAACAGTTCGCACTACGTACAGTCAATTCTAACTCATCTACTGCTGCTAATAACTGCGGATCAAAGTCATCCGAAATTGGTAATGCTTCTTCTTCTTCAACTAACTCTAATTCTACAAATGAAGACAGCTGGTCTTGCAAAATAGTTGCTGCGCGTTTAACCGCTACTTCAGCATCAACAGAGCCGTTAGTCTCAAGCGTGATGTTTAATTTGTCAAGGTTAACTTTTTGATCAACACGAGCTGCATCTACAGTAAAGCTAACGCGTTTGATTGGTGAAAAGCTTGCATCTAATTGCATGCCACCAATGGTTGAGGCTTCGTCGTCACGTGTTACTGCTGTGTCGTAACCAATGCCTGTACCAATTTTAAGTGTTAGTCGCATGTGACCGCCAGCATTAACTGTTGCGATTACCTTGTCTGCATTAAAGACTGAAATATCAGTACCATTTGCTTCAATATCGCCTACTGTGATTTCACATGGACCTTTCTTGTCGATAACCACTTCAGCAGTATCGGCTGTGTTTAGAGCAACTGATACTTCTTTAAGATTTAATAGAATGTCTAATACATCTTCTTGAACACCATCAATGGTTGAGAATTCGTGCATAACGCCGTCAATTGCCACTTCTGTGACTGCTGAACCCACCATAGAAGATAGTAATGTTCTTCTAAGAGCGTTACCCAGTGTATGACCAAAACCTCTTTCTAAAGGCTCAAGGATAATTCTGTATTCGTTGTTGCCTGTTTTTGATGATTCAACTAACTTTGGCTTTAAAAAGTCTCTTGCGCTACCTTGCATAATTAATTCCTTATTTTGAATACAATTCAACAATTAAATGTTCTTCAATCTCTGATGAAAGATCATCACGAGCAGGAACATTTTTAAACACACCTTTTAGTGCTTTATTGTCTACATCAACCCAGTCAACTTGACCAGCTTGCTCAGCTAACTCAACAGCCAATTGAATACGGCTTTGTTTTTTAGCTTTTTCTCTAATTGAGATTTCGTCGTTTGCACTCACTTGGTAAGAAGGAATATTAACAATCGAACCATTCACCAAAACAGATTTGTGCGATACCAATTGTCTTGCTTCAGCGCGTGTTGCACCAAAACCCATGCGGTATACCACGTTATCTAGGCGACACTCAAGTAGTGATAATAAGTTTTCACCCGTAGAGCCTTTCTTTTGTGAAGCGCTCTTGTAGTACGAACGGAATTGCTTTTCTAAAATACCGTAAATACGTCTTACTTTTTGTTTCTCACGTAACTGTAAACCATACTCAGTACCTTTTTGACGACGGGCATTAGCACCGTGAACACCAGGTAATTGGGTTAATTTACACTTAGAATCTAATGATCTAATGCCACTTTTAAGAAATAAGTCCGTGCCTTCGCGACGTGCTAATTTACAAGTTGGTCCAGTATATCTAGCCATAATTTATCCTTATACTCTACGTTTCTTAGAAGGACGACAACCATTATGAGGGATTGGCGTTACATCTGTGATTGATTGAATTTTTAACCCTTGCGCATTAAGACCACGAATAGCAGAATCACGACCAGGACCAGGACCCTTAACACGAACGTCTAAGTTTTTCATGCCGAAAGCCAATGCTTTTTCACCACAATTACCAGCGGCTACTTGCGCTGCAAATGGGGTTGATTTTCTAGAACCTCTAAAACCAGAGCCACCCGATGTTGCCCAACAAACTGCGTTGCCGTGACGATCGGTAATCATAACGATGGTATTGTTAAATGTTGCGTGAATATGCGCAATACCGTCAGTAATGACTTTTTTTGATTTTTTCTTTGCTGGTGCTTGAGCCATAATATCTACCTATGATTATTTGATTAAACGACGAGGACCCTTACGAGTTCTGGCGTTTGTTTTAGTTCTTTGACCACGAAGTGGTAATGATTTTCTGTGACGGATACCACGGTAACAACCCAAATCTTTTAAACGCTTAATATCCATTGCTACTTGACGACGAAGATCACCTTCAACTTCAAATTTTGCAACTGCGTTACGAATAAGTTCCAACTGATCTTCAGCGATGTCAGAAACCTTAGTTGATGGGTCCAATTTAAGCTCTGCACAAATTGCTTTTGCTCGTGTGTCACCGATACCAAAGATTGACTGTAAGCCAATGACAATGTGTTTGTTTGTTGGAATGTTGATTCCCGCTATTCTAGCCATTTATATTTTCCTTATATCCTATTTTTTTTCTTAAATCTGTACTATTTTTCTCTCAAAAAACAGTCTAAAAATCAAAACGCGAAAAACCGGCAATTATACGTTGCGAGTCTTTCGATGTCAATCTCAATTAACCTTGTCTTTGCTTATGACGAGGCTCTTTACAAATTACACGCACCACACCGTGACGCTTAATAATTTTGCAATTGTTACAAATCTTTTTTACTGATGCTCTTACTTTCATAATTCCTACCTTCTCTCTAGTTTAAACCAGCCTTTTTCATTAATGACTCGTATTGGTTAGACATTAAATGAGACTGCGCTTGCGCGATAAAATCCATCACCACAACGACGATGATTAATAAACTGGTACCGCCAAAATAAAATGGCACATTCCAATATAAAATTAAAAATTCTGGCAACAAACAAACGGCTGTAATATAAACCGCACCAGAAGCAGTTAAACGTGATGTTACTGCATCAATATAATCTGCTGAATGTTGTCCTGGGCGAATGCCTGGAATAAAACCACCTGATTTACGTAAATTGTCTGCTGTGTCTTTTGCGTCAAACGTTAATGCAGTGTAGAAGAAAGTAAAGAACACAATTGCCAAACCGTAAAACATAACATATAACGGCTGTCCTGGAGAGATACTCGCTGTTAAGTCTGCTAACCAACCCATGCCTTCTGATTGCGAAAACCAGCCACCCAAGGTTGCCGGGAATAAAATAATACTTGAGGCAAAAATTGGTGGAATAACACCTGCCATGTTAATTTTCAGTGGTAAGTATGAACTTTGACCACCCACCATCTTGCGGCCTTGCTGACGCTTAGCGTAGTTAACCGTAATGCGACGCTGTCCGCGCTCCATAAACACAACAAATGCAGTCACTAATAATGTCATTGCGAAAAGAATGGCTACCAAGATAACCGTTAATTCGCCGGTTGATACTAATGACAAGGTTGAGCCTAGTGCCGAAGGTAAACCAGAAACAATACCAGCAAAAATAATCATTGAAATACCGTTACCGATGCCTTTTTCAGTAATTTGCTCACCTAGCCACATTAGAAATAAAGTGCCCGTGGTTAAGGTAATCACCGTTACTAAACTAAAGGTAAAACCACCTTGAGTAACCAGTGCCACACCGCCAGCTGACTGTGATTGAAGCGCAATTGAAATACCGTAAGATTGGAAAACTGCCAATACCACTGTACCCAATCGTGTGTATTGTGTAATCTTACGCTTGCCAGTTTCGCCTTCTTTTTTAAGCTGCTCTAGCTTTGGCACCACTGATGTCATTAACTGAATAATAATCGACGCTGAAATGTAAGGCATGATGCCCAGTGTAAAAATAGATAAACGCTCTAATGCACCACCTGAGAACATGTTAAACATATCCAAAATCGTACCTTGTTGATCTTGCACGAGTGACGCCAACGCAGTTGGCGAAATAAATGGAATGGTAATGTGTGTACCAAGCCTAAAAACGACTAACGCACCCAATAAAAAAAGGATGCGTCTCGTTAAATCTTGTGAAAGGCCTAGGGGTGGTTGACTCATAGAATTACTCGTTCACTGAGCCTTTAGCTGCTTCAATTGCTGCTTTTGCGCCTTTGGTTGCTTTAATGCCAGTTAATGTAACCGCTCTAGTGATTTCACCAGAAAGCATGACTTTAACGTGCTTAATATTTTTAGTCACTAAGTTGTGCTGCTTTAATACATCAACTGTAATTTCTTTTTCTTCTAAATTGTTGATCTCTGACAAAGTTACTTGCGAAGTAACGATTGACACTCTTGACGAGAAACCTACCTTAGGTAAACGACGTTGTAGAGGCATTTGACCACCTTCAAAACCCACTTTAGTAAAACCGCCTGAGCGAGATTTTTGACCCTTATGGCCACGGCCACAAGTTTTACCAAAACCGCTGCCGATACCACGGCCAACACGCTTTCTTAATTTCTTTTCACCTTCTGCTGGTGATAATGTATTTAATTGCATAGTACTCATAATGTCTAACCTTCTACCTTAAGTAAGTAAGATACTTTATTAATCATGCCTCTCACTTCAGGTGTGTCTTGCAATACAACTGTGTGATTGATTCTCTTTAAGCCTAATCCGGTCACGGTTGCACGATGCGCTGGAAGGCGACCGTAAAAACTTTTAACCAATGTCACGCTAACTGTGTTTTTCTTAG
>CAYUWB010000004.1:65274-74147 GCA_964448305.1 uncultured Candidatus Ruthturnera sp.
CCTTAGTAGGTGCTTTTTTAGCGGCTACTGTTTTTTTAGCTGGGGCTTTCTTAGCGGCTGCTTTTGCAGGCGCTTTCTTAGCTGCCGGCTTTTTGGCGGCTGCTTTTTTCGGCGCTGCTTTTTTTGCTACTTTCTTTTCTTCAGCCATTATGCTTCTCCGGTAATTTGCTCAACAGTTTTGCCACGCTTAGAGGCAACTGACTGTGGAGATGACATTGATGTTAGACCTTCAATGGTAGCACGTACAACACTAATAGGGTTACGTGTGCCATTACATTTTGCCAAGATATTGTGAACACCAACAGCTTCTAATACACTACGCATTGGGCCACCGGCAATAACACCAGTACCTTCTGATGCAGGTTGCATATAAACTTTAGCAGCGCCAACGTTAGAAGTAATAGGATAATAAAGTGTACCATCTTTCAAAGGTACATTTTTCATTGCTTTCTTTGCTTTGTCCATGGCTTTTTGGATTGCAGCAGGTACTTCACGCGCTTTACCCGTGCCGTAACCAACTTTACCGTTACCATCGCCAACAACAACCAGTGCTGAGAAGCCAAAAATACGACCACCTTTCACTACTTTGACAACGCGACGAATATTAACCAGTTTTTCAATGTACTCGTTATCGTCGTTATTATTATTTTTCTTATATTCAGCCATTATTGTCGCCTATTTTTATAATTTTTTTTAAAAGTCTAAACCGCCATCACGTGCTGCATCTGCTAATGCCTTTACGCGACCATGGTATTTAAAACCAGAACGATCAAATGCAACTTTTGTTACTTTTGCTTTTTTCGCTGCTTTGGCAATTTCGCTACCAATTTTAGTTGCTGCTTCAACATTACCACCATTCTTAACTTTAACGGTTAAAGTTGATGCTGATGCTAGTGTTTTTGTGCCACAACCACTAATGATTTGAGCGTAAATATGTTGCGAAGTTTTGTGCACAGACAAACGCTCTACACCTTTCTCAGCATTCTTTGCTCTAAATTTAGTTGCTCTTCTTAAGCGAGCTTGTTTTTTAGACAATTTCATATCTTAATACCTTTTATTATTTCTTTTTAGCTTCTTTACGAACAACATATTCGTCTACGTAACGAACACCTTTACCTTTGTAAGGCTCTGGCGGACGATAAGCTCTAATTTCAGCAGCTGCTTGTCCTACTTTTTGCTTATCCATACCTTTCACAACAATTTCTGTTTGTGATGGCGTTTCAGCCGTAATACCTTCTGGCAGGTCGTACTTAACTGGATGTGAAAAACCTAGCGTTAAGTCCAAGACTTTACCCATTGCTTTCGCACGGTAACCAACACCAATTAAGGTTAATTTCTTTTCCCAACCTTCTGACACACCTTGAATCAAGTTAGCAGTATTGGCTCTTGCAGTACCTGCTTGTGCCCATGCTTTCTTTTCATCTTTTTTATCAACTTTAGCAATATCAAAAGTTAATACATTTTCTGTATTGGTGATTGTTACTGATGGGTGTACTTCCATCTGCATTTGACCTAATTTACCTTTGGTAGACATTGTTGTACCATTAACGGATACCTCAACGCCAGCTGGAATTTCGATTGGTGCTTTTGCAATTCTAGACATCTTATAACTCCCTAATTAAGAAACGCTGCACAAAACTTCGCCGCCAACATTTTGGGCTGCTGCGTTTTGACCAGTCATTACACCTTTAGGTGTTGAAACAATCACAATACCTAAGCCATTCATAACGCTTGGCATTTCAGTACTCTTTACATAAACACGCAAACTTGGTTTAGAAACTCTTTCTAGAGAATCGATAACCGGCTTGTTGTCATAATATTTTAATTTGATCGTTAACGTTTTAGTTGCGGCTTCGCCCTCAACACTAAACGATTCAATGTAACCTTCTTGCTGCATCACGCTAGCAATGGCAGATTTTAAATTTGATGCTGGAATGTTGACTTCTTTTTTATCAACCATGTGCGCATTACGAATGCGAGTTAACATATCAGCAATTGGATCAGACATACTCATACTATTTTCCTCCTACCAACTTGCTTTAGATAAACCGGGCACTTCACCATTCATGGTGCGCTCTCTTAATTTTGTTCTCGCTAGACCGAACTTGCGATAAACACCATGTGGACGACCTGTTAAACCACAACGACTACGTTGACGGGTAGGTGATGCATCACGTGGTAGTGCTTGCAACTTAATCGTTGCTTGGAAGCGCTCTTCATCAGAAGAGTGCACACTTTTAATAATTTTCTTTAGCTCAAGGCGCTTAGTACGGTATTTTTCAACCAACTTTGCACGCTTAGCGTCTCTATTTATCATAGACTTTTTAGCCATTTTCCTTATCCTTTAAATGGGAAATTAAACATTGCTAATAGTTTCTTAGCGTCTTCATTGTTCGTAGCAGAAGTTGTGATAGCGATATCCATACCACGTGTTCTTGTTACTTTTTCAAAATCAATTTCTGGGAATACAATTTGTTCTGTTAAACCCATGTTGTAGTTACCACGGCCATCAAATGATTTTTCATTTAAACCACGGAAGTCACGAATACGAGGCACTGCAATATTGACCAAACGATCCAGAAATTCATACATCTTTTCTTTACGTAGAGTTACTTTACAACCAATCGCATTGCCTTCTCTTACCTTGAAGCTTGCCACTGATTTACGTGCCATACAAGTCATTGGTTTTTGGCCAGAAATCAGGCTCATCTCTTCCAATGCACTTTGCAAAATTTTCTTATCGCCTAATGCACTACCCAAACCCATGTTAATGGTGATCTTTTCGATCTTAGGTACTTGCATTGGATTATTCATTCCTAGCTCTTTTTGTAGCGCTGGTAGAATCTCTTTTTTATATTGTTCTTGTAATCTAGACACGGTTTATTTCCTTAACTGTTTCAAACGATTGAATCGCCGTTTGACTTAAAAAATCTTTCCTTGTTGCCGTCTTTATCAGTGCGAACACCAACTCTGTCTGCTTTTTCTGTTTTTGCATTGTAGATTGCTACATTTGAAATCGCCATTGGCATTTCAGTATCTACGATGCCGCCAGTAACGCCTGCATTTGGGTTAGCTTTTACATGCTTTTTGGCAATGTTTAAACCTTCAACCACTACTTTAGCATCAGTTACCTTAGTGACTGTACCAGTAGAACCTTTGTCCTTACCAGCAATAACAATCACTTCGTCGTTTAATTTAATCTTTTGCATTACAATACCTCTGGTGCTAATGACACAATTTTCATAAACTGTGCAGAGCGCAATTCACGTGTTACTGGGCCAAAAATACGAGTGCCAACTGGCTCAAGTTTTGTATTTAAAAGCACAACTGCGTTGCCATCAAAACGGATACGTGAACCATCGCCGCGGCGTACACCTTGTGCACTGCGTACAACAACTGCATCATAAACGTCACCTTTTTTCACTTTGCCACGCGGTGAAGCTTCTTTAATACTCACCTTAATAACATCGCCAATATTTGCATAACGACGCTTAGAGCCGCCTAATACTTTAATACACATTGCTTTGACACCGCCACTGTTGTCCGCAATATGAAGTTTTGTTTGCATTTGAATCATGTCTTATTCTCTTTAAATGTGCTATTAATTAATCAATTTCAACTGATTTTTCAACGACTTCTAACAATGCCCAGCATTTAGTCTTAGAAAATGGCTTTGCTTCAACTACTCTTACTGTATCACCTAAACCACACTCGTTGTTTTCATCGTGTGCATGAACCTTAGTACTACGCTTAATGTACTTTTTGTAAATCGGGTGTCTTACCTTGCGCTCAATCATAACAGCGATTGTTTTGTCACGACCGTTGCTAATAACTTTGCCTGTTAATACGCGTTCTACTTTTGATTCACTCATGCTTGTTTCTCTTTGATAATTGTTTTAATTTGTGCAATTGATCTCTTAGTTTTGCCTAACTTTGAAGCGTCTGCTAATTGTTGAGTTTTGTGCTGCATGCGCAACTCAAAGTGCTCTTTTAAAAGCGTTATTAACGTTTCGTTCAATTGTGAGATATCTTGCTCTCTTAATTCTTTAACATCCATTACATCACCGTCCGTTTAACTACTGTTGTTTTTACTGGTAATTTAGCTGCTGCTAATGCAAAGGCCTCTCTTGCAACGGTCTCATCAACACCTTGCATTTCGAATAACATTTGACCTGGTTTAATCTGCGCTACCCAATATTCAACACTACCTTTACCTTTACCCATACGTACTTCTAATGGCTTTTTAGTAATTGGCTTGTCCGGGAAAACACGAATCCAAATCTTACCTTGACGTTTCACATGACGTGTCATTGCACGACGTGCTGATTCGATTTGTCTAGCTGTCATACGACATCTACCAGATGCTTGCAAACCGATTTCACCAAAACTAACCTTATGGCCAGTGGCTAGACCGCGATTACGGCCTTTCATCATTTTTCTAAATTTTGTACGTTTAGGTTGTAGCATTTTTCAGTCCTTTACTTCTTGCCTAGTTGAGTTGTTGCACCACGACGAGCAACCTCATCCAATGTTCCTTTTTTGTGATCTAAGATTTCGCCTTTAAAGATCCAAACCTTAATACCAATCACACCATATTGTGTGTTTGCACCATAGTGTGCATAGTCAACGTCAGCTCTAAATGTGTGTAATGGCACACGGCCTTCACGATACCACTCAGAACGTGCAATTTCAGCACCGTTTAAACGACCACTAACCATGACCTTAATACCTTGAGCACCTAGACGTGTTGCATTACCTAACACACGCTTAACTGCACGACGATACATCACACGCTTTTCTAATTGTTGTGCAATGTTTTCCGCCACTAGACGTGAGTCTAATTCTGGCTTTTTAATTTCTTCAATACTAATGTGTACTGGAATGCCCATCATTTGCGTAACGATGGTTTTAAGCTGTTCAATATCAGCACCTTTCTTACCAATAACAATGCCTGGACGTGCGGTATGAATCACAACTTTAGCATTAGCCGCCAGACGTTCAATTTGAATACGACTAACAGAAGCAGATTTTAATTTCTCGAATAAGAAATCTCGAACTTCGATATCAGATAACAAGTACTTAGAGTAATCTTGAGAATTCGCATACCACTTAGAATCCCAATCTTTAACGATGCCTAATCTAATACCTTTTGGATTTACTTTTTGACCCATAATTTAACCTGCACTTACGCCAACTGTAATGTGGCTTGTTCTTTTTAAAATTCGATTCGCTCTACCTTTTGCTC
The DNA here is from genome assembly GCA_964448305.1 of uncultured Candidatus Ruthturnera sp. GTDB lineage: Bacteria > Pseudomonadota > Gammaproteobacteria > PS1 > Pseudothioglobaceae > Thioglobus_C. The sequence continues at coordinate 70,520 of CAYUWB010000004.1, forward strand.
TAGGACGAATTCTTTTCATTGTTGAGCCTTCGTCAACATAAACACTACTCACTTTTAATTCGTCAATATCTAGGCCATCATTGTGCTCAGCATTTGAAATCGCTGAATCCAATACTTTTTTAACTAATTTAGCCGCCCCTTTATTACTAAACGACAAAATGTTTAGCGCTTCTTCTACTGGTTTGTTACGGATTTGATCCGCAACCAATCTCACTTTAAAAGATGAGCCTTTTGCATATTTATGGATTGCTTTAACTTCTTTCATTGTTATTTACCTTTTATGTTTACGCGACGCGATCACCCGTGTGACCTTTAAAAGTTCTTGTTACCGCAAACTCACCTAATTTGTGACCAATCATTTGTTCATTGATTGATACTGGTACATGTGCTCTACCATTATGGATAGCAATAGTTAATCCAATCATTTCTGGAACAATAACACTACGACGAGACCAAGTCTTAATTGGTTTTCTATCGTTATTTTCTTGAGCGGTTAATACTTTTTTGATTAAATGCTCGTCAACAAATGGACCCTTTCTTAATGATCTAGCCATGATTACCCTTATTTATTTCTACGACGTACGATAAGCTTATCAGTACGTTTGTTACTACGTGTTTTATAACCCTTAGTTGGTGTGCCCCAAGGAGAAACCGGATGACGACCACCACTGGTTTTACCTTCACCACCACCATGTGGGTGATCTACTGGATTCATTACAACACCACGAACGGTAGGTCTAACACCTCTCCAACGTGTTGCACCAGCTTTACCTAATTTTCTTAAACTGTGTTCTTTCTTAGACACTTCACCAATCGTCGCACGACAATCAGCTAACACTTTACGCACTTCACCAGAACGTAATCTAAGCGTTACATAAGTACCTTCTTTTGCAATTAACTGTGCTGAAGTACCGGCACTACGTGCCATTTGTGCGCCTTTGCCTGGCTTAAGCTCAATACAATGAATCACACTACCTAATGGGATGTTTGCACATGGCATTACATTACCCGCTTGAATAGCAACTGAATTACCTGAAACAATCGTATCACCTGCTTTTAAACCGTTTGGTGCAATGATGTATTTACGCTCACCATCTGCATATAAAACTAGTGCAATATTAGCACTGCGGTTAGGATCGTATTCAATACGCTCAACTGTTGCAGTGATGTCGTCTTTATTACGCTTAAAATCAATTGCTCTATAACGACGCTTATGGCCACCACCTTTGTGACGAACTGTAATTTTTCCGCGGTTGTTACGACCATGGATCCTGTTTTTAGACTCTGTTAGTGGCGCATAAGGTGCACCTTTATGTAGATCTTTATCTACAACACTAACGACAAATCTTCTGCCGGGTGAGGTTGGTTTTCTTTTAATTACTTGTGCCATAATCCTTTCTCTTTAAGATGCGCTAACGTCAATCATTTGGCCTTCAGACACTTTAACCATTGCCTTTTTCCAATCAACACGACGACCAATCTTGCCTTTAAAAACTTTCTTTTTACCTTTTACGTTAGAGGTAGTAACATTCAGTACAGTAACGCCAAATAATGTCTCAACCGCTGCTTTAATTTCTTTTTTATTGCTATCAGAACGCACTTTAAATGCATATTGATTATGCGCTGACAATAGGGTTGTTTTCTCAGAAACAATCGGCGCTAATAAGGTTTTTAATACTTTTTCTTGATTCATAACATTGCCTCAACTTTTTTCAACGCTGCTTCTGTTATGACAACATTTTCATAACCAATTAAGCTAACTGGGTCAATGCTCTGTGTATCACAAACACCAACGTGGTATAAATTACGTGAAGAAAGATATAAATTTTCATCCAACTCATCTGTCATTAATAAAGCATCTTTAACATCTAGCGCTTTAAGCAATGAAGTTACATTTTTAGTTTTTGCATCTTTAACTTCGAAATCTTTAACAACTTTTAAACGATCTGTACGAGCCAACTCAGAAAAAATAACACTGATTGCGCCTTTGTACATTTTCTTGTTAACTTTTTGTACGTAAGAACGAGGCTGTGCTGCGAATGTCACACCACCTGAACGCCAAATAGGACCACGAGATGTACCTGCACGTGCTCGGCCTGTACCTTTTTGAGCCCAAGGTTTTTTACCACCACCGCTAACTGCTGCACGATTTTTTTGTGCTTTAGAGCCTTGGCGACCACCAGCCATGTAAGCTGTTGTTACTTGGTGAACCAATGATTGGTTAAAGTCTCTTGCAAAAATAGTATCCGCAACTTCTGCAGAAGTGGACTTATTTGTGCTTACATTTAATACTTTTAATTTCATCTTAAAACCTTATTTACTCTGTTTCAGCTTCTGTAGCGTTGTCTTCAACATCAGCTGATGCTGCATTTTCTGCTTCTTTTGCTGCTGCTTTTTCAGCTGCCGCTGCCGCCTTAGCTTCCTCTTCCTGCGCTAATTGCGCATCTTTCTGTTCTTGAATTTGTTTGCTAACACCGCTATTAACTTTGTCTTTTTTAGCGGATAACATAACCTTAACAAAACCACTTTTAGCACCAGGGATTGCACCTTTTACTAACAATAAGTTTCTGTCACTGTCCACTCTAACCACTTCTAAACATTCTTCGGTAACTTGCTCATCACCCATGTGACCCGCCATTTTTTTACCTTTAAATACTCGTCCAGGCTCTTGACACTGACCAGTAGAACCAATGGCTCTATGAGAGATTGAGTTACCATGCGTTGCATCTTGCATTGAGAAGTTGTGACGCTTTACACCACCTTGATAACCTTTACCTTTTGATTGGCCTGTTACGTCAATATAGTGACCTGCACCAAACATAGATAAATCGAAACTTGTTGTATCGCCAATTTCGTCGGCGTCTACTGTGAATTCCCAGAGACCTAAACCAATCTCTTGTGAAGCTTTGGCATAATGACCTTTAATAGCTGATGAAACACGACGTATTTTCGCTTCACCTTTTTTGTTAACTTTAGCACCGGTAGTGACTTGAACTGCACTATAACCATCTACTTCCATTGTTCTTGTTTGAACAACACGATTAGGTTCAATTTTAATCACACTAACTGGCGTTGCTGAGCCGTCGTCAGACATGATGCGTGTCATTCCTAATTTTTGTCCTACTAAACCAATTGCCATGATCTTATTCCTAAATTACTGTTTCTTTCTTAGTTAAGCTTAATTGCTACGTCTACACCTGCTGCTAAATCTAATTTCATTAGTGCATCAACTGTCTTATCTGTTGGGCTAATAACATCCATTAACCTAATGTATGTTCTTAATTCGTACTGGTCTCTCGCCTTCTTATTAACGTGCGGAGAAGTTAGTACCGTAAAACGTTCTTTCTTAGTTGGTAAAGGGATTGGACCTCTTACACTAGCGCCTGTACGCTTAGCTGTTTCTACAATCTCAAGCGCTGATTTGTCGATTAAACGATGATCAAATGCTTTTAATTTAATTCTAATATTTTGATTGCTCATGTGCCTTAAATCCTATTATTTGCCTATCTAACTTTTCAAACGAAAAACCGAAGATTATACAAGAAACCTTCGGTCTTTAATTAACTAATTATCTTAATCCGTCACCTTAGATACAACACCCGCACCAACCGTACGGCCACCTTCTCTA
>CAYUWB010000005.1:0-62176 GCA_964448305.1 uncultured Candidatus Ruthturnera sp.
TGAACGTGACGGCTTTGTCTTTACCGATTGGCAATAACATTGACTATAATAAAACCATTACCTTTGAATAAACAGGATTTCAAATGACAGATCAAATTAACAAAACCAGAACAATCTTTGCTGTATTTATTATGGTGCTTTTAATGATTGCTACGCGTGGTCACGCTAATTGGCTATCAAGCATTGTACATTTGCCTGATTTCACCATTCCAGCTTTATTTATTGCTGGTATTTACTTACGCAAATTTTGGGTTGCTTTTGTAATTATCATCAGTGCTGTTGCGATTGACAATTATGCCATTGTGCATGAGGGTATTAGTGCAAACTGTATCACCCCTGCTTATAGCGTGCTGCCATTTACTTACTACGGAGTTTTCTGGGTGGGCAAATATATTGGTAGTTTAAATATTGATACTAATATTGTAAAAAATGCATTAATTATTATGGCGACAGTAAGCGCTCAATGGTTTATAGCCACCTCAAGTTATTACTTCTTTACCGCCACTTATGCAAAAACAGGTTGGGCTAACTTTGGTGCTTATGCCGCTCAATGGTCAGTGGTTGAAATAGCACCAGTTCTTTACTGGATGATTGTAGTGTCAATTGTTTTTACGCTTAATCACCGCTATTCATTTATTCCATTTTTCTCAACGCAGAAAGACTAAAAACTCTACATGGCTGACGATCAATATAAAGCGCGCATGCAGCGCAAGAAAGAACATATTGATCAACGTATTGAAGAAGCCAATATTGATAAAGGTATTATTGTATTACTAACTGGTAACGGCAAAGGTAAGTCGTCCTCCTCACTAGGGATGGTTTGCCGTGCGTTAGGTTACGACATGAAGGTTGGTATTGCTAAGTTTTTAAAAGGCGTGCAAGATACTGGTGAAGACGCCTTTCTTGCCAAACAACCTAATGTGCAAACTGTAAGTATGAAAACCGGCTTTACTTGGGATACACAAGATAAAACCTATGACACTACCATGGCGATTGAAACTTGGCAAACAGCACAAAGCTACTTAGAAGACGAATCAATCGATTTAGTTGTACTGGACGAGCTAACTTATATGATTAGTTATAAGTACTTAGAGGAACAAATAATTCTTGATGCGCTAAACAATCGCCCAAAAGACCAACACGTCGTCATCACTGGACGTGCTGCTGCAGATAGCTTAATAGATATTGCTGATACGGTAAGTGAAGTGAAAGACATTAAACACGCCTTTAGAGCCAATATCAAAGCGCAAAAAGGTGTTGATCTTTAAGTATGCTCGCTCATATATTGCAGGGCTTGATACAAATACTCCACCGGAACGATTTTTAGCCCTTTAGGCGCCTTTTTAGGTAGATTGCCCTTTGGTATGATTGCCACCTTAAAACCGTGTTTTTGCGCCTCTGATAAACGCTCAATTGCATTATAAACTGGGCGAACCTCGCCTGTTAGCCCTACTTCGCCAAAGGCGATCCAATCATTTGGAATGACTTTATCTCTGAGACTTGACATAATCGCTAACATCACCACCAGATCAGAAGCAGTTTCATTCACCTTAATACCACCCACCACATTTACAAATACGTCTTGATCATGTGTAGCTACACCGCCATGCTTGTGCAATACGGCTAATTGCAGGGCTAAGCGATTTTGCTCCAAACCTACACTTACGCGCTTAGGATTACCACCCGCTTGATCAACCAAGGCTTGTACCTCTACCATCAGTGGACGAGTTGCTTCACGCGTAACCATTATCATTGACCCTGGCGACGGCTTGGCTTGATTGGATAAGAAAATAGCAGAAGGGTTTTCGACTTGTTGTAATCCAGTTTCGCCCATAGCAAATACGCTGATCTCGTTCACGGCACCAAAACGATTTTTCACTGCACGAATAATGCGGTAACGTCCGCCTGCATCGCCTTCAAAATACAGTACTGCATCCACCATGTGCTCCAGTATTCTTGGGCCAGCTAACGCACCACCTTTAGTAACATGGCCAATCATCAGTAAGATGGTGTTGGTTTGCTTGGCAAATTGAGTCAGCTGTGCTGCGCAATCACGTACTTGGGTCACCGAGCCTGGTGCAGAAGTTGAGCCATCAGTCACCATAGTTTGAATAGAATCAATCACAATGACTTTAGGTTGCACTTCTTTAGCCAACTTAATGATTTTTTCTAGATGTGTTTCACTCAGCAACAACACATCTTCTTTAATGCCTAGTCGAACAGCTCTATCACTTATTTGTTCAGCTGATTCTTCGCCACTAATATATAGAGTCGTATTGTCTTTGTTGATAGCCGCCATGGCTTGTAAGATTAGAGTTGACTTACCAATACCAGGGTCACCGCCAATTAACACAACTGATCCGTCAACTAAGCCACCACCTAAGGTGCGGTCAAGCTCGCTTAGTCCAGTCGATAATCTGGCTCTATTTTCAGACTTAACATCTGATAAATTTTGCACTTTTGAAGGCGTAAGGTCTTTTAAACTTTCTGGTTTAGAGGATGTTGCTTGAGATAAAACCACTTCTTCCAATGTGTTCCAGGCTTTGCAATCTAAGCACTGCCCTGCCCACTGATGATGTGACGAACCACATTCTCGACAAACAAATTCAATCTTGGCTTTTGCCATTATTTACTCATCAATTTGTCAATTTCATTTTTGAAAGCTTCAATATCTTGAAATTGACGATAAACTGAAGCAAAACGAATATAAGCCACTTCATCAAGTGCTTTAAGCTCTTCCATCACCCATTCGCCAATTTTATTCGATGACACTTCTCGCTCAGACTGGGTCATTAACTTACGCGAGATGCGTGAAATCGCCGTTTCAATTTGAGAAGTTTTAACCGGGCGTTTTTCTAAGGCTTTTAATAAACCAGAACGAAGTTTGTCTTCGCTAAATGATTCGCGAGATTCATCGCTCTTAACCAATCTTGGTAGGTTAAGATCAACCGTTTCACGGGTTGAATAACGCTCACCACAAGAGGTACACTCTCGACGACGACGCACTTGTGAGCCATCGTCAATTAAGCGAGTATCTAATACTTTGGTATCGTCAGACTGACAAAATGGACAACGCATAATTAATTAACAATGGACAGTTGAAAATTGAAAATTATTTGTACTCATCAAGTGAGTGCTAAACAGAGTAAACCGGATGTTTGGCGCAAAGATCACTGACTTTTGCTTTCACCTCATCGATGACTGATTGATTATCCAAATCATCACAGATATCACACATCCAAGATGCAAGATCACGACACTCTTGCTCACCAAAGCCTCTTGTTGTAGCTGCAGGCGTACCCACACGAATACCACTCGTAATAAATGGCGATTGCGGATCATTTGGTACGGCGTTCATATTAACAGTAATATGTGCACTGCCTAGCGCTGCATCAACTGCCTTTCCAGTAAGACCTTGATCAATAAAACTAACCAAGAATAAGTGATCATCTGTGCCACCAGACACCACATCGAAGCCACGTGCAATAAAAGTATCGGCCATCGCTTGAGCATTAACTCTTACTTGTTTTTGATAAGCTTTGTACTCATCGCTCATCGCCTCTTTAAAGCTAACCGCTTTAGCAGCAATAATATGCATGAGTGGCCCACCCTGAATACCTGGGAAAATCGCTGAATTGAGTTTCTTTTCAATTTCTTCATTGGCTTTAGCCAAAATCAAACCACCACGAGGGCCACGCAAAGTTTTGTGCGTAGTAGTCGTAGCAACATCTGCAATACCGACTGGAGACGGATACTCACCCGTTGCAATCAATCCGGCAACGTGCGCCATATCAACCATTAAATATGCGCCAACCTCGTCAGCAATATTTCTAAATCTTTGCCAGTCAACCACTCTTGAATAAGCAGAAAAACCTGCAATAATCATTTTGGGATTATGCTCTTTTGCTAAGCGCTCAACTTCATCATAATCAATTTCACCAGTTTCAGGGTTTAAACCATATTGAATTGAATTAAAATTTTTGCCAGAAAATGATGGTGCTGCGCCATGCGTTAAGTGGCCACCATGAGCAAGACTCATACCTAAAATGGTATCGCCTGGAACTACCAAGGCCTGAAAAACCGCTGCGTTTGCTTGAGAGCCAGAGTGTGGCTGTACATTAGCGTAGTCTGCACCAAATAATTCTTTAGCACGATCAATAGCCAATTGCTCCACCACGTCAACATGTTCACAACCACCATAGTAGCGCTTCTTAGGATAACCTTCAGCATACTTATTTGTGAGTTGTGATCCTTGCGCTTCCATTACCGCAGGTGACGTGTAGTTTTCACTAGCAATTAACTCAATGTGTGCCTCTTGGCGGGCTTCTTCTGCGCTAATTGCGTTAGCAATGTCGCTATCTACTTTTGAGAGAGTTTGAGATTTTTCGAACATGGTTTTCCTTGATTAAATTTAGGGGATAAAATAGCTTTAATTTTATATTATTTTTAAGGTTATTATGAAGCAGTTATGTGTGCCACTTGCTAATGGTTTCGAAGAAGTTGAAGCGATAGCAATTATTGATATTTGCCGGCGTGGTGAAATTGATGTGATTATTGCTGGTGTCGGCGATAAAACTATTATTGGTGCACATGATATTTCCATTATTGCCGATTGTTTAATTGATGAAATTAATACTGATGATTTAGATATGATTGCACTGCCTGGCGGCTGGGGTGGTACTGAAATACTCACAAGCAACACAACGGTGCAATCTATCCTCAAACAAATGAAAGATAATGATAAACACATTGGTGCAATCTGTGCCGCCCCTTATGCGCTTGATGCTGCTGGCGTTTTAGGTAATAACTTTACTTGCTATCCCTCTATAGAAGAAAAAATTAATGCTGGTGGTTATGATAAAAATACTGACACAGTAATTAACGGCAAAGTTGTAACTTCACAAGGTGTAGGTACAGCAATTTGTTTTGCTTTGAAAATTGTAGAAACTCTACAAGGAGATGATAAATATCAGCAAATTAAAAAAGAGATTCTAGCTAAATGCTGACGTCTCACATTATTAGATTTATAAAAAATTTAGAAAATAATGCAAATGGCCTGAACTACAACACTTAGACAGGCTTTATCTACTCAGAAACATGGTTTTTATGATGAAAAACCAATAAAAACACCTAAATATTCACTCCCAAGCCTTGCTTGGGAGTAGATCAATAAAAATTTACGAAATTTTTAAAATTAAGCTGATAATTCTTTATAAGTCTGTGCAAAAGCTTCAATGGCTTTATCTAAATCCTCTTTAGTGTGTGCAGCAGATATCTGAGTGCGAATCCTAGCCTTGCCTTTTGGCACTACTGGAAAGAAAAATCCAATGGCGTAAATGCCTTTTTCTAATAACTTTTTACTCATGGCTTGTGCAAGCTTAGCATCACCTAGCATTACCGGGACAATTGGATGATCGCCATCATCAACTTCAAACCCCACGTCTTGCATACCTTTTCTAAAATAATGCGTATTTGACTCTAGCTTGTCGCGCAGTTCCGTTGAATGACTCAACATATCTAACACTTTAAGTGACGCTGCACAAATCGATGGCGCCAAGGTATTAGAGAATAAATAAGGGCGCGATCTTTGACGTAGCATATCAACGATTTCTTTGCGTGCTGAGGTATAACCACCAGAAGCGCCACCTAGCGCTTTACCAAACGTACCGGTGATAATATCCACTCGATCCATGACATTGCAATACTCGTGTACACCGCGGCCAGTCTTACCCATAAAACCTACTGCATGACAATCATCATGATGTACCATGGCGTCAAACTCATCAGCTAGATCGCAAATTTTATCAAGCTGTGCGACGGTGCCGTCCATAGAAAATACACCATCAGTGGTAATTAAAATGCGTCTTGCGCCACCTTCTTTAGCCTCAACAAGCTTGGCACGTAGATCATTCATATCGTTATTTTTATAACGAAAACGCGCTGCTTTACACAAGCGCACGCCATCAATAATAGAAGCATGATTCAGCTCATCAGAGATGATTGCATCTTCATTGGTTAAAATGGTTTCAAATAATCCAGTATTGGCATCAAAACACGCAGCATACAAGATGGTATCTTCCATGCCTAAAAATTCACTAACTTTTTGCTCTAGAGTTTTATGGATGGTTTGCGTTCCACAAATAAAACGCACAGATGAAAGGCCAAAACCCCATTGATGAAAACTGTCTTTTGCTGCTTGAATAACATTTTTATTGTTAGCCAAACCTAAGTAGTTATTGGCACACATATTAATAACTTCGGAACCATCTTCAAGCGTAATGTCATTTTTTTGCTCTGAAGCAATGATGCGCTCAGTTTTCCACAAACCGGCTGCTTCAATTTCTTTTAGATCTTCAGTGATACTGTCTTTTGCACTTTTAAAGCTCATATTAATCTTCCCAATTTAAAATCACTTTGCCGGATTCACCTGAAAGCATGGCATCAAAACCTTTCTGGAAATCAGTATAGTGAAAACGATGAGTAATAATATCTTCTAATGGTAAGCCACTTTGCACCATCATTGAACCTTTGTACCAAGTCTCGAAGATTTCACGCCCGTAAATGCCTTTAATCGTTAACCCTTTAAATACCACTTGATCCCAATCAATACCTGAGCCCGAAGGCATAATCGCTAGCATGGCAATATTACCGCCATTAATCATTAAATTCAGCATATCACCAAATGCATGAGGTGAGCCCGACATTTCTAAGCCAACATCAAAACCTTCAAATATGCCTAAATTCTGCATAAATTCAGTAGAAATATTTTCTTTAGCGACATTAATTGGGATAACTTTAGGTGCAACTTTTTTAGCAAGATCTAAGCGATATTGGTTAATATCGGTAATCACGATATTACGCGCACCTGCGTGAGTAGCCACCATAGCTGCCATCACGCCAATTGGGCCTGCGCCAGTAATAAGCACATCTTCACCCACCATGTTAAATGAAAGTGCAGTATGTACGGCATTGCCATAAGGATCAAAACACGCTAATAAATCAGTTGAAATGGCTTGCGCAGGCTTAAAGACATTCTCAGCAGGGATGGATAAGTATTCGGCAAAACAGCCGGTACGATTAACCCCAATACCAATTGTATTTGGACACAAATGCTTGCGCCCTGCTAAACAGTTGCGACAACGGCCACAAGTAATATGCCCTTCGCCTGAGACAATATCCCCGATTTGAAGATCAGTCACATTAGAGCCAAGCTCAACAATCTCTCCAGCAAATTCATGGCCAGTTGTCATCGGCACGGGAATGGTTTTTTGTGCCCAGGCGTCCCAATTATAAATATGGATATCAGTACCACAAATGGCGGTTTTTTTAATTTTAACTAAGACGTCGTTATTGCCAACTTCAGGCATGGGTACGTCTTCGAGCCAAATACCTTCTTTTGCATGTTTTTTAACTAAGGCTTTCATATATTTTTCCTGTTATTTGCCACAAACTGGGCATGATTCATCTTTGTTAATATTTATCGTTCTAAAGGTTAGATCAAGCGCATCAACAATCATAAGTTTTCCTAGGAGCTGATCACCAATATTTAATATTGTTTTAATTGCTTGCAGTGCTTGCATTGTACCAAGCATGCCTGCCACTGGAGCCAAGATACCGTTGTCAGTACAGTTTTCATCACTATTACCCTCTTTTGAATATAGGCATTGATAGCAAGGCTGATTGGCTTTATAGCCTTTAAATACCGATAACTGCCCCTCAAAACGAATGACTGCTGCCGAGACCAGCGGTGTTTGCTGCTCAACACAAACTTTGTTGACTTTAAAACGTGTATCAAAGTTATCCGTGCCGTCAAGCACCACATCGGCTAATGTAATTAAATCAGCAAGGTTATCATCATTAAACACCTCTACCGTGGTGACTTTAATATCTGGATTAATTGATAGCATTTTAGCTTTGGCAGAGTCAACTTTTAACTTACCAATATCATCCGTATGATGAATAACTTGGCGCTGTAAGTTAGACAACTCTACTTTGTCAAAATCTGCAATGATCAGATGCCCCACACCACTAGCTGCAAGGTACATGGCACTTGGCGAGCCTAGTCCACCCATGCCAATTAGCAACATGGTTGAGTCTAGCAAGGCTTGCTGCCCCTCTATACCCACTTCTGGCAAGATGATTTGACGAGAATATCTTAATAAATCCTGGTCGTTCATTTGAAATATTTATCCAACTTTGGTGTGATTAACATGGCGCAATAAGGCTGGTTTGGGTTGTTATTATAATAATTTTGATGGTAATCTTCAGCTGGATAAAATACAGATAGCTCAGTTACCTCAGTGACAATATTATCGCTTAAATTTTGTATAAATTGGTTAGCTTGGGTTTGCTGCTCATCATTTACATAAAACACAGCCGATCGATACTGTGTACCTTTATCACTACCCTGCTGATTAAGCGTTGTTGCATCGTGTGTTGCAAAGAATATTTGAAGCAGATCTTCAAAAGAAACAAGATGTTCATTAAATTCTATTTTTACCACTTCAGCATGGCCTGTCGTTCCTGTGCAAATATCTTGATAAGTCGGATTTTGCGTTGATCCATTACAATAACCAGATTCAACACTTACAACGCCACTAATGCGTTGGAACACGGCTTCAACACACCAAAAACATCCACCGGCAAAATACGCTGTTTGCATGTATGATTAGACTATTAACAAAAACCCATAGTATAGCTGATGAGCGCACAAGAAGTTATCACACAACTAAAATCTTTCGCAACGGCTGAACGCAAGGCAACCAATGAATGGTTTTTTAAAACTGGGCCTGGACAATACTCAGTCCATGATCAGTTTATTGGTGTGCGTGTACCACAAACTAGATTAATTGCTAAAAAATACTTTAAAACAATTTCGCTTAATGAAATTAAGCAACTGATCAACCATCCTATTCATGAGATTCGTCATTGTGGGTTGATTATTTTGGTGAATAAGTATCAAATTGACGATAAAGAATTAGTCTTCAACTACTATTTAAAAAATATACATGCGGTAAACAATTGGGACCTTGTAGATACAACCGCTCCACATATTATTGGTGACTATCTATTTAACCATCAGGATAAACTCAATATTTTATTAGACTACGCAAAGTCAAACAATTTATGGGAGAAGCGTATCAGCATTGTGGCCACCTTTGTATTTATAAAAAACAATCAATTTATCCCAACTCTGGAAATCGCCAAAACATTATTAAACGACAAACATGATCTTATCCACAAGGCTATTGGCTGGATGTTGAGGGAGATTTACAAAAAAGACACCGAAACTTGCAGCAACTTCCTGAGAGAAAACTACGCACAACTACCCAGAACTACTTTAAGATATGCAATTGAACGCATGCCAGAAGATGAAAGATTACGTTATTTAAAAGGGGAGTTTTAAATGTATCAAATCAGTTTTTATGTGCCCGAAGCAGACTTGGAAGTTGTAAAAAATGCCATGTTTGATGCAGGTGCTGGTAAGTTTAGCAACTACGAAAACTGTGCTTGGCAAACCACAGGTATTGGACAATTTAAGCCTATTGGCGATGCTAACCCAACTATAGGCATACTTGATGAGCTTGAAGCGATTGAAGAATACAAAGTAGAAATGCTGTGTGTTGATGATAATCTCGATCTTGCTATTGAAGCCATGAAGTTTGCGCATCCTTATGAGCAAGTGGCCTACACTGTTATAAAAATGGAAAATTTATGAATGCACCTTACGAACACGGCTTTATGCTTAGCTTGTTAGTCCTGGCTATTGGCGGCTTAATTTGGTTATTTACGCCATTTATTCCTGCATTATTTTTGGCCTTGCTGATTGCCATTGCTACTTTTGGGCAATATAACAAATTCCAACAAAAATTTTCAAATGCTGTCTCTGCGCTGATTATGACACTACTGGTTACTGTCATTCTTATTTTGCCTTTGAGTTATATCTTGCTTATTAGCGGGCTAGAGATTTCAGCACTGATACAAACCATCAACACCGACTTTGACGTTAAGCAAAGTAATCAAATACTTTATCAAACCGTTTCAGGCCTACCTTTGTCGGACTCTATAAAAGTTACTTTGAATTCAGCGCTTAGCAACAATATGGAGGGATTTTTAATCAGCATTAAAGATTTCTCTGTGGTGATTTTAAAAAGCATTGTGTCGCTATCTTCTCACTTTGTCTTCTTTCTAATTGTGACTATTTTCTCACTGTATTATTTTTACATCGATGGCAAGAGTACAGTGAAACGACTTAAAGACTTATCGCCGTTAGAAAACCATCTGGACGATATTTTATTTAATCAGTTTTCAAGCTTGTCTGTTACTTTGGTGGGTAGTGTCTTTATCATTGCAATATTACAAGGTGTGGTATTTTCTATCGGTGTTGCAATTGTCGGTCTTCCAATATTGTATTTTGGCATTACTATGGCTTTGGCTAGCTTTATCCCAGTACTTGGTGGTTTGATTATTTGGCTACCTTTAAGTTTGTATTTATACGCACAAGGGCAAACCGCTGATGCAATGATTATTGTGCTGTTTGGTGCGGTATTTATTGGCACGATTATTGATAACATTATCCGTCCCATTATTATTAAGCGTTTATCGAGCAAATCAACCAAAGCGAGTGCATTAGATCACACACTTATTACGGTACTTTCTACATTGGCAGGCATTATGCAGTTTGGCATCTTGGGGTTGTTTATTGGCCCAATTATCGCTGCTATGGCGATCAGTATCTTTGATGTGTACGCGATTAAATACACAGATGCGCTCGATCAGTCTTAAAACTCGCTAATCGGGTATAATGTTGTCTTTTTCTTAAAAGACAGTACTATGCTAACAAAATTGGTTAAATTCTTAGAGAACAATCATCCAAATTCTAATATTAATGATTATCTAGATGCTAAATACATACAACTTACCAATCCACAGCTTAAGCAAATTGCTGATGCGCTAAATTCTGGCGAATTACAAATCAAACCGGCTTCAAGTTGTACTGCCGATCGTTTTATTTTTCATTTTGGCAATACGATTATCTTGGTGCAAAAAGACACAACTGAATCAAGCGCTGTTTACCAAGCCGAGCTTTCTTGGGAAACTGACTTTATGGCAATCCATTCAACCAGAAGCAAGGGCAAAGGTTTTTATTTTATTGCGTTTGAATTTGATGATGATTATCAGGTCACTCTTAAAGAAACAGATAAATTCTTAGAAGATCAAGTTAGAAACGAAGCGCAAAACCAAGAATTAATTGATAAAGCCATGCCTGTGCTTAAAGGCTTTATGTCAGCTATTTCAGAATAAAGCTAAACGCCTAATTGAGTTGATTTTTTGAGCTTTGGGCCGGCTTTAAAGGTAACCACTTTTCTAGCTGAAATCATTACTTGTTCGCCAGTCTTAGGGTTTCTACCTGGTCTGGCTGATTTTTCTCTAACGACAAAATTACCAAAACCCGATAACTTTACCTCTTCGCCTTTTGCAAGTGAATCTTTAATCGAATCAAAAAAATCATTGGTAATTGATAGAGCTTGATTGTGGTTAACGTCAATACGTTCCACCAATAAGTCTGCAATGTCTTTTTTAGTAACTGACATTATCTTTGAGTAGCTGAAAATTTATCTTGCATTAAAGCCAGCACTTCATCCACTTTAGCGTTAACCTCATCATCACTTAACGTGGCTTCTAACGATTGATAAGTTAAATTAAGTGCAACACTTTTTTTGCCAGATTCAATATTGTCACCAGCGTAAATATCAAATAGGCTCACACCGACAAAATGGGGTTGCTTCATATTTTCAATACTACTGATAAGTTCAGCAACTGGTGTTGCCTCATTTAGTACCAAGGCAATATCTCTTGCTGATTGTTGATAGGATGAAAATGCTTCGTATTTAGCAACTTTTCCTGATAAGACAACATCAAGATCGATTTCAAATAAATAGCACTTAGATAATGACAGTTCTTTTTGTACGACTGGCGATAAAGCACCAATATAACCTACTTGTACACCGCCTGACAAAATCTTGGCGCTTTGGCCTTTTTGCAATGCAGGATGCTCAACTGATTCAAAAGAAAACTGATTGCCTGTTAGGGTTAATAATGATTCTAAATCTGCTTTAGCATCAAAGAAATCTAAGGGTTGAAGATCACTCGACCATTGCGCATCAAAACGATTACCTGAGACAACACCTGCTAATTTATTAGATTGCTCGTCTGCTTTAACACCGCCAAAACACAAGCCAATTTCAAAAAATCTTGCATCGGTATGGCCACGTCGTTGATTAGACTCAACTGTTTGCAATAAGCCCGCCCAAAGCGATGAACGCATGGTTGAC
Organism: uncultured Candidatus Ruthturnera sp.; assembly: GCA_964448305.1. GTDB lineage: Bacteria > Pseudomonadota > Gammaproteobacteria > PS1 > Pseudothioglobaceae > Thioglobus_C. The sequence goes on from CAYUWB010000005.1 coordinate 12,336, forward strand.
ATATCAGCCGAAATTGGATTACTTAAGGTGATTTTTTTGGCTTCTGGATCAATTAAATTTTGGTATGTTTCTGAAACAAAACTGTAAGTAATTACTTCTTGGTAACCACGACTCACCAATGATTGAGCAATATCATACTTATCAATAGTTGCTTCAGAGATAGCGTTAATATTCGCATCTAGTGAAAGCTTTTGTACTGGTAGCTTATCATAACCATACAGCCTAGCAAGCTCTTCAATTAAATCAGCTGGAATACGAATATCAAATCGAAAACTTGGTGGGATAATTGTCCAAGAATCTGCACTCTTGTCACTGATTTTAAAATCAAGATTGGTGAATTTTTCCTCAATCCAGTTTGAATCTAATTCAAAACCTAAAATCTTTTGGATTTTAGCTTGGGTAATGGTGATTGGATTAAGTGCTGGCAATGCACTTTCATCAATACAGTTGTCAATATCGCTGGCCTCTCCACCGCAAATATCAAGGATTAATTGTGTTGCTCTATCCATTGCAACTTCGGTAATATTAAAATCTACACCACGTTCAAAACGCAGAGAAGACTCAGTATGCAAGCCATAATTTCTGGCCTTACCAGCAATAGAAACTGGCTCAAAAAATGCACTTTCTAATAAAATTTGAGTTGAATCATCTTGTGTAGAACTGCCCATACCACCCATGACACCGGCAATCGCTAATGGAGAATTATCATCAGCAATAATCAGCGTATCATCATTTAGCTCGACACTTGATTCGTTTAGCAGCTCGATTGTCTCACCTGCTTTGGCATTTCTAACTTCAATTGCACCATTGATTTTTTCTAAATCAAACGCGTGCATTGGTTGGCCTAGTTCCAACAATACGTAATTAGTAATATCAACCACAGGCGAGTGAACTTGCTGACCTGAGCGTGTGAGCTTGTCTGCCATCCATTTAGGGGTTTTAACTGTATTATTAATACCTTTAATCGCTCTGGTTAGATACTTCGGACAAGCTTGTGTGTTACTAACGCTTGTTTTAATACTTGATGCACCTTGAGCATTAACACTGATATCAGGCAGTTTAAATGCCATATTGTAATTAGCGCTGACTTCACGAGCCACACCTAACACTGAAAAACAATCGCCACGATTTGGGGTAATATCTAGCTCAATAATGTTATCGTCTAGATCTAAATATTCTCTAATGTTTTGACCAATCGGTGCGTCATTATCAAGCTCTGATATGCCGTCAGACGAATCTGCCATACCGAGTTCGGATTCTGAGCAAATCATGCCGAATGATTCAACACCACGAAGTTTGGCTTTTTTAATTTTTAAACCACCGGGCAATTTAGCGCCAACGGTCGCAACAATCACTTTTAAATCAGCGCGAACATTGCTAGCGCCACAAATAATTTGCAGATTGTCAGCTTCACCTACATCAACTTGACACAAATTAAGTTTGTCAGCATCTGGGTGTTTTTCACAACTCAGCACATGACCAACAACAACTTTGTCGAATGCAGGTGCAACAGACTCAATACCATCAACCTCAAGGCCAGCCATGGTTAACTGCTCGGCCAGTATTTCGTCGCTTACTTTAGGGCTAATCCATTCTCTTAACCAAGACGTTGAAATATTCATTTGAACTGCCTCAAGAAACGAATGTCGTTTTCAAAGAAAAGACGAAGATCGTTCACACCATAGCGCAACATCGCTAGACGCTCAACACCCATACCAAAAGCAAGACCCGTATATTCTTCACTATCGACTTCGGCCGAATTTAAAACATTAGGATGCACAACACCACAACCTAGCACCTCTAACCAACCTGTTTTTTTACAAACACGACAGCCTTCGCCACCACAAATAACACACTCGATATCCGCTTCAGCTGATGGCTCAGTAAATGGGAAATACGAAGGACGAAAACGAACTTGTAAATCTTCTTTTTCAAAATAAGCACGTAAGAAGTCGATCAACAAACCTTTAAGCTGTGCAAAGTTGGCTTCTTTGTCTACAATCAAGCCTTCAACTTGATGAAACATTGGTGTGTGGGTGATATCAGAATCACAACGATAAACTCGACCCGGTGCAATAATGCGCAAAGGTGGTTTTTTGTTTTCCATAGTGCGAATTTGCACTGGAGAAGTATGCGTTCTTAAGACCGTACTTTCATCAAAGTAAAAGGTGTCGTGCATGGCACGTGCTGGATGATGTTCGGGGATATTAAGTGCAGTAAAATTATGAAAATCGTCTTCAATCTCAGGGCCAGTTTCTACTTCGAAACCATTTTTTGCAAATAAAGATTGGATGCGATTTAAAGTAATGGTGACTGGATGCAAACCACCCATCTCAACATTTCTACCTGGAAGAGAAACATCGATCTTTTCTCTCAAAAGACGTTTTTCTAATTCTAGAGTTTCTAAATGATTTTTTCTATCAGTTAGTAGATTTTGTACGCTAACCTTGGCCTGATTAATGGCTTCACCCATTTTAGGGCGCTCTTCTTTTGACAGTTTTCCTAAGCCTTTCAAAAGCGCGGTAAGCTCGCCTTTCTTGCCCAAAAATTTAACGCGTAAATCATCAAGCTCTTTTAAGCTTTCTGCTGTGGCAATAGATGCCTTAGCTTGATCAATAATCGCGTCAATCATAAGTAAAAGTTAGTTAAATAAAAGACTGTAAATAACTTACAGTCTTTAATAAATCTACTTAGCAGCTGCTGCTAATGCGTCTTTAGCCTGATTGGCGATTTGAGCAAATGCTGCTTTATCAAAAATCGCGATATCTGATAAAACTTTACGGTCAATCTCAATACCCGCTTTGTTCATGCCATCGATCATTCTTGAATAACTCAAGCCGTTATTACGTGCTTCAGCATTAATACGCACAATCCAAAGTCTACGGAACTGACGACGTCTTTGACGACGGTCACGGTACGCGTACTGACCTGCTTTAATAACTGCTTGCTTTGCAACGCGATAGACTTTTGATCTTGCGCCGTAATAGCCTTTAGCTTTCTTTAAAATTTTCTTGTGTTTAGCGTGCGCTTGCACACCTCTTGATACTCTTGCCATTTTCTATACTCCTATTAACTGTACGGTAACATTTTACGAACCATTGGTACGTCAACTTTCTCGACGGTATCTGGTGAACGTAAGCCACGTTTTCTAGAAGTACTCTTCTTTGTCAAAATATGACGTAGGTGAGAGTGTTTACACTTGTAACCGCCACTGGCAGTTTTTTTGAAGCGCTTTGCAGCACCTCTATTGGTTTTTAACTTCGGCATAATTTTCTCCTTGTCCTTTGGACATATTTACCATTTTTTAAAAATGGTGTTATTAACTCTGAACTAACGGCGTGATAAAAATTTAAATCAAGCTAGGCATTTATTTAAGGCAATATATTTAAATATGCCGAAAATAAATAACACAGCTTGGTTGGATTTTTACCGCGCTATCACTTCTTCTTTGATTTGGGTGCCAGCATCATGCCTAGCTGACGACCCTCCATCTTTGCCTTTTGTTCTACATTGGCAAATTCTTCTGTATCTTTCTCAATTCTATCTAGCATTTCCATGCCCAGTTCTCTGTGCTGCATTTCGCGTCCACGGAACCAAATACTGACTTTAACCTTGTCGCCATTATCTAAAAATTTGACCAAATTTCTAAATTTAATTTGGTAATCGCCTTCTTCTGTACCTGGACGATATTTAATGGTTTTAACGGTTGACTTCTTTTGTTTCTTTTTCTGATCGCTCAGCTGCTTCTTTTGTTCATAAAGAAACTTACCAAAATCCATAATTTTACAAACAGGTGGTTCAGCGTTAGGAGAAACCTCAACCAAATCTAGTCCAGCCTCTTCTGCCATTTCTCTTGCTTGTCTTGTGTTTACAACACCAGCCTGATCACCGTTGGCATCAATTAATCGAACTTCTGAAACTTTAATGTAATCATTAATTCGAGTTTTTACTTTGTATGGTTTTTTAATAATTATTCCTCTTTAACTAATTTTACAAACGCATCTATCGACATAGAACCTAAGTCTTCGCCGCCACGTTGTCGCACTGAAACCTCATTGTTTTCCATTTCTCTACCACCCGCCACCAAAATATACGGGTAACGTTGCATAGAGTGCTCGCGTATTTTAAAGCCTATCTTCTCATTTCGCAAGTCCGAAACCACTCTAAGCCCTTGTTTTTTTAACTTTTTCTCAACATTAGCAACAAAATCATGCTGTTTTTCAGAAATATTTAAAATAACTGCTTGAATTGGTGCCAACCAAGCTGGAAATGCACCTTCATGATGTTCGATCAAAATACCGACAAATCTTTCTAATGATCCAACAATTGCACGATGCAACATGACCGGTGTTTGCTTGGAGTTGTCTTCAGCCACATATTGCGCATCTAGGCGCTCTGGCATTGAAAAATCAACCTGCAAAGTACCACATTGCCATTCGCGCTCTAAACAGTCTTTAAGTACAAATTCGATCTTTGGGCCGTAAAAAGCACCTTCACCCTCTTGTAGATCCCATTTAATACCTTTAGCATCTAGTGCTTCGGCAAGTGCAGCCTCCGCCCTATCCCAAACTTCATCCGAACCCACGCGCTTTTCAGGGCGAGTTGAGAGTTTAATATCGACATTGTCAAAGCCAAAGTGCTTGTAAACATCAAAGGTTAAATCAATAAAAGTAGAAACTTCATCTTGAATTTGATCTGCCGTACAAAAAATATGGCCGTCATCTTGTACAAAATTACGTACACGCATAATACCGTGCAATGTGCCTGATGGCTCGTTACGATGACAAGAGCCAAACTCTGCCAAACGTAACGGTAAGTCACGGTAAGACTTTAACCCTTGGTTATAAATTTGGATATGTGCTGGGCAGTTCATTGGTTTTACTGCATAGTCACGGTTTTCACTGTTGGTGGTAAACATGGCGTCACCAAACTTATCCCAATGACCTGATTTTTCCCAAAGTGTTCTATCAATTAACTGAGGTGTATGTACCTCTTTATAATCATTATTTCTAAATACCGAACGCATATATTGTTCAACTTGTTGATACAGCGTCCAGCCTTTTTCATGCCAAAACACCATGCCAGGTGCTTCTTCTTGCATGTGGAATAAATCTTGTGTTTTACCAATCTTGCGATGATCACGCTTTTCGGCTTCTTCAAGGCGATATAGGTAATCTTTAAGATCATCTTTGCTTGCCCAAGCCGTACCATATACCCGTTGTAGCATCTCATTGTTACTGTCACCACGCCAGTATGCACCGGCTAATTTCATCAGTTTAAAAGCTTTTAATTTAGCAGTTGACGGCACGTGCGGGCCACGACACAAATCAATAAAATCACCTTGTTGATATAAAGACAAAGTTTGATCAGCTGGGATAGATTCAATAATTTCAGCCTTGTAGTGCTCGCCTTTGGCTTTAAAAAATTCAACCGCTTCGTCACGTGACATTTCGCTGCGTTCAATCTTTAGATTTTGCTTAACCAGATGGTTCATATTTTTTTCAATCTTCGCTAGATCATCTTCAGAAAAACCATCTTTGTAAGCAAAATCGTAATAAAAACCATTGTCAATCACCGGACCAATCGTCACTTGTGCATCCGGGTAAAGCATTTGTGTCGCTTGTGCCAACAAGTGCGCGGTAGAATGACGAATCACCTCAAGGCCTTCTTCATCTTTCGCGGTAATAATTGAAACACTAGCGTCAGACTCGATCAAATATGATGCATCCACCAGCTCGCCATTTACCTTGCCCGCAAGGGTTGCTTTCGCCAAACCCGACCCAATTGATTTGGCCACTTCAAATACGCTTAACGCTTGATCAAAAGATTTTTCAGTTCCATCTGGAAGTGTGATTACCGGCATTGTAAACAACTAAAATTAAAAGGCTGTATTTTACCTTGACAAGGCTTATTATGAGGCGTTAATTTGCTCAATCATCAGTTGTAAATTAGTTGCCCCTCGCCAAGTGTTAATTGATAATTTGTAAGCAACGGTTACTTGTTTAGAATCAAGTGGCGCTTGGAAAAAAGCAATGGCGTCGTGCACTTGGCTATCGCCTTGAAGTTTAAGTCGACATTTTAGGTGTTTTTCGCCCACGACTTTTTGTTCAACAATTTCAAAATTACCATAAAAAATTGGCTCATCGAACCCTTGCCCCCAAGGCGCAGCATCAGCCAACAATTGTGCATTGGTCAAGGAGATATCAAAAGCCTCTAGTTCGCCATCAGTTAAAAGTTCAACAGTTGGAATTTGATCATTAAGATGTGCTTTGATGGCATCACTAAAAGCGCGTTTAAATGTCCAAAAATTTTCTGGCTTAATGCTTAATCCTGCTGCCATGGCATGACCACCAAATTTTAAAATTAAATCTGGATTTTGCCGGTCAACCAAATCGAGCAAATCTTTGATATGCACACTAGGGATTGAGCGAATAGAGCCTTTTAGAAAATCACCAGATTTGGCAAAAACCGCACAAGGACAATGGTAAGTTTCTTTAAGTTTGCCAGCCACAATACCAACAATACCTTCATGCCAAGATGGATCAAACAAACTAATGGCAAACTTGCCTTCACTAAGGTCTTGTGTTTTAACAATTTCTTCGGCTTCAAGCTGGATTCGGTCTTGTTCAGTTCTACGCTTTTGGTTGAATTCTTCTAGCTCTTTGGCATAGCGCCTAGCGTCATTCATGTCATCCGTTAATAAGCATTTAATACCACGTGAAATGTCACTCAAACGACCGGCAGCATTCAGCCTTGGCGCCACCGAAAAGCCTAAGTCAGAAGCTTGCAAGGTTTCTGCTTTACGATTAGAGATTTCAAGTAAGGCTAATATACCAGGTGCACATTGCTTGGCACGAATACGACGAATCCCTTCTGATATTAAGATACGATTATTCTGGTCCAGCTTAACCACGTCAGCCACGGTGCCGAGTGCGACCAAATCTAACACACGGCGTAAATCAGGCAGCGGAATGTTGTTATTAGCAAAATAATCATTCTTTTGTAGATGAGTCTTTAAAGATGAAAACAAATAAAAACACACGCCGACACCGGCTAAATTTTTACTTAAAAACTCACAGCCTTTAAGATTAGGATTGATGATCGCATCGGCCTCTGGCAAGGTATCGCTCGGCAAATGATGATCGGTAATAATGACTTGAATATTATTCTCTTTGGCTAATTTAGCACCATCAAAACTAGAAATGCCGTTATCAACGGTGATGATTAAATCAGGCTGTTTTTCCTTAATCGCAAGATTAACAATTTCCGGGCTTAAACCATAACCATGCTCAAAACGATTTGGCACTAAAAAATCAACTTGCTTAGCGCCCATCATCCTTAATGATTTCATGGCAACCACGCTGGCTGTAGCACCGTCGGCATCAAAATCGCCAATAATTAAAATTCGTTTTTGCTTAGTTAATGCTTGCTCTAAAAGAGACAATGCCTTGTCTAATTGGGAAAAATTGGGCTTTAAAAGATCTGAAAGTGTTAATGAGAGTTGTGACTCTGCTAAGCCTCTGGCAGCATAAATTTTCTTTAAAAAAATAGGAATGTCCTGTGAATAGGACTCAAATAAAGTTTGATCTATCGCCCTACTTAACATCGCTTACAGCACGGATATAAGAATCAAACGACTTGTCGCTACCATTGGTTCCACCATAAAAAAATGGCACATCAATCGCCACATCGTCGTTATCCTTATGGCCCATTGAAGTCCAATAAGGTTTTGGCTGTGTATTGGGAAAATAATTTAGATCAATTAGTGGATTATCATCGTTATAAACTAATAAGGTCATTAATTCAGACTCACTTGGTAGACGCCAATTAGAGGATTGGCACAAACTACTTTGGTTTAATGCTTGAATAAAAGCCTGTGTATTACAACCCTCGCCCCACTGACAATTGCGACTATATTCGCCGTTTTCTACACCAGAGATACCATCAAACCAAGTGTAGGTATTTTGAGCATCTTGTAAGCTTTTCTTGCTAACTTTAACCTCCCACATGAGCTTAGCCTTGTCATCAATGACACAAGACCAAGGCGCAAATGAACCCTGCAATTGAGTGCCTGTATTTGAAATCTTAATCAATTTTGCACTAACTGCAAAACTTAAAAAAAACAGCGTTAAAAGTAAGTAAATTTTATTCATTAATCAATTGTGTTATTCGATTGGCACTAGCAGGTGCCATGTTAATTCCATTGCGAAAATGCCCTGTGTTGATAAATAAATTATGATAATTTTTGTCTCTATCCACAATGGCTTTATCGGTTTCACTTGCTGGTCTAAATCCAGACCAGTGTTTCTCAATTTCAACATTTTCCAACATTGGGATATGTTGCCAAGCAAACTCATGTAGGTTGTTTTTGATATGCTCATCCACATCACGATTAAAACCAACATCTTCCATGGTAGAACCAACCAGTATTTTTCCATCAATTCTTGGAATTATATAGCGTCCTTGGTCAAGAATAACATGACTTAATTTGACCTTACATTGTTTAAAAATAATCATTTGACCTTTCATCGGAAAGATCCTGTCGCTTAGATCTAACAATTGAGAGCTCCAAGCACCTGCACAAATAATTAAATTATCACAAAGTAGGTCACCTTCTGAGCTATTAACACCTAAAACCTTGTCATCTTTAGTAATTAGCTGATTAACTTGGGTGTTTTCAACTATTTTTACTCCTTTGTTTATAATGTCAATTTTGAGTGCTTGTAGTAATCTAGGATTTCTAACACTAGCAACATGTGAAAAAAATGCACCATCAGCATGTCTTTGATAATCTACCTTATAGCGCTCCATCCAAATTTTCGCTTCTGTTGAATCAAATTCATCCATCATCAATAAGCCAGATTTTTGATACTGAGGGTCAATACCACTAGAGCGATGTAATTCATCACACAGCTCCTCATAAACAGCCTGAGACTCAAAACTTAAATCATTGGTTAAATCATCATAATGCCAAGGGTAAAGTGGGCTAATAATACCACCGCCTGCCCATGAAGATTCATGGCCACATTCACGTTGATCTATCAATGTAACTTTAGCGCCTGAAATTGCCAGCATACGAGCACTCATCATGCCAATAACGCCACCACCAACTACAATACAATCACTCATGGTTTCTTAAAATCGTCAAATAATAACAATGCTACACCCACAGCAATCAAAATATCTGCCACGTTAAATACTGGCCAATAAAATGTTTGGTAATGCAGATCAATAAAATCAATAACAAAGCCTAGAAAAAAACGATCAATTAGATTGCCCACAGCGCCCGCCAAAAGAATCGACAAAGCACTAAGTTTTAACACGTGGCTTGCCTCTATTCTATACATCCAAATAATAATAGCGATACTGGCTAATAATGAAATACCAGACAGAAAATAACGCTGCCAACCTGATTGATCGGCTAAAAAACTAAACGCTGCACCATAATTATGTACATGCGTCAGACTAAAAAAATCATTAATAACAATCGAATTATTAGGCTTAATATAACCGTAAATCAATAATTTGGTTATTTGATCTAGCAACACCAACAATAAAGATAAAAAGAAATAATGCTTAGTTTTGGTCATGATGTGCGCTTAAAACGGTAGGCAATGCCTAACAACATCAACACTAAAACCATCATTGGCCACCAAACCACTTGATTGTGTTTTTGACGAAACTCATCTCTCAACTGAGGGTTGATGCGTAAATATTTAAGTGTATTTCTTGCCATAGCATGAGGTTTTGAGTTGGTTAACCATTGATGATAAAGACCGTATGATTTTGGAATAAAACCCCAAACCCAAGGTGCATCTTCACGTAATATAGCCACCATTTTATCGATAACCACTTGTCGTTCAGCAGAATTTGGCATATTCTTCATTTTCTCAAATAATTTATCGTATTCAATGTTTTGGTAGTTAGCGCCATTCTCTCCACCCGTTTCAACTTTAGAATTTTTACCATGCAGTAAAAATAAGAAATTTTCTGGATCAGGATAGTCTGCATTCCAACCAAGTTCAAATAATTGAGTTTGGCCTTTGGTCATTTTATCTTGCAAGCGATTGTAACTACTAGACCTAATAACCAATTGAATACCGATTTTTTTGAATTGTTTTCTAATCCAATCTAGTCTCGGTTGATCTTCTGCACTACTGGCTGTTGTATCAAAGTATAAAACCAAAGGTTTGTTGGTAGATGGATCAATACCTTTGTTATAGCCCGCTTGAAACATTAAATCTTTCGCTTTAGAGATATCTTTACGCTTATCTAGAGCATCATAAACAAAAGGGTTGTAATCCTCAGCCGCACCAAAAATACCAGTAGGAATTGGCCCATGCGCCGCACTGCCACGACCATTTCTAAAAATAGAAATATATTCTTCTTCATCAATAGCAATTGAAATGGCTTGTCTTAATTTTTTAGCTGATGGTGTGTAGCCACCAACTATTTTGTCTAGCATGTTAAACGCAGTGTAATAAACACTGGTACTATTGCTGGTGAGTAAGCGAATATTTTTATCACTCATTCTTGGTGCTAAAACCGTTTGACCTTTGGCTTTAACCTCAATCGCTTGATCAAAATTATCACTTGAAATGCCTGATTGATCATAATACCCTTGTAAGAACTTATTCCAATAAGGTGCAGTTTCTTTTTCTAATAAAAAATGCACTTTATTTAAAAATGGCAACTTCTTATTTTGATCAACCAATAAGTTATTTTCTAAGTCGCTCTTTTCTCCTTCAATTGGATAGTATTCATCATGAAAATTAGGATTTCTTTGAAGAATCATTTCTTTGTTCGGATTGTTAATTGTTAACTGAAAAGGCCCTGTGCCTACGGGATACCAATCCAACACAATGTTTTTATCAATTAAGCCTTGTTGGGCATAAAAAGCGTCTGCTTCCGGCGGTACAGCGGTAAAAAATGGCATAGCCAGCCAATACAAAAACTGCTCCTGAACACCCTTTACTTTTATAGAATAACGATACTTGTCTAACGCTTTAACACCCGATATTTGATACTGAGTTAAATCTAGCGCGCCTTTCACATTCTTAAGCTCAACGTTTAAATCATCAAGACCAACAATCATCTCGCTCATTAAGCTTAATATTGGGGAGTGTAATTTTGGGTTAGCCAAACGCTTTATTTGGTGTACAAAATCACCGGCAACCAACTCTCTTGTTGCGGTTTTAGGAAAATCACTCAAATGATTAATATGACTAAGTTCAGTATCCTTTAAAGCAAGGTTTTGCTCAACAAAAGCAGGGTGGTTTTGATACATCACGCCTTTTTTAATCTCTAAAATATATTCAGAAAAAGCTGCAGATTGTCGATCTTTAGCTTGTATTTCATCGCCTTTTTCGTTGTAATAGCGCACATCTGGCATGCTTCTTAATACACCTGGTATTAATGTATAAGGCCGCTTTAAATAATGATATTGCAACGGTGTTTCGTACACTGACTGAATAAAAGTCCACTCGTTTGAAGAATACGAACGTGCTGGATCTAAATGTTTTGGACGTGCAGAAAAAGAACTGTAAAGCGTGTTGTCCAGTCTTTGCGTATCGGGATACGGATTATTCCAAGGCTCAGTACAAGCACCTAATAGAGGTAAAACAGCCCATATTAAAAGCTTTATATGTTTATAATTCAACATCATATCAATTATAAATACTTAAGGAGTCTTATGGGTTTTTTAACAGGAAAAAGAGCATTGGTTGTTGGTGTTGCATCTAACCGATCTATTGCATGGGGTATTGCAGAATCTATGGCCAAACAAGGTTGTGAAATTGCGCTTACTTACCAAAATGAAAAATTAAAAAAACGCGTTGATAAATGCGCTGAAGTTTGTAATTCTGATATTGTTATTCCTTGTGATGTTGGCACTGACGAGAGTATCGACACTACCTTTGCAGAACTTAAAAATCATTGGGATAACTTTGACATCTTAGTACATTCAGTGGCATTTGCACCACGTGAGGCATTGGATGGTAATTACGTTGAAGCCACCACCCGTGAAAACTTTGCCACCGCACATGACATCAGCTCTTATAGTTTTACCGCACTTGCCAAAGGCGCAAACTCAATGCTGAATGATAACGGCGCACTACTAACAGTAAGTTACTTAGGCGCTATTCGCGCTATTCCTAACTACAATGTTATGGGTGTCGCCAAGGCTTCGCTTGAGGCCAATGTTCGCTATATGGCGGCTGCAATGGGCCCTGAAAAAGGTATTCGTGTGAATGCCGTATCAGCTGGTCCAATTAAAACCTTGGCAGCTAGTGGTATTAAAGATTTTGGTAAATTATTAGATTATGCTGCTGACTCATCAGCACTCAAACGTAATGTTACTATTGAAGAAGTGGGCAATGCAGCGGCTTTTTTATGTTCTGACCTAGCATCAGGTATTACTGGTGAAGTTACATACATTGACTCAGGTTACAACTTTTATGACAAAGGCCCTGATTTATAATCAACAAAAATCATCCAAAAAAAAGACCTGCCAATCTAGCAGGTCTTTTTTTTATTTTGAAATTAGCTAAACTTATAGACGCTCAGTAAAAATTTCTAAATCTGCGTTTTTTCTTAAAGTAGTTAAAATACTTTTAAACATTTCATCAGACTCAAAATTTAATAGGGAGTTTGCCAGAGCACTACTTGGTGTTTCATTTAAAGTCTTGACTTTTGATAACGCAATCACAACAGATTGACGCTTATCCAAACTTTGTGCACTATAAGTTGCGCCATTGTTTGGCTTGGTTAAAGCAAACACTTTATTAACAATCATTACATCTGCCTTATCAGAATCACGCTTAATCCAACCAACTTTATTCCATTTAAGTTGATTTTTATCCATCAATGTCTGCGCTGCTTCAGTGTCACCCTTTGTTAGTAATTCTGTCATTTGCTTAGCAATATTATCAATAAAGGTTTTTGCCAATAGTGTTGTCAGGTGTGTGTTGATTTCACCCTTAACTTCGTCAAATGATTTTTGTCGCTGTGCTAATTTTTCTTTTACCCTGAGAACAACAACCTTGTTATTAGACAGCTCAATTGGTTCAGAATTTTCACCCTTATTAAAAACAACATCACTAAAAGCTGCATCAATAAATTTTTGCTCATACTGAGAATTACTTTGAGTAAAAAAATCAGACGTATTTAATGCAAGGCTCATTTGATCAGCTGCCTCTTCCAAGCTGGCTTCATAAGCCAAATTGGTTAATTGCTCAGTTAAGTCATAAAGTGATTTTTGTGCTTTTGTTTGTTTATAAAGCTTGGTTAGATCATCACGTACAGATGTAAATGGTTTAATCTCACCTGCTTGAATTGCATTTAGCTTTATCACGTGGTAGCCAAACTCTGTTTTCACTGGGGTGCTAACTTCACCTACTTTCATGCTAAATACTTTAGCTTCAAATTCAGGCATCATCACACCTAAGGTAAAAAATCCAAGATCGCCGCCAGCGTCTTTTGAACCAGTGTCTTGAGAATGTTTTACTGCTAATTTAGCAAAGTCAGCGCCTTCGTTTAACTGGGTAATAAGTTGTTTTGCTTGCTGTTCAGATTCAACCAAAATATGCTGGGCTTGGCGCTCTTCCTCAGTCGTAAAACGCTCTTTCTCATCCTCATAAAAATTAAACAATTCATCATCATTAACTTGAATGGTTTTACTAATTTGATCAAGTGACAATTCAACAAAATCAACTTTTAATTTTTGAGGCTCAAAGAAAGACTCTTTTTGATTGTCATAAAAATCTTTGACACTCTTGGCAGCTACTTCTACTTTGTCTGAATAATTATTTGCATTTAACTGGATATAGCTAAACTCACGCTGTTGGTCATTGAGTGCTTGCAGGTTTTTTAATGCAGAAGGTGTAACAAAAGCAGAATCTAATAAATTGTATTTTATTTGGCCTTGGGTTAGCTCTGCTAATTTAGTTGTCTCGTACTTAACATCACTATAACCATTAAGCGCTAGTAACTTTTTATACCTTTCTAAAGAAAACTGACCGTCAACTTTAAAAACATTGTTAGACTGAATCAGTATTTGTAACTCTTCTGCAGTTGTTGCATGGCTCATATCTTCAGCTAATTGATCTAAAAGACGTCTATTAACCATTGATTCAATTGTTGATTGTTTGAGTATGCTGTCAAATTCAGCCGTGTACTTTTCACCCAGCTCTTGCTGGAGCTGTCTTTTCTTTGGATTAAACTCTGATAAAAACTCTTTTTGAGAAATTTCCTCCCCATCTACATTAGCAACCACACTGCCAGAGCTATTAAAATCAATACCATAAAGTGCAGTGATGACAAAAGTCAATGAAATTAATACAACAATAACAATCGTAATTGGACCTTTGGTTTTATCTTTAATAGAACTTAACATAGTGATGGTGTGAATAGCCTATTCGACAAAGCGACTAAAGCTGTTTCATTAATAAAAAACAAGAATTATAAACGAAAAACCACACACACTTGGATGGCTTTGTATGATGAATTTGTTTAAATGAAAATTAGGTAAATTCGAAGACCATAACCAACAAGAAAGTTATGGCGGAGCGGACGGGATTCGAACCCGCGACGTCCTGCGTGACAGGCAGGCACTCTAACCAGCTGAGCTACCGCTCCGAATTTTTTTGGTGGGCGCTACAAGACTTGAACTTGTGACCCTCGCCTTGTAAGGGCGATGCTCTCCCAACTGAGCTAAGCGCCCAAAAAAATATACCCAGTACTTAACTAAGCACCGGGCATATTATACTCAAGTAAATATTTAATTGACTGATTCTTTGAGTAATTTACCTGCTTTAAATGCCGGTACTTTAGAGGCTGCAATTTGGATTGCTGCGCCAGTTTGTGGGTTGCGACCTGTACGTGCTGCACGGTCTCTGACTAGGAAACTACCGAAGCCAGTAATTGCTACATTGTCACCGCCTGCTAACGCACCAGTGATTGCGCCTGTTGTTGCGTCCAATGCGCGAGCTGCATCTGCCTTAGTTAAACCTGAAGCATCTGCAATTGCTGCTACTAAATCTGATTTATTCATTTTTTTGTTCTCCTGTGTAAAAAATATTATTCTTGGTTAAAAAAATCTAAGCCTTTAAGTAAAGGAATTTCAATGAATTATCCATCAAAAAACCTTGCTGTCAATAGCTTTTCATAAAAAATATGGTATTCCTTATCTTCTATTAATATCCTATTTTTTTAGTTGGTTAATTAAAGGCAAGATATCATTTTTCCAAATCTGTGGCGTAACTTCTCCTAAGTGTTTGAATATAATCACACCTTTATCATCCACTAAAAAAGTCTCTGGCACTCTATATACGCCTAACTCTAAACCCAGTTTCCCCTCCTCATCGAAAACAACAAAATCAAATGGGTTGCCACGCATACTTAAAAAACAATCACCAAAATTAGTGTGATCTCTATCTGCTTCAACACAAGTGCCTGATTTTTTTTCATCTTTATAGTTAATACCCATCATTTGCACTGGGTCAGACTTGGCAATATTGATTAACATTTGATGCTCTACATGGCAAGTAGCACACCAAGATGCCCAAACGTTGACCAGCGATATTTTGTCTTTTAATTTATCTTGGGTTAGGTATTTTTCTCCCGTATGAAAATCCACCACTTCAAGATTAGGAAAAGGTTTGCCAATTAATGGTGAGGGTAGTGTCTTAGTATCGCGCCCCAAACCATCTAATAAAAAATACGCTAATACAACAAATAAAGCTAATGGTAAAAATTTACCCATGGCTATTGTTCAGATTTTTTGGTTTTTTCTAAAGCGTCAGCCACTTCAGGCGGCATGTAATTTTCATCATGCTTGGCGAGCACTTCTGTTGCTACAAACGTGCCATTCACTAATGAGCCTGTGGTAATAATACCCTGCCCCTCTCTAAACAAATCTGGCAAGATGCCGGTATATTCAATGCTAAATTTGTTTTTATTGTCTGTTACATCAAAGTTAACCGTCATATCTTTACGCTTTACGCTACCTACAGCAACTAAACCGCCTAAACGAAAACTCTTACCTGTCGGCGCCTTTCCTTCTGCCACTTCAGTTGGCGAATAAAAATAGTTAGTATTGCTGCCCAATGCTTGCAATAAAAGCGTCACTGCTAAAATTGCGCCTGCAATTAAAAGTCCAACCAACACCATTCTGTTTTGTCTTTTAGTCATCTACTTACCTCTTGAGTATTTAATGCGTAATTGAGTAATTGCATTTTCGTGAAGTGATTTGGTTCTAAAAAATAGAACGGAAATCACCGCAAAAGTTAAAAAATATGAAAACCATATATAGTAGGTGTATTTATCAAATGACACCAAATCAAGTAATGCTATCATCTCTGACCTCCGGTAATAATGTCCTTAACCCAGCGTGAATTCTGTTCCCTTACTAATACTTCGTCCCTACCTCGCATCAACACTAAAGCGCCATATAAAAATTTAAAAGCAAAGCTCATTAGCATTAAAGCAATAAACATATCGATCTGCATTGATACTTTGGTTACACTCACACTTGAACCTTGGTGCAAGCTATTCCACCATTCAACTGAATAATAAATAATCGGAATATTTACTAAACCCACAATTGCCAATACTGAAGAAGCTTTGGCTGCAGTTTTAGGGTTGTCAAAAGCATTGTTAAGCGACATATAAGCTAAATACAAAAACAATAAGATTAGCTCAGAGGTTAGGCGTGCGTCCCATACCCACCAAGTACCCCACATTGGCTTACCCCATACCGCTCCAGTGACTAAGGCCAAGAAAGTAAAAGCCGCACCAATCGGCGCTGAAACAGATGCCACTACATTAGCCAACTTAATTTGCCAAATAAGACCTATCGCACCTGCAATAGCCATGACCACATAAATAAGTAAGCTCATCCATGCAGCGGGTACATGGACATACATAATACGCACACTATCACCTTGCTGATAATCAGCTGGTGACACAGACAAACCCCAATATAGCCCTACCAAAGTTAAGGCAATAAACGGATATAAAAACCAAGGAATTAGTTTTTCGCTAATCCGGTAAAAATTTTGTGGTGAGGCAAACGCCTGAATCCATTTCCACATACTGATTAATAATTAATGATTAAGAATTGCAAATTATTTTAATGATTTCTGCGCCACATTATTACGTAAATAAGTCGGTAGTGGTAATTCATTGCTTTGATTGTCTTTGTGATTTAGATACAAATCAATTAAATTTTCAGCCTTAGGATAAAAATTTGACTCATAATGATTAACACCTGTTTGCTTAGACAGCTCGCTTTCATAAGCGCCCCAGCCCGTACCCACACCGATAAAATCTTGATTTAACACATCAACGTCATTTGGATTCTTAAGGCTCTCATTAGACAGTTTTTGGTCTTGATATACGCCCCAGTACACTTCGCCCATACGAGCATCAAGTGCGACAGCAATTTTTTCAGACTTATGTTTTTTGGCTGCACCAAAACCTACAAGCTCTAAAGTAGAAAAACCCATGGTGGGAATATCATGCGCCAATGACATACCTTGTACTACGCCAATACACATACGCACACCGGTAAATGCACCAGGGCCCTTGGTGTAAACAATGCTATCTAAATCAGCCACAGTGACATCTGCTTCGGCAAACACCTCGTCACACAAAGGCAAAATAAGCCCTGAGCTTTTTGCCACATCTTTAACAAAACGATTAATCTTCACACCGTCGGTGTAAAGACTCACTGAACAAACTTCAGTACAGGTATCGATCGCTAATAAATTCATGATTTGATTATTTTACAATTTTCTCAAACTTATTATAGATAGATAAAACCAATTGCCTGCGTTTGGCTAATCTTTTAGCATGTTTGATTGGATGGTAATAACTCGGCCCTTTTACCAAAGCTACTAAGGTTGCCACTTCTTCAGCTGATAAATCACCAATAGACTGGTTGAAGTAAAATTGAGCACCCTTCTCGAACCCATAAATTGGGGTATTGCCCTGCTGTGCAAGATACACCGTATTCATATAACGATTAAGGATAAAATCTTTGTCAAAAGACGCCTCAAGTAATAACGCCATCAACACTTCGTTAAGTTTACGACTAATCGTTTGCTCTCTAGTTAACAAAGTATTTTTGATCAATTGCTGAGTTAGTGTGCTCGCCCCTCGTATTGGCTTATCATGCAGCCAATAATCACGTAACACTCTGGCAATTTCTTTAAAATCCACGCCCGGATGATTAAAAAACGATTGATCCTCCACCAATAACAACATGTTTAACAACGGCTTAGGGTATTGCTCTAATGACAAAGTAGAATGAGTCGGCGTTAGCGGCTTTGAAAATTCAGTTTTGACCAAATAATTTAAATAACCCAAATACAAGGAAAACAACAAAATACCCAATAGCATTAAGCGCTTTAGCCATTTAATAGTGATTGGTTTTGAAATCAAGAAAGTAAACACCTTTGTCAATATATTGAGTCAATTTTAACAAAATCCACCTGTTAAAGGTTTTTTCGTACTGATTAATGATTGTGAAAAACTTACAATTAGTATAAAATACCCACTCCCTTGCTTGAGAGCGTGGTGTTCCAAGCTATTTTTATAATAACCATAAGGAGAAAGAACTCATGAGACACTATGAGATAGCACTTATTGTGCACCCTGACCAATCGGCTCAGGTAGGTACTATGATGGATAAGTACAAAGAAATGATTACTGCTGACGGTGGTAATATTCACCGTGAAGAAGACTGGGGTCGTAAACACCTGGCTTATCCAATTGACAAAATTTATAAAGCGCATTACTTAATGATGAACATTGAGTGTGGTCAAGAAACACTTGATAAGCTAAATTATAATTTCCGTTTTAATGATTCAATCTTAAGAAATTTAATTATTTCTAAAAAAGAAGCGATTACTGAGCCTTCAGCAATGATGAACGCTAAAGACGAAGACAAGAAACCGGTTAAGAGATAGGAGATTATTATGGCTAAGCAACAAAAGAGAAAACGCAGACCTCAAATTAAAGTCAACACTTTTTGTCGTTTTACCGCTGCAGGCGTTAAAGAAATTGACTACAAAGATGTGGATGTACTACTAAAGAATATTGACGAGAGTGGCAAAATTACACCATCAAGAATGACAGGTACCAGTGCTAAATTCCAACGTCAACTAACCACTGCAATCAAAAGAGCTAGATTCCTAGCATTGATTCCTTATACTGACAAACACAAGAAATAGGAGTTAATCATGCAAGTAATTTTATTAGAAAAAATTGGTAAATTAGGCAACTTAGGCGATTTGGCTAACGTTAAGTCGGGCTATGCACGTAACTTCTTAATTCCACAAGGCAAGGCTAAGCCAGCAACAACAGCTAACATGGCTGAATTTGAAGCAATTAAGGCCGATCTACAAGCAAAAGAAGCAGCTGCATTAAAAGATGCGCAGGCTAAAGCTGAAGCTATGTCAGGTGTTGTTTGTGCCATTACAGCAAATGCTGGCGATGAAGGCAAACTATTTGGCTCTATCGGCACAGCAGATATTGTTGCTAATTTGGCAGCTAGTGGCCATGAGGTTGAAAAGCGTGATATCAACATGCCAGAGGCAATTCGTTATGTTGGTGAGTATGATATTAGCGTTACTTTATACACTGATATTAACGTCGATGTTAAGGTCGTAGTTGAAGCTTCAGAAGATGAAGAATAACTAACATTATCACTTAAAATTTGCGTTAAAATTAAAACCCTCGAGAGAGGGTTTTTTATTATTTAAACAACGCACATGGACATCGAAAACGCTAATATACCGCCAAATTCACTAGAATCAGAGCAATCTGTACTTGGTGGATTATTACTACATAATGAGGCCTGGGAGCAGGTAGCTGATGCGTTAACAGTCGATGATTTTTATAATGCCTCTCACCGACTTATTTTTAATGCAATCGCCCTACTTTTAGAGCACGGTGATCCTGCCGATATTCTAACTGTTAAAGAGCGATTAAAAAAAACAGGTGAAGAGGATTCAGTGGGTGGTTTTGCTTATTTGGCACAAATTGCTGAAAACACGCCTAGCATATCTAACATTCAAACTTATGCAAAACATGTGCGAGAGCTTTCAGTTTATCGACAGCTTATTATCACTAGCCACGAGATTGCGGATGCTGCTTACCATCCAAAAGATACTGAATTACAAGAATTAATTGATCTTTCTGAGCGAAAAATATTTAATATTGCTGAGCAAATTACTCGTGGAAAGCAAGATGTTATCAATATAAAAGAAATTACCAAAAACGTGGTAAATACAGTTCAAGAATGGGCGAAAAATAAAGGCGGACTAACGGGGCTAGAAACCGGATTCACCGATTTAGATGAAAAAACTTCAGGTTTGCAAAATGGTGAATTGATTATTATTGCAGGACGACCTTCAATGGGAAAAACAGCACTTGCTATGAATATTGTTGGCAATGTTGCGATTGAGCAAAATAAGCCAGTATTGGTTTTTTCTTTAGAAATGCCTACCGAATCTTTGATGCTTCGCATGATTTCTTCATTTGGACACATTGACAGTAAAAAAATACGCGCTGGCGACATGACTGAAACTGATTGGAATAGTTTTAATCATGCTGTTAGAGCGATGGAAAATAATGACATCCTAATTGACGAAACCCCGTCTATCACCCCAACTGAAATTCGTGCAAAAGCGCGACGAATGAAAAGACAATACCCAGAATTATCACTCATCATGATTGATTATCTGCAGTTAATGACCGTACATGGAAAGAGTGAAAATAGAGTGCAAGAAATCTCTGAAATCTCTCGCTCACTCAAAGCGTTAGCTAAAGAAATTGACGTACCTGTGATTGCCCTATCTCAACTTAATCGTGGTGTAGAGTCTCGCCCTTATGCAAACAAAGGCCGTATGCCAATGATGTCTGACTTACGTGAATCTGGCTCTATTGAACAAGATGCTGATATTATTGCCTTTGTCTATCGAGACGAATACTACGCCTCTAAAGAAGGGGAAAATGCCAACCCTGATGAAATTGGCAAAGCAGATTTAGAAGTTGCTAAACATCGTAATGGAGAAACAGGCAGAATAAAATTAAAATGGACGGGACAATACACACGTTTTGATAATTTGGCCTATGACGACCAAATGACAAATGCGCCGGATGAAAACCAAATAGAAGCAGCCTATTTGAATAACGCGGACAATTTTGATACAGAAGAGTTTTAACTTCTAATAGGCAACTTTATGCAAGCCACTGCCTCTATTTCACAATCAGCACTCGCTCATAATTTATCTGTTGTAAAACAGCTATCCTCTGGCGCTAAGATAGTGTCAATGATCAAAGCTGATGCTTATGGTCATCATCTAGATTGTATTCATCCATTAATTAATAACTCAGATATGTTGGCTGTTAGTGAACTAACAGAAGCTGAAAAATTACGAGCGATTACCAAGCACCCTATTTTGCTATTATCAGGCATCTATTCAGAGGCTGAATTACAACACGCCATTGATTTGAATTGCCATATTATTGTACACCATGCATCACAAATTTCTATTATTAATAACACCAAACAAGCGGTTAATATTTGGCTAAAAATTGATACTGGTATGCATCGACTAGGTTTATCTAGTGAAGAATATCAAGAATGCTTGTCTTTATTTGATGATCATTCATTGATAAAAATTGCCTGCGTTATGAGTCATTTTGCTTGTGCTGACGAAATTGATCACCCTATGAATAAAGCCCAGCTTAATCGCTTTAAAACATTAACAGCTAAAGCAAATACTCGATCGATGGCAAACTCTGCCGCAATCCTCTCTCAAGCAGAGGCTGTATTTGATTTTGTACGCCCTGGTATTATGCTGTATGGCGCATCCCCATTTAACACACCTAACGATCAACTTAAACCAGTGATGAGGTTGTCTGCACCCATACTCTCAATCAAAACCTTGCAAGCGGGCGAATCAGTTGGCTATAGTGCCACCTGGACAGCCGATAAAAACACCACGTTGGCTGTGATTGGTATTGGTTATGGTGATGGCTACC
Organism: uncultured Candidatus Ruthturnera sp.; assembly: GCA_964448305.1. Taxonomy (GTDB): domain Bacteria; phylum Pseudomonadota; class Gammaproteobacteria; order PS1; family Pseudothioglobaceae; genus Thioglobus_C. Next base: position 34,386 of record CAYUWB010000005.1, read on the forward strand.
CTAGACATGCCAAAAATGGCACGCCTGTACTTATTAACGGTATTTTGTGTCCATTGGTTGGCCGTGTGTCAATGGATTTGATTTGTGTAGACATTAGTACAACAAAAGCCAATGTTGGCGATAAAGTGACTTTATGGGGTGACGATCAACTGCCTGTTGAGGTGGTTGCTAATAATAGTGACACGATTAGCTACGAGTTGCTCACCGGATTAAGCGCTCGTGTTAGCTTTGAATCAGCGCCGTGAAACAAAGCTACAACTTAATCCAAATTAGTGACTGCCATATTGACGACCAAGTAGAATCGATGGGTGTAGATACTCACGCCAACCTGACTTCGGTTATTGATGCTGTAGCTAAATACAACTGTGACACCTTACTGATTACAGGCGATCTTACTCATAACGGAACACTTAATTCTTACCAAGTATTACAACAGATGCTTGCACCAATTAAATCTGATATTGTCGTGTTGAGTGGCAATCATGACCAAATAGACAATCTCAATCAAATTTTCTCTAAACAACTGATTTCCAAATTTAGCCTAGGTGATTGGGAAGTGGTTATTATTGATTCAACTCAAGCATCAAAAACCAGTGGCTATGTCACTAAACAAGCACTTCATCAGCTTGATCAAGATTTACAAAACAGCAAGGCTAAATACAACATTGTTGCTCTACATCATCCAATTGTTTCTATGCAATCAAATTGGGATGATTCACTCTCATTAGAAAATGCAGACGAACTGTTCAATGTGATGAATAAATACCCTAAAATAAAGGCAGTTTTGTGGGGGCATGCCCACCAAGCCAGTGAATTTAACAACAACGATGTTGCGCTTATTTCATGTCCATCGACTGCGCTACAATTTGACAATGAAAATAGAATTGGATTTAACCAATACACATTACACAGTAATGGCAAATTAGAATACAGCACACAATGGATTTAGAAACAACACTCATCAGAGATTTATATAATCAGCAAAAGCCAAAAAGCTACGCTCAGGTTTCTGATTTGTTTGAGATTAATTTTAAAAAAATATCACAACTCATTCCCTTGCTACCGATTATCTCGCATCATAGTGTTGCTAAGTGTTCAGGTGAACATGACTTGCATTTGTTTGTAGAAGACAAAACGCCTTACACCACTACTTTTATTTTGACTCATCAGCTTGACTCCCCTGCGGGATCAATCAACCGACCTGATATTAAATTTAAAGTATATTTTGATGCCAATCTTCTCGAAGTCATTTCAGTCTGTAACGAAACCACGCTTAACGTTAACCACCCATTCTTAGCCAAGTGCTCTGATATGGATATACAATGGGAACTCAATACTTTTATCGAAAGATGGTTAGATTATTGCCTAAGTAAATATACCCCAGGGCAGCCTCTCTTGGATAAATCCAATTCACCTTCTCAAGGAGCATCATGGCAGACGCTGTAGATCCAAAAGCTGAAGGAAAATTGGTTATTGCAATCTCGTCAAGAGCTTTGTTTGACTTAGACGAGTCGCACCAAATTTTTAAAGAGCATGGTGTAGAGGCTTACGCTAAACACCAAGAAGAAAATGAAGAGGTTATCTTAAAACCCGGCGTTGGCTTTACCCTAGTTAAAAAACTATTAAACCTTAATACCAAGCAAAACCCAATTGATGTTATCTTACTCTCTCGCAACAGCGCTGATACTGGCTTACGCATCTTTAATTCGATTGAACATTATGGGCTTAACATCTCACGAGCAGCCTTTACCCGTGGCGAAAGCACACACACTTTAGTTGGCGCTTTTGAGGCAGACTTGTTTTTATCAAGCAACTATCAAGATGTACAAAAAGCACTAGAATCGGGCTTTGCCGCTGCCTCTATTGTGGGTTCTGGGTCAAATGATTCTCATGACACGCAACTGCGCATTGCTTTTGATGGTGATGCTGTCATCTTTTCAGATGAAGCAGAAAAAATATACCAAGAAAAAGGCATTGAAGCTTTTGAAGAAAATGAAAAAAATTCAGCCAATGTAGAGCTCAAGGCCGGGCCTTTTAAGTGCTTTTTAAAATCCCTACACAAAATTCAATCTGCCTTCCCGGTAGAAAATAACCCGATTAGGACTGCACTGGTTACAGCACGCTCTGCCCCCTCACACAAACGCGTCATTCACACCATGCGAGAATGGGGTATTCGTATCGATGAGTCGTTTTTCTTAGGCGGACTAGACAAAGGTGTTTTCTTAAAAGAATTTAGTGCAGATATTTTTTTCGATGATCAGCACAAACACTGTCAATCTGCCTCTCAATACGTACCAACTGGTCATGTTCCAAGTGGCATCAGCAATGAATAAGTCAAATTATTTTTAGACCCAAGCCCGGCTTGGGTCTAAAATTCAAAATCATCATCAGTCAACAAAATACCTTTATTATTTGCAAAAGCAATTGAAGCTGACTTGGAGTAAGCTTTATACATCTCAACCCCTCCAGCTTCACTTAATACCTTGCTTCTTTCTTCTTGATCGCAAATACAATCTCCTAATTCAGTTGAAAAATATTCAAAAATACTGGATTTAATCAACTTATTATTTGGGTCTAATTTATGATGTTTGTAATTTAAATTCACATAACTTGCAACAGTAGATAGAGAATAGTTTCCATCAACATGATTGGATTTAAATCTACCTTGAAATAAGGAGCCACTTCTTTTGTGTTTTTGATTAAAAAATTTAACATAAGAAGTACTAAGCCTTTGCATAAATTTTGCAATGCCATTGTCACTCTGTTGTTTTAACAACAAATGAAAATGATTTGGTAATAAACAATAAGCAACAATGCTAACCAGCTTCTCACCATCACCTATATTTACCATATTTTTATGCCTTTTCCTTTTTAACTTTATGGCATTACTAACGTCGGTACTATTTAGGTCTTGCATCCTATTAAAAAAGAAATACAATTCATCTTTACTAGTAAAGATAACACGCTTATCCACACCACGATTAAACACATGATAATACTCATTATTTATTAATGGCGTCTTTCTAAGTGACATGCTCACCATTATAACTCAGACCCAAGCCGGGCTTGGGTCAAAAACGAATAAATCAAATTAATCCAAGCTTTTTCATGGGTAAAATAACTTAACTAATATTTTATAACCGCTATGTCTAACAAAATCCAAGCCATTCGTGGAATGAACGACTTACTTCCCAAAGATTCTGCTTTGTGGTTGTCGTTAGAAAAAACAATCTTTGATTTGTTTGCCTCTTATGGTTTTAAAAATATTCGTACACCTGTGGTTGAAAAAACCGATACTTTTTGCCGTGCCATTGGAGATGCGACTGATATTGTTGAAAAAGAAATGTACTCTTGGAAAGAGTCTAATGGTGAAAGCCTAAGTCTCAGACCTGAAGGCACTGCTGGCTGTGTACGCGCTATGATAGAGCATAACTTGCCAAGAGAAGGTATTCAAAAAGTCTTTTACCAAGGCGCCATGTTCCGACACGAGCGCCCGCAAAAAGGGCGCTACCGTCAATTCCACCAAGTCGGTGTTGAAGTATTTGGCGCTGAAACTGCCAAAATAGATGCTGAACTCATGGCAATGACCCACTCACTGTGGCAAAACCTCGGCTTACAAAACGTTACTTTGGAAATTAACACTTTAGGGTCAGCCGAAGCGAGAGCAAACTATCGCTCTGTATTGGTGGATTATTTCACTGAGCACAAGGGGCAACTAGACGAAGACTCTACGCGACGCTTATCATCAAATCCACTGCGTATTCTAGACAGTAAAAATAAAGACATGCAGCCATTGATTAACGCTGCACCCAAACTCATGGATCATCTTGATGACGAGTCAAACAAGCATTTTGATGAATTTAAAGCCTATTTAGAATGCTTAAACATTCCTTATGTCATCAACACACGGTTGGTTAGAGGGCTAGATTATTACAATCGCACTGTGTTTGAGTGGACAACAACCGATCTTGGATCACAAGGCACCATTTGTGCAGGTGGTCGTTACGACGGCCTAGTAGAAAAAATGGGTGGCAAACCTACGCCTGCGGTTGGCTTTGCCTTAGGATTAGAACGCTTAATCCTGCTAATCGAAGAACATGGATTATTGATTAACAAAACACCTTTATCAATCTATATAGTAGCATTAGGCGAAAATGCACAGCTAAAATCAATGCAAATTGCCGAACAACTGCATCATGCACTGCCTAAAGTAATACTTTATAATGACATCACCCTAGGTAGCTTCAAAGCACAATTTAAAAAAGCAGATAAAGCCAATGCTGACTATGCTTTAATCCTAGGCGAAGAAGAAATACAAAACAATCAAATCGCGATTAAACCACTTAAAGGCCAAGGTGAGCAACAAACCATGAGCTTAGAAGATGCGATTCAATATTTTAAAAATTAAGAGAACTGTCCTATGAAAAATTTCATTGAAGTTGGTAAAACCGAAGACGAACAAGCTGAACAAATCAAAAAATGGCTTAGAGAAAATGTCCCTCAAATAGTTGCTGGTGTGGCTATCGGTTTGGGTGCTATTTGGGGTTTAGACTACTACAAAAACTACCAACAAGCACAATCTGTTGAAGCACGCTCTTACTATCTCTCAACAGTCAATAATGCAAACAATACACAAGCCCTAGCCGCCCTACAGAATGATCACGCAGACAGCGGTTACACACAGCAATCTATCTTAATGAACGCAAAACATGCTGTGTTGGCTGGCAACTATCAGCAGGCACTTGATCATTTGTCGCCTTTGTTAAACACTGAAAATGAATTTATCGCACATACAGCCAAATTAAGATCAGCTGCTATTTATTTACAAATGGGTAATCATGATCAAGCACTGGCCGTACTTGGTAGTGATGAAAATACAGCTTTTAGTGGCTTATATAATCACACCAAGGGTGATGTTTACTTGTCACAAAACAACATTAACTCTGCCAAAAAACACTACCAACTAGCGTTAGCTCAGTTGTCAACTGATTCAGAATTAAAGAATTTAATTCAAATCAAATTAAACGATCTTAATTAACACTTTTCTACGTTGTGGGCTTACCCGTTATCTCATTAGTTGGACGCCCAAATGTTGGTAAATCCACACTATTTAACCGTTTAAGTAACTCTCGTCAGGCTTTGGTGTCTGACTTTGAGGGTTTAACACGTGACCGCCAATATGCAGAAGTTTTATTAGATGACGACAGTGAAACTTTTGCTACTATTATTGATACTGGTGGCTTAACCAATGAAGATAATGTCGTTGACAGTGGCATTCAAGGTCAGGTATTAAGCGCCTTAGAAGAATCTGATGTTATTTATTTTATTGTTAGCGCCAGAGATGGTGTGATTGGCCTAGATCAAGAAATTGGCGCGCAACTACGTCGACTCAAAAAAAATATCATTCTTGTTTGTAATAAAGCCGAAGGCTTAGATTTAACCTTGGCTGCAGAATTTTATGAATTAGGCTTGGGAGAGCCTGTCCTAATTGCAGCTGAACACGGTCAAGGTATTGCAGAACTCATCGAGCACACATTGCCACTCTTGCCTAGGGCGACTAATGACGAAGAAAACGATGAAGACGTTGATGGTATTGCTGTTGCGGTACTAGGCAGACCTAACGTGGGTAAATCTACGCTGATTAACCGTATTTTAGGTGAAGAGCGCGTACTGGCAATTGACCTGCCCGGCACCACTCGCGATAGTATCTATATTCCTTTTGAACGTGAAGGACAAAAATACACACTAATTGATACGGCTGGTATTCGACGTAAGCGCTCTACCCATGAAAAAATTGAAAAATTTTCAATCATTAAAGCCATTGACGCCCTAGAAAAATCACACGTGGTTATCCTGGTATTAGATGCACACGAAGGCGTTACTGAGCAGGATGCCACCCTACTTGGTATGATTGCCGACAAAGGCAGAGCTTTAATGATTGCGATCAATAAATGGGATGGGCTGGACGACTATCAAAAATCAGAAGTTAAACGTAAGCTTGATGTTAAGCTGTCATTTGTCAATTATGCCAGCGTGCATTACATTTCTGCCCTGCACGGCTCTGGCGTCGGCAAGCTATTTAGCCCTATTCAAAAAGCTTATCAAAGTGCAGGTGAAAAACACCCAACCTCGATATTAAATAAGATTTTAGAAAAAGCCAATCAAGGGCATCAGCCACCACCTGTTAAGGGCAGACGTTTAAAAATTAAGTATGTTAATCAGTCTGATGTGTTTCCACCTACCTTTACATTCCATGGTAACCACTTACAAAGCGTGCCAAATGCTTATGAACGCTACTTAAAAAATCTATTCATGAGAGAGTTAAAACTCACTAATACGCCGATTAGAATGGAATACAAAAGCAGTGAGAACCCTTTTAAAGACAATAAGAACGAGTTAAATGCTAGACAAATCGTAAAGAAACGTCGTCTAATGCAATTTATTAAGAAACGGAAGAAGCGCTAGAATAACAGGCTTCTTTTGTATTTTTATCTAGGATAATCATTAATTCACAATACGAATTTTCTAAAATCTTAGCTTGAGATGGGTCGTCACTACAAGCGCAACCTGATAGTACCTCACAAAAGAACACGCCAGTTTTTATTTCAACTGTATCTTGGGTTTCAAGACTAGATAAGATAATTGGCTCAATGGTTGTTTGATCAATAACCGCGCTGTGATGACAGCAATCTTTTAGAGGTAATACGCCAAGTTCTAGCGACTTAACAGCTTGTTTAAAATATTGAGGAAATTTATCGTCGCCCCAATATTCTAAGGCTTGATCAAACATTATGCAGATAGAATTAAATTATGCGCCTCAGATGCGGCCTTAATAAAGCTTTCAAATAACGGATGTCCATCACGTGGACTTGATGTAAATTCTGGATGAAACTGACAAGCCACAAACCAAGGGTGATCTTTAATTTCAACCATCTCTACCAATGTACCATCAATAGAACGACCAGAAATCGTCAGCCCTGCCTTTTCAATCTTTCCAATTAGCTGATTATTAACTTCATAACGATGACGATGACGTTCAATAATCACATCTTTTCCATAAATTTCTCTGGCATTCGTGCCTTTAACCAATGCACATTCCTGACCACCTAGACGCATAGTGCCGCCCAAATCAGAATCCTCATCTCGAGTTTGCACACTACCATCATCTTCTTGCCATTCAGTAATTAAACCAACGACTGGATAGGGTGTATCTTCATTAAATTCAGTACTATTGGCATCAATCATATTAGCCATATGGCGTGCATATTCAATTACGGCTACTTGCATACCCAAACAAATACCTAAATAAGGCACCTTGTTTTCACGAGCATATTTAACCGTTGCAATCTTGCCTTCAACACCACGATTACCAAAACCACCTGGTACCAATATGGCACTCATTTCGTTCAAGCAATCAGTGCCATTTTTTTCAATTTCTTCAGAATCAAAATAATGAATATTAACTTTAGTTTGTGTATGCACACCCGCATGAAGCAATGATTCCGACAACGACTTGTATGCTTCGGTCAAATCCATATATTTACCAACCATGGCAATATCAACACTGTGTGTTGGGCTATTAAGTTTATCAACAACACTACTCCATTCGCTTAAATCTGCGTCTTTACAATCAAGACCAAGCTTCCTAACAACAACATTATCCAAACCTTGCTCATGTAATGCTTGTGGCACTTTGTAAATCGTATCAACATCGAGCGAAGTAAACACTGAGCTTTCTTCTACATTGGTAAAGAGTGCAATTTTTTGGCGTTCAGCCTCAGGAAGCTCTTGCTCTGATCGACAAATCAAAATATCGGGCTGAATACCAATACCTCTTAATTCTTTCACCGAGTGCTGCGTTGGTTTTGTCTTTAATTCACCTGCTACTTTAATATAAGGCAATAAAGTTAAATGCACAAATAAAGTATTTTCACGGCCAACATCAAGGCTCATTTGCCTAATGGCCTCCATAAATGGCAAGGATTCAATGTCACCAGCTGTACCACCAATCTCTACCAATGCCACATCTGCGCCTTGGGCACCTGCCATCATTAAGGTTTTAATCTCATTGGTAATGTGCGGAATAATCTGAACGGTCGCACCCAAATAGTCACCACGACGCTCGCGTTCAATCACATTTTCATACACACGACCTGCAGTAAAGTTATTTTTCTTGCCGAGTTGAATACGCACAAATCGCTCATAATGACCAAGGTCAAGGTCGGTTTCAGCGCCATCATTGGTGACAAAGACTTCGCCATGTTGGAATGGGCTCATGGTGCCAGGATCAACGTTAATATACGGATCCAGCTTAAGCATGGTAATGTTAAGTCCGCGTGATTCTAAAAGTGAAGCTAGAGAGGCTGAAGCGATTCCTTTACCTAAAGAGGAAACCACACCACCAGTAATAAAGATGTATTTTGTTGTCATCGAAAACTAACAAAGTTGAAATGGTTATGATACACAAAACTGTGTAGAATATGGACGTATTAAATCATAGTAAATATCGATGCAATATAAACAGTTTTTTTCAAGGCTTTTTTTTTACCTAAAAGCGCATATTGGCAAGCTCATTTTTACTTCAGTAATGATGATGTTTGCAACCGCACTCGAAAGCTCTATTCCTGAAATTACTGGTCGTATTGTTGATGAGTTGTTTGCCGCCGAGCGCGACCAACAAATCGCTTTAATTTACGCTTTGGCGTTATTTGGCGTGATTGTACTTAGCTCAATTTTTGCAATGACTTCTACTGCTGCCAGCTCTTGGGTGTCCAATAAAGTGATTATGGATTTGCGTGTTGACATGTTTGCAAAATTATTAAAGCTACCGAAATCTTACTTTGATAAACATCCTACTGGAAAAACCTTATCCAAACTGACCTTTGATGTTGAGCAAATCGCTGCTGCTGCCTCAAGTATTTGGCTAGATTTTATCAAATCATCGATGACTGTTATTATCTTGGTTGGTTATTTATTTTATAAAAATTGGCAGTTGAGTTTGACGCTGATTATCCTACTTCCATTGGTCTATTTAGCGGTCAAACTTTCGTCAAATCGTATGCGTAGTTCATCCCAAAAAGTGCAAAATTCAATGGGCAGAATGACACATCTTTTAGATGAAAATATCTCTGGCAGTTCTTTGGTTAAAATCTATCATGCACAAGACCAAGAAAGCAACAAATTTAACGACCTAATTAAAAGCATTCGCCAACAACGATTCAAAGTCGATATGACAGGCGCATTTAACACGGGATTCGTTAATATTTTAATCGGCCTCTCTTTAGGTAGTGTGGTGTATTTCTCATCCACCTTATTAGAGATGAGTGCTGGTGAATTTTTGTCTTTCTTTACGGCGATGGGCATGCTGGTTAAGCCTGCCAAAAGCCTCGTTAATATCAACAAACCACTACAAACTGCCATGGCAGCTGGTGAAAGCGTGTTTGGGTTGATTGATGAAGAGGAAGAACACAATGATGGTACGGAGCAACTCACCAATTCAAAAGGTGCAATTGAATTTAAGGATGTGTCGTTTGGTTATTCTGGCGATACCACTGTTTTAAATAATATCAACTTAGAGATCAAACCGGGTGAAACCGTTGCCTTAGTAGGTTCAACCGGTAGTGGAAAAACCACGATTATTCAACTATTGGCTAAATTTTACTCACCAAATTCTGGTGTTATTACCATTGATGGTACGGATATCAGTAAGTTTGAAGTGGATTCACTGCGATCACAAATTGCTTTTGTTGATCAAAACGTACGCTTATTTAACGACACAGTTAAAGGCAATATCGCACTCGGTCAAATCGACACCATGAGCGATGCCCAAGTACAGCATGCTGCCAAAGTTTCTAATGCGCATGAATTTATTCAAGAATTAAGTGAACAATTTGAAACTGAAATTGGTGAAGATGGCACCAAACTTTCTGGCGGACAACGCCAGCGCCTAGCGATTGCTAGAGCCATTGCCAAAGACAGCCCTATTTTGATTTTAGACGAGGCAACTTCAGCGCTAGACTCTGCCACTGAAAAACAAGTGCAAGCCGCCATTGATGAAATGCAGAAAGATCGCACTACCATTATTATTGCACACCGTCTTAGCACGGTTCAAAAAGCTGACAGAATTGTGGTATTACGCCGTGGCGAAATTATTGAGCAAGGCTCACATAAAGACCTTATTGATGCAAAAGGTGAATATGCCTCTCTATATAAGCACCAATTTGAAGGTTAATTAAGACTTAGTTACAATCATTTTATGCTCAAGCATATCGCGCATAGAATAACCAATACCGCCAATACCGTAACCTGAATGCTTACGCCCTGCAAATGGCATCCAATCAACTCTAAAGGTGGTATAGTCGTTAATCATCACCGCACTGGCTTCAAGCTTTTTCGCCACATCCATTGCTAAAGATGCATTGTCACTAAAAATAGATGATTGGAACGATACATCCAAACTGTTGGCTTGCACTATTGCTTCATCAATGGCTTGATAACCGTAAACACACACAACAGGGCCAAAAATCTCTTGAGTAGATACTTTTGAGCTCTTAGCTGGATCAAGCAAAACAGTTGGCTCATAGCTAACCTTGTTAATCCGCTTGCCGCCAGTGATTAAAGTCGCACCTTCAGTAATAGCTTCATCTACCCAGGCTTCAATCCGATCGGTTTCTTTCGGCAAGATTAATGGGCCTAAATCACTGTCTTCATTGATCGCATCACCTACAATTTGTGTCGATGCAACATCGGCAATTTTTTGCGCTAATGCTTGCGCTTTAGCTTCAGGCACATACACACGCTGCACTGAAACACAAACCTGACCTGAATGGTACATGCTAGCCTTTACCACGCCATTAACAAAACCCTGTTCATCTGCATATTCATCCAAGATCAGTGGCGCCACGCCACCGTGCTCTAGTGCGCAACGCGTACCTGGTGCCAGTTTTGATTTGAGATGCCAACCCACTTTAGCAGAACCAATAAAACTAAAAAAGGCTACTCTTGGATCGGTGACTAATTTTTCAGAATTTTCACGATTAGTGAGTGCCACTTGCACCCAGCCATCTGGCAATCCAGCTTGCTTGATAAGCTCGGCCAAGCGCAAACAACACAACGGTGTAACAGATGCTGGTTTAATAATGACCGGACAACCTGCAGCCACTGCAGGGATTATTTGATGAATACTTAAATTAAGTGGATGATTAAAAGCACTCACTGCAACCACAACACCAATTGGCTCGAGAATAGTAAATGCCTCATGGCCAGCACCTGCAGCACTTAAATCCATTGGTATTTCAACGCCTTTGCTGTTTTTAATTTCAGTAATAGCAATGTGTATACCATTAACAGCTCGCGTTACCTCAACACGTGCATCACGAATTGGTTTACCACCTTCGTTGGCAATTAAACGTGAAAAATCTTCATGTTCAGCATCAACCAAATCAGCCAATTTTTTCAAAACATCTACGCGCTCGCTCACACTTAAGCAACCATCTTTATGCAAAGCTTGTGCGGTTGAGAGCATGGCATTCACTTGGATGTTGTCATGCATCTCTAACTCAGCCAATATCTCGCCTGTATATGCCTGGTTAACAGTTAATATTTCTTTGGCCATTCTCTTATTCCTCAGAATCAAATTGTTTCAAGTCATCCAATAAAGTTTTGGTGTTTTGCGAATAATCAATTGGCAGATCAACAACATGCACACCTCCCGCCTCAAAAGCTTTATTTAAAGTTGGAACAAGCTCATCACTCGACGCTATTCTATGACCTATTGCCCCATAACTTTGCGCATACATGACAAAATCAGGATTGTTAAAATCAAGCGCAAAATCTGGCAACCATTGTGCAGCTTGCTTCCATTTAATCATGCCATAACCACTGTCATTAAAAATCAACACCACTAAATTCAAATTTAAACGAGTGGCTGTTTCCAATTCCTGAGAGTTCATCATAAATCCGCCATCACCACAGACGGCTAGTACACGCTTTTTCGGATATATTAAGCTACAAGCTATCGCAGATGGTAAGCCTGCGCCCATTGTTGCTAGTGCATTGTCTAGTAGCAATGTATTGGGTCCACGCGTATGGTAGTGACGTGCAAACCACAGTTTAAACATGCCGTTATCCAAAGAAACAATATCCTCAGAATCCATCACTTTACGCACATCTGCCACCACTCTTTGCGGCAACATTGGAAATGAAGAGTCATCATCTAGAGAGTGAATAGCAACCCTTGTGCGTTCACGAATCTCATCAACCCACTCAGTATTGCAATTAACACACCCTGACAACTCATCGGTTAATCTAGATATGGTGTCACAAATATTACCGACAACCTCTATTTGAGGGTAATAAATATCTTTAATCTGCGCTGAGTGGAAATTAATATGGATCACTTGTTGCTCATCACCTTTCATGATGAATGGTGGTTTTTCAACAATATCATGTCCGACATTGATAATCAAATCAGCCTTTTTAATAGCCTCATGCACATAATCCTTTGAAGAAAAGGCTGCTGTACCAATAAATTTATCAACATTTCCGCTGAGTGCACCCTTACCCATTTGTGTATTAAAAAACAAGATACCTGTCTTATCCAAAAACTTAGACAAAGGCTCACGAATACGTTTTCTATTGGCGCCAGCACCAACAAGTAACAATGGTCTTTTAGCCTGTGTAATGGCGCTAGCCGCTTTCTCAATAGCCTTATTTGTAGCAAACAATCTGTGAATCGTTTGCCGAGGAAAAACACTATCATTTTCAACTTCCTCTCTGGCTACATCTTCTGGCAATTCAAGATGCACTGCACCGGGGCGCTCTTCTTCCGCAATTCGAAAGGCGCCACGCACCAAGGCTGGAATTTGTCGACCATAAACAATTTGGTCAGAATCTTTCACCAGCGGCTCCATCATCCTAACAATATCAAGAATTTGAAATTTACCCTGTAAACCTGCTTTGATAGGCTTTTGCCCAGTAATCACCACTATTGGCATGGCGCCAAGTTGTGCATAAGCAATCGCGGTAACTAAGTTAGTGGCGCCAGGACCAAGTGTTGCCAAACATACGCCTGCCCTACCCGTTAGACGCCCATAAGTCGCCGCCATGAACGCCGCAGCTTGCTCGTGGCGAGTGAGAATAAATTTAATAGATGAGTTTCTAAGTGAATCAAGAAGGTCAAGATTTTCTTCACCTGGGATACCAAATATGTACTCAACGCCTTCGTTTTCTAGCGCCTTTACAAACAGATCGGATGCTTTCATATTCCCCTAAGAATGTTGTTCTTAGCGTTAGCATACCATATTTTTTTATAGTTGAGCTATATTAGGCGAGAGAGCGCTTTTCCAGAATCTAAAACTTCTCTAACCATCTGTGAAGCATCCATCAATGATTTGGCTTTTTTGGTGTGCCAAAGCACCAAGCTAGCGGATAAAACCAATCCATCATAAAACATACCTTGCTCACCAGCAAGTGCGGCCTTGCCTAGCTTAACGGTATAGTCTGCTAACTCAGGAATATTTTGATGCACATCTAACTCGCCTGGAAATGAAATAGCACGCATATCTTGTTCAATGCCTAATGATGCCGGATCAATATCCACACGATCTTGCTCGTCACTGCCCTGGTAAGAAATCATTAAGCCTTTTTGACGCAATGATGGAATAACACCACCTTCAACACCTCGAATTAATAAAGCGCTTTCCATACCAGAGGCTTTAACCAGGTCTGCATAAATCGGCGGATAAGGCTTGTGTACGTAACCCAAAATAGAGTGTGTAGTTTTGCCACGTAATGGACCAATCAAAGTTTCTACCGTATTAATAACCGTGCGTTTAATCACGCGATCACGTAAAGAAACAATATTATGTAAGCCTTTGCAATAGCTTGCTTGGTCAATATAACTCCAACCAATGGCTGGATTTTCTAGCCTTGCTTTGGCATCTGCTGTTGAGTGATCAACACTCAACCCCAATGCTTCACTAATATGGCGATGAGTTAAACCAAATTTAGGTGAAACACTGTCTAAACCATGAATCACTGTTGGCAAACCTAACTCAGCTAACAGCGGTGGTAAGAATGATGAAACAGGAATAGATCGGTTATAGCCACTATAAGGGTCGCCCAAATCTACCAAATGTTCAACATCCACTGTTTGCTTGTCGCTCTGTGCCAAAATAGCGGCCAAAATACCTTCATTTTCTTCCATGGTTTCACGTTTCATACGCAATGCAATTAAGAAGATGGCTGATTGTACGTCGTCAATTTCGCCACGAAGTATGGCTTGCATACCGCCTTTAGCTTCTTCAAAGTCAATATTTTTACTCAAATCAGGGCCGGTTGCCACACGTTGAATAATTGATTTCATTAATTCTTGTGAATTCATATTTCTATATATATTTTGTTATTTTCTTGTTTGATATTATAAGTTTGCATATCATCGACATCATCTTCTGAAGAGTCGCCCGTCGTCAAATCAAAACTATAGCCATGCAATGAGCACTTAACTCGATTACCTTTTAAACAACCTAAGGTAAGTTTAATGTCTTCATGCGGACAACGATTTTCTGCACAATACAAAGCACCGTTGTTCATGGTTACAAACAAATCTTTGTCTTTAATATTGACTTCTACCATTGTGCCTTCTTTAGGCGCCTGGTCTAAAACTTTAATCCAACTAGACACTAAAAAAACCGCCAGATACTGTTACTATCAAGGGCCGATGAACACTGGTTTAGTTGTTGCTTATAACGCTTAGCGTTTTGTTCTACACCTTTAGCAACTTGCATTAACCATGCTTTGGCTAAATAAGATTTTTTGTTAAAACCACCATGGCCTTCATGATACGCCAAATATTGATTGTAAGCATCCGACTTGGCAATACCCGAAAGCTTAGAAGATTGATTAATATACCAGCCAACAAAATCAGCCGCATCTTCAAAATCATCACGATCAGCGTCTTTATTGCCAGTCTTTAATTGATACCAATCCCAAGTGTCATCTTTGGCTTGTGCAAAACCATAAGCACTGCTTGGCCTAAACCAAGGCACCACACCAAAGAGTTTTTCTCTTGGTGGTTTTGCATCGGAAGCAAAACGAGACTCTTGATACATAATGGCTAATTGTACATGTGCTGGAGAGCCATATTTTTTCTCACTGGCTTTCACCGCTCGATACCAACTCACCTCTTCATCCATCAAGTTACAAATATTACTCACTTCAACTGCTGGTGTCGAAAAACACCCACTCAACAAAGCTGAAAGAAAAACGATTAATACACTTTTTTTCATTAGCCGGCTACAGTTGGGAAAAACACTTTATAAGCCACAATCAATTGCAAAACAAACAACACGGCAAACATACCTTTAATGGCAGCATCTGATAATGGCGCTGATTCACTAGAAGAAGATTTTTCTAGTTTAACATTAGTTGCTACCAAGCCTTTTTCAGATTCCTCTGCCTGGAACACCACGCGCGTATCTGCTTTTAGACGCGATTTGTTGTAAATATTCTTTTGGTGAACGAAATATTTCTCACCATCATCACCCGTAATAAAACCATATCCTTTGGTACCAAACTGGGCGACTACGCCTTTTACTTTTTTTGCCATTTTTTACTCTCCTCTCTTGTGCAAACAATAAGTTGCTTTTTCAATAAAATCCACGCCAGCGCGTAGAAACTTAGGCTCATTTTTAATGTCATTGAAACACTGTAATTGTTGACATTCGAACCCTTTACTAAATAGTGAAACCACTTCATTTTCATCCACTGCAAACGGTGGGCCACTTATTTGTGATTGCGGGTAATTTAGTGTTAATAATAACACCCTGCAATCCTTCGATATTATAGAGTATAAATGCTGTGTATATTTTGCTCTTAAATCAACCACTAGCGCGATTAGCGCTGCACGATCATACACCACAGAAACTGATTTTAATATCGATGCATCCAGTGCAAAATAATCGCCACAATACAAGACAATATCCTCACCTTGATATAGGGTAAATTGGTCGGCTTGGTGAATTGTGTAGGCAAGATTATTTTCAGCAAAAAATTGCTCTATCGCCAATTGACTAAGCTCAACGCCAATCACCTTAAAACCTTGCTCAAGCAAATAAACCATGTCGTAGCTTTTGCCACACAAAGGCACAAATACTGTATCACCCTGCTTGAGCTCTAGGCAGTCTATAAACTCAATTAACTTGGAATTCACTTGATCTCGGTGCCAACCTGTTTCCCCATCTTTCCAACGCTGTATCCAATCCGTCATTACCATCCTTAAGTTATAATATGCAACATGAAAATTAATCGCCCAAGCAGAAAAACACTCATGCAATTGATGATGGTTATTTTAGCCATTTTTGTCATCCGTGCATGGCAACAACAAGACCTAACCATTGGTCAAGTGCCTAGCTTCACCTCTAAAACGCTAACGGGTGAAATCATAAATTCTAATCCATTGCCTGATCAAGGTATTTTGATTCACTTTTGGGCAACCTGGTGCCCTGTTTGTGCCATGGAAAATGACAATATCCAAGCGATATCTGAGGACTACAAGGTGCTCAACATTGTCATTCAATCCGGCTCAAATGAAGAGATTGCACAATATGCACAAGAGAACAACTTGAAATTAGATAATATTATTAATGATCATTCAGGCTCTTTGTCTCGCTTGTTTGGCATTAAAGGAACACCTAGTAGTTTTATCGTTAATCCTGAAGGGCGCATGCAATTTGTTGAAGTTGGATATACCACAGAATTTGGCTTAAGGTTTCGCTTGTGGTGGGCTGGGCTTTGACAAATGATTGGTCTAATGAGTTAGATTTTATCTTCAAACAAGATTACTATCAGCAATTAGTAGAATTTCTAGATTACGAATCAAAGCATAATAAAACTATTTACCCACCAAAAGATCAAATATTTAAAGCATTTGATTTGAGTAGTTTTAACAACACTAAGGTTGTCATTCTTGGGCAAGACCCTTATCACAACGAAGGTCAAGCACACGGCTTAAGTTTTTCAGTGCCTGTAGGTATCAGTATTCCGCCTTCACTCAGAAACATCTATCAAGAACTAAAATCAGACCTTAACATCGAGCTCAGTAAAAATGGCGATTTAACGCATTGGGCCACTCAAGGCGTCTTACTACTTAATAGTGTACTCACTGTTGAGAAAAATGCACCAGGATCGCACGCTAAATCGGGTTGGGTTGATTTTACTGATACGGTGATTGACATCCTTAATGAACAAAAACAAAATTTGGTGTTTTTATTATGGGGCGCTTATGCACAGCAAAAAACCGAGCTGATTGATCAAAGCAAACACTTAGTTTTAACTGCCTCACACCCTTCACCTTTTTCAGCACACAAAGGTTTTTTTGGTTGTAAACATTTCTCACAAACCAACGACTACCTTAAAATACACAACTTACAAACAATAAACTGGTAGAAGGAGGAAGGCAAGGCCTTCCTCCAAAATATAAAAATATGAAATTAGTCATTGATGATGCGTGCTACGCTTACGATAAAATATTCTCACAATTTGGTGAGATTAGTACTTTGCCTGGTCGAAGCATTGACTCAGCCTCTGTTAAAGAGGCAGACGTGCTGATCGTACGCTCGCGTACCAAAGTTAATCAAGCGCTACTAGAGGGTAGTCAAGTAAAGTTTGTTGGCTCAACCGTTGCTGGGCTTGATCACGTTGATCAAGATTATTTGGCAAAAAACAACATTACTTTCTTCTCAGCACAGGGTTGCAACTCGATGGCGGTGGCAGAATTTTTGATTAGTGCGATTGTTAATTTAGCTGATGAGTTGGGCTTTGATTACACGCAAAAAACTTTGGGAATAATCGGTGTCGGCAATGTTGGCTCAAGACTAGCCGCAAAAGCAGACTTGATGAGCATAAAAACCCTGTTGAATGACCCTATCAGGCAAGAAAATGAAAATTTACCAAATTTTGTCGATTTAGATGCCGCACTCAGCGCCGATATCGTTACTTTTCACACGCCATTGACCTTTGACGGAAAATATCCATCCTATCATCTGCTAAACGAGGCCAATTTTCACAATATTAGTGAAAAAACCATTCTTTTTAACGCTGCTAGAGGTGGCGTGATTGAAGAAAAAATTTGGGAAAAAACGCAAACAATGGTTAATGTCATTGATTGCTGGGAAAACGAGCCAAATATCAACCAAAACTTGCAAAAAGGCGCTTATTGGGCCACGCCACACATCGCTGGGCACTCGGTGGATGCCAAATTTATGGGTAGTTTTATGGTTTATGAGGCATTGTGTGACTTTACCAATCAAAAACAAGACAAAAGCATTGTTAATTTGATTAATCCAGGTGTTTTAGAAGTAAAAAAAGACAATCTTAAAGACACGCTAAACGAAATTTACGACTTTAAACAAGACACGGCGGCCATTAAAAATATTGGAAATTTTGAAGATTACCGCCGTAACTACCCTATTCGCTATGAATGGCCACATTACAACAGCCAAACAACGCTACCGATTGTAAAATAACACAATTACAAGTTATGTTAGCGCGTGTGCGGCGATTTTCTTAATGACAAATTTAACCCCATCTGCTGTCAGCAAACTGATTAACGAAATCATGGCGATTTGAATAGGCTCAATCACATTATTGCTGTGCGCAACCATCAAGCCAAAAAATAGCCAGAAAAAAGCCCAAATAAATTTCATAACTAATTGTTTCATTGTCTTTCCTTATTGCCCGCTTCACCCCCTATAGAAACGAAAAAACGCTTATTTAAATCTTTTTGTATAAAAGATCCAAATAAACGTCTTTGTTTAACGTTTAGTTTCCCCCGTTGGAAACTAATATAAATTAATTATAATATAATAATTTAATAATATCTACACAATGTCCATTTTATTTTTTAGTTACTTGCCATATGGTTAAGTAAATTTTATTTAAAAGCTTAATTGGCACTATTCACTAATTAAGTTTGCTAAGCGACGACGATACGTATTGCTTTGTTCTGGATTGCTATTAGTTAACATATTACAAATCATACCAATCATCTCACGAGCCGCACCTTCTTTAAAATCTGGCTGGTTTTCTTGAATGTAAAACAACTCATCCATACCTTTTTCAATATCATACTCAGCAATGAAGCAAACGGCTAAATCAAAACGCGCTTGAAGATCATCAGATGATTTAAGCACTTGGGCTTGCAAAGTAGATTTTCCAGCAGTGTTTTGTGCAAGTCGAATAAAGTTTAATTGCGAAGAAATAGACAAACCAATATCTAATTTCTGTGCAGATTCAGGCAGCTTGTCAAACAAGCTTTGCGCTTGATCAATTTCACCCATATCGATAAATATTTGCGACATATCGAGCGCAACACGGACGTTGCTTGGATCTAAAGTAATGGCTTGTGTTAATAGCACTACGGCAGATTGGGTGTCTCCCGACATGTGTTTTTCTCTCGCTTGTTCTCTGAGTTCGTCAGACTCTCTATAAACATCATAATGTTTTAGCAATACACGCAACTCTTCTGAACGAAGTTCGCCCTCTTCTCTTTGTACTTCTACTCCATCTTTAAATACGATAATAGTCGGTATATTTGTAACAGAAAATTTTTCTTTTAGCTCTTCTTGTTCATCAATATCAATCTTTGCAAAAAGAAAATCACCAGGGAATTCTTTTGCCAAGTCGGATATTGCATACTCTGTTTTAATACAAGGCTCAGACCATACACCCATAAACTCAACCAACACAGGAACATGTGATGAATTATGCACAACAAGGTCTTCAAAATTACTTTGACTGGCCTCAAATATTAATGGTTTATTATCATCACTCAAAACAACTTCCTTTTTTAACTATTTTTTGACAAGATCAAGAGTTGTATAAATAATGTAAAATAATATTTAATTTATTAATAATAATTATTATTTATGATTAATTACACACTTAAACAATTATACAGTTTTGAGGCTGTTGTTCGCCTTAAAAGCTTTACAAAAGCCAGCAAAGAATTAAATATTACACAGCCGGCTGTGTATATGCAGATACAGCAATTAACTCAAAATATTGGGTCTGATCTTGTTAATATTAAAGGAAAGGTAATTTCACCAACTTATATTGGTGAAACACTTTACAAGTCTTGTCTTGATGTCATTGCAAGATTAGAGCAAACAAAGGCTGATATAGACCATGCAATCGACCCCACTGCAGGCCACCTTCAAATAGCTGTTGCAACAACCACCAACTCATTTGTAAGTCGTGTATTGGCTAAATTTAAGAAAGAGTACCCTAATATGACTTTCTTTCTCGAAGTAACCAACAGAAGGTCACTATTGGATAAACTTAGCAACAATCAAACCGATTTGGTTGTTATGGGCGAGCCTCCTTCTGATATGCCGTTAGTAACACAGCCTTTTATGGAAAATCCTCTCATTGTGATTGCTCATCCCGATCATCCATTGTTAAAAAATAAAAGAAACTCTATCAAGGCTTTAAACAACGAAACATTAATTACTCGTGAACAAGGCTCTGGTACACGCATCACTATTGAACGTATGACCGGTATGAAATTTAACTCAGATATTGAAATAAATTCAAATGAGGCAATTATTGAGGCCGTTCAGGCAGGTCTTGGGATTGGTTTTGTATCGGAACACACTGTAAAGTTAGAACTAAAAAATGGAATTATTAAACAATTGGAAACTGATCAGTTTCCAATTACACGTAATTGGTATGTAGTTCATAATGAAAAAAATACACTCACACCTATCGCTAAACGCTTTAAAGCGTTTATTGTAGAAAATAGTGATTTACAATAATCCAAAAAAAAGGCCTCATAATATGAGACCTTTATAACTAATAAAATAATTATTAATTTACATCATGCCTGGCATTCCACCACCCATACCGCCCATATCTGGGGCAGCAGCTGTGGCGTCTTGCGGAATATCAGTAATCATCGCCTCAGTAGTAATCATTAAACCTGAAATACTAGCCGCATGCTGTAAAGCTGCACGAGTAACCTTAGTAGGATCTAAGATACCCATCTCTAGCATATCGCCATAGGTCTCTGAACCGGCGTTATAGCCATAATTACCTGTATTTCCAATAACGTTGTTCAACACCACCGAAGCTTCACCGCCACCATTGGCTACAATTTGGCGTAAAGGTGCTTCCATTGCGCGTTTGGTTAGGGCAATACCAATATCTTGATCATGGTTGTCACCTTTCAAACCATCAAGAGCAGAAATAGCTCGAACTAACGCAACACCGCCGCCAGGAACAACGCCTTCTTGTACAGCAGCACGAGTCGCATGAAGTGCATCATCAAAACGATCCTTCTTTTCTTTCATAGCAACTTCAGTCGCAGCGCCAACTTTTATAACAGCTACACCACCAGATAATTTTGCTAAACGCTCTGTAAGTTTCTCAAGATCATATTCAGAGTCTGTTTGCTTGATCTGTGCTTGAATTTGTTTAACACGTCCATCAATATCGGCCTTTTCACCCATACCATCAACAACAACAGTCGCGTCTTTTCCAATTTCAACACGCTTAGCCGACCCTAATTGGTCTTCCGTAATACCTTCGAGTGACAAACCAATCTCTTCAGAAACAACCACACCACCTGTAAGTATCGCTAAGTCTTGCAAGATAGCTTTGCGACGATCGCCAAAACCTGGAGATTTAACTGCAGCCACTTTAACAACGCCACGCATATTATTAACAACTAAAGTTGCCAATGCTTCTCCTTCGATATCTTCAGCAATAATTAATAATGGTCTGCCAGATTTTTGAGCGATTTCTAAAGTAGGTAATAAATCACGAATGTTTGAAATCTTTGACTCATTTAACAAAATATGTGGCATCTCTAAATCAGCACTCATAGTGTCTTGATTGTTGACAAAATATGGCGATAAGTAACCGCGCTCAAATTGCATACCCTCAACTACATCTAACTCATTGTCTAAACCAGAGCCCTCTTCAACAGTAATCACACCTTCTTTACCAACTCTTTCCATTGCTTCAGCAATAATATCACCAACACTAGTATCGGAGTTAGCAGAGATAGTGCCAACTTGTGCAATTGATTTAGTATCATCACAAGGTTGAGATAAATCACGTAATGCAGCTACAGCAGTTTCAGTAGCCTTATCAATACCACGTTTTAAATCCATTGGATTCATGCCAGCAGAAACAGACTTAACGCCTTCAACTACTAACGCTTGAGCAAGAACAGTTGCTGTTGTTGTGCCATCACCGGCGATGTCATTGGTCTTAGAAGCGACCTCTTTAACCATTTGTGCGCCCATATTCTCAAACTTATCTTCTAGTTCAATTTCTTGAGCAACTGAAACACCATCTTTAGTAATATTTGGCGAACCAAATGATTTGTCTAAAACAACGTTTCTACCCTTAGGTCCTAATGTTACTTTAACTGCATTAGCTAGAATATTAACACCATCTAACATTAAATTTCTAGCATCTAATCCAAATTTTACGTCTTTTGCACCCATATTAATCTCCTTTATTCTACAACCGCAACAATATCATCTTCACGCATAACAAGAAGCGATTCGTTATCCACTTTGACCTCAGTACCAGAGAACTTGCCAAATAAAATTTTATCGCCCACTTTTACATCTAGCACAACTACATCTCCACCATCAGTCTTTCTACCTTCTCCCGCTGCAACAATAACACCTTCAGAGGGTGCTTCAGTTGCTGAGTCAGGAATAATTAAACCACTTGCAGTTGTTTTCTCTTCTTCTAATCTACGAACGATCACACGATCGTGAAGGGGGCGAATATTCATTTTTTCTCCTAATTTTGATAAATACTAATGTTTAAAATTACGAATCAATCTATAAAAACGTAATTCTTTCTTAGTAATGTATGTAGGGTCATTTTTTCCTCTTTCAAGTAACTAAAGAGAAAATATATAATTTAACAAGGAAGTAAAGTTACCTGTAATAAAGGACTTTAATTTTACCAATGATCAAGAGAATACAACTGTCTTGTTATTGCACGTTAATACTCGGTCTTCTAGGTGGTATTGCAACCCTTTAGCAAGGGTAATTTTTTCAACGTCTTGCCCCATCTTTTTCATATCTTCGGCGCTGTCTGCATGATCAACACGAACCACATCTTGTTCGATGATTGGGCCTTCATCTAAATCAGCTGTCACATAATGGCAGGTTGCCCCAATGAGCTTAACCCCTCGCTCTGCTGCACGAGCATAAGGATTAGCGCCCACAAATGATGGTAAAAATGAGTGATGAATATTGATAATTTTCCCACTATATTTTCCACACATCTCCTTAGGGATAATTTGCATATAGCGCGCTAATACAACCACATCTGGATTAAAGCTATCAACTGCCAAGCTCATCTTTTTAATATCATCTGCTTTTGTTTCTGTATTTATATCAACTTGTTTAAATGGCACGTCATACCAACTGGCCAGTTTTGCAAGTTTGCTATGATTAGACAACACGCCAACAATTTCACCTTCAAGCTCTTGTTCGTGGTGTCTATGTAATAAATCTGCTGCACAATGTGAGGAATTAGAGCCCATAATTAAAATACGCTTCAGCTTTGATGCGTCACTAAATTTCCAGCTCATCTTATACTTATCTGCAATCGTAATAAAAGTGCGACGGAATTCATCAAATGAACAATTTAAAGAACTAGATTCAATTTCAATACGCATAAAAAAGCGTTTATTTTGATCATCCAAATGATGGTGTGCTTCTTTAATATTGCCGCCATGCTCAAAAATAAACTGACTCACTTTGGTCACCAAGCCGTGCACATCTGGGCAAGAGATTAATAATCGGTAAACACTCATGTGCGATATTCTGCGTTGATCTTTACATAGTCGTATGAAAAATCTGTAGTCCATACACTCTCAAATGTGTCACCTTTGCCAATCTCAATGGTAATAACAATCTCTTCTTTTGCCATCTCACTACTACCTGCTGCCTCTGTATAGTTTTCATCTGGCTCGCCAGCTTTGATAATACTCACTTCATTTAAATAAATATTAATGTCTTCAATCGTCAAATCAGCAATATTCGCACGACCAACTGCCGCCAAGATACGACCCCAATTGGCGTCACTAGCAAACAGCGCTGTTTTTACCAAAGGTGAATGTGCAACCGTATAAGCCACTTCTAAGCAATCATCATTGCTACTACCGCCCTTCACACGCACCTCTACAAATTTGGTTGCACCCTCGCCATCTTTAATAATTTGATGCGCCAAAGATTGTGTGACTTTATCAAGTGCGCTTTGAAATTCATCAACACAATCGTGAATATCCACGCTACTCGCACCAGTTGCACTTAGCGTACAGGCGTCGTTAGTTGAAGTATCGCCATCCACAGTAATACGATTAAACGATTGATTAACCGAAGATGTTAAACATTGTTGTAACTTAGCCTGGGTTGATTTCACATCAGTAAAAATAAAGCTAAGCATGGTTGCCATGTCCGGGCGAATCATGCCTGATCCTTTTGCAATGCCGCTAATGGTGACAGCTTTACCATTGACTTTAAACTGTGCTATGGCGGTTTTTTCAACCAAGTCAGTGGTCAAAATGCCTTTGGCTACATCACCCATCGCATCAGCAGATAATTTAACAATGGCCTTTGGAATGCCTTTATTGAATTTATCAACCTGCAACTGCTGGCCAATCACACCAGTTGAAAACGGTAAGACTTGCTCGGTATCAATATTAAGCTCACCGGCCAAACACGCACAAGTGTGTAGTGTGTTTTCCATGCCTTGCGTGCCCGTGCCAGCATTGGCATTACCACTATTAATCAGTAAAGCTTTAGGATGATGGTTAAGATGATTTTTAGCAACTATTACAGGCGCTGCACAAAAAACATTTTGGGTAAATACCGCGGCTGTTGTTGTGCTTTCCGTTAGGTAAACCACTGACAAATCTGGGGCGTCACTATTCTTAATACCCGCATCAATTGATGCTGATAATACGCCTTCTATATTTAATAATGACTGAGCCATGCCTAGTAATAAATCCTTAATAATTAAGGGTATTTTACTGACTTAAGAAGTTTTTGAAGATTTTTTATCTAATCGTTGAAAGATTAACATTAATATCGAGCCAAATATCACCATAATCAACGCTGGCACGGCAGCACGCTCATACAATCCTTCAGCACTTAACTCATACACTTGGATTGCTAAGGTATCCCAGCCGAATGGACGCAATAGATAGGTTGCTGGCAGCTCTTTCATGACATCAACGGCTACCAATAAGCCACCGGCTAAAATACCAGGTGTCATCATCGGTAAATAAACTTGCCAAATCAAACGTAAACGTGATGCACCAAGCAGACGTGCGCTTTGGGTAAACACCGGTTTAATCTGCTGGGCGGATGCGTCAATCGAGCTATAAGCGATCGCCATAAAACGAGACACATAGGCAAACAATAACAAAGCAATTGATCCAAAAATTATATGGTTAATACTCTCACCGCCAAAATGAATATTAATCTCGGAGATTTGATTAATACCATAAAGCAGGCCTACTGCCATCACCGAGCCTGGCAATGCGTAACCTAGCGTCGCCATGCGGATCACACTCTTGAGCCAAACACTGCTTTGCTTACATCGCCCTGGTAAAGCTAACACAGTGGCAATGGCTACAGTAATCAATGCTGCAGAAACGGTTAAGACAGAAGTCGAGCTAATTAGATCAAAATACTTCGCACTCCACTCTTCGCCAACTGATGCCCAACCCCACACAACCAATTGCAACATTGGCATTGCAAATGACAGCATAAACACACCCAGTACAAATAAACTGATTAACCAGCCAACAGCACCACTGGCTTGATAAGGTTTTTTGTTAGAGACATCGGCTGAATAATATTTAGCTTGGCCTCGTGCTTTTTTCTCAAAATAAATTAAGAAAAATGCCACAAGCACCAATAGTGATGCCAACTGTGCAGCCACCTCTACTGAACGATAATCACCCCAAGCAGAGTAAATAGCCGTGGTAAAAGTATCGTAATTAAATAAACCCACCACGCCAAAATCAGCCAAGGTTTCCATGAGTGTGACCAACAAACCTGCTGCTGCTGCTGGGCGTGCTAGTGGCAATGAAATCTTAAAAAACACTTTAATTGGACTCGCACCAAGCAACTTACCTGCTTCAATCATGTTAATCTTTTGGCGCTTAAATGAAGCCCTTGTCATCATATAAACATAAGGATAAAACACCAATACAAACGTCAGAATGATTGCCCATGATCCAGCACGAATATCAAAGCCCGGCAAGCTCAATACCTCACGCATCCAAACTTGTGCATAGCCCGAATAATCAAACACGCCCAAATAAACAAAAGCCAACACATAAGCCGGAATTGCAAACGGTAAAAATAGCGCCCACTCAAGCCACTTTCTGCCAGGGAATTCTACCATCACCACCAAGTAAGCTAATATTGTGCCTAATAGCGTCACACCGATACCCACACCCACTAACAAAATAGCAGTAGAGCTAACCAAGCTTGGCAGTAGGTTTTCAGAGAAATGCGCCCAGAGTTCATGCTCAGGCAATAGCCAAGACAGTGCCACCACAAAAATTGGCATTGCCACTAATAAGGCAAGAAGGCTGATCCAAATTTTGGATTTAAAGCAATTTTTTTCCAAATGATTTCTCTAAAAATTTTCTAGTATTTTAAAACAACAAAACCCAAGACAAAGCTTGGGTTTTGTAATAATTGTGTTTCTTTTTTCTATCGATAACCCTTAAGCTGCATCAACTTAACTGCATCTGCTTGTAGAATGCCCGCTTGCGATAAGTTCATATCGTCTTGCTTAAATGAACCCCATGCAGATACCACATCATCTGATGCGACATTTTGATTGGCTGGATATTCTTTGTTAAGTGATCCATAAATAGCTTGTGCCTTTGCTGATGACAGCCACTCTAACAATTTTGTCGCACCTTTAGCATTAGACGCGTGCTTAGTCACACCAGCACCTGATACGTTAACGTGCACACCGGTTGTATCTTGGTTTGCCCAAAATAGTTTAAGTGGTGCGTTAGGTTGCTTCGCAACTAAGCGGCCAAAGTAATAGGTATTAACCAAGCCCACATCACATTGCCCTGCAAGAATGGCATTCATCACATGTGAGTCTTTAGCATTTGGTGTGGCTGCTAAGTTGTCTACCCAGCCACTGATGATATCGCCTGCTTTGTCTTCACCATGATTATAAATAACAGAAGCCGCTAATGACTTGGTATAGATTTTTTTACTGGTTCTTAAACACAATTTACCTTTCCACTTATCCGTTGATAAATCTGCATAAGTTGATAAATCAGATGGGTTAACTCGCTCAGTTGAATAAACGATTGTACGTGCGCGCACTGACAATCCTGTCCATAGGCCATCAGGGTCTCTTAAATGCGCTGGAATATTACTTTTTAAAGTTTCTGTTTGTACTGGCTGGAATAGGTCTTGTGAACCTGCATACCAAAGATTGCCTGCATCCACTGTCATAAACATATCGGCTTTGGTGTTAGCGCCTTCAAGCTTTAAACGCTCGATTAATGCACCACCCTTTCCGGTTAAATATTCAACTTTAATACCTGTGTCTTTTGTAAAAGCCTCAAATAACGGCTTAATCAAATGTTCTTTGCGCGAGCTATAGACGGTCACTGAATCATCACTTGCCGCTTGAACTGCTGTGATGCTTGAAACCGTTAATACTGAAAATATGACAGCTGATGAAATTAATGTTTTAACATTCATTCTTTATTT
>CAYUWB010000006.1:0-14525 GCA_964448305.1 uncultured Candidatus Ruthturnera sp.
CTTTATTTCTAAAGCTATAAGTAAACAAGCACTTTACGAAAGCTTGGCTAACAGTTACCTAAATATTAGTAATAACACACTTAAAAAGGTTTGACAGTCACCAAAATAATAATAGCCACTAGTATCAATACTGGAAACTCATTAAACCAGCGATAAAACACATGCGATCGTGTGTTTTTATCTTGTTTAAAAACACGTACCAAATGTCCACAATAAAAATGATAAACGACTAAGATGCCAACTAATGCTAACTTAGCATGTAACCAATACTGCCCAACATACGCTTGCCAGGCATAGTCTTGTAACATCCACACGCCTAAGATGGTCGCAATAATAAAACTCGGCATCATAATACCGCGGTAAAGCTTGCGTTCCATCACCTTAAAGCGCTCAATACTAGTTTTATCACTACTCATAGCATGATAGACAAACAGGCGTGGCAAGTAAAACAACGCTGCAAACCAAGTGATAACACTAATAATATGAAAAGCCTTTACCCACAACATACAACCCTTAACAATAAATACAGTTACCAACCATTATAGTAAAATAAAGCGAAATTAACTACTCTCTTTAATAACTTGAAGAAATACCGAGAAATCCCATACAACTATACGTCGTTCTCAGATAAGGAAGTGGTGTGTCGTTTTTTAGGTGAAGCGTCATGGGAATTACTCAACCAACTACGTGAAAATCGTAATACAGGTCGCAGTGCTAGAATGCTGTTTGAAGTGCTGGGTGATATGTGGGTGGTTAATCGAAACCCTTATTTACAAGAAGACTTAATTAAAAACAAGCGTCGCTGGAGAGCACTCACTGAAGCGCTTTATTCACGCTTAAATCAAATTCGTTCTCGCGCTGATGGCAATGAAAAAGTACTTGAGTTAATACACAGTGCCGACCAAGCAGTTGATGGCTTTAAGCATTGTTTGAGTGAGTTTCAAAACAACAAACAGCGAATTAAAAAAGCCTTGCTCAAGGTTACCCACAATAACAATATTCGTTTTGATGCACTGTCTCGCTCATCACACGCAACCGATGCAACGGATTGGCGTGTTGAATATCCAGCGGTGGTCATTACTCCAGATACTGAAATTGAAATTGCCAGTATTGTCAAAACCTGTATTGAACTAGGTTTAACCATTATCCCTCGTGGTGGTGGTACTGGCTATACTGGTGGCGCAATACCTCTAGATGCGCAAACAGCCGTCATTAACACTGAAAAACTCAGCTTTATTGAATCAATCCAAAACCAGGACGGCCTTCATTCAATTAATGTCGGTGCTGGTGTTATCACTAAGCGTGTGAGTGAAACAGCCGCAGCAAGTGGCTTGGTTTTTGCAGTTGATCCAACCTCGCAAGATGCTTGCACCATTGGCGGTAATGTCGCCATGAATGCCGGCGGTAAAAAAGCCCTACGTTGGGGTACAACCATTGACAATTTACTTTCTTGGAAAATGGTGATGCCAGACGGTAACTGGTTACAAGTCAAACGTCTGGATCATAATCAAGACAAAATACAGTTACTGGATGAAGTCAGTTTCAAAATCCACCATTTAAAAACCGATGGAAAAACCCTACTTAGAACTGAAACACTCACCATTAATGCCGCCCACATGCGCAAGAGTGGTCTCGGTAAAGACGTTACCAACAAGTTTTTAGATGGGCTACCAGGTATTCAAAAAGAAGGCTGTGATGGTTTTATTACCTCGGCTGAGTTTATCCTTCATCAACCACTCGAGCACATTAACACATTATGTCTTGAGTTTTTTGGCCATGATTTAGACAACGCAGTCTCTGCCATTGTTGCTGTTAAAGATAGTGTTGATGGCTCAACAGATGTTGACTTAGTTGGCATGGAGCACTTAGATGCTCGTTATATAAAGGCTGTTAATTACACCACTAAAGCCAATCGTGCGGAATTACCGAAAATGGTACTATTAGTTGATATTAGCGCCAACAACCAAACCTCATTAGATGATCAGGTTGACAAAATTATTCAACTCACACAAGATCGAGAAGGTGAATGCTTTGTGGCCAAATTACCTGAGAAACGACAAGCATTTTGGAAAGACCGCGCCAACACAGCTGCCATTGCAGCACATACCAATGCCTTTAAAATCAACGAAGATGTAGTGATTCCACTTGATAAACTAGGGGATTATAGTCAGGGTATTGAACACATCAATATTCGACTTTCAATTGAAAACAAACTAGCCACGTTAAATGCAATTGAATCTTTTTTTCAGAGCATTAATCCAGAATCCAGTCTTGTTAAAAACAAAATTAACCATGCTTTAACCCTGCTGAATGAAGTTGATACTGAGTGGAAGAATGCACTATCAAGTCTGAATCAAACAGCTGAATTTAAAGCTATCCAATCAGGTAATCGAGTGATTTCCTATATCAATGAATTTGCACAGCCACTCAATGATTTACTCATGGGCGATGTCTTTACCGACATACGTAAAAAAGTTCAAGAAATCCATACTGAATACCGTGAAATGCGTTTATTTGTTGCTACTCATATGCATGCTGGTGATGGCAATGTACACACCAATATTCCAGTACACTCACACAACACACAAATGCTACATCAGGCCGAAGCTGTGGTGGATGAGATCATGGTTTTAGCCCAACAACTTGGTGGTGTGATTTCCGGTGAACATGGTATTGGATTGACTAAATACCAATACTTGTCTAATGAATTCAAACAAGAATTTTCCGACTACAAAGCCCACATTGACCCAAATGGCCACTTTAACAAAGGTAAACTTATGCCTGGTAGTGGATTAGCAAACGCCTTTACTCCTTCTCTGCGCTTGGTTGAACAAGAAGCATTGATTTTAGAAAGTAGTGAAATTGGTGAAATTAACGACATGGTGAAGTCTTGCCTGCGTTGCGGCAAATGCAAAGATGTATGTACCACTCATGTACCAGAGGCTAACTTACTTTATTCTCCACGTGACAAAATTATCGGCACCAACTTAATTTCTGAAGCCTTCCTCTACGAAGAACAAACCCGACGAGGAGTCTCAATCGATCATTTTGATGAATTTAACGACATTGCTGATCATTGTACGATTTGCCACCGTTGTGAAAAACCTTGTCCAGTCAATATTGATTTTGGTGATGTATCAATCAAAATGAAAAATATTTTGGTTAAGCAAAATAAACGCCACACCAATATTGCCGCTAAAATGTCGATTGCCTATCTAAACATGAGCAAGCCTTGGCAAATCAACCTTACCAAAAAGCTATTGGTAGACTTTAGTTACAAAGCTCAACACCTTGCTTCTAGATTGGCCAAACCTTTCTTAAAGAAACAACCTGATAAGACCGTTGGTAGCCCTAACGCTTTAACCGAGTTGGTGACGATTTTAGACAAGCCATTACCAACCGACACCGGCATGGCACCACTCCGAAGCTTGCTTAATATTAATGATGCAGGCACCATTCCGATTTTGGCACATCCTGATAAATCAAGCGTTGATTCGCCGAGTGTGTTTTATTTTCCAGGTTGTGGTTCTGAACGTCTGTATTCACAAATTGGGCTAGCTACTATTGCCCTACTCTATCATCAAGGGGTTAAAGTGGTATTGCCACCAAGTTACTTATGTTGTGGTTATCCACAAGCCAGCGCTGGAAACGAAGCCAAAAGCAAGGAAATTTCTACTGATAATCGTGTGTTGTTCCATCGTATGGCCAATACGCTAAACTATTTGGATATCAAACACGTACTCACCTCATGTGGCACTTGTATCGATCAATTACTGACTTATGAATTGGGTGATATTTTTAAAGATGCTCAACTCACCGATATTCACGAATACTTGTTGGCTAACGATGTCAAACTTGATAGTACTGATGAAAAATATCTTTACCATGCACCGTGTCACGACCCAATTAAGACTGGCGATTCTGCTGATGTAATTTCACAAATTATGGGGTCTGACGTCACTAACAATGATCGTTGCTGTGGTGAGGCCGGCACCTTTGCCGTGGCACGTGCTGACATTGCCAAGCAAGTCAAGTTTAAAAAAGAAAACGAGATTCAAAAAGATTTAACCGCACTGATTGGCACACCAAAAGCCAAAAAAGGCATCAAAATGTTAACCACTTGCCCTGCTTGTCGCCAAGGCTTGTCACGTTATCAAGCGTCCACAGGTGTTGAGCCAATCTACCCAGTAGAAGTTATGGCTGAACAAACCTTAGGCAAGAATTGGCAGAAAGACTTTATTAATTCTGTGGCAATTGAAAAAGTATTACTTTAAAATCACCTTTGGTGATAAACCAGAAAAAACACTTGAGAAGAATTCATTTACACACGGAGACACCATGAAAAAAATACTAATTACGCTTTTTGCGTTATTTTCAATCAACGCTTTTGCAGGTAGTGCACAAAACATTGCTGACACATTTAACGCATCATCCACCCCTGCCGAGCTAGTCAAATCAGGTTGGGCTGGAAATGATGGCGGTAAAGGCTACAAAGTATTACAAGTTGTTGTTAAAGACACAGGTAAAGCAGCGGAATTGCACATTGACAACAATGGTAAAGCAGCGGCAGCTTTCGATAGTGCTAAAACAGCCAAGCTAAACGCAGATGTTGACTACAAAATGATCGCCACTATGGAAGACTGGGCAGCAATGGGTACGGGTGAATCTGGCCCAATGTACCACATGACATTCGGCGGTTTATCGTTTGAAGGTCCAATGGGCGAAGCCATGAACAACATGGGCCCATTTGCCTCTTTCTTAATTAATATTGGTAAAAATATCCAAGACTAATTAAATTATATCGGTGCTGGCATGATCGCTAGCACTGACATACACCCAGGCTTGTTTGCCTGATTTTAGTTTTCCCAATACTCGTTGATACTCATCAACTTCATATTCGTCTGATTGCGCTAACTCTTGCGTGGTAATTTCAAATACCATTCCGGCAATTTCATCTGTGTCTGATTTTGAGCTAACAGCAATAGGATGATGTGTTTCACCACTTAAATCAACCACAGATTGATCTTTAATCTCAACCATTTCTAGTTGATAGCCCAACAGCTGATCTTTGGCACCTGTTAACTCACGACCAAAAGTTTCTAATTGCACTTCTGTATTTTGCAACGTACCGTAAGAAAATAGTTGTTCCATTTTGTTAATGCTCTGGTGTGCCTTGCCACAACATACTGTACCCCACTTCATAAGTGTTGTCACAGTAAGCCGCTAACTGAGAAAACTTATCATTGAATAATTTATCAGCATGGGAAGCCTCATGTTGCTCAAATGACTGCCAATAGGTAACAATCACCAAGTCGCCTGAATTTTGATCTACTCGCTTATTATCAGCCTCGCTTGGGTCTTGTACTGAACCTTCTGCCGAAATAAAGCCATCGTTTTTAAAAACTTGGCCACCGATAAAACCACCGTTATCATCGCCGTAATTATTTTTAACAACATTACACATCTCACCAAGCAATAATTCAACATCTTCGATGGTGTATTCATCTTTAAGGTCAACAACGTTAAATAGCATCTTACAGCCGAAAGGTACTTCAATTGGGGCAAACATAATACAACTCCATAGTAATTTAATAATTTATAAAGACCCATTATAAAGTCTAAATTTTTTAAAGAAATAACCCTTGCGGGGTATAGTTAAAATTTCGGAAATAATCGAAATGGCTATTTTTGCTCGCCGACACTCAAAATAATGAGTTTATCCATATCAATCAGTCGCGCATAGGCTTTTTGGATGTCTTCGGCGCTAATATCTTTGATTTTGTCGGTAAAACCGCTTAAATAGTCGAGTGGCAGGTCATAAAAACCAATAATGGACAAATAAGTAAGGATATTGGCGTTGCTAGCCGTCTCTAGGGCGAAGCCACCGATGATATTATCCTTTCCATCTGCCAGTTTTTGGGCGTCAATCGCATTATTTCTGAAATTTTTAAGGGTTGCGATAGCAATATTTTTGGCTTCAGTGGCTTGATTGTTTTTGGTTTGCAGTCGCATCATAAATATGCCGTTTGAGCGCATCTTACTAAAGTAACTATAAGTCGAATAGGCTAGGCCTTTTTTCTCACGAATCTCATCACTGAGAATTGAAGTAAGGCCACTACCACCAAAAATATGATTACCCAAATACAAAGGATAATAATCAGGATGTGATCGATTGATACCGGTTTGACCAATAAGCAAATGTGTTTGCTTTGAAGGAAATTCAATGTGAATGGTTTGTGGCTTTTCAAGTGACGATATGACTGGGTTGACTTTGGCCCTCTCTCCAGCATTTAAACCATGAGAAATCTGCCTAGCAATTTGTTTGGCTTGTGCTTTAGGAATATCGCCCACCAAAGCAATGGTGAGATTTTTAGCGACATAAAACTGATGGTAATGCTGTTTTAAATCGTCAAGCGATATTTGCTTAATGCTGTCTTGTGTGCCAATCTTGGCATGTGCATAGGGGTGATCAGCAAATACCGCTTTGTCAAAAGCCAATGATGCCACACTGGCCGGTGACTGCTTAGCTGCCTCAATAGCGCGCAAAGTTTGACGTTTTTCTCGGGTTAAATAAGCCTGTTCAAAGCTAGGCAAGGTAATCACCTCAGTAAAAGTATCAAGCGATTTTTTTAAGATCGGTTGTCGTGTGAGTGTGCGTAATGATACGATCGACATGTCTTTAAGTGAGCTGGTTGAGAACTGCGCACCATTTGCCTCAAAGGCATTGATGATTTGTTCTTCATTATGATATTTGGTGGCGGTACCGAGTAGCGAACTGGTGAGCGATGCCAAACCATATTGATCACCATCTCTAGAGGCAGCGGCATCAAAATTGAGCTGGACATCTAATATTGGCAAGCCTTTGGTTTGTGCAAAAAAGACTTTGGCGCCTTCAGGAGTTGTCCAATGCTGAATATTTATATTGGCATGCGCACTACCTATTAGTAGCAACAATAAAGCTAAAATTCTCATTTAACCCCCTGTGGAATTAGCTCGACCGAATTGGCAATATCAAAATTAAGATATTGTTTAGCCGCTGATGAAACTTCAGTGGCGTTAATGTTATTCATATTGTCGACATAATTAAACATTTTATCAACACCCAAACCTACTGTTGAAAGCATGCCCAGATAATAAGACTGAGTAGATATTTGATCTTGTTCAAAGACAAAGTCAGCTTCAAGCTGTGCCTTAGTTCGAGACAGCTCTCCTTGAATAAAGTCAGGGTTATTGATCAGCTCGCTCACTTGGGTTTTAATAGCACTAAGCACTGTATCGTTACTCACACCATTAGCCGGTACAAAACTTAGGGTAAACAAAGTATCGTATTTGTCATATAGGCGATAACCTACGCCGATACTCGATGCGATCTGTTGATTTCTAATCAGTGATTTTGATAAG
Source organism: uncultured Candidatus Ruthturnera sp. (assembly GCA_964448305.1). GTDB lineage: Bacteria > Pseudomonadota > Gammaproteobacteria > PS1 > Pseudothioglobaceae > Thioglobus_C. Next base: position 7,402 of record CAYUWB010000006.1, read on the forward strand.
CCATTATCGAGCACATAAGCCAACATCTCTAAAGTGTAAGCGGTCTTTTCATTGTTAACCGTACTTAGGCTTGGCACAGGAAATGACAACACATAAAAAGGCAGTTTGGCTTTTAGCTTCAATACTTTAGCGTTGCCTTTGAGTGTAATAGCCGCTCTATCTGATGGTTTAATATTTGGATTAAAAGCATAATCACCAAAATATTGTTTTGCTAAACGAATAACTTGTGCTGGATCCACATCACCGACCACCACCAAAGTGGCATTATTTGGTGCATAGTATTTTTCATACCAAACTCTAAGGTCATTCAAACTATAGGTTTCTATATCTTTTTGAAAACCAATCACGGGTGAGTGGTAGGCGCCACCTTTATCAAAAGAAATCATACGTAGCTTTTCATAAACTTTTGCATTGGGTTTGTCTTCTACCCGCATGCGGCGCTCTTCAATCACCACTTGTCGCTCTTTAGCTAACTCTTGATTAGAAAAAGTTAAATTGCGCATGCGATCTGCTTCCATCTTGATCGCTAGCTCAAGTTTAGACTTGTGCATTTTTTGATAATAAGCAGTGAAATCTTTAGAGGTGAAGGCGTTTTCATCGCCACCATTTCTGGCAATAATTTGTGAAAATTCACCTGATTTATAAGCATGAGTGCCTTTAAACATCATGTGCTCAAGCATGTGTGATACGCCAGTTGTTGGGCGTGATTCATCACTAGCACCAACCTTGTACCAAAGCTGCGAGATAAATACCGGTGCGCGTGAATCGGTTTTTACAACAATCTTTAAGCCATTATCTAGCGTGGCTTGAGTAACGCCTTGCTCGGCCAAATCAAGTGAGTTGGCAAATAAAGAATGAGACAAACCAAAGAATAGTAAAATTAACGCTTTCATAATTCAATTATTATAGTCAAAAGCCTTGTTTAATTTTTTTAAAAAAGATAAATCTTCAGCAGAAGAAAAACCTGCTTCATTAAAAGAACGCCTAGTCAAATCAAGACAAAAGCTAGGCTCTGGGCTGTCTGCGTTATTACTAGGCAAAAAAGAAATTAATGACGACTTACTCGATGAGTTAGAAACCTTGCTAATTACCGCTGACATCGGCATCAATACCACTGACAAGGTACTAGAAAGTGTACGTAAAAATGCAAGCAGAAAAACCCTTAAAGATTCAGATAGCTTGTATGAGTTTTTAAAAAACGAATTAGAAAAGCTGCTGATTGAAGACAATCAACTCAATACTGATATTAATGAAACTTTTGTAATTTTAGTCGTTGGCATTAACGGCGCAGGAAAAACCACTACCATTGGCAAGCTGGCCAAATCATTCCAAAATCAAGGCAAGTCAGTCATGCTTGCTGCGGGTGATACTTTCCGTGCAGCTGCGGTAGAGCAGCTTAAAGTATGGGGTGAGCGCAATGAAATACCGGTTGTTGCTCAAGCCACTGGCGCTGATGCAGCTTCAGTGATTTATGATGCCTACGAATCAGCACGTGCTAAAAATGTTGATATTCTTATTGCTGATACCGCTGGCAGATTGCACACGCAAGGCAACCTAATGCAAGAGCTAGAAAAGATTAAACGCGTGCTAAAAAAACACAATGAAGACGCACCACATGAAACCATGCTGGTGATTGATGGTGGCTCAGGACAAAACGCCATTAATCAAGCGATTGAGTTTAATAAAGCGATTGATCTGAGTGGCGTAAGCATTACCAAACTAGATGGCACCGCCAAAGGTGGTGTGTTGTTTGCAGTTTCTGATGAGCTTAACTTACCAATCCGTTATATTGGTGTGGGTGAAGGTATTAACGACCTAAAACCATTTAAGGCGACTGAGTTTGTTGACGCCTTATTTAGCGAGTAATCACTAACTTACCAATCATTGCCCCTGTCTCAATCATTGTATGGGCCTTAATAATGTTTTCTAAATTAATCGGGGTTAGTGTTTGAGTTAATGTTGTTTTAACTTTTCCACGATCAACCAAATCTGCCACTTCATTTAACAACTGATGCTGCTTGATTAGATCGTGCGTTGTAAACATAGAACGAGTAAACATCATTTCCCAAACCAAAGTGATGCTTTTAGCTTTAAGTAGATTAATGTTGTAGTTCTTACCTGCATTGGCTAATAAACAAATACTGCTCTGAGGTGCAATTAGCTCAGCCATGGTTTCAAAATATTCGTCTGGATCGCCCATACAAAGAATAAAATCTGGTGCATCAAGGTTATTGTCTTTAAATTGGTTAATAAGATCATGATGATTGACAACCACATCGGCACCCATTTGTTTGCACCAGTCTATCGATTCTGAGCGAGAAGCTGTAGCGATAACATTGATGCCTATTACTTGTTTGGCAAATTGGATCGCCATAGAACCTACACCACCAGCGGCACCAATTAATAATAGATTTTTATTCTTATCTGCTTGTGTGATTTTTAAACGCTCAAATAACGACTCCCAAGCAGTAATACTGGTGAGTGGTAGGGCTGCTACTTGCTCATTGCTAAGAGAGGCGGGCTTATTACCAACAATGCGCTCATCGACTAATTGATGGGTAGCGTTAGAGCCATCTCGAGTCATATCACCAGCATAAAAAACTTCATCACCCACTTTAAACAAAGACACTTTATCGCCTACTGCACGCACAATACCGCAAGCATCAAAACCTAGTATTGTTGGCGGGTTTTGTTGTTTAGCAACAGTTTGTTTAGCTTTAGAATCAATTGGGTTGATTGAAATTGCATAAACTTCAACCAAGAGATCGTGTGCTGACGGTGGGTTTATTTCTTTTTCAAATTCAACAAACTCAACCCCATTAAATCCGATTGCTTGCATCTGGATTACTGTCGAGTATTTCGCTCAATTCGCAACATGACCAGCATCATTACAAACATAATAAAAATTCCTAGAGCAGCGGCGGCTGCACCCAACATGGCAAACCCAGTGGCTTTTTCTGCTTGTAGTGAACCCATGCGTAAAAAGTTGTTTTTTGTTTGTGTATTAACTTGCTTAGCAAACTCTTGATCGTGCCATTTAATAAAATCATCGACATTGGTTTTTTCACCGCCTACGATCACCATTTGTTTGGTGAGTTTGGCTAAAGACTTTGTGTAAGCCAATTGTAAATCTTTAGGGTAATCATTTGATTTAATCTTGACCAAAATTTTAACTTTTTGCGCTAAGTCTGTTTTGTCAATCGAAGTATCAGGTAGTGTTTCTAATGCGGCTACCATATCTGCCACTTGTGCATCAAACGTTTGATTAAATTCATCAGCCTCTTTTATATCTGTACTAATTTGTGCCTCTTGAGTGCTGATAGGGTTTTGATAATCTGCAAAATTAATCACTGGTGTGTCAATTTGATCGCTGGCCTCAGTGTTGATTTTTTGATAACTAGAGATACTTAATATCACAACTGCAGCAAACGCAAGCATTGCAAAAAACAAACCCAAACGTTGCACAATTTTAAAAAAGTTTTTTTCGATTGATCTCAACATATTATTATCCTTTGTGATTCATTTTATTAAAAATATCATCCATACTTGCTGCTAATTCAGCATCTAGTTGGGTTACACAACCTTCACTATGAGTAATTAAATCAACGGTAACAGTCTTATAAACATTGGACCATTCGGGGTGGTGATTCATCTTCTCAGCTACAATTGCTGCTTGTGTCATAAAACCAAAGGCCTGAATAAAGTCTCTAAAAACAAAAATTCGTTGCAATTTTTCATTCACAACTTCCCAGTTCTTTAATTGATTTAGAGATTGTTGGCTAATTGGTAATGGCATTATTGCCCTTTTAACATTTCTTTTGCACCAAGCAAAATTAACTTATTAGCCAGCTCAACACCTAATGACTCTGCATTTTTAACATGGCCGACAACTTGTCTTTTTATGATTTGAGCAGTTGTAACATTTCCAACTAAACCTGTAAGTGTAATTTCACGCCCAGAAATTGTTGAAAATCCAGCAATTGGAACCGAACAGCCACCCTCAAGATGAGTGTTCATTGCCCTTTCGGCATTGACTCGATGTGTTGTCTCTTCGTCAATCAATGGCTCTATTAGCTTTAAAATATCTTGATCATTTTCTCGAATTTCTATGCCGACTGCACCTTGCCCTACGGCTGGCAATGATTGTTCGGCAGTGATTTGCTGCTTAATACGGTCTTCAAAGCCAAGGCGTATAAGTCCTGCACAGGCCAATATAATCGCATCATATTCCCCATCATCAAGCTTTTTAAGACGTGTGTTTACGTTGCCACGTAGATCGAGTATTTCTAAATCAGGTCGAATGGCTTTAATTTGCACAATACGGCGCATTGAACAAGTACCAACCTTGGCACCTTGAGGCAAATCATTAATACTGTCAAAATTGTTCGATACGAATGCATCAAAAGGGTTTTCACGCTTAAGTATCGCACCAAGCTCAAACCCTGGTGGAATTTCATATGGAACATCTTTCATTGAATGTACAGCAATATCGGCCACACCTTCCATCATGCCAACTTCTAGCTCTTTAATAAACAAACCTTTGCCACCAATTTTAGATAAAGGGGAATTAAGTATTTGATCGCCCTTAGTGGTCATCTTAACCAGTTCAACTGTTAAACCAGGATGGTGCTGCTCTAGCCTTGCTTTAACATGTTCTGCTTGCCATAAAGCTAATGGGCTTTTACGTGTTGCAATTTTTAAGGTTTTATTCATGCTTTGTATTAAAATGAGACAAATGATTCGATATGGTTTATTATTTTTATTGCTTTTTACAAATGTCAGTATAGCTGAAGAGCTCACCCTGCCAGCTGCAAAAGACTTCTTAATGGACTCTCAAAAAGTTTGGAAACAAAAGATACCTATTTTAATAATGTTTTCCATCCCTGACTGTGGATATTGCAAAATAATCAAAGAAGAGGTTTTAAGCCCAATGGCAACAATGGATGAATACAATGAAAAGATTATTATTCGTCATATTAATGCAGATAGTTTTGATGAAATTAACAACTTTTATAATGAAGAGATTTCACATAATGAGTTTTCTTTTAAATACGCGGTTAACTTTTTTCCAACCGTTATTCTAGTTGACAATTACGGCTCAACCCTAGGTAAAATCACTGGTGTACCTAGTGAAGATTTATATTGGACTGATCTAGACGAGGTGATTGAAAAATCAACTAAAAAATTACACAAGCGAATGGGCGCAACATTATGACAAAAAAAACCAATCAATCTTGGGGTGGACGTTTTAACGAGCCGACTAACGAGTTCGTGAAGATTTTTGGCGCCTCAGTATTTTTTGATAAAATCCTTGCGCCGTATGATATTCAAGGATCAATCGCACATGCAACAATGCTCAATGAAGTTGGCATTCTTACAACAGAAGAAAAAGATCAAGTTATTAAAGGCCTTAATCAAGTTTTAGGTGAAATTGAATCAGGTGAGTTTGAATGGTCTGTGACACTTGAAGATGTGCACATGAACATTGAATCACGTTTGACTGCTATTTGTGGCGATGCCGGCAAAAAATTACACACTGGTCGTTCACGCAATGACCAAGTGGCTACCGATATTCGCCTATACTTACGTGATCAAGTTAACGAAATTAGTGCGCAGATTAAACGCCTACAATCGGCACTGCTTGACTTGGCTGAAAAAGAAGCTAGTACGATTATGCCTGGCTTTACACACCTACAAGCTGCACAGCCTGTTAGTTTTGGACACCACATGATGGCATATTTTGAAATGCTATCACGTGACGCCCAGCGTCTAGTTGATGCTCAAAAGCGTATTAATACAATGCCGCTCGGTAGTGCTGCATTAGCAGGTACAACTTACCCGATTAACCGCGAGCGTACAGCAGAGTTGTTAGGCTTTGGTCGTATTTGCACCAATTCACTCGATGGTGTAAGTGATCGAGACTTTGCGATTGAGTTTTTATCAGCAGCCAGCATTATTATGATGCATTTATCGCGTTTTTCTGAGGAACTTATTCTATGGTCAAGTGCACAATTTGACTTTATTGAATTGCCAGATAGTTTCTGTACCGGTTCATCTATTATGCCACAAAAGAAAAACCCGGATGTGCCAGAATTAGTACGTGGAAAAACGGGTCGCGTTTATGGCAACCTTACTTCATTATTAACCATTATGAAGTCACAGCCACTCGCCTACAACAAAGACAATCAAGAAGATAAAGAGCCTCTGTTTGATACAGTTGATACGCTCAAGGCTTGCTTGCGTGTGTTTGCTGATATGGTACCAACCATTGAAGCCAAACGCGACAATATGTACAATTCAACCAAAAAAGGCTATACCACTGCTACTGACTTAGCTGATTATCTAGTTAAAAAAGGCTTGCCGTTTCGTGATGCGCACGAGGTAGTTGGGCAGTCTGTGTCTTATGGCATTGAACACCAAAAAGATCTTAGCGAATTAAGCCTGGAAGAACTACAAACTTTTGATGACCGTATTGAGAACGATGTATTTGATATATTGTCTTTAGAGGGCTCTCTTTGTGCACGTGATCACTTAGGTGCAACAGCGCCTAATCAAGTTAAAGCCGCAATTAAAGAGGCGCGAAAAACACTTTAACCATGAAAGTACTATTTGCAGGAACGCCAGATTTTTCCGTTGGCGTACTGGAGGCGCTGTATCAAGCTGGTCATGAGATTGTTGGCGTTTATACTCAGCCCGACCGTCCCAAAGGACGTGGACGTGTATTAACCGCTTGCCCGGTTAAAGAAAAGGCCTTAGCACTTAATTTACCCATCTTTCAACCTGAAAGCCTAAAAGACAGTGAAGTTAAAACTCAGCTAAAAAGCCTACAAGCGGAAGTGATGGTAGTGGTTGCCTATGGTCAGTTGTTACCCCTTGAAGTACTAGAAGCACCTAAACATGGTTGTTTAAATATTCACGCCTCATTACTGCCGCGCTGGCGAGGGGCAGCGCCGATTCAACGTGCTATTTTGGCAGGAGATACTCAAACCGGCATTGGCATCATGCAAATGAATGAGGGCTTAGATACTGGTGATATTCTGTTGGAAAAAACCTGTGATATTTTAGACACTGATACGGCACAATCGTTACATGATAAATTGGCCGACCTAGGTGCTCAAGGCATT
>CAYUWB010000006.1:14625-50314 GCA_964448305.1 uncultured Candidatus Ruthturnera sp.
TGATACGGCACAATCGTTACATGATAAATTGGCCGACCTAGGTGCTCAAGGCATTGTTGAAGCATTAGACAATATCAACAGTCTATCACCAACGCCACAAGACGAAGCCGGTGTCACTTATGCCAAAAAATTATCCAAAGATGAGGCCTGGATTGACTGGACTCAATCAGCCGTAGCAATCAACCAGCAGATCAGAGCTTTTAATCCCTACCCGATTGCCCAAGCCAACGCTACAAGTGATAAATTTGACGCTAAAGTTTTACGCATTTTATCTGCTTCTGTCATAAACAAAACCTATGACGCGCAGCCTGGCGAAGTAGCTGAAACTGGCAAAGGGGTTTGTATTATTGCAACGGGCGATGGCGCGCTAAGTTTAGAGAAAGTGCAGCTTGCTGGCAAAAAAGCAGCCAACATTAAAGACTTTACCAACGCGTATCAACTGACCAAATTGGACTGATCACTAACACTGGGTTTGTGCTACTTTATTTGATGAGATAATATCGCTTTATTGCTTTGTTATGTTTCTTTTGTATCGCTTCTACCTGCCTTATACTGAGGCAAATCATCACAAACCTCAAACCAGGCCACTTTCGATTTGATGTATACATGTGCATCAGGATGTAGGTCAATTTTACTATCGAGCGTTCCAAGAGAAAATTCGATTAATTTACTAGTGTCGCCAGACGCAGAAAAAGTCATACTTGAGCCGCACACTTTGCAGAATCGACGCACCGCTCCATTATTTGCCTTATAGCTAGCCAAAAGCTCTTCTCCTTTGATCCAGCGAAAATTACCCACTTTCGCCTCACCGAACGTCGAAAATGCAGAACCATGAAATTTACGACACATTGAGCAATGACAATGCGACATTTGAGATTCGATTTTATCTACTTCATATGCAATCGAACCGCACAAACATGATCCAGTGTGATAAATATTTTTCATAACTATTTATTGTTTAAGAATTACTACCTATAAATCCAATCTGTCGCCAGGCTTCATAAGCAACGATTGATACGCAATTAGCAAGATTTAAGCTTCTGGAGCCATTTTGCATCGGCAAAGAAACCCTGTCAAATTGATTAGCCACATCCTCTGGCAAGCCTTTGGTTTCAGGGCCAAATAAGAACGAATCTCCCGGTTGGTACGCCACATCGGTGTATTTTTTATTTGAACCTGTCTCCACTGCAAAGATTCTTTCAGGTTTAGCTCTATCTATATAATCTTGCAAATTTTCATACTCAGTGACATTAGCCAATTCTTTGTAATCCAGCCCAGCTCTACGAAGTCGTTTATCAGTAATTTCAAATCCAAAAGGTTTAATTAAATGTAGATTCACACCCATATTGGCTGACAGGCGAATCAAACTGCCGGTGTTATTTGGAATCTCGGGTTCGAACAATACTAAATTTAACATAATATTTTATTTTTAACCTTGAATATGACAATATCATCCCATAGATAGGTAGTAACTTAAACAAAAACCAAGAATAAAATCGATGAATATTGAAAAATTAACTTCTCAATTTCAGCAGGATCTAGGCGCTGCACAATCCATTGCAATTAGCAACAATCATAGTGCAATTGAAGGTATTCATGTACTTAGTGCGATGCTAAATGACGATGGATCAAGCGTTAGTAATGCCTTAAAAGCTAGCAATGTTGATACCGCCACCCTAGCGAAAAAAACTGAATTAGAGATAAACAAACTGGCTGTGGTTAATAATCCAAATAGTGATATTGGCATTTCCCAAAATTTGCTGCGCCTACTCACTGCTGCTGAAAAAATTGCAACCGATAAAGGTGACAGCTACCTTTCAACAGAATTGTTTTTACTAGCAATTATTCAAGGCAATGATACAACCACCCAACTATTAAAAGACGCCGGCGTTACTGAACAAGCATTAACCCAAGCTATCGAAACCCTTAGAGGAGGACAAAACGTGAACGAACAAAATGCAGAAACACAAAGAGACGCCCTAAACAAATACACCCAAGATTTAACCGAGCTTGCTGAACAAGGCAAGCTAGATCCTGTTATTGGTCGTGACGGTGAAATTCGCCGCGCGATTCAGGTATTGCAACGCCGTACTAAAAACAACCCAGTATTAATTGGTGAGCCGGGCGTGGGTAAAACTGCGATTGCCGAAGGCTTGGCACAGCGTATTATCAACAATGAAGTGCCAGAAGGCATTAAAGGCAAACAATTATTATCACTAGATATGGCAGCATTAGTTGCTGGTGCAAAATACAAAGGTGAATTTGAAGAAAGAATGAAAGCCGTACTTAAAGAAGTGGAAGCGGCGAATGGCCAAATTATTTTATTTATTGACGAGTTGCACACCATGATGGGTGCCGGTAAAGGTGAAGGCTCTATGGACGCCGGCAACATGCTAAAACCTGCGCTTGCACGTGGTGATCTACATTGTATGGGTGCCACCACGCTGGATGAATATCGTGAGTACATTGAAAAAGACTCTGCCATGGAGCGTCGATTCCAAAAAGTACTAGTCGATGAGCCAACTGAAGAGGATACAGTGGCTATTTTGCGCGGGCTGAAAGAAAAATACGAAGTGCATCATGGTGTCGAGGTTACCGATCCGGCGATTATTGCTGCGGTTACTTACTCTACGCGCTATATTACCGATAGACAATTGCCAGATAAGGCTATTGATCTGATTGATGAAGCAGCCTCACAAATCCGTATGGAGATTGATTCAAAACCAGAATCAATGGACAAGCTTGATCGTAAATTAGTGCAACTTAAGATTGAACGCATGGCACTCAAAAAGGAAAAAGACAAAGCCTCTAAAGAGCGCCTTAAAGAGCTGGTATCAGTGATTAAAAATCTGGAAAAAGAATACGCCGACTTAGAAGAGATTTGGAAAAAGGAGAAATCTCAAGTACAGGGCGCACACCATCTTAAAGAGGAGTTGGAGCAAGCCAAAGCGGATCTAGAAGCAGCGCATCGTAATAATGATCTTGCCAAAATGAGTGAGCTTCAATACGGCAAAATACCAGAACTTGAGACTAAGATAACCCAAGCAGAATCAAGTGACGGTGAAGAGATGACACTACTTCGCAACAAGGTTACTGAAGATGAGATTGCCCAAATTGTTGCACGCTGGACTGGTATCCCTGTGGACAAAATGATGGAAGGTGAAAAAGACAAACTTCTGCATATGGAGGACATTATTCACAAACGCTTGGTTGGTCAAGACAAGGCGGTGAAAGTCATTTCTGATGCAGTACGTCGCTCGCGTGCAGGCTTGTCTGATCCAAATCGCCCTGATGGTTCTTTCCTTTTCATGGGCCCTACTGGTGTGGGTAAAACTGAACTTACCAAAGCATTAGCAGACTTTTTGTTTGATACCGAACAAGCGATTGTGCGTGTCGATATGAGTGAGTTTATGGAAAAACACTCGGTAGCGCGCTTAATTGGCGCACCTCCTGGCTATGTGGGTTATGAGCAAGGTGGTGTACTAACTGAAGCTGTGCGTCGTAAACCCTATTCAATTATTCTTTTAGATGAAGTTGAAAAGGCGCACCCTGATGTATTTAATGTATTGTTACAGGTGCTTGATGATGGGCGTTTAACGGATGGTCAAGGCCGTACAGTTGATTTTAAAAACACGGTGATTGTTATGACTTCTAATCTTGGATCACACCTAATTCAGGAAAATCCAGGAAAAGACATGCAAGCCGAGTTAACTAAAATCGTTGGTGAACATTTCCGCCCTGAATTTGTTAATCGTATTGATGAAATTGTAACTTTTAATAACCTTGAAAAAAATCAAATTAAAGGCATTGCACAACTGCAAATTGAAATTCTACAATCGCGTTTGTCCGACCTCGATCTTGAACTAACACTTAGTGATGAAGCTATGGCCATAATTGTAGATAGGGGCTATGACCCTGTATTTGGCGCAAGACCACTAAAACGCACCATTCAGCAATTATTAGAAAATCCATTGTCACAAAAGATTCTTTCTGGGGATTTTATGCCTGGCACAACTATTAACGCTGCTGTTGCTAACGATGAGATTGTTTTTTCTTAAGTAGACAAAGCCCCAATCATCTATAGAGATTGATATAATCAAGCTCTATGGATGATTACATCAAAATTGCAAAAAATGGCTTGTGGAATAATAACCAAGCTTTGGTTGCGTTATTAGGCCTGTGTCCATTACTGGCAGTCACCAATAATGTGGTGAATTCTATTGCACTTGGTTTGGCCACAACTTTTGTTTTAATCGCTTCAAACACGACGATTTCTCTCTTTCGTCACCATATTTCAAAAGAGATTCGCATTCCTGTCTTTGTTTTGCTAATCGCCTCTTTTGTAACGATTGTTGAGCTGGCAATGCAATCGTATTTTTATGATTTGTATTTAATACTAGGTATCTTTGTGCCTTTAATTGTAACTAACTGTGCTATTTTGGGCAGAGCTGAAGCTTTTGCTAGTAAAAATACCTGGGATAAATCAGCACTCGATGGACTGATGATGGGTATTGGTTTCTCGGTAGTGTTAGTTATACTCGGTGCAATGCGAGAGCTAATAGGCTCTGGCACTTTGTTCGAACAATCTAACTTGCTACTCGGTAGCTTAGGTGATACACTAAGTATCACAGTGTTTGAAGATTATCAGGGCACGTTATTGGCAATTCTACCCCCAGGGGCATTTATTGGTTTAGGGTTAATTGTCGCAGTTAAAAATCTAATTGATTTAAAAGCTGCTGAAACTAGAAAATCAACGGTGGCTGTTGCCAACCATTCATAAAACAGAGGAGAGAAAATGAAAAAACTAATTGTATTATTTGCCAGTTTATTGGCACTAGGTGCTAATGCTGAAGGTGAAGCAACCAAAGAGGTGTTTATTTCACCCGGTGTGGTATCTATTGACGTAGTTCATAAAGGTGAAACTATTAAACTACAAAGAGACCAGGATCGAGACAATGAAATTTCAAGTTTTTATGTAAAAACTTCTCGTGGAAAAATTCAAAAAATGAATCCGTTTGCACCTCATTTAGTTGAGACCATTGGTGAGCTCGATGTGATTGAGTATGTCAAACAAAGATCGGCGGGTGATGATACAATTTTAGTGATTGATACGCGCACACCTAACTGGCCAGTAATTTCAGGCGGCATTCCAACGGCGGTTAATATTCCTTATACAAAATTCAAAAACAAAGAAAAAGCACTGGAGATCATGGAAGATCAGCTCGGTGTTCAAGTAGATGATGTCTATGACTTTTCGTATGCTAAAACTTTGATAATGTATTGTAATGGCGTTTGGTGTGGCCAGACACCGGCGGCAATTAATGCGCTACTTAAATACGGCTACCCTGCTGCAAAACTTAAATACTACCGTGGTGGCATGAACTCTTGGAAATCTTTAGGATTGACAACCGTTAATTTATAAATCTTGAAGACGGTTCAAGATTATTTAAATAGTGGCGCATGTGATATTGCGCCACTTTTATCTTTGGTATTGGGAAAATCCAATACTGAGCTTTATACACAAAGTGATTACGTCTTAAACGATAAACAGCAACAGAAGCTCTCAAACTTTATTCAACAACGCGAACAAGGTATGCCTTTTGCCTATCTTAGTGGTAACAAAGGCTTTTATCATCTTGATTTTAAAGTCACAAAAGACACGTTAATTCCTCGTCCAGAAACCGAACTACTCATTGACATTGCCTTAAACCTATTCCCTGACAAGGAAGAACCTTGTCATATATTGGATTTAGGCACTGGTAGTGGCATTATCGCTGTTACTTTGGCTGATATAAATCAGCGTTGGAAAGTGAGCGCAACGGACTTTTCTCAAGCAGCATTAGATGTGGCTAAGACCAACGCAACAACTGATATTAGCTTTTCTCAAGGAAGTTGGTTTGACGCCGTACCCAACCAAACCTATGATCTTGTTATTTCCAACCCGCCTTATATTGAAGAAAATGACACTTATTTAGATGATTTAACTTATGAGCCACAAACAGCCTTAGTATCAGGAGTAGATGGCTTAGATGATATTCGCATTATTATTAACAACGCGCCCGAATATATTAATAAAGATGGTTATTTACTGCTTGAGCATGGTTTTGACCAGCAAGAAAAAATTGTTAGCCTGCTAAATGAAAAATTCCACAATATTAAAACCTTTAAAGATTACAACAACAATAGTCGTGCAGTACTTGCACAAATAAAATAAACTTATTGTTTCTTTTTAATCTTTAAGCCCTTCTTAAGTTTATCAACATACTTACTATCTACTTCGCAATACTTCTCTTGTTGGGTAAAAAAATCTTCTTCTACCCAGGTGCTTGAAGGTTTAAATACCGGTGCAGTATTTTTTCCTGTTTGTACAATTGTGTTATCCGTATAAATAGTAATATTCTTATCAGAATACAATATTTCTTTATCAGCGAATACATTAGCTGATAAAACTAAAAAACTTATAACAAATACTTGGGCACTTCTCCTCATAAGTTTATTCTACAACAAAATGTAAGACAGATTTTGCAAGTATTCAGAAATGAATAAATAGTTTTACGAGTATTTTTTAATGTTTAACGCAGCAGTAATGAAATTTTTTACAAGTATTTTTTTATTTTTACAAGGCGTATTTTATAAATACAAAGGAGTGTAGATAAACTACACGACTGAGTATTTATAAAATATAACGCAGGAAAAATGGAAAAGACGCCGTAAAAAAAGGAGAAGTTGGTCTATAAGCCGGGTTCTGTAATAGACAGTCATTCATCTACGCACATTGTCACCAATGCGCTTTAGCACTCTACCCGCCACCTTGTACGAGCCGCACCATGGGTGGCCTATTTGAGCTTGCTCCAAGTGGGGTTTACCTTGCCACGGTTGTCACCAAACGCGCGGTGCGCTCTTACCGCACCTTCTCACCTTTTCCCATTTCTGGGTAGTCTAAATTTCTGCAGCACTTTCCATTATGTCACCATACCTAGCAGTTAACTAGCACTTTGCTCTATGGAGCCCGGACTTTCCTCTGAAAGTAAACTTCCAGCGACCATCCGACCAACTTCAAGGGTGATTATACTTTAGTCGGGACAACTTGAATGTTTTGAAAAATATTATGTATGTTGTGCCCGCTACTATCCACAGCAACGGTTACTGGCATATCTTTAACTTCGAACTCATATATAGCCTCCATACCCATGTCTTCAAAAGCAATTTTTTTGGATTTTTTGATTGACTTTGAAATAAGGTATGCTGCACCGCCTACGGCAATTAAATAGCTTGCCTTATGCTTCTTAATACTCTGTGTAGTTGCTTCTCCACGCTCAGCCTTACCAATCATGCCCAAAATACCTGTATTTTCGAACATCATGTCAGAAAAGCTGTCCATACGCGTTGCTGTAGTTGGACCTGCAGGGCCAATCACTTCACCCTTCACTGCATCAACTGGACCGACATAGTAAATAAATTTATTCTCAAAATCAACACCCTCTGGTAACCCCTCGCCACTATCAAGCATTTGCTTAAGGCGCTTATGTGCAGCATCACGACCAGTAATAATGGTGCCAGTCAGTAATAAGGTATCACCAATATTCCATTCACCCATTTGGCTACGAGTCAGGGTGTTTAAATCAATATGTTTGTATTTAGAATAATCCATTTCTAAGTCAGGATAAATACCAAGATCCACCTCTGGCATTTCAGCTACACCCGAACCATCGATCGAGAAATGCAAATGACGCGTTGCAGCACAATTAGGAATCATTGCCACCGGTTGTGAAGCAGCATGGGTTGGATAATCCTTAACCTTGACATCTAATACAGTAGTCAAACCACCGAGGCCTTGTGCGCCAATGCCTAAATTATTAATCTTATCCATTAAATCCAAGCGCAATTGTTCAATCTTAGTTGGATTAGATTTTTGAGCAAGATCAGCGATATCAATTGGGTCCATTAAACTTTGTTTGGCCATAAGCATAGCTTTTTCTGCTGTACCACCAACGCCAATGCCAATAATCCCCGGCGGACACCAGCCCGCTCCCATGCTTGGCACTGTTCTTAATACCCAATCAGTCAGGCTATCATCAGGTTGCAATACAGCAAATTTTGCCTTATTTTCAGAACCACAGCCTTTAGCTGCAACTATAAAGTTCACTTGATTTCCCTTTACCACCTTCATATGAATAATAGCAGGCGTATTATCTTTAGTATTTGTTCTGGAAAATAAAGGATCCTTAACGATCGATGCGCGTAGTGGGTTCTCAGGATTGGTATAAGCTTGCCTAACCCCTTCGTTAATCATGTCTTCTAAAGATAATTCTGCTTCCCAAGTAACATTCATACCTACTTCAACAAACACATTGACAATCCCCGTATCTTGACACATAGGGCGCTGACCTAAGGCTGCCATTTTAGAATTAATTAAAATTTGCGCAATGGCGTTTTTAGCCGACTGATGTGTTTCTTTTTCATACGCATTTGCCATCGCCTGAATAAAGTCTGGTGCGTGATAATAAGAAATATATTGCAAAGCATTGCAAACGCTTTCAATTACATGTTTTTGCTTAATTTTCATCATTATTACGCTTTAAATATTGCCCAATTTTTGCCGAATGTTTATAGTATGATATCTTTTTATTTTAACCAATATTTAACTAGGATTTTTTATGTTTGATTTTTTTAAAGGTCAAAGTCTATCAATTGACTTAGGTACTGCAAATACACTGATCTATATGGACGGCGCCGTTGTGCTAAATGAGCCTTCTGTGGTTGCCATTCGCAATGATAAAGGCTCATTAGAGTCAACGGTTATCGCTGTTGGTCAAGACGCCAAAAATATGCTTGGCAGAACACCAGGCTCTATTGAGGCGATTCGCCCAATGAAAGACGGTGTGATTGCTGACTTTAAAGTCACTGAAAAAATGTTGCAACATTTTATTCGCAAAGTATTACGTTCTGGTTTCTTTTCGCCCAGCCCTAAGGTTTTAATCTGTGTTCCTTGTGGTGCAACTCAAGTTGAGCGACGCGCTATTAAAGAAAGTGCGGTTGGTGCAGGTGCAAGAGATGTTTATCTAAT
Source organism: uncultured Candidatus Ruthturnera sp. (assembly GCA_964448305.1). Lineage (GTDB taxonomy): Bacteria > Pseudomonadota > Gammaproteobacteria > PS1 > Pseudothioglobaceae > Thioglobus_C. Next base: position 23,693 of record CAYUWB010000006.1, read on the forward strand.
TGAAGAGCCAATGGCGGCGGCACTTGGTGCAGGCATGGCAATTGAAGAGGCTTCAGGTGCAATGGTAATTGATATTGGTGGCGGCACAACAGAAATCGCCATTATGTCTTTAAATGGTATTGTTTATTCTGACTCTCTGCGCGTTGGTGGCGATATATTTGATGACAATATTGTTAAATTTGTACGTCGCGAACATGGCATTATTATTGGTGAGGCCACTGCCGAGCAAATTAAAGAAGAAGTAGGCTCTGCTTTTAAAACCAGTGCTGTTAAGAAAATTGAATTTAGAGGTCGTGATGTTGCCAAAGGTATTCCAGTTAGCTTTGAAGTAACCAATACTGAAGTTAGAGAAGCCTTGCAAGAGCCATTAGTCACAGTGGTTGGTGCTGTAAGAACTGCACTAGAGCAAACACCACCAGAGCTAAGTTCAGATATCGCTGAAAACGGTTTGGTACTTACAGGTGGTGGCGCTCTTCTAGAGGGGCTTGACAAGCTTATTCATCAAGAAACCAATTTACCTGTACGTATTGCTGACGACCCATTGACTTGTGTAGCACGTGGTGGTGGCGTAGCACTTGACATGATTAGCAAGCACAGTATGGGGTTCTTAGCTGCAGAATAATTTTATAAAAACGGTGTATTGAGGCAGTTGGGTTATGCAATTTCTTAAACTTTTTACACCTGTTTTTATTGCAATTTTTCTGATTCTTTCAGATTATAAATTTTCCTACCTAGATAGCGTTAAGCAATTTATTGCAAAACTTATTTCGCCAATTTACTTGGTGGTTAACTTACCTTCCCAGCTTTATATTTGGATTGATGAACAAGGTGCTACAAAACAAGCATTACTCAACCAAAACAAGCAACTTAATAGTGAATTAACACGATTAAAAGGTAATTTACAAACGCATAATGCCTTGTTGCTAGAAAATCAAAAACTCACGAAATTATTAGGCGCCAGCTATCAAATCAATGGGCAGAAACTTATATTAGGGCGTGTTAGCTCTGTTAGCCAATCTCGACTTAAAAAACAAATTATTATTAACAAAGGTAGTAATGATGGGCTTGCAATCGGACAAGTGGTATTGGGTTCTGAAGGTGTTGTTGGTCAAATTACGCAAATAACGCCTTTATATGCAACTGTGTTAATGCTTACTGACCCTACCCAACATGTGCCAATTAAAAATCAACGTAACGGTGTTCGCGGTATTGCTAAAGGACTTGCATCAAATCAAGGAAAGTTAGTGGTTAATTTTATTGAGCCTGAGTTTGATGTTGTATTAGGCGATGTCTTTTTAAGTAGTGCCATTGGATCAAAATTTCCAGCTGGTTATCCTGTAGGTAAAGTGACGCACGTTGAACAACACCCCGACGATCCATTTTTACACATTGAGCTCACCCCGATACAAACAACTGAGCAATTAGAATTTGTACTAATTGGGAGCAACAACTAACCATGAACACTCAGCGTCCTTACGTTTTCTTAATAAAAATTACTTTATTTGCGCTTATTATTAGCGCCATACCTTTGTCTCAAATCGTATTAGAGGTTTCGCCTTTTTGGTTGCTGTTGTTTTTTATTTATTGGTTGATCCATTTCCTGGCTAAAGGTCGATTTTTCTTAGCGTTGTTATTAGGCGTATTACTCGATATCTTACAAGGCGATATCTTAGGACAAAATGCTTTAGCGTTAATTTTAAGTAGTGCATTTATTGCTAATGTTAAGCAGTCTTTCGTTGTTTCTAATTCAAGCACACAACAGGTTTATGTTTTCATTGCATCTAGTATTTATCTAGGGCTGTTTTTGTTGGTACATACTTTAATTCAAGGCTTTAACTTTAGTTATTATTTATTACTTGCGCCTTTGTCAAGTGCATTGTTTTGGCCTTTGATTAAACTAGCACTATCAAAGTGTAAACACCAATAAATCAACCATATTCATGGAAAAGATTAGCAATATCGCACTAGAAAATAAAATTTTCTCAAGCAGAATGTTGATGGCTTTTTTGTTCATTTTAGTGATTACATCGGTACTGTTGCTGCGGCTTTACAACTTACAAATCAGCAACCATAATTACTATGTTGAAGAGGCGCTAGGCAACCAAATGCGTACTTTGCCTATCACCCCTACTAGAGGAAAAATATTTGACCGAAATGGTCAAATTATTGCCACTAACCAACTCTCATATAAACTCACTTTAACTCCTGAGAAAACTAAGAACATTGCCAAAACACTACTGTCTCTAAAGCACTCAGGCTTTATCGGTGAAGATGATATTGAACGCTTTCATAAAAACAGAAATCGCTACAAAAAATTTCATAACATTCCACTTAGGCATAAGCTTAGCGAAAAACAAGTGGCTGAATTCTTAGTCAGTAATCAGTTTGTTGGGATTGACGTAGAACCCTATTTTCATCGCGTCTATCCTCACAATGAATCCAGTGTTCATGTGGCTGGCTACGTTTCAAGAATGAATAAAAAAGACAAGGCCTTTTATGACAAAAAAAATTACTTAGGCACAACTTTTGTTGGCAAAGTAGGCATTGAAAAACAGTATGAAACATTACTGCATGGCACTAGTGGAAAAAAACAAATTGAGCGAAATGTCACTGGTCGTGTGATTGATACACAAATTATCCAAGCACCAAAAAATGGCAGGGATTTATATTTGAGTATTGACTTAGACTTACAAAAAAAAGCTGAATCTTTGCTAGAAGGAAAACGTGGATCTATTGTGGCAGTCGATGTAAAAAATGGTGAAGTTTTAACTTTGGTTAGTACACCTATCTACAACCCCAACTGGTTTGTAGATGGTATCTCACATAAAAACTATCAACTACTACAAACCTCAAAAGACATTCCTCAACTTAACAGAGCCATCCAAGGCCTATATCCTCCAGGATCAACGGTTAAACCAATGGTTGCTCTAGCTGGCCTTGAAGAAGGCATTATTACCAATCAGAGTAAGACGTTTTGCCCAGGCCATTACAAACTCCCTAACGTAAAACGCAAATTTAATGATTGGAAACGTAGTGGCCATGGTGAGGTCGATGTTAAAAGTTCAATCGCGCAATCCTGCGATGTGTTCTTTTATGATCTGGCTGATAAAATGGGCATAGACGCTATACACGACAACTTGACTTTATTTAACTTTGGCTCAAAAACTGGTATCGATATCCCCGGTGAGCGTGGCGGCATACTACCATCAAAGTCTTGGAAAAAAATCAACAAAGATGAGCCTTGGTATCGAGGGGAAACATTGATTGCTGGCATTGGTCAAGGATTTATGACTTCTAGTCCACTACAACTGGCTGTTGCAACAGCAGCATTGGCCAACAAAGGACAACTTTACCAACCAAAACTTCTTAAAAACATCAGTACAAACGATCAAACTATTAAGGAAATCGATAAGCATTCATCTGTTCAAATTCCAATTAAAGACATTCACAATTGGGAGGATGTAATTGAAGGTATGAAGCAGACTGTTTATGCACCTAAAGGTACTGCTAGAAGACTAAATAAGGGTTTGACCTACACCTTGGCAGGGAAGACAGGAACAGCGCAAGTATTTGGCCTAGATGCTGAAGAAGAGTACATTGCCGAAAAACTGGATGAGCGCCTAAGAGACCATGCTTTATTTACAGGCTTTGCGCCAATTGAAAATCCTCAAATTGCAATCGCAGTGATTGTGGAAAATGCGGGTAGTGGTAGTTCTAAAGCGGCACCGCTTGCTCGAGAAGTATTAGACGTATATTTTAAAAAACAAACGACACACTAAAGCTGTGTTTTGATCGTTTTCTGATCAACTGGGAAAGTTAATGTTGTATCCATTCTATAGCGCTGTTTTAGCTGGTCTAGTTGTGGCTGGTTAATTTTGTCATACAAAATAATGATTTTAACCCCAGGAGAATGGCTCTCTAAAGTCGCCAATAAAGACTCGATATTGCTCACGCGGTCACGAAACTCAGGATTGTAACTAAACTCGGCTACCAGCACTTGATAAGTGTTTTTCTTGGCTAATTTAACCGCTTTTCTTTGTGAATCTTCAAAATCAACATCAAAACCTAGACTTACAAACAACGGCCTAAAGTCTTCAAACCCGCCTTCATCAACAAAAAACAGTAATTTTTTGTTCATCCCTACCCTTGTAGAGCGTAAAAATTTTGCTTAAACTCTGCAAAAGCATTGTGTTCAATAGCATCACGCATTTGTGCCATTAAGTCTTGATAGTAATACAGATTATGAATCGTGGCTAAACGAGCGCCTAAGATTTCATTTTTGCGTTGCAAATGATGCAAATATGATCGAGAATAATTTTGACAAGTGTAGCAATTACAATTTTCATCTAGTGGTTTTGTGTCTAATTTATATTGTGCATTACGAATTTTAACAACGCCTAAAGAAGTAAACAAATAACCATTACGTGCATTACGTGTTGGCATGACACAATCAAACATATCGATACCGCGCTCAACTGCCTCTACTAAATCGCTTGGGGTACCTACACCCATTAAATATCTAGGTTTATCCTCAGGCAATTGCTCAGGTAGATATTCTAGCACCTTGATCATTTCTTCTTTTGGCTCACCAACACTTAAACCACCAATAGCATAGCCATCAAAATCCATTTCAATTAAAGCTTGGGCAGATTGACAGCGTAAATCTTCAAACATGCCGCCTTGTACAATACCAAATAAAGCGTTGTTATTATTGAGTCGATTGTGTTCTTCTTTTGAGCGCTTGGCCCAGCGAAGCGATAACTGCATTGACTGATCTGCCGTTGCTTTATCGGCTGGATACGGCGTGCATTCATCAAAAATCATGACAATATCAGAGCCTAATTTTTGCTGTATTTGCATAGACTCTTCTGGGCCCATAAAAATTTTATCGCCATTTTTAGGTGAACGAAAATCCACGCCTTTTTCACTAATTTTGCGCATCTCACCCAAACTAAATACTTGGAAACCGCCTGAGTCAGTTAGTATCGGCCCTTGCCAGTGCATAAAATCATGCAAATCTCCATGCGCCTCAACCACTTGTGTGCCAGGTGTTATATCTAGGTGAAACGTATTACCTAAAATAATTTGTGCGCCAATCTCGCGTACTTCTTCAGGCGTCATACCTTTAACAGTACCATAAGTACCAACCGGCATAAAAGCAGGTGTTTCAACTACGCCACGATCAAAATTCAATTGTCCGCGACGTGCCTTGTTATCTATGTTGTTTAATTTAAATTTCATTATTTTTCTTTCAAGGAATCTTTAGATTGCATCTTCCAAAGACTGGCGTATTGACCACCAGATTTTAATAACTCGTTATGAGTGCCACTTTCTTTAATCACTCCATTGCCAAGTACGATAATTTTATCAGCATCAACAATGGTCGATAAACGATGTGCAATTACAAAAGTCGTATGTTGGTCTGCCAAACTATTTAACGCTTTTTGTACCATTTTTTCAGAATACGAATCTAGTGCTGAAGTCGCTTCATCAAAAATCAAAATAGGAGGATTTTTTAACAATACTCTGGCAATCGCAAGACGCTGTTTCTCGCCACCTGAAAGCTTGAGACCGCGCTCACCGACAAGTGTGTCATAGCCTTGTGGTAGTTGGTCAATAAACTCATCGATAAAGCTTAATTTTGCCGCTTGTTTTACCGCTTGCATGCCAACATCTTGTTTGCCATAAGCAATGTTGTAATAAATACTTTCATTAAACATAACCGTGTCTTGTGGCACCACGCCAATGGCTGTTTGTACTGAATGCTGTTGATGGGTTTTAATGTCTTGGCCATCAATTAAAATTGAACCAGAACTTACCTCATAAAAACGAAATAACAACTTTGCTAAAGTCGATTTACCAGAGCCAGATTGCCCGACAATAGCAACTTTTTGCCCTGGCTCGATGGTAAAGCTGATATCTTTAAGTACGTTATTTTTGTTTGGATAAGCAAATGAAACTTGGTTAAATTCAATCTTACCTTGTGTCACTTTGAGTGCTGGCGCATCTTGGGCATTACTAACTTTTGGGGTTTGCTCAAGTAAATCAAACATGTTATTCATGTCAATAAAATTATGCTTAATTTGTCGATAAACAATACCTAAATTACCCAGTGGCATAAACAACTGCAACAATAAAGCCTGGATCATAATCATATCACCCAAGCTAAGGTTTTGATCCACAACACCTTGCGCTGCTGTAATCAAAATAACGGTCACGCCAATGGCAATCACCGCACCTTGAACAAAATTAAGTGCTGTCATTGAAGTAAAGCTTTTAGTGGCAACACTTTCCCAGCGCGCCATGGTGTTGTCATAACGGTTCACTTCAAATTCTTCACGATTAAAGTATTTAACCGTTTCATAGTTAATCAAGCTATCAACAGCATTGGTGTTGGCTTCAGATTGCATATCATTCATCTGATAGCGATACTTCATGCGCCAAGTGGTAATTGCCAAAGTTAGGGCGATATAAAGCACCACAGTCAATAACGAGATACCAGCAAAGAAAAAATCATAATTAAGCCATAAAACCCCGATCACAAGACAAATTTCAAATAACGAAGGAATGATATTAAAAACAAATATTGATAATAAAGTTGAGACACTTTGCGTGCCTCTATCAATGTCTCGGGTAATGCCACCAATGCGCCTGTCGAGATGGAAAGACAAATCCAGCGTATGCAAATGCTTAAACACGCCGAGTGCAATTAGGTGCATTGCATGGTAGCGCACTTTGGCAAAAATTGCATCTCTGAGCTCATTAAATAAAGAACTGGCTAAACGTAACAAGCCATAAGCAAATAATAAGCCCAATGGCAGTATTAGCAACACATTGGTTTGATCTAATGAGTCGACGATTTCTTTTAAAACAACTGGCACTGCGACATTGGCCAACTTGGCAGCAATTAAAAATAACGTGGCAAAAATCACGCGAGTGCGCATTTTTAACAAGTAAGGCAATAACTTTTTTAAAACCTTAATATCTCGGGTTTTAAAATCGTATGCTTGGGTTTGTTTAGCGGTACTGTGCATCATTGACAGGGTAATCCTTGGGCAAAATTGCACCTTTTTCCAAAGCAATTTTTACCACTTCGCCACTTCTAAATTGCTCAGGATTTTGTAAAAGCGTTTGCTGCCAAAATGAATGCATTTCACACATTTGCGGGTGGGTATGGTTACAGCCAAGCACATGAAAACTGCACTCGCCTACTCGCCAAGGGCCGTCACCTGTGATCTCGCCTTTAATCAAATGAATACTGTACTTGGGATCTTTCTCCCAGAATAATTCAAAATACAAAACACCTTCTGGATGCTGAAAAATTTCCTCAATCACACGTGTTTCGCCATTAGGATACTTAATGTAGAGCGGAGAGCGTAAAGTTAGCATTTTATTCATGACTAAACGCTTGGTTGATTTGCTCGAAATCAAAACCTCTGGATTGCAAAAATCGTTTTTGTTTGGCTTGCTCTTTATAGTCACTGGGGATTTTTTCTCCGAATTTTTTCACTCTGATTTGCTGTGCTAGTGTGTAAAAATCATACATGGATAAATCAAAATGACGAATACCCCGCTGCTCAAGGTCGATCGCTATTTTGACTGGCCCTTTGCCCTGATTAAAACGCATTTGGATAAATTCAGTCGCAAAGCGCTCATCGCTTTGGTAATTTTGCTCAATTAACGAATCAATTGCCTGTTCAATATCGGCACTGTCAAATTCTTTGGTGGTTAATTTTTGTGTGAGTTCAAAAACAGAATGTTCACGCCTGACCAACATCCGCATCGCAGCTGCATAACATTTTTCTCTACTCTTTGTCGTCACCGTCACTCATGATTTTTTCACGAATTTTTTCTTCAATTTTTTGACTTAACTCGGGGTTGTCTTTTAAATATTCTCTAGCATTGTCCTTGCCTTGGCCGATACGCTCACCTTCAACACTGTACCAAGCGCCTGCCTTTTCGACAAAACCATGGGTAACACCTAAGTCAATAATTTCACTTTCTCGAGAAATACCTTGATTGTACAAAATCTGGAATTCTGCTTGCTTAAATGGTGGTGATACTTTGTTTTTTAACACCTTGACGCGCGTCTCATTACCTAGGATTTCATCACCCTTCTTAATCGCACCAGTACGACGAATATCTAAACGTACCGAAGCATAAAACTTCAGTGCATTACCGCCCGTTGTGGTTTCCGGGTTGCCGAACATCACACCAATCTTCATGCGCAATTGGTTAATAAAGATCACCATGGTGTTGGTTTTTTTAATATTTGAGGTTAGCTTTCTTAATGCTTGAGACATTAGCCTCGCTTGCAAGCCCATATGTGAAGCGCCCATCTCACCTTCAATTTCAGCCTTAGGTGTGAGTGCTGCTACCGAGTCCACAACAACTATATCTACGCCACCCGAACGTACTAACATATCCGTAATCTCTAAAGCCTGCTCACCAGTATCTGGCTGAGAAATTAGCAAATCATCAGTATTAACGCCTAAACGTCTGGCGTACTGTGGGTCTAATGCATGCTCAGCATCAATAAAAGCCGCTGTACCACCGAGCTTTTGCATTTCAGCAATGACGTGTAAAGTTAAAGTCGTCTTACCTGAAGACTCAGGGCCATAAATTTCAACTACACGACCACGGGGCAAACCACCGATTCCAAGTGCAATATCCAAACTTAAACTACCCGTAGAAACTGCCTCAATATCTGCTTGAGCTTGTTCATCGCCCAAAAACATCACTGAGCCTTTACCAAATTGCTTATCGATTTGTGCAAGGGCTGCTTTTAGGGCTTGTTTTTTCTGTTCATCCACGTTGTTTCTCCTGGGTAAAATAAGGTTAAATTTATTTAAAAAATTTTAAGCAATTATATCTGAAAACTGATGCCAACTTTTTCAAAAAATGACTCACATTACATGTCGATTGCACTTAAGCTTGCTAGCCAAGGTAGAGACGGCGTCAAGGCTAATCCTATGGTGGGTTGCGTGGTCGTTAAAGATGGTCAAATCATCGCCAAAGGCTACCACCAAACCTTTGGTGAGGCGCATGCAGAAATTAATGCTTTATCACAGATTAACAACCAGGCAGATGGCGCAACACTTTATGTAACTTTAGAGCCTTGCTCACACGTTGGTAAAACACCACCTTGTGCTCAAGCTATTATTGATTCAGGTGTTAATCAGGTCGTTGTTGCCACGCTAGACCCAAACCCGTTAGTGAGTGGCCAAGGCGTTGCCATGTTGGAGGCAGCTGGCATCAAAGTCAATGTTGGTTTATTAGAAGCTGAAGCTTTAACACTTAATCGTGGCTTTATTAAACGCATGCAAACAGGCTTGCCTTTTGTTACTTGTAAAATTGCCATGAGTCTTGACGGGAAAACTTCAATGGCCTCAGGTGAAAGCCAATGGATTACAGCCAAAGCTGCTAGAGAAGATGTACAACATTTACGCACTAAAAATCAAGCCGTTATGACAGGCTCTGGTACCGTGCTGTCTGACAATCCCTCAATGACTGTACGACTTAATACAACGACTGTGTCACCTTTAAGAGTGGTGATTGACAGCCAACAACAAATCACAGACCAGACGCTTAATATTTTTTCAAACGATGCGCCGACTTTGGTTCTTGATCCAAATAACAGTAAAACTCTTGATAATGGCAAACTTGATCTAACCGATGTGCTTAAGCAATTGGGCGAACAAGGTATTAATACGGTTTTGCTTGAAGCTGGGCCTAATTTGATTGGCGCCATGATTAAGGAAAACTTAATCGATGAGTTTGTTATTTACACCGCACCAATACTCATGGGTAGTAATGCAAACTCAATGGCAACCTTGGCACTTGATGCAATGAATGACAAAATTCAACTCAATCTTAGTGAGATTAGAATGGTGGGTGACGACATCCGTATCACTGCCAACATTAAAACATGAGTAGCCTAACCAACAAACATATTTTGCTCGGTGTTAGTGGCTCAATTGCTGCTTACAAGGCGCCTGATGTTGTGCGTCGTTTGCAAGACTTAGGCGCTAAAGTACGTGTTATCTTAACCCAAGGTGGTGCACAATTTATTACCGAGCTGTCTTTACAAGCCACTTCTAAAAATAAAGTTCATGACAACTTGTGGGATAAAGAAGCTGAATTATCCATGGGACATATTGAGTTAGCCAAGTGGGCAGATGCCATATTGATTGCACCGGCTAGTGCCAATACAATTGCCAATCTAGCCTCAGGCAAAGCTTGTGATTTGCTCAGCAGTGTTGTTTTAGCCAGTGATTGCCCAATCCTAATTGCGCCGGCCATGAATCAACAAATGTACGCTTCTGATGGTGTTAAATCCAACTTAAGCACTTTGTCTAAACGCAATATTGCGCTAATTCAACCTGCAGATGGTGAACAAGCCTGTGGCGATATTGGCGAAGGTCGTTTAGCTGAATCAAGTGAAATCGCCAAACAAGTAGGCTTAATATTTCAATCCACCAAACTCAGTGGTAAAAAAGTACTGATCACCTTAGGTGCAACCATGGAGCCAATTGACCCTGTACGCTACATTACCAATCATTCTAGCGGAAAGATGGGATCAGCGCTTGCTGACGCTTGTATTGAAGCAGGTGCGCAAGTAACACTTATACATGGCAACATCGGTGTTACTTTAAATCAAAAAGCAACATTAATTTCGGCAACAACTGCCGAAAAAATGTACCAATCAGTGATGGATAACATCGACAAGCAAGCTATTTTTATTGCCTGTGCAGCAGTGAGTGATTATTCATCGAAAAACATCGAAAAAAACAAAATTAAAAAATCTGGTAAAAATTTAATTTTAGAATTAACACCATCCAAAGACATTTTAAAAGAAGTATGTCAATTGGACAAAAAACCTATTTGTATTGGCTTTGCTGCTGAGACTCAAAATCTAGTAAAAAACGCCAAAAACAAGCTTAAAAACAAGGGTTGTGATGCCATTATCTTAAACGATGTTTCTAAAGACGATTCTGGCTTTAAAAGTGATGAAAATGAAGTGGTGTTTATCGATCAAAAAGGCAGTGTGAAATTGCCAAAAAACAGCAAACAAAAGCTGGGTCGAAAAATCGTTGAAATCATTGGTGAAAATTTTTTATAAATAACAAAAAACCTTGTTAAATCAAGGCTCAATAGAGTTACTCACAAAACTGTGGATAACTCTGTTAATATCTTACTAAAATCTATGAAAAACACCGATATATTGCGGTTTTCTATGGTTTTGAATAAAAACTAAACACTTATATTTTTTCATTTAAAATCAATAACTTATAAAAATTAATATCAAATGATAATATTAGAAAACACTGATTTATTACTTTTGTATCGCTATGGAGGATAACTTTTTATGTTCCACGTATTAAATCAAGTGTTTCACGAAATATTAGACTATCATAAAATAGTAATTATTTAATCTAACCACCAGCCAATTTTTTATCGATTTTTTATGCTAATTTATGCCTTAAATTTTCTACTTGGTATCAGTGTATTTTCATTTAAAAATACGCTTGAAATATCGCACAGCGAATGGGTTGTGATTTTAGGTGGATTGTTAGCGATTTTAGCGCTATTTAAACACCACAAACCGCTGGCACTCAATGGTCTGGTTTTTTTACTGGGTTTTGCCTGGATGGGCTGGTTTTCCACTCACAATTTAAACACGCATGTGGACGACATTTATCTTAATAAACCAATACTCGTTACTGGTGTGATTTCAGGCTTGCCTGAAATTTCTAGTGATAAAACAAAGTTTATTTTTTCTACTTATTTTCCCTTTAAAAGCCAACTTAAACTTTCTTGGTATGGCAAAAATATCCCCGATTTACAAACAGGTGATGCTTGGCAATTACAACTCAAACTTAAACGCAATAATGGCTATCAAAATTTGGGTGGGTTTGACTATGAACAATGGTTATTTTACAAACAAATTGGTGCAACTGGCTATGTTCGCTCTTCAGAACACAACCAGCTAATTCAAGAAAATCAAGTAGATTCAATTGATCAATTTAGGCAATATATCCGTGACTCATTAGCGCCGTTTTTACAAAAAATAGATTTTGGCGGCGTTATTAATGCGCTCATTATTGGTGATCGATCTTTTATCAAAGAGTCACACTGGTTATTGTTTAAAGCCACCAACACAACGCACTTGAGTGTTATCTCTGGGCTCCACATTGGTTTGATCTCAGGATTTGTATTTCTATTGGCTCAATTTTTTTGGCGACGCTGTCAGCGCTGTTGCAAACGAATGCCGGCTCAGGTACTTGGCGCCTACTTTGGATTGCTTTCAGCTTTTTTGTATGCGCTTATTGCTGGCTTCTCTATCCCAACCAGTCGCGCGTTTATTATGGCTGGCGTGGTTTTTGTCAGTTTAATTCTACGGCGTCATCACAATATTTGGCAACTTTATGGTTTGGCGCTTTTCTTGGTATTAGCCATCAACCCACTCGGCATCTTTAGTGTTGGCTTTTGGTTGTCATTCTATGTGGTCGGTGTGATTGTTTATGGAGTTAAACAACATCAAGACAAATCTTGGCTATATCGATTACTTTATATACAACTACTGATTAGTGTTGCTACCCTACCCTTAATCGCTTGGTTTTTTGCCTCAGGCTCTTTGCTCTCACCTGTTGCCAATTTAATTGCAATTCCAGTTTTTAGTTTTATTGTCACTCCGTTGTCTTTAATTGGTGCGCTATTAGCACTAAGTGGCTTGTCATTTCTAGCTGAATTAAGCTTTGAAGTCGTTAATCAAACCTTAGTCGGGCTGGGTTATTTCTTGACCCTGTTACAGCAATTGGATTTCAATCAATGGCACTATACGCAAACGCAAACACTAGATTTAATTTTGTTTGTTTTGGCTGTTTTTATTGCACTCTCACCAAAAGGCTTAAAACTAAAAATATTATCAATACCAATACTGATTTTGATGTTGTTTTCCCCTCATGAAAAAATAACAAAAAATACCGCGATTATCACCACGCTCGATGTTGGTCAAGGGCTTTCTCATGTTGTGCAAACACAAAACCATACTTTGTTATTTGACACTGGTGCACGCTACCCTTCTGGCTTTAATTTAGGAGAAAGTGTGATCAACCCTTTTCTTAAAGCCAAACAAATCAATACCCTAGACAAAATTATTGTTTCACATGCAGACAACGATCATATTGGTGGTTTAATTGATGTATTAAAAACATTTAAAACAAAAGAAATACTAACCTCAACGCCAAGCAGAATTAACCAGCCTTCTTCTCATTGTTATGCTGGACAACAATGGCACTGGGATGGCGTTTTATTCGAGATACTAAACCCCACTAAAAACACTCAATTTAGGGGTAATAACGCTTCTTGCGTTTTAAAAATTTCTACTAAAAATTACTCAATACTACTGAGTGCTGATATTGAGAAAAAAGCCGAAAAACAATTGGTAAAACATCAACAAGAAAAACTCAAAAGCGATATCTTGATATCACCTCATCACGGCAGCAAAACTTCATCAACACAAATATTTCTTGATGCAGTATCGCCTGCAACAGTGATTGTCTCTAGCGGTTATAAAAACCGCTTTAACCATCCTGCTCAACCAATAGTTGATCGATACAAAGCCAACAATATTAAGCTGATTAATAGCAACTGCGCCGGTCAAATTACGATTACGCTAGGAGATAAAATTAACATAACTGAATACAGAAAAGATCATGCACGCTATTACATGCGACAGTGTTCGGACTTTTAAACGTAGTTAATTTTGCTAACACGCTCTCCTAGTAGCGTGTCAACGGCGTCTATTAACTGCTGATTTGGCTTTACAAAATAATCTTGGGTAACAACATTGCCCAATACATTATCCACTTGGTAGCAAAATCTCACAGGGCACTGGCCTTGATTTTGCTTTAATAAGATTGAAAGCGGCTCGAACAGTGCTTGATGCTTATGATTGAGTGAAACTTCAAAACTTCTGGCATATTTTTCTTTAACAACGTCAATCCCTTCTACCCTATCTACGACCAACTGCCATTCGTCACGATAGTCTTTGTTGATTTTTCCAGAAGCAACCACCACACTATCGGCTATTAATTGATCACTAACTGATTCTAGCTCCATCACTTTAGGAAAGATGACTGCATTTAACAAGGTGTTGTTATCTTCAAGCGTCACGTTTGCCATTTGCTTTCCGCTTTTGGTTGATCGATAACGTAGCTCTGAAATGAGCGCTAATACTCGTGTTTCCTTGTTATTTCTAAAAACCAGATCAGAAGGTAAGGTGGCAGAAATATGCTTTAAATCGGCTTTATATTCGTCGGTTGGATGATGATAAAAATAATAACCCATCACCATTTTTTCAAATTGCAAAGTTTCTCTAAAAGAAAAACTAGGCGCTGCTAAATAACGCACTTCGTATTCATTGTGCACTTGCGCATCTGCAAACAAGCCACTTTGACCACTAGAGCGATCATTTTGACGCTGCTCTGCTTGTTTCATTGCACTTGGGTAAGTTTTAATCAAACTGGCGCGGTCGATACCAAAGCCATCCAAAGCGCCACTATAAATTAACGCCTCAACGGCGCGCTTGTTCAAAGACTTGCGTTCAATACGCGCACAAAAATCAAATAAATTTTCATATTGGCCATTCGCTTCTCGCTCAGCTACTAAAACCTCAACCAGCGCCTCACCCACACCTTTAATCGCGCCTAAACCATAGGTGATGGTTTTTTCATCTCGAATACTAAACTCATGATAAGACTCATTAACACTCGGGCCGTCAACTGTCAAACCCATGGCTTGCACTTCGTTCACGGTAAAGGCAATTCGGTCAGTATCATCCATCATGCCAGAAAGTACTGATGCCATAAAGGCAGCAGGATAATGTGCTTTGAGCCATGCTGTTTGATAAGAAATTAAAGCATAAGCCACTGAATGAGACTTGTTAAACCCATAGCCTGAAAACTTATCAATCAGGTCAAAAATCTCATCGGCTTTTTCTTTTTTAATTTTATTCTTAGCTGCACCTTTAACAAATACACCGCGCTGTGCATCCATTTCTGCAGCAATCTTTTTACCCATTGCGCGACGTAATAAATCAGCGCCACCGAGCGAATAACCCGCCATCACTTGGGCGGACTTCATCACTTGCTCTTGGTACAAAAACACGCCGTTGGTTGGTTTTAGAATCTCTTCTAGCATGGGGTGTGGATATTTCACTTTTTGTGTGCCGTGCTTTACATTAATATAGTCATCAACCATGCCAGCGCCGAGTGGGCCTGGTCGGTATAAGGCCAACATAGCAACAATGTCTTCAAATGAATCGGCTTGAAGTTTTTTAAGATAGCCACGCATGCCTTCTGATTCAAGCTGGAAAATGCCGGTAGTGTCACAGCGTTGTAATAACTCGTACACGCCTTTGTCATTTAAAGGTAGTACGTCTAAATCAATCAGCTCATCACTCAAGCCTTTGGCAAAAATAAGTTTCACCGTTTTATCAATCACCGTTAGGTTGGATAAGCCCAAGAAGTCAAACTTCACCAATCCCATGGCTTCAACATCTTTCATATCAAACTGCGAAACCACGCCGTCTGATTCATTAGGGCCTTTGTAAATTGGGCAAAAATCACTAATCTTACTAGGTGCAATGAGCACACCACCAGCGTGCGTACCAACATTACGAACCAAACCCTCTAGCTCTAACGACAAATCAATCAAGGTGGTCACACTTTCTTCAGAATCGTATCGATTTTTCAACTCTTCAGAATACCACTTGTCTTTATTTTCTTGTGATTCATCTTCTTTAAAATAACCCAGCGCTCGTGAAAGATTGATTTTAAGATCATTAGGAATAGACTTAGAGATACGGTCACTAAAACCATAAGGATGCCCTAAAACACGTCCTACGTCACGTACAACCCCTTTGGCCGCCATGGTGCCGTAAGTAATAATCTGCGAGACTTTTTCAGCGCCATATTTTCTTGAAACGTATTCAATGACTTCGTCTCGACGATCAGTACAAAAATCAATATCGAAATCTGGCATCGACACACGCTCAGGATTTAAAAATCGCTCAAATAACAACTCATGTTTGATTGGGTCAACATTGGTAATACCAAGCGCATAAGCCACCAAAGAACCCGCACCAGAACCACGACCAGGCCCCACAGGAATGCCATTATCTTTTGACCAGCTAATAAAGTCAGCCACAATTAAAAAATAGCCTGGAAAATCCATTTGAATAATCACTGAGAGTTCAAATGCTAGACGATCATCATAAACTTGCCGATCGACTTCCAACCCTTTCAAGCGATAATCTAAACCGGCTTGAGATTCTTGAGTAAAAAACTGCGCAATGCTTAAACCTTCTGGAATAGGGAAATCTGGCAAATAATTCTTTTTATACAATTCAAAATGCACATTGCAACGCTTGGCAATTTCACAGCTGTTAATGATTACCTCAGGTAAGTCAGCAAACAGATCTTCCATTTCTTCACCAGATTTTAAATACTGCTCAGCATGGTAGTGTTTTTCACGGCGTGCATCGTCCAACAAACCGCCTTGGGAAATACAAATTCGAGCTTCGTGCGCGTCAAAATCTTGCTTTTGTAAAAACTCGACATCATTGGTGGCCACTAAAGGAATATCAAGCGCCAAGCCCAACTCAATACAAAGATGTAGATGGCGTTCATCATAAACTCGGCCAGTACGTTGCACGCCTAAGTAAAAACGATCAGCAAAAATTGCCTTCCAAGTCTCGGCTTGTTGATTGGCCTCAAGAATTTGGTTGTTGATTAAATGTTGTGCTACGTCACTACGTACTGGTAACGCAATCAAAATCAAACCTTGATGGTGTTTTTTTAATTGTTCAGCAGTAATACTAACACTATCAATGGTTTGCCCCTGCAAGTAGGATAGGGAAATTAGTTCAGATAAATTTAGGTAGCCTTCATGGTTTTGACACAACAGCAACAAAGATGTGTTTTGCTCTTCTCCCTTAAGAATAAGTTCAGCGCCAAATATGGGTTTGATACCAGCACCTTTGGCTTCCTTATACAGTTTAACAGCGGCAAATAAGTTAGCATTATCGGTAAGTGCAATCGCGCTCATGCCAAGCGCTTTGGCTTGATTAACCAGTTTTGGTATGCGAATTAAACTATTCTCAACAGAATACTCACTATGACAATGCAGATGAACAAACTCAGAATTAGGCATTAAACAACACTAAGGAATGATTAAAAAAATTCGCATAATGTTCTTCATTTTACAACTTGAAAATAATGGATTATTTATATTTTTAAATTAAAAATTATTAAAAATATTGGACAATAAAAAACCGCCTTAAAAGCGGTTTTTAAAAAAATTAGATCAAACTATCTGTTTATCGCATAAAAGGCATCATGATATTTTCAGGCTTGGTAAATTTATTAATATCGTAACGCATCCCTGACATTGAATTATTCATCGTTGCCATATCACCACTCATACGTGACATAGAATTATTCATTTCTTTAATATTAACATTCATGCCTGATATTTGTGCACCGAGGCCATTCATGTCTCTGCCCATGGCTACCATTGATCGAGTCATAATATTCATGTCTCTAGCCACATTGGCAAAATCATCGCCCATTTTCTTTTGACCATCGACCATGCTACGTGCCATTTGCATCATGTTAGCTGCCATGCCGTTCATATTTTTTGCCATGGAGTGAACGTCTTGTGTCATTTGCCCAACTGACTTTGTCATGTCAGTCATGTCATTGCCCATGTTGTACATAAATGAACCCATGCCATAAGCGCCATAACCACCTGCTAATAAAATACCTACTTTTATTACCATATTCATTTTTACTCTCCTCGGATGCTAATCAGTTAGGTGCAGCACTCGTCTGAAGTGTCGTATTTTTTTTCAGTAAATCTTAAAACACCTGCTGAAATCGTTAAAACCAGAATAGAAGCAACCATAACAATTAAATTAAAACTATCATTGTCCACTAAAGACTTCATGTCAATCACCATAAATCGTGTAATCGCGGTAATAGCAATAAAGATTAAAAATATAACTGGTAAGCGATGCGTTTTGAAATAAATGCCAATCATTGCACCAAGCTCTAGATAAATAAATAATAACAAAATATCTTTAAGTGAAGCAAAGCCTGATTCTTGTTGCATAATCAATAAGTATTCACTAACAGCAGACCAAACCACTGTAGCGCCAATCACAAATAAACCCACTAAATGGAACATCTCAATTAAGAAATCACCAAATAAATCAATTTTGTCTTTCGCACCTTTGCTAAACATACACACCCCTTTTTTTATTTAATTGATATCATCATTTAAGCACCTATTATGACAAATAATAGCGCAACCATGTGCTTTTTTGCACTTTAAACAACCGCTATCAGTATAAAAATTTAGAAAATAATGTAAATACCCTTGCAAAAGCATTAGAAATGCTCAAAATTAACGAAAAATCCACCAAAAACAAGGTTTTTATGAATTTTTTTAATTAAAAGATATGAGAAATTTGGAAATCTAAAAAATTTCGGAATTTTTTAAAACAGACAAAAAAATACCCCAATTAAGGGGTATTTTTATTTAACTGTCTAGGTTACTAGAATCTAGGACCAGCTGAAACCGCATCAACAGTTTGTGCTGCCGCATTCACTGTTTGTGTATGAGCTGCATTAGCTAAAGCTAGTGCACTAGCCGCATTACCTGATGCTTGTAACTTTTTAGCTTCTTTGATCATCTTTCCAGTATCACGCCAAGCCATCTGAGCTTTTAGATTTGCCGCATAGCCAGATTCAGCAGCAGCAATTGCCGCTTTAAACGGATCAGATGAACCGTCGTTCCAGTTATGGCCACTACCTAAGTAGTCAGCTTGTGCTGAAAATGCAAATACAGTTAAGGTTGTTAGTAATATTTTTTTCATCATACTCTCCTATTTTCTGTAACGAGCGTCAGTAATCTCAAGACCATTACTCATCGCTTGATGGAATAACTCCATATCACGATAAACTTCTTTCTGAGCCTTAATTGGCTTAGCACGCATATTCTTTAAGCAACCACCATAACGACGGTGTAGTGTACCTAAACTGCCCCACTTAGCACGGTACATTGGTACGTGTGTTGTGTGGCCTAATGCAGGTGACAAGATATCAGCTCTGGCTTTTTTACCAGCGTTGTATACGTGGCAATCGGCACATGACATGTTGAACTGGCCACGCTTAGCATAGAAGAAAGCCTTACCTCTCTCATACGCCGCTTTTGCGCCTTCAGACTCAACTTTTACGTTGATCTTTTCACCAGCCGCTTGATCAGAAATCCAAGCACTAATACGGGCAATCTTGCCTTTCATCGTACCCATCTTCTTACCAGTCTGCTCTGTGTAACATTTTTGGATTGTACCTTCTAGTGTGACCACTGTACCAGCTGCCTCATCGTAGTATGGATGCTTTACACGTGCTGCTGCAGGATCTGCAAGTGCTGCACATTTACCTAACCCAAACTTCTCGAATTCCGCTCCGCCTTTTTCCACTGCTTCTTCATACGGTGGAATGCCGTCTAAGATCTCTTCGAACTGATCTCTAGAGCCTGCATCATAAGCATATACACCATTAGTGTAGTCTGCAAACTCAACATTTGGCTGAATCGACTTAAAGTGGCCAACAAAGGCTTTACGGTCAGCTTCCACATCTGCAATTGCAGATGTAGCGCCAGCCATTAAACCCAAACTGACTACTGCAGTTATTAGTTTTTTCATTGTATCTCTCCTCAATAGTATTAGTTACTTAGACTTCGCAGTCTGAGAACCTGATTTACCTTTACTGTCTTTGTACTTAAGTTCGATCGTGTCACCTTTAGCGCCAGGAACATTGAATTTAAAGTATGGGTCTTTAGAAATAGAGCTACCAATATCCGCATCTACAACAACGTTACCATTGTGCGAAACTACCATGTGCACAATGTGGTTAGCTGGTACTAATTTACCTTTTTTCTTACGTAAACCAGTTTCCATTGGATGCTTAATTAACGCTTTAATACCGATAACGCCTTTTCTAGCCTTAGGCTTTAATTTAATTTTTGCCATTTTTATTCTCCTTTAATATCTATTATTAATTAGTTAATTAACCGCCACAGCCGCCAATTGTTACTTTCACTTCTTGTGATACCTTAGTGGTTGCACCACCGGCAGTCACCAATGCGTCAACATTAGAAGTTTTACCCATCTTAACACGAGTAGAAACGTAACCTTGTGCACCAGATAAGTTAAATGAAGCTGCTAATGGTGTACCATTTGCTGTCACATAGAAAGAAACGTTAGTCACACCGTCCATCTTAGAAGCATCTACTGTCATTGGTACAACTGCACCGTTTTCAGCAATCTTAGGGGCTTTAAACTTAAAAGAACCTTTGCCTGCGCCAGCTGCTGCGGCACCCGCTGCGTCTGATTTAGCTTTAAAGTCTGCTGAGTTAGCAAAAACCATTGATGGTGTTAGTAAACCTGCGCCTACTGCTGTTGCAACTGCAGAACCTGCCATTGCACTTTTTAAAAATAATCTTCTTTTCATTATTTTCTCCTTTTATTTTGTGTATAAGTAATTTGTAACCTGATCAAGCTGCTTGTCTGTCAAGATACCATGCTTACCAAATGGCGGCATAATTGAGTTAGGGTTTTTAACCGTGGCATCATAAATTTGCGCTTTTAGTACTGCTTTATCTGGATATCTTGCTTTCATCGCAAGTAGTGGTGGGCCAATATTACCTGGCAAGTTACCGCCCGGAATCATATGACACGCTAAACAGTTACCTGCTTTACGACCGAAAGTAACTTCTTCGTCCGTCATCTCTTTAGCACCTGCTTGTGTTGGCATCATGAATAATGTCGCCAATGTCACAACTGCTGAGATAGAAGAAATGGTTTTCTTCATGTTTCTCTCCTCTTTATATAAAAAAAATATAACCCCTATGTAAGGAGTTACGACCTTACCAAAACCACTATCATAACCATAAAAAATACAAATGCAAGACTTTTATGAAAACCTAATATAGTTTTCTTTGTACTTAACTGATTAAACCTGTTCGGCAGCCTTAATCAGTGCACGTGCTTTGTGCATGGTTTCATCCCATTCTGATTGTGGTACAGAGTCATAAACAATGCCTGCACCTGCCTGCACATAAAGGGTTTCGTCTTTTACCACAGCAGTACGAATGGCGATTGCCATGTCCATACAACCGTGCCATGATAAGTAACCAATTGCACCTGAATAGATGTTGCGCTTCAGTGGCTCAACTTCATCGATAATTTCCATAGCGCGTACTTTTGGCGCACCACTTAGCGTACCTGCTGGGAAAGTTGCTTTAAGCACATCAATGGCACTCATATCTTCTTGTAGCTCACACTCTACGTTCGATACAATATGCATCACGTGTGAATAACGCTCAACAAACATTTTGTCTGTTAGTTCAACTGTACCGGTTTTGGCAATACGGCCAAGGTCATTACGGCCAAGGTCAATTAGCATTAAATGTTCGGCAATCTCTTTTTCATCGGCCAGTAAATCTTTCTCTAGTGCCAGATCTTCTTTTTCATTAGTACCACGAGAACGGGTACCAGCTATTGGACGAACCGTAGCACGCCTATCACCATCAACACGCGTTAATATTTCTGGTGATGAGCCAACAATCGAGGTGTCGCCCAAATTAAGATAATACATATAAGGTGATGGGTTGAGTCGTCTTAACTGACGATACAGTTCAACCGGTGGCGCACTGAATTGACAACTAAGGCGCTGTGAAGGTACTACCTGCATCACATCGCCCGCAATAATATAATCTTGAATATGCTTAACCGCTGCTTTGTAGTTTTCTTCACCAAAGCTTGAGGTGAAATCTTTTTCGGTAATTTGATCTGATTGGTAAGTCGGCGAGGTAAATGGCTGATCAATTTGTTTAGATATAGCCTCTAAGCGACTTAACGCATCTTCATAACTTTGTTTGCTTGGGTCAATATGAGTAATAACAAAGGCTTGATTGAGTAAATTATCAAATACCACCAAATCATTCGATACCATTAATAAGATATCAGCCGTTCCAAGCTCATCAGGCTTATCAATATTTGACAGTCTTGGCTCGATATAACGAATAATTTCATAACCAAAATAACCAACCAAACCACCATTAAAATCTGGCAAAGCTTCTAACACTGGCACTTTGTATTGGTCTAAATATTGCTCAACCCAAGCGAGTGGATCTTCGACTTTAGTTGATTCAACTAGTTCACCTTCTTGTTCGATGTGAACCTGGTGATCAAATACTTTGATCACTGTTTGCGCATGTAGGCCAATCATTGAATAACGACCCCATTTTTCACCACCTTGAACCGACTCAAATAAATAAGAATAAGGGTTGTTGGCTAATTTTAAATACAAGCCTAATGCAGTGTCTGTATCAATGGCAACAGCTTTATAGACCGGGATATGGTTATACCCATCTGCTACATGTTGATCAAAGCTTGTTTTATTCATAATCGCATTTTATACCAAGAGTTGTTTATATATAGGGGTAGACGAAAAAAAACCGCAGTCATGATGACTGCGGTTTTTTTATTAGCGAAGTGTATTGACTACTCTTCGGCCGCCTCTTCTTGTGTTTCGTCTGCTTCACTTAGCTGTTCTGATAATGCTGCTTCAGCATCAGCTGTTTGCATGATATTTTCAGCACGACGGGCACGACGCTCTTGATGATGCGCAAACCCTGTTCCTGCTGGAATTAAACGACCTACAATCACGTTTTCTTTCAAGCCTTGCAATGTGTCAACACGGCCTGTGGTTGAAGCTTCAGTTAACACACGGGTAGTTTCTTGGAACGACGCCGCAGAGATAAATGATTCAGTTGCTAATGATGCTTTGGTAATACCCATTAACAATCTTTGGTAAACCACTGGATCTTTGCCTTGTGCTTCAAGTTGCTTGTTGGTATCGACCATACGTGCATACTCTGCCGTTTCGCCATTCACAAACGACGAATCACCTGCATCTAGTACTTCAACCTTACGTAGCATTTGCTTAACGATAACCTCAATGTGCTTATCTGAGATGTTTACACCTTGTAGGCGGTAAACATTTTGTACTTCTTTAACCACATAGTTAGCCAAGGCTTCAACACCTAGTAAACGCAAGATATCGTGTGGATTAGACGGTCCATCAGAAACCACGTCACCTTTTTCAACGGTTTCACCATCGAAAACGTTAATTTGACGCCATTTGTGAATCATCATCTCAGTGGCTTCGCCCTCATCAGAAGTGATGACTAAGCGATCTTTCGATTTGGTTGGATTACCAAAACTAACCACACCTGTTGCTTCTGCAAGAATTGAATGATCTTTAGCTTTACGTGCTTCAAACAAATCAGCAACACGTGGCAGACCACCGGTAATATCACTGGTCTTAGATTGATCTTTTGGAATCTTAGCTAAAACTTCACCTGCAGTAATAACTTGGTTGTCTTCTAAGTTAATCTTCACTGTTGAAGGCAAGTAATGTGTTGATAATACCATTTCTGAATCTTTCTCATCCACCATCTTAATTAGTGGTTTCAAGCCTTTCGCTGCTGCTGATCTTTCAGCTTCGTCAATCATCTCAAAGAAAGTTAAACCTGTTAATGGATCTGTGTTTTTATTAACGGTAACGCCTTCAACAAAATCAACAAAAACGACACGGCCTGCTTGCTCAGAAATAATTGGGTGCGTATGCGGATCCCAATCAGCGATTTTGTCTTTTGCCTTAACAGCGCCGCCGTCTTGAACATGAACAATCGCACCATAAGGAATCTTATAACGCTCAACTTCTTGACCTTTGGTATTGCGGATCGTTACTTCAGATGAACGAGAAATGACCACCAAATCGCCGTTAGCATTCGTAATGGATTTCATGCCTTCTAAATGAGCAACACCATCATTGTCGATGTTAATACTGCTCACTGCCGTTGAGGCAGAAGCCGCACCACCAATGTGGAACGTACGCATGGTTAGCTGTGTACCTGGCTCACCAATTGACTGTGCTGCAATCACACCAACTGCTTCGCCAACGCCAATCTTGTGACCACGTGCCATATCATTACCATAACATGATGAACAAACACCATAGCGAGTATCACAAGTAATCGTAGAGCGTGCCTTAATTGATTCAACACCTAATTCATCAACTTTTTCTGAATCTGCTAAAGTGACTAAATGACCTTTCGGCAACAAGACTTCAGTTGAATCTGGCACCAATACATCTTCAGCCATTACACGACCTAATACTGCAGCACCTAAGGTCTGTACAATATTACCGCCTTCAATAGTGGCTTTCATAGTGAGTCCATTTTCAGTACCACAATCATCTTCATTTACAACCAAATCTTGGCCAACATCTACCAAACGACGCGTTAAGTAACCCGAGTTGGCTGTTTTCAGTGCGGTATCAGCTAGACCTTTACGTGCACCGTGTGTTGAGATAAAGTACTGCATATTGTTCAAACCTTCACGGAAGTTTGAAGTAATTGGTGTTTCAATGATTGAGCCGTCTGGCTTAGCCATTAGACCACGCATACCTGCTAACTGACGCATTTGTGCCGGAGAACCACGAGCACCAGAATCAGCCATCATATAAACTGAGTTAAATGAGGCGAGTTTTTCAGTCTTGCCATCAGCATCAGTAAAATTATCAAAACCGATTTCATCCATCATTGCTTTTGCAACTGTTTCAGAAGTACGAGACCAAATATCAATCACTTTATTGTAGCGCTCACCATCAGTTACCACACCTTGTGAATATTGATTTTGCACATCTTTAACTTGTGATTCTGCTGCTTCAATCATGCCTGCTTTAGTATCAGGAATAGTCATGTCGTTTGAACAGAATGAAATACCTGACTTCGTTGAGTATTGGAAACCCATGTACATCATTTGGTCAGCAAAAATAACCGTGTCTTTTAATTCTTGTGTTTGGTAACAAACATGAATCAAGTTAGAAACCACTTTCTTAGAAATGGCTTCGTTGATTAAGTCAAATGACAAACCTGCTGGCAAAATTCTTGAGAAAATTGCACGGCCAACCGTTGTATCAACAACACGTTTTGTTGTTGGCTGATATTTACCATCAACTTTTTCATATTCTTGAATACGTAATTTAACTTTAGCGTGCAGGGAAGCTGAACCTGACTCATAAGCATTTAATGCCTCAGTCGAATTAGCGAAGATCATGCCTTCACCTTTTTGATTCACCATATCACGTGTCATGTAGTAAAGACCCAAGATAACATCCTGTGAAGGTACGATAATTGGCTCACCACTAGCAAGGTGCAATACGTTGTTAGAAGCCAGCATCAAAGTTCTTGCTTCTAATTGCGCTTCTTCAGATAATGGTACGTGTACCGCCATCTGGTCACCATCAAAATCAGCGTTAAAGGCACCACAAACCAATGGGTGCAATTGGATTGCCTTACCTTCAATCAGTAACGGCTCAAATGCTTGAATACCTAAACGGTGCAAAGTTGGTGCACGGTTAAGCATGACTGGATGTTGATGTACAACTTTCTCAAGGATATCCCAAACTTCAGGAATTTCACTTTCCACCATCTTTTTAGCGGCTTTAATGGTTGAGGCCAAACCTTGAGTTTGCAAGCGATTATAAATAAATGGCTTGAATAATTCTAATGCCATTTTTTTAGGTAGGCCACATTGGTGTAACTTAAGATATGGACCACACACAATCACTGAACGGCCAGAATAGTCAACACGCTTACCGAGCAAGTTTTGACGGAAACGACCTTGCTTACCTTTAATCATGTCTGCAATTGATTTAAGCGGACGACGGTTATTGCCCATCACTGCACGGCCACGACGACCATTGTCAATCAATGAATCAACCGCTTCTTGTAGCATACGCTTTTCATTGCGCACAATAATTTCTGGCGCATCTAACTCTAATAAACGACCTAAACGGTTGTTACGGTTAATCACACGACGGTATAAATCATTGAGATCAGATGTTGCAAAACGGCCACCATCTAATGGTACTAATGGGCGTAAATCTGGTGGAAGAATAGGTAATACTTTCAATATCATCCATTCTGGTTTGTTACCTGATTGAATTAATGAATCAATAAGTTTAAGACGCTTGTTGTATTTCTTAAGCTTGGTTTGAGACTTAGTGTTTAAGCTGTCTTCACGCAAGTTAGCCGCTTCTTTTTCAAGCTGCATTTCTTTTAAAACGTCTTGGATTGCTTCAGCACCCATTTTCGCTTCAAACTCATCATCACCGTATTCATCCAATGCATCGAAATACATCTCTTCGGTTAATAACTGCTTATGTACAAGTGGTGTAGAACCAGGGTCTGTGACTAAGAAGGCTTCAAAATAAAGTACACGCTCAATATCTTTGAGTGTCATGTCCATCAATAAGCCTAGACGTGATGGCAATGATTTTAAGTACCAAATATGTGCTACTGGTGCAGCTAAATCGATGTGACCCATACGCTCACGACGTACTTTAGATAAGGTTACTTCAACACCACATTTTTCACAAACAACGTTACGGAACTTCATGCGCTTGTATTTGCCACACA
>CAYUWB010000006.1:50414-58363 GCA_964448305.1 uncultured Candidatus Ruthturnera sp.
CCACATTTTTCACAAACAACGTTACGGAACTTCATGCGCTTGTATTTGCCACACAAACACTCAAAGTCTTTCATTGGGCCAAAAATCTTAGCACAGAACAAACCTTCTCTTTCAGGTTTGAAGGTACGGTAGTTGATGGTTTCAGGTTTTTTAACCTCACCATATGACCATGAACGAATCTTCTCAGGAGAAGCCAGTCCAACACGAATCGCATCAAAATCTTGTTCTTTATTTTGTTGTTTTAAAATTTCTAATAAATCTTTCATCGGATTCTCCTAATTAGTGTTGCTCAAGTTCAACATCAATACCTAACGAACGGATCTCTTTGACCAACACGTTAAATGATTCTGGCATGACTGACTCAGTTAAGTTAACACCATCAACAATACTCTTATACATCTTCGCACGACCAGCAACATCATCTGACTTCACTGTTAGCATTTCACGTAATGTATGTGCTGCACCGTAAGCTTCTAATGCCCAAACCTCCATCTCACCAAAGCGCTGACCACCAAATTGTGCTTTACCACTAAGCGGCTGTTGCGTTACTAATGAGTAAGGACCGGTTGAACGCGCATGCATCTTGTCATCTACTAAGTGATTAAGCTTGAGCATGTGCATGTAACCAACCGTTACTGGACGATCAAACGGCTCACCCGTACGACCATCATACAACTGCTCTTGACCAGACTCTGGAAGATCAGCTAGCTTAAGCAATGACTTGATATCTTCTTCTTTAATACCATCAAATACTGGCGTTGCCATTGGCACACCTTCACGTAAGTTGTTCGCTAACTCGATGATTTCCTCATCGGTAAATAAGGCTAATTCTTCTTGCTTACCGTAAGAGTTATAAACCTTATCCAAGAAGCCTCGGATTTCTTTAACCATCTCAGTGCGTTTTTCATCCAACATGGCGGCAATCTTATAGCCTAGACCTTTTGCTGCGTAACCTAAGTGAACTTCTAATACCTGACCAACGTTCATACGCGATGGTACGCCTAATGGGTTAAGCACCACATCAACGGTTGAACCATCTTCAAGGTAAGGCATATCTTCAATTGGAGACACACGTGAAATCACACCTTTATTACCGTGACGTCCAGCCATCTTATCACCCACTTGAAGGGTTTTACGGGTTGCCACATAAACCTTAACCATCTTCATAACACCTGGTGGTAATTCTGCACCCTCGTCAATCTTAGCGCGTTCATTTTCAAAGAACTTATCAAACTCAACTTGCTTGGCTTTGGCTTGTTTAACCAGTGACGCTACTTCTTTATTAACAGCAGCATCTTCAACTTTAAGCTTAGCAATATCTGCATTGTCAAGTTTCTTCATTAATTTGGCGTTTAGTTTCTCACCAGCTTTAATGTCGCCAACGGCTTTGGTCAATACATTACCAGAAAGTTTTAAACGGATACGACGGTAAATATCGCCATCAATAATGCCGAACTCATCGTCAATGTCTTTTCTGATTTTTGCTAAACGCTCTTCATCAATACTAATCGCTCTTGCATCTTTTTCAACACGGTCACGGGTAAAGACTTGTACGTCAATAACCACACCTGACTTTGATGCGCCAATACGTAATGAAGAATCTTTAACACTATTGGCTTTCTCACCAAAGATAGCGCGTAATAATTTCTCTTCTGGAGAGAGTACAGTTTCACTCTTCGGGGTTACTTTACCTACTAAGATATCACCACCCTTAACACGAGCACCAACATAAACCACACCAACTTCGTCTAATTTAGCCAAAGCAGACTCGCTAACATTTGGGATATCTGCTGTAATTTCTTCAGGACCTAATTTAGTGTCACGAGAATAGGCGGTTAGTTCTTCAATGTGGATTGTTGTATAACGATCTTCTTGTACGACTCTTTCTGAAATTAAGATTGAGTCTTCAAAGTTATAACCATTCCAAGGCATGAAAGCAATTTTCATGTTTTGACCTAACGCCAACTCACCTAAATCAGTTGATGGGCCGTCAGCCAATACATCACCTGCAGCAACCTTATCGCCTGTATTTACCAAAGGTTTTTGGTTAATACAAGTATTTTGGTTAGAGCGTGAGTACTTGGTTAAATTGTAAATATCAACACCCAACTCGCCAGCCTTAGCTTGCTTAGAATCAACACGAATAACAATACGTGACGCATCAACCGCTTCAACCACACCACTATGTTTTGCAGTAACACAAACACGAGAGTCGGTGGCAACAACGCGCTCAATACCGGTACCGACTAATGGCTTCTCAGCACGTAGTGTTGGTACTGCTTGACGTTGCATGTTTGAACCCATCAATGCACGGTTCGCATCATCATGCTCTAAGAATGGAATCAGTGACGCTGCCACTGATGAAATTTGCTTAGAGTCGATGTCAATTAGGGTAACGTCTTGTGAATTAACTAAAACAAATTCATTTTTATGACGACAAGAAATTAGCTCATCTGTAAATTGACCTTTGTTATCAACCGTTGCATTTGCTTGTGCAATGGTATGGTTAATTTCATCAATCGCTGAAACATAAACAACTTCATCGGTTACTTTGCCATCTTTAACAACTTGATAAGGTGTTTCTAAAAAACCATAATCATTGGTTTTAGCATAAACCGCTAGTGTGTTAATCAAGCCAATGTTTGGGCCTTCCGGTGTTTCAATTGGACACAATCGGCCATAATGTGATGGATGTACGTCACGCACTTCAAAGCCAGCACGTTCACGCGTTAAACCACCTGGACCTAAAGCGGAAATACGACGCTTATGGGTAACACCTGATAGTGGATTTACCTGATCCATAAATTGTGACAACTGTGATGAGCCAAAGAATTCTCTTACTGCAGCCGATACTGGCTTAGAATTAATAAGATCTTGTGGTGTTAATTCGTCAGTTTCTGCTAGGTTTAACCCTTCTTTAACGGCTTTTTCAACACGCACTAAACCAATTCTAAATTGGTTTTCGATCATTTCACCAATCGCTCTAACACGTCTGTTAGCTAGTGTATCAACATCATCAACAGAATCGTTACCGTTTTTAATGTCAATCAATAATTTAAGAACGCTAATAATGTCATCATTGGTTAAAACATGCTCACCTGTTTCAGACTCAATACCTAAACGACGGTTAAGCTTCATACGACCAACTTTAGACAAATCGTAACGATCATTCTTAAAGAATAGGTTGTTGAATAACAAATTAACTGCATCTTCAGTAGCAGGCTCACCTGGGCGCATAACATGGTAAATACTCATGCGTGCCTCAAGCTCAGTTTGAGTTTCATCTAAGCGTAATGTATCTGAGATGTAAGCACCACCCTCAGATTCATTAATATAGAGAATTTCAATTTTTTTAACTTTGTTAGTGCCCAACGACTCTATCACTTCTTCTGTGATAACGGTATTAGCAGCAAATAAGATTTCACCGGTTTCTTTGTCGATAAGATCTTGTGAAATAACTTTGTCTAATAGGTATTCAAGTGGTGCGTTGATTGATTTGACGCCTGCTTTTTCTAGCATCTTTGTGTGCTTTGCAGTAATACGACGACCTTTTTCAACAATAACGTCTTTGCCTGATTTAATATCAAACTCTGCAATGACACCGCGTAACTTAGCAGGTGACAAACCAATATCGCAAGATTTGGCTTTAAGCTTAACACCAATCTTTTCAAAGAAAGTATCTAAGATTTCATCTGCACCTAAACCCATTGCACGCAACAAAGTGGTTACTGGTAATTTACGACGACGATCGATACGTGCGTATAAATGTTCGTGATGATCAAATTCAAAATCCAACCATGAGCCACGGTAAGGAATAACGCGTGATGAGAATAAGATTTTTCCAGAAGAGTGTGTTTTACCCTTATCGTGTTCAAAAATAACACCTGGAGATCTGTGTAATTGCGACACCACAACACGCTCAGTACCATTAATAACAAAGGTGCCTGTTTCGGTCATGAGTGGTAGTTGGCCTAAGTAAACATCTTCTTCAATAACTTGTTTAACTCGGCGTTTTTTCTTGAGAGTTGAACCATTCTTATCAAATAAGACAAGGTTTAGTTTAACGCGTAGTGTTGAGGCAAAAGTGACGCCACGTAATTTACACTCTTCAACGTTAAATTTCGGTTCTTGTAATTCGTAATCAACATATTCAATTTCTGCATAACCATTAACTGCTGTTATCGGAAACACTGATTGGAATACTGCATGTAGGCCGACATCGGTTTTATTTTTTTCGCCAGCTTGGATAAAGCTGTTGAATGAGTCGATCTGGATAGCCAGTAAATCTGGTTCGGTTAAAATTGATTCTCTAGAACCAAAATTATTTCTAATTCGCTTTTTTTCAGTAAATGAATAAGCCATGAGTACCTCGTATTAGTTGATTATTGCGTGTAAGAATTTCTTCTTACGATAAAAACACCAAAATCCCCTTGTGGGGATTTTGGGTAATACATAGAACTAATTATTTAAGTTCTACGCTAGCGCCAGCTTCTTCAAGCTGTTTCTGCACATCTTCAGCTTCCGCTTTATCAACACCTTCTTTAATTGGTGCTGGTGCAGACTCAACCATGTCTTTAGCTTCCTTAAGACCTAGGCCAGTGATGCCACGTACTGCTTTAATAACAGCAACTTTCTTATCGCCGAATGATGTTAGTACAACATCGAACTCAGACTTCTCTTCTGCTGCACCACCAGCGTCACCGCCAGCTGCTGCTGCAGGTGCTGCTGCTACTGCTGCTGCAGATACACCGAACTTCTCTTCCATTGCTGAAACTAATTCAACAACGTCCATTACAGACATGTCTGCAATTGCATTTAAAATATCGTCATTTGATAATGCCATGATATTTACTCCTTTTTTATTATTTATTGTTTTTGTTGCGCTACTGCTGACACGACTCGAGTCACTTTTGTTGGAACTTCGTTCAAAGTTCTAGTTAGTTTCTCAACCGGTGCTAGCATTAATGCCATAGCCATACTGATTGCTTGATCTTTAGTTGGAAGGTCTGCAATACGCTTAAGCTGATCTGCATCTACAAATTCGCCTGAAACGCCCAAACCCTTAACAACCAAATCTTCATTCTCTTTAACGAAGTCTTTAAACACACGTGCTACTGCACCTGGATCTTCTTGTGAAAAACCAAGAATTACCGGTCCACTAAGAACGGGTGTTACACATTCACATGCAGTCTTCGCTAATGCTCTTTTTGCTAAAGTATTCTTTACAACACGTAAAGAAACATTTGCATCCATCGCACTCGAGCGTAGATTAGTCATTTGTTCAACTGTCAATCCGCGATACTCAGCTACGCCAACAGAAATTGCACTATCAGCTAGTGAATTTACTTGTTCGACAACAACTTTTTTTGCTTCAAGATTTAGAGCCATTTGCCTCTCCTGAACAGTTTAAAAAAGAAAGTCATCATTTGATAACTTTCGCCACAGAGTATTTACATACCCTCTACATAGGCTGAGTGTACTACCACTCAATTAAACAAATACTCCAGGAGGAATATTTGAACCCATGGTCTTTGAGGCCACCCAGAATTAACTCTGCGACCCAAAGAATTCTTTTAGTGAATAATTAAATATCCACTGATGTTAAATCAATATTAAGGCCTGGACCCATCGTTGAAGAAACACTCATTTTTTTGAAATACACACCTTTAGCAGAGCTCGGCTTTGCTTTTTTCAATGCTTCAAGTAAAGCTGCAATATTTTGTGCTAATGCATCTGCACTAAATGATGCCTTACCTACGCCAGCATGAACAATCGCCGCTTTATCTGTACGGTAACGCACTTGACCTGCTTTTGCATTGTTAACTGCTGTTGCTACGTCTGGTGTTACTGTCCCCACTTTAGGGTTAGGCATTAAACCACGTGGACCTAATACTTGGCCTAAACGACCAACAACGCCCATTGCGTCAGGTGATGCGATCACAACATCGTAGTTAAGATCACCATCTTGCATAGATTTCATTAAGTCTTCCATGCCAACCACATCAGCGCCAGCATCTGTTGCTTTAGCGACATTGTCACCCTGCGTGAATACGGCAACACGAACTGTTTTACCTGTGCCGTTTGGTAGTACCACTGCACCACGCACGTTTTGGTCAGATTTTTTAGAGTCAACACCTAGGTTGATACTAACGTCAACTGATTCGTCAAACTTAGCGCCTGCGCAATCTTTTAATAAATTTAGTGCATCCGTTAATGAGTAACGCTTACCAATTTCAACCTTGGCTGCAATGTCTTTTTGTTTTTTTGTTAATTTAGCCATCTGATTAACCCTCCACTTCAATACCCATTGAACGGGCCGTACCAGCAATAATAGTTACTGCTGCATCCATATCATTTGCATTTAGATCTTTCATCTTAATGGTTGCAACCTCTTCTAATTGTGCACGTGTAATTTTGCCAACTTTATCAGTATGTGGCACACCAGAGCCTTTCTTGATACCGGTTACTTTTAAAATTAATAATGCAGCAGGTGGTGTTTTAGTGATGAAAGTAAAGCTACGATCGTTATAAACCGTGATTATCACTGGCACTTTCATGCCTTTGTCGATTTCTTGTGTTTGTGCGTTAAACGCCTTACAGAAATCCATAATATTCACACCGTGTTGACCCAACGCAGGACCTACTGGTGGTGAAGGATTTGCTTCTTGTGCTGGAATCTGCAGCTTAATATAAGATTCAATTTTTTTAGCCATTTTTCTTCCTTAAGGCAATCGCCTTGTGTGGGTACAAACGCTTAATTCAAGATTAAGCTCCCCTGTTAAATCACAGCCTAAAGGCTGTCTTCTTTTTAAGTTTTCTCTACTTGAGAAAACTCTAGTTCTACTGAGGTGGTGCGTCCAAAAATTAACACTTCCACTTTGAGTAAATTCTTTTCGTAATCAACCGCTTCAATCGTGCCGTTGAATTCGTTAAATGGTCCATCAATCACCAAGATTTCTTCACCCGCTTGATAAGCCACCTTAGGTTTAGGCTTGTCAGCACCTTCTTGTACGCGTGCCATAATAGTATCAACTTCACGCTGTGTAATCGGTGATGGTTTGCCTGATGAGCCACCAATAAAACCAATGACGTTATTGGTATTTTTTACCAACAGCCAACTTGGCTCAGTTAATTCCATATTGACCAACATATAACCAGGGAAAAACTTACGTTCGGCTGTTTTCTTTTGGCCATCTTTAAGCTCTACCACTTGCTCAGTCGGAATCATCACATCCCCTACCAAGTCTTCTAAGCCTTCTCTAGCAACTGACTCTTCAATTGCAGCTTTAACTTTCGCTTCATAACCGCTTCTTGCATGAAGCACATACCATCTTTTAGCCATCTTCTTCCTTTAGTTTGTCAGTAGCTGAACAGCCCAAGTTAAAATTGCATCAACAATCCATAAAAAGATTGCAACAATTACTACTGCCACCATAATCATGCCGGTCGTTTTCATTGTTTCATCACGTGTTGGCCAAACAACTTTACGTAATTCGATTTTTGTTTCTTTTAAAAACGCATTGAATCGAACGCCTTGAGGGGATTTGAAAAACACAAATCCAGCCAGTACTAAGCCCACTAATAAAACCAATACTTTATATAGTGTTGTATTTAATCCTAATGGATCTAAATAGAATAGCGCGAGCGAGCCTACGACAATAAGAATTGATAATATCATTCCTACTGATGATTCTGCTTTTGCTTGACTTTCTACACTCTTACTCACATTACACCTTTAATATGGCAGGCAAGGAGGGACTCGAACCCCCAACCAACGGTTTTGGAGACCGCCACTCTACCAATTGAGCCACTTGCCTAAATACTTTAAAGGCTCGGATAACAATCCGAGCCAAATTATTCTCTTCTAAGTTTCCTTAATTTTTAAATTTAAGGATTAATCCGTCACCTTAGATACAACACCCGCACCAACCGTACGGCCACCTTCTCTA
>CAYUWB010000007.1:0-56651 GCA_964448305.1 uncultured Candidatus Ruthturnera sp.
GCGCCAATAATAATAACGTCGTATTGTTTCAAAGCAATGTTTTAATGGTGTTGATAATTGGCTGGGAATCCCACTCTAAAGCGCCACGATAAGCATAACGAATCACGCCATTTTTATCCAAAAGAAAATTAGAGGGATAAGCATATACACCCCAGTCTTTTACTGCTTTCCCATTGGCGTCCAGCATAATCGGTAACTCGAGTTTTACTTTTTTCATAAACTCAATAATCTGCTTCCTAGACTCACCAACATTAATGGTGATAATCTTAAAATCAGTTTGATTAAATTGTTGCTGAAGACGCATCAATGAAGGAATTTCTTTGACACAAGGCTTGCACCAACTTGCCCAAAAATTAAGCAAAACAACTTGGTCTTTATATTCATTAACATCCATTAATTTTTCATCAAACGTATTGAGTCTTAATTTGATATTTTGCTTGCCTTGATAAGGTTTTAATACAGGCTCACTAAGGACAACTTTAGCGGGTTTTTTTATCTCATTATTCAACATCAATGGCTTTGAAACATTAACTGTATTCATCAGCCTAGCTGCTTGAGTATAAACATCACTTAGGTCATCTTTTGCTTTGATATCAACTACGGTTAAGTCTTTAACATCGCGCATATGGAACCC
Organism: uncultured Candidatus Ruthturnera sp.; assembly: GCA_964448305.1. Classification (GTDB taxonomy): domain Bacteria; phylum Pseudomonadota; class Gammaproteobacteria; order PS1; family Pseudothioglobaceae; genus Thioglobus_C. Next base: position 635 of record CAYUWB010000007.1, read on the forward strand.
ACCATGCACATCTTTTAATCGATGTATAAACACTGAACTACCACCTGTCTCTAATTGTTTAGCAATTTCTTCACCACGAAAATACTTAGTGCCAAATTGTGGCAACAGCATATAAATTGGTAAATTACTACGGTTAGCAATATCAACATAGTTGGCAATATTTCCAAGGCTAGGCTTACCATCAATTAAATGTGGAGAGTGTAATATATGCCCCTTCAATAGATTTGATCCTGGATTTTTCAATTGCCACTGATAGGCAACCTTAAGCGCCAGTTGGGCACCCCGACCTGATGTTAAAAAGAATATTTTTTTAAATGATTTGTTTTTAGCAAAATCGATTAATTCAAGCAAATCATCTATATTAAAACGATCAATACTGCTGCGGTACTTAGGCACCATGTAGCTACTGTGTAAATCAGCCACCCAAACATCATAACCATCAAAAGCCAACTGCTGCATAGTGGGCACATGGCCCTTGCCAAAACCTCGCTCAGAAGGTAAGTACAAAAATAAGGCATCACCGTCTGACACGTACGCATCAATACTAATATTGTTGCCAGAACTCAGCTCAACTTCTAATTCTTCCCCTGCAAAAATAACTGAAGATAAAAGCATAAAGGCAAAACCAAGCCACTTCATAAATCACCGTATAAATCAATAATATAGTAAAGCATTGTGCCTTCAGACGATCGAGCTGGGCCAACCACTTTAGCCGGATAAAGCTTATTATCGGGGTTGGATTGCGCTATAGCAGTTTCTAAATCATCGACAATTGTAACACTGGCTGCTGGTACACGATCACGCTTAACACGTGGAATACGCACGACTGCAAACTGTTCTTTAGCAAAGTTTGCCCGAGGGTGTGGGTCTAATGAATAACCATTAACCATTAATCAGTTACAATCTTAGAGCCACAGACTTGATTGGCCGGAACAGCGACATGAATTTTAGCCGGCAGTGACAACTCCATCGCATTCACACGACGCACAAACTCTGCCTTATCAACACCGCCACCAATCATTTCATTAAAGGCCTTTTCTTCCCAAATTGAGCTCACCGTTCTACCGCCATAATCGTGGGCAGGATAAACATAGGTTTCATCTGGCAATGTAAATAGTCGCGAAATAGAATCAAATAATTTTTCTGCTGAGCCACCTTGGAAGTCGCAACGACCACAACTACGAATTAATAAGGCATCACCAGTAAACACTTTATCGCCCACCACAAACGACATACAACCGTCGGTATGGCCTGGTGTTGATATGGCCTTAATATTAAATTCACCAAATTTAATACTTTCACCATCTTTAATTAAAATATCGGCGCAAGCTATTGGGTTAGCCTCACCTAAAACAATTTTGGCATTGCTAAACTTTTTCTTTAACGGGCAAGAGCTGGTAATATGGTCTGCATGCACATGGGTTTCGATAATGTATTTAAGCTCTAAACCTAATTCTTCAATCAAACCAATATCGCGCTGCTGGGTTTCGTCAACTGCATCGATAATAATCGCCTCTTTGGTGACTGAATCAGCCAATAAATAAGTATAAGTTGAGCTTTCTTTTTCAAACAAAGGTCTAAAAATTAAACTCATGGCAATACCTTCTTGAAAGGTTTGACCACAACACTTTCATATGCACCAGAGTCCATATACGGATCAGCGTCTGCCCAAGCTTGAGCATCCTCTAGAGAGTCAAACTCTGCCACTACCAACGAACCAGTGAAGCCGGCTTCGCCTGGCTCATTGTTATCGATTGCAGGATGTGGTCCTGCCAAAATCAAACGACCTTCATTTTTTAAACTATTTAAGCGTTCAATATGAGCAGGACGTACAGCCATGCGTTTTTCTAATGAGTTCTCAACGTCTTGAGAAATAACAGCGTATAACATTTTAAACTCCTAAAGATCTAATACATCTTGCATGGAATACAATCCAGTAGATTGCCCCTCTAGCCAGCCAGCTGCACGAACAGCGCCATTCGCAAAGGTTAGTCGTGATGACGCTTTATGAGTTACTTCAACGCGCTCACCTTCCATAAAAAAGCTAACCGTATGTTCGCCCACGACATCGCCACCACGAATAGTAGAAAAACCAATGGTTTGTCGATCACGTGGCTCTTCAATGCCTTCTCGGCCATACACTGCACAAGTAGATAAATCTCTACCTAGAGCATTTGCTACTACTTCACCCATCTTAAGCGCTGTGCCTGAAGGTGCATCTACTTTGTGACGATGGTGCGCTTCTACAATTTCAATATCAGCCTCTTCACCAATAACGCGTGCTGCCATGTCTAATAACTTGAGTGATAAATTCACACCAACGCTCATGTTCGGTGCAAACACCACTGGAATATTTTGCGCGGCATTGTTGATTGCCTCAAGCCCTGCATTATCAAAGCCTGTGGTACCAATAACCATTGACTTGCCTGCTGCAACACAGATGGCTAGATAATCAAGGGTAGCTTCAGGTCGAGTAAAGTCAATCAATACATCGAACTGATCTAATACTGTGTTTAAGTCATCGCCCTTATCAAGGGTAGCGCCTAAACTCACTTTATCATTTTGACCGATTGCCTCAATAATGGTTTGTCCCATACGCCCAGAAGCGCCGACAACTGCTATCTTAATCATTTTTTTATTCTCCAATTATTTCAGAAGTATGTATTTGACTATTTTCTCATCAAAATTGAGATAACTGCAAGTTATTTAACCAATCTTTGCCTTAAGTAAACTGGATATTTAAATTTACCTTTTTTGGTAAATCCGTAATACTTAAAGGTGATTTCGCTACCAATAGTAGGCGGATTATTCCTATCTTTATCTTTAAAACCAGAGCCAATTTTCAATTGTCTTCCATCTGCTGTCTGACATAAAACAGATCCCATCTTGCCTTGATATTTACCCTTACCTGGCAAAATTTTTAACACTTGGCATTCGGTATCAAAATATTTTTTAACCTTGAGTGCGCTTGACAGCCTGCCCGTCTCATACAAAGTATTTGGATTGCGAACAACAACACCTTCACCTTTGTGACTGGTTACTTCTTCTAAAAAATTCTCAAGTTGTTGCTTGTTTTTAATCAATGTCTGCGTAAGAACTTTAAGATGGGGGCTTGGGTTTTTACGTAAATAATCCTCTAAAACAGACAGTCTTTCGAGTAGCCCGCCCTGCTGATTTGGCACTTCAAAAATATGGTGAGTAACGTTCTTCCATCTGTCATCAGCGCCTTTTCTGCGCACAATTGAGCTAATGTTTTCAAAGTCATTACGCTTAGTCCAAAGCTCACCATCAATAGCAAATGGCGGATAGTTTTGCGTGAACCATGCCGGTGCATTGATCGGATTACCGCCTCGACTGATTAATTTTTCTCCATCCCAAAACCCACGAATGCCGTCGAGTTTTTCACTCATGACCCAGCCAACAACCTCCTTGCTGTCGTCATAGGTTTTAAGTAAAAATAAATCAGGCGTCTTAGCTAATACTGATTGAAAAAGTATCAGGCAAGTTAGAATTAATTTAATACTCGCTTTCAACATGGAATTTTACAATTCGTTTTCTAAAAACCCATTTTGTTTGGCAATGTTATCAATATCTTGCAATGCTTTTAGCATGTCTGCCATTTTATGAATTGGAATCATATTCGGGCCATCACTCAATGCCACTTCAGGGTTGGGATGTGTTTCCATAAAAAAACCACTCACACCAACAGCAGCAGCAGCCCGTGCAAGCACAGGCACCATTTCTCTTTGGCCACCGGAAGTAAGTCCATTGCCACCTGGTTGTTGTACCGAATGCGTCGCATCAAAGACAATCGGTTGCCCAGTTGAACGCATGGTGGATAAACCGCGCATATCTGATATTAAGGTGTTATAGCCAAATGAGGTGCCACGATCACAAACTGTAATGGTTTTGTTGCCAGTTTCAAACGCTTTGTCTACAACATTTTGCATATCCCAAGGCGCTTGAAATTGGCCTTTTTTAATATTCACAGGAATGCCTTGCTTGCACACATTTTGAATAAAATTGGTTTGACGCACCAAGAAAGCCGGTGTTTGCATCATGTCCACCACTGAAGCTACTTCATCTAACGGCGTATCTTCGTGAACATCAGTCAGTACTGGTACACCAATTTCATCCTTAACTTTTTGAAGAATTCTTAAACCCTCTTCAATACCCAAGCCTCTAAAGCTACCTGTGCTTGAGCGATTGGCTTTATCGTATGAAGATTTGTAAATAAAATTAATACCCAATTCTTCCGTCACTTTTTTCAATGTTTCAGCTGTTTCCATTGCCAAAGCTTCAGACTCAATCACACAAGGGCCAGAGATAAGAAAAAATGGTTGATCAATACCAACTTCAAAATCTAATAATTTCATGGATTTAATCCTTAGTAATAGTTATAACTCTAATTATAAGTTAAACAATTCATTTAAAATATAAAATCATGACAAATACACCAGACATCCTTAAAAAAATTATTGCCCGTAAAGAGCAAGAAATCATTGAGCGAAAGAACATCATCTCTTTTGATAAGATGATGAAAAACGCTTATGAAAATCGCGAAACACGTGATTTTTACCAGGCATTAAAAAATAAGGCAGATTTAAAGCAAAATGCGATTATTGCTGAAATCAAAAAAGCCTCGCCTTCAAAAGGCGTCTTGCGTGAAAACTTTGACCCAGTTGCAATCGCCAAAAGCTACGAAGCGCACGGTGCAGCTTGCCTATCAGTGCTCACTGATAAAGATTTTTTTCAAGGTGATGATCAATATTTAATTGATGTTAGAAAGTCTGTTTCACTACCAGTATTACGCAAAGAATTTATCATTGATCCATACCAAATACTAGAAGCACGCGTTATGGGTGCTGATTGCATTTTGTTGATTGCCGCTTGTCTAAGTGATGGAGAAATGGAGATACTGGCACAACACGCAATGCAACTTAATATGGATATTTTGGTTGAAGTGCACAACGCAGAAGAGCTTAAACGTGCACTCGGGTTGCCGCTGATTATGATTGGCATTAATAATCGTAATCTACGTACGTTTGATGTTTCACTACAAACCACGGTTGATCTACTTGGTGAAATCAAAGACGATATTCTGGTGATTACTGAAAGTGGCATTCTGGGTTCTGAAGACGTGGCCTTTATGCACGAACACGATATTTACAGTTTTTTAGTGGGTGAAGCCTTCATGCGTCAAGATGACCCTGGTGTTGCCTTGCAAGAAATTTTTAAAGGATAAAAATATGAAGACAACAGTGAAGTGGGTTGATAATATGATGATGGTTGGCGAATCGGCCAGTGGTCATGCTGTCATAATGGATGGTCCTGAAGAAGTTGGCGGCAAAAACTTAGGTATTCGACCTATGGAAATGTTACTGCTTGGTATGGGCGGCTGCACGACAATTGATATTCTAAGTATGCTTAAAAAAATGCGTGAAGAAGTGCATGATTGTCGCGCTGAAATAACTGCTGAACGTGCGGATGATCACCCCAAAGTATTCACTAAAATTCACATTCATTTTATCGTTAAAGGCAACAACCTAAATGAGAGCAAAGTAGGAAAAGCTGTTAGCTTGTCAGCAGAAAAATACTGCTCCGCCTCTATCATGCTAGGCAAAACTGCCACAGTCACACATGACTTTGAAACACATGAATAATGCTTGGGGTTGGCTAGGTACTGTCACTGGTATTGTCGGCGGTCTATTGGTGGCACTTAACTTTGACTATTCAAAATTTGGCTATGTCTTTTTTATGGTATCTGCTATTAGTTGGATTATCCAAGGCGCTAAAAATAACGACAAATCTTTAGTCTTACTTAACGCTGTGTTTGTTTGTGTCAACACGCTTGGTATTTACCGCTGGTTCTTGTGAAGCCACTTAATTTGTTTTTCCTTTCACTGTTGTTACCATTAAACCTATTGGCAGACGACAGATTAGAGGAAGCTACTCCTGTAATAGATAAAGTTGAGGCAATTGATTATAATCTTCTAGAACTTGATACTCAGCTTGAAATGGGTATGGATGCTTTTGATATTAAAGTAGAGGCAAGTGACATTAGAAATCAATTACTCCACCAAGAATACAAACTGGGTACGCCTAAAGGTAATGATGACCAATGGAATGAATCTGAGATGGCTATTCTAAACGCTAAAAAGAACTTACAAGCCCTAGAAGAAAAAATTAAACTTGAGGGTGACTGGGGGAAAATCAGATTCAGAATGTTAGATTTAAAAGGATCAGACCCCGGCTCAGTAAAGCTCAGATACAACTACGGCTTTTAAAAACGCCATTTCAAACTGTTATTTTTTTAGCGTATAATATTTTTCTTCTGGAGAGTTGGCCGAGTGGCTGAAGGCGCGCCCCTGCTAAGGGTGTATAGGGTTTATCCCCTATCGAGGGTTCAAATCCCTCACTCTCCGCCATTACCTAAAAGTCTAGCGCAGCTGGGGTTTTAGGTAATGTGGAAAGCACGAATTTGAACCCGAGAAGAGGGTTTAGGTGAGCACAGCGAACAACGTTACCACTTGTGGTAACGGCCCGTAGGGCGAGTGTTAGCGAGTAGCCCCTCACTCTCCACTATTTTTAAAAATATCTAATTATTATGACTGACACACCCTTAGTAATCGCAGGAAAAACTTACAACTCTCGCTTATTGGTTGGCTCAGGAAAATATAAAGATTTAGCTGAAACAAAACTCGCAACTGATGCGGCTGAGGCTGATATTATTACCGTTGCCATTCGTCGTACCAATATTGGACAAGATGAGAACGAGCCAAATTTACTTGACGTTATCACCCCTGACAAATATACAATTTTGCCCAATACTGCGGGTTGTTATACAGCCAAAGATGCAGTGCGTACTTGTCAGCTAGCACGTGAATTATTAGGTGGGCATAATTTAGTTAAGCTTGAAGTATTGGGTGATGAAAAAACCTTATACCCAAATATCGTAGAAACACTAGCCGCTGCCCAAACCTTAGTTGATGATGGATTTGATGTCATGGTTTACACCAGTGACGACCCTATCGTTGCTAAAGAGCTTGAGAATATTGGCTGTGCTGCCGTAATGCCACTGGCTTCACTGATTGGCTCTGGCCAAGGTATTGCTAACCCTGCCAACATCAAGCTGATTAAAGAACAAGCTAATGTGCCAGTACTGGTTGACGCAGGTATTGGTTGCGCATCTGATGCTGCCAAAGCCATGGAGTTGGGTTGTGATGGTGTGCTGATGAATTCAGCGATTGCCAATGCTGCTGACCCTGTATTAATGGCCAGTGCCATGAAACACGCAGTAATTGCTGGCAGAGAGTCTTTTCTAGCGGGTAGGATGATGAAAAAAGCCTATGCATCGGCCTCATCGCCAATGGAAAACTTAATCTAGGAAATCCTCAACCGGGTCTTCTTCTTTAGGTCGCTTAGTTCTAACGCCTGGTTTTACTAAAACCTCTAAAAAGAAAGTATCCAAGCCTTCGGCATCTGCTTCAGAAATAACCTTATTAATTTCAGAAACATGGATCACCCCACAAGTTAATTCATCGGCACCATAACGACAATCAAAATCCCAAAAATCTACGCCTTCTGGTAGCGCTTTATTGCGCTCTCTTTTTATGTACTTTTTAACCTCATATTTAATCGCCTCAACCATTCTTGGTCTCTTCTTTTTTGGATGTGTAAAACTAAAGGTTTTTTTCATAATAAGCTTAAATGATAACGATAGGCCTATTATATTGTATTATCAAGATCGACTATTCAAATTAACAATGTGCCTATAAAATAGATTTATGGATTTTTCTAAAAAATTATCTGATTTAAAACAGCAGCATCTATACCGATCAAGGAACGTTGTTAATGGTGCACAAGATGTGCAAACTATCATCGATGGAAAATCACTGATTAATTTTTGTTCTAATGACTACTTGTCGCTAGCCAACCATCCTTTGATTAAAGAGGCATTTAAACAAGGGGTTAATGAATATGGTGTAAGCTCTGGTGCGTCGCATTTGGTTAGTGGGCACTCTCGTGCACATCATGACTTAGAAGATGCTTTGGCTGAATATACAGGACAAGATCGTGCCTTGTTATTTTCAACCGGCTATAGTGCTAATTTAGGCATTTTCTCTGCACTTAAAGATGAGCTTGATTGGGCATTGCAAGACAAGCTCAACCACGCCTCACTAATTGACGGCAATCAACTCATTGGATTGCCAGTTCAACGTTATTTGCATAATGATATAGCCTCACTTGAGAAGAAAGTAAAAAAGCAAAATGGTCAAGGCATGATTGTGACTGACACCGTGTTTAGCATGGATGGTGATCAGGCAAATATCGATGATTTACAAAAAATTGGAAATTTTTCCAATGCTATTTTGATGCAAGATGATGCGCATGGGTTTGGCATCTTTGAGCCTAATATTCCTAAAAATTCGATTTATATGGCGACTTTAGGCAAGGCAGCAGGCACAATGGGTGCTTTTGTGGCCGGAAATGAGGATTTTATTGAATTTTTGATCCAAAAATCACGACCATACATCTATACCACCGCTATTTCACCCGCCATTTGCGTGGCAACACTCAAAAGCCTAGATTTGATTAAACAAGGCGGGCAAAAAGCTAAATTAATGGCTAATATTGATTTTTTCCGAAATTTTTCTCAAGCTATTAGTTTACCAATTTCACCATCAAACAGTGCGATCCAGCCTTTGATTATCGGTGACAGTGAAAAATCACTGAGTATTAGTCAAAAACTGTTTGAACAAGGTTTTTACGTTAGCGCTATTCGAGCACCAACCGTACCTAAGGGTACAGAACGTCTAAGAATCACACTAAGTGCTAATCACACACAAAGTCAAATTGAGCAATTACTCACTCAAATTAAGCATGCTATACAGTAGTACGATTGGTACGGGCCCTGACTTAGTTTTACTGCATGGCTGGGGCTTTAATTCAGAGTTGTTTAATGATCTTATTGATCAATATAAAAACGAATATCGTATCACTAAAATTGATCTACCAGGCCATGGACGAAGTGATGAAATTGCTGGTGGTATTACCGAATGGTGTGATGAAATTATCAAAATCCTGCCAGATAATCCAACCCTACTCGGCTGGTCATTAGGTGGACTGCTGGCGATTAATATCGCTACCAAAATTAAAATATCCAAACTTATTTTGGTAGCCTCTACACCTAGATTTGTGAAATCAGAAGATTGGGCGTATGGCATTGATGAGAATAATTTTCGTCAGTTTTCTGATGCACTACAACTGAATCTATCAAAAGGTTTGAAGCGCTTTGTCAGCTTACAAACTCAAGATAAAAATCAATTAAAGACCTTAAACCAATCAATCGATAAATTTCCTGCATCAACAAAAGCACTCAACCAAGGATTAGAGATTCTCCTAACCACTGACTTAGTAGATGAGTTTAATCAATTAAAAATTCCAATAAAGATAATTTTAGGTAATCATGACACATTGGTTCCTTATCGAATCAGCAATTGGTATGATAAGGCTAAAATAAAAACGCAAATGTTAAACAAGGGTCACTTGCCTTTTTTACATAATGATTTCACACTATGAATAAATCTATTGCACCAATACTCTTAAGTGTTTTTAGTGTTTTTTGGGTAATGCTTGCCATTAATCCACTTTATCGAGACATCTGGGTTGCTGAAAATATCATTCTGGTTATTTGCCTTATTTATGTAATCTCAACCTACAAAGTATCTCACTTTACCAATACCTCATACTGGCTAATTTTTTTATTTTGTATCATGCAAACCATTGGTGCTCACTATACCTATGCAGAGGTTCCTTTTGGCTTTTGGATGGCAGACTTATTAGATATTCAACGTAACCACTACGATCGATTGGTGCATTTTGCTTTTGGCTTTTTACTGGTATTGCCATTCAAAGAGTTGATCAATCGAACAGTCAAATTTTCCAATCACTTTATAGAAATTTTTATATTAGTCTTGATATTCCTTGGCATTAGTGGCTTTTATGAAATACTTGAATGGCTCTATGCAATCTTTTATGAACAGCAACAATCTCCACAGGCAACAGCGGATTCATTTCTTGGATCGCAAGGTGATATTTGGGATGCCGAAAAAGACATGCTCCTTGCTGGCCTTGGGGCTTGGTTGTACTTAATGTTTTTTAACCCCAAGGACAGCAATAAATTTATTTAATCTTAACTTCGATTTGCTTAGGTTTTACTTTAGCCACCTTAGTAATGGTTAAGTTCAAAACACCATCAACAAACTCAGCTTTGATATTGCTAGTTTTAACAGTATGAGGCAAAGTAAAACTTCTAACAAAAGAACCGTATGTACGCTCAACACGGTGTCTTTTTGTGTCTTCAGTTTCAACGTTTTTCTCACCCTTAATGGTTAAAACATTATTATCAATGGTTACATGCACATCGTCCTTATGCACACCAGGTAATTCAGCCCTAACCATGTAAGACTTGTCGTCCTCTTCAATATCAACTGCAGGCATCCAATCACCCTTTTCGAACTCACCTAAAGGGTGGTCAAAATGCTCAAACATTTCATCCATTTCGGCAAATGGGCGCATTAATGTTAGACTCATCACAACCTCCTTTTTTTATTTATACGACTACCTCACTTCTATAGTACGCCTCTTTTCATCTATATGCTGATGATTTGAGTATAATTCAGACATATTGGTCTTTAATCTAGGGGTTATGATGACAGCATTAGTCGGTGTAATTATGGGGTCAAAATCTGATTGGCCAACCATGAAACATGCAGTAGAAATGCTGGAGGAATTTGGCGTGCCACACGAGGTTGAGGTAGTTTCTGCACACCGAACACCAGACAAGATGTTTGACTATGCTGCTAGCGCTCAGTCTCGAGGCTTAAAGGTTATTATTGCTGGTGCAGGCGGTGCAGCACATTTACCAGGCATGGTGGCTGCTAAAACTATCGTGCCCGTACTCGGTGTACCGGTTCAATCACGCGCACTCAGCGGACAAGATTCACTTTTATCTATTGCACAAATGCCAGGCGGAATCCCGGTTGGAACACTCGCTATTGGTGAGGCAGGTGCAAAAAATGCTGGCATCTTAGCAGCGCAAATTGTCGCCAATGAAAATTCAGAAATTAGAGCTAAAGTCGCTGCCTTTAGAGCCAAACAAACCCAAGACGTTCTTGATAATCCAAACCCACAAGATTAACTGATGAAAATCGGTGTTTTAGGCGCAGGCCAGCTCGGAAGAATGATGGCTATTTCAGGCTATCCTTTAAACCATCAGTTTGGGTTTTCAGGTAACAGCAACAACGAACCTGCAGCACTACTTGGACATATGTTTGCACTTGATGATAATGCGGACAATATTGAATCTTTAGTTGCGTTTGCGGATGTTATCACTTATGAAAGTGAGAGCACTGACGTTGAATCAGTTAAGGAAATCAGTAAAAATACTCCAGTTTACCCGGGAGAAAAGTCTCTTTACACTACACAACATCGTGGCCGTGAAAAGACCCTATTTGATAAACTTGACATCCCTTGTGCGCCCTATCAAATGGTAAACTCTGAAGCCGATTTAAAAGCTGCTGTAAAGAAAATTGGCCTGCCTGCTATTTTAAAAACAGCCACTGAAGGCTATGACGGTAAGGGTCAATTCTTGATACGAGATAATAGTCAAATATCTGAGGCTTGGCAAAGCATAAAAGGCGTTGAATCTATTCTAGAAGGGTTTGTTAATTTCAAACGCGAACTTTCTCTGATTGCTGTACGTGGTATCGATAACGACCACAAATACTATCCTTTAGTTGAAAATACGCACCACGATGGCATTTTAAGACTGACCATCTCCCCTGCTCAAGCCATTGACCAAGCCGTACAAGAAACAGCAGAACACTACATGCAGACCCTACTCGACGAAATGGATCATGTGGGTGTTTTAACCATTGAACTGTTTGAAACAGAAGGCGGTTTAGTGGTGAATGAGATGGCACCACGGGTACATAATTCTGGACATTGGACTATTGAAGGCGCTAACACTTCGCAATTTGAAAACCACGTGCGTGCAATTACTGGCATGCCACTTGGTGACACCACACCAACGCACGCATTTAGCGCTATGATAAACATCATTGGTGTATCTGGGCCAACCGATGTTGCGCTCAACATGCCTAATGCACATTTGCATTTGTACGATAAAACAGAACGCGATGGCCGCAAGTTAGGCCATGTCAATATTACAGCCAGCTCTAAAAAAGAGCTTAATCACAGCATTCAGCAATTAAAAGATTTTTTACCAAAATAAATTACTACAAGGGTTTATAACATGTCAGAACAATATAATTGGCCTTCAGCAATTCTCTACCACCCAACTGGAGACCCAATCAACATTAAACCAATTGATGATAACGAATCGTTTGGCGCTGATGAGTTAGAAACTTTTATCGGTGGCCCGGTTGGTCATATTAAACTTGATAACGGCATGTTGGTTATTAACGATCAAGGTAAAGAGATGGGTTTACAAATAAACGATATGGCCAGTAAAAATGGTTATTCTTTATATGGTAATGTAATTTTTGTATCAAAAATTATTCAGACTGAGCCAGTCAAATTTGACACTAAAACTATTAATTAAATTTTAAAAATACTCTGTCAAATATTCTGTAATTTAAACTGTTCTGCAAGCCCTGTTTCTAATTGGTAGGCTTCTTTTTCACTAATGGGCTTATCACGCAAATGCTGTATCACATGAATCATTTCATGACAAAAAGCTGTGATAAATTGATTGCGGTTTAAGCCTTTGTCAATATCAACATAGAACTTTCCCTCGCCTTCATGATCAGTCCACGCCTCGGCGTGCTCGACATCCTGTATTCTTAAATCGAGATCAATTTTCTTTTTAATAGATAACGCTTGGGAACAAAAATGATAAAGCTCTTTGGCTAATTTCTGTTGAGATTTTGTACCGCCTTCAATATAGATCACACCCCAAATCGCTTGTCCAGATAAGCCATAATGTCAGATGATTCGTACATCCAAGTAATCTTGTCACCCTCTTTAACTCTTAAACAGGGCACCTTGACTTCACCGCCACCGGCCAATAACTCAGCGCGGAACTGGCCTGTTTGAGCATTGCGAGTTTCTATTGGTAGATTTAAGCGCTTGATGGTTCGACGTGTTTTAATACAAAACGGACAAGCGTAGAATTGATACAACTTTAAAGATTCTACTTGCTTGTTAACTTCAGCTTGCTCCGATTCGCTACGCTTAAGTTTTTTTGGTGAAAATATCCAGTCAATAAATACGATGATTCGGCCCAAACCCTCTCTAAAGGCTTTTAATAATAATTTCATTTTTCCTCTCTTGCCGTGTAGGCTGTTAATGTGTTTTCCAATAAAGTTGCAATGGTCATTGGCCCAACACCACCAGGGACAGGGGTGATCCATGCAGCGTGTTGTTGTGCTGAGTCAAAATCTACATCGCCAGCCAAACTACCATCATCTAGACGATTAATACCGACGTCAATAATAACCGCACCTTCTTTAATCCAATCACCTTGAATCAGTTTTGGAATGCCAACTGCCACTACCACGATATCAGCTTGTTTGACTTTACTGGATAAATCTTGAGTTTTGCTATTACAAATGGTCACGGTTGCTCTTGCATTTAAAAGCTCCATCGCCATTGGCCGACCGACAATATTGGACGCACCTACGACAACACAATCTTTGCCCACTAGATCAATGCCTGTGGTGGCAAGCATGGTCATCACCCCCTTGGGTGTGCATGGGCGTAAATACGCCTTATTTTGCATGAGTTTACCGATATTTTCACTATGAAAACCGTCAACGTCCTTATTGGGATTAATCGCCTCAATCACCTGATTGGCATCTAAGTGATTTGGCAATGGCAACTGTACCAAAATGCCGTCAATTTTATCATCAGAATTAAGGCGCTCAACTTCAGCCAATAACTCCGCCTGAGTAATATTGGCAGGCTTGTTAATCTTCTGTGAATAAAAGCCGACTTCCTTGCAAGCGTTGTCTTTGTTGCGCACATATACTGCGGAAGCAGGGTCATCCCCCACTAAGATAACTGCCAAGCCTGGCTTTCGATTAAGTTTAACCACTTGCTCAGCAATACTGGTTCTTAATTTTTTTGCAATTTTCTTACCGTCAATAATCATTGCAACGCCTCTCTGACTTTTTCTAAATCATCTTGTGTATCCACACCAAAACCTGTTGCCTCACAAGCAGATGCAACATGAATATCAAAACCTTCATTTAAAACGGTCAATTGCTCTAATTTTTCCACTTGTTCGTAGGTTGAGCTGTTCATGGTTAAATACTGTTTAACAAAGCCCGATCGATACGCATAAATGCCAATATGTTTAAAACATAGAGCTGCATCAAAATCATCCTCTTCTCTAAAAGCAGGAATGGGTGAACGAGAAAAATACAGTGCTTTGCCAAACTTATCAAACACGACTTTGACGCAATTCGGGTCTAGATATTGGTTTTTATCAATCACGTTTTCACATAAAGTTGCCATTTGCATTTGACTATTGGCTAAATTATTGGCGACTTGCTCAATCACATTAGCACCTAACATTGGCTCATCGCCTTGAACATTAACAACAATCTCATCATCATTAATCGACAACTTGTCTAATACTTCTGCAATGCGTGAAGTGCCTGATGTGTGGTGATTGCCTGTCATACAAGTAGTTGCGCCAAAATCATTGGCAATAGCTTCAATACGTGTGTCATCTGTCGCAATAATTACACGAGAGGCGCCACTTTTAACGGCGTTTTCATAAGTGTGTTGAATCAGCGGCTTACCATGAATATCTTGCAATAATTTTGCATTCAGACGGGTGGATGCGTAACGTGCAGGAATGATAACGGAAAAATCCATCAGCTTATTTTTCGTGCCTCTTCAATTAATAAAACAGGAATGCCATCATTAACAGGATAAGCTAAGCCGCTAGTTTCACAAACTAGTTCGTCACCTACTTGTTTAAGTAGTGCTTTGCTTTTTGGACAAACTAGCAATTTAAGTAAGGCTTCATCAATCATAATTTATTTGTTAATTCAGTCAAAAAATCGTCGCTTAATTCAGCTTCAACATGCAAATACCACATTTGATCTGTCGCGAATTCCTTACATTTTACACAATCCTTAGCCGTCATAAGAATAGGATAATTATCGTCAAAAATAAGATCCGATTGGGTGAATGCATGGTGATCAGAAAAGCTGTGTGTTTTTGCCTTAACACCAAGTTGGGTTAAAGTGTCAAAAAACCGCTGTGGATAACCAATACCCGCCACACCGTGGCAAGTTTGTTGACTAAAATAATCCAAGGGTTTCTGTTTATTTGTGGCGACATTAATAAATACCAAAGGCTTTAATACTGAAGTCACTTCACCTGTATGCTGCTCACCATTGTTAATCACAAAATCAACGGTTTTTAATCTTGATTCTGGTTCTCTAAGTGGGCCAGCTGGCAAGAAAAAACCATTACCAAAACGTCGCTTACCATCGACCACAGCAATCTCAAGGTGCCTACCCATGGCATAGTGTTGTAGGCCATCATCACTAATCACAAGATCAACATTGTGATCAATAATCAAATCTTTAACTGCTTGAACGCGGTCTTGGTTTACCATCACCGGTACTTGGGTTTGCGCAGCAATGAGTGACGGCTCATCACCTGAAACACTGGCCTGTGTATTTTGATCAACCAATAAACTACCCTGAGTATGCGAGCCACCATAGCCACGGGAAACCACCCCAACTCGCTTGCCTTGTTGCTTGAAATAATTGACCAATGCAATAACAATAGGGGTTTTGCCACTACCACCAACGGTAATATTGCCCACTACAATGACATTTGTATTAAAACGATAGGTGGTTAGTAGCTTTGTTTGGTAAAGAAATCTTCTAATATAAGATAAAAGATAAAACACACCTGAAACTGGCAACAGTAAATAATTAACAAGCTCTCGATTATTTAGATTCATCACAAAGATCTCTAAAGAGTTATTCCTACCTTTAAAACGCT
The DNA here is from genome assembly GCA_964448305.1 of uncultured Candidatus Ruthturnera sp. Lineage (GTDB taxonomy): Bacteria > Pseudomonadota > Gammaproteobacteria > PS1 > Pseudothioglobaceae > Thioglobus_C. The sequence goes on from CAYUWB010000007.1 coordinate 16,691, forward strand.
AATTATGACAAAATATCAGCACTATGAGTGTTGAATTTAGTATTTCTAACCAATATTTACGTTCTAATCGTAAAAAGGGCTTTGTTTCCTTTATTTCTGGCGTCTCTATGGTGGGGCTAATTCTAAGTGTCATGACACTTATCACTGTATTATCAGTTATGAACGGCTTTCATAAAGAGCTTAGAGATAGAGTATTGAGCGCTATTTCACATTCAACCATTAGTGAATACGATGGTGCTTTAAATAATTGGCAAGCGCTTAGATTGTCCGCTAATCAAAACCCGCATGTACTTGAGTCATCACCCTATATCGAGCGCTACGGCCTACTTAGTATTAATGGCAGATCACAAGGTGTTAGTGTGCGAGGCATTAGTCCAACTCTAGAAAAAAGCACCTCAATCTTACTTGACAATATTAAAAGCGGTAATGCTGATTTATCCAACACCAATATTTTAATTGGCTCTGGTTTGGCACTGCAACTTGGCGCCAATATTGGCGATAAAATTACCCTACTAACACCTGAGGTTTCAAACAGCATTATTGGTCTTCAGCCTCGTTTTAAACGCTTTACTTTAAGCGGTATTTTTGATGCTGGTATTAATGAATATGACAACAATCTGGCTTTTATTCACCTTGATCAAGCACAAAAACTTTACAACATGAAGGGTGTTGTTTCTGGCATTAGACTTAAAGTAGACGACTTATTCGAGGCTAAAAAAATCACCAATCAAGTGGTTAAAAAATTAGGCGATAATCACTATTACGGCACAGACTGGACACAGAAAAAGGCCAATTTTATCAAAGCGCTCAATCTTGAAAAACAAATGATTGGCATTGTTTTATCACTTATTATTGCTGTTGCTGCTTTTAATATTGTCTCAATGATGGTGATGGTGGTAACCGATAAGAAAGCTGATATTGCTATTCTTAAAACCATTGGCATGACGCCTAAACGCATTGTTAAACTGTTCTTTTACCAAGGTATTACGATTGGTATTGTCGGCATTACGCTGGGTATTATTTTAGGTATTTTTCTATCGCTTAATATTGAGTCTGTTGTTAGTGGTATCGAGTCCATACTGGGCTTTCAATTCTTTCCTAAAGATGTGTTTTATATCAACCGATTCCCTTCTGAGATTCATTTAAGTGACATAATAAAAGTGGCTATTGGTGCTTTTGTTTTGGTTGTTCTAGCGGCAATTTATCCAGCAAAGCGCGCCGGAAAAATTGAAATCGCCAAGGTGTTAAATCATGAATAGTTTAATTCAATGCCAACAAGTGAGCTACCACTACAATAGTGGCGAAGTCAAAACAGCTGTGCTCGAAGCGCTTAACTTAGATATTGCCTCAGGTGAGTCAATCGCTATTTTAGGACAATCAGGCTGTGGTAAGTCCACACTACTTAACCTGTTAGGCGGTATGAGCCAACCTAGTGCGGGCCAAGTATTTTTAAACGGTCACAATTTAAACCAATTAAATGAAGATCAAATCACTGATCTGCGTGCTCAAAACCTAGGCTTTGTCTATCAATTTCATCATTTGTTAAAAGATTTTAGCGCACTAGACAATGCGGCCATGCCGTTACTAATACGTGGCGACAGCAAGCAAGATGCTTTAACATCGGCCAAAGCCTTACTCTCAAAAGTCGGTTTAAAAAATAGGCTTGATCATCGACCTGCTGAGCTTTCTGGTGGTGAGCGTCAGCGTGTTGCTATTGCTCGCGCCTTAATTACTCAACCTAGTTGCTTACTAGCTGATGAGCCAACAGGTAATTTAGACGCTAAAAATGCAGCGGACACGCTTAAACTTATGATTGAACTTAATCAAACGCTAAACTCGGCATTAGTAATCGTGACCCACGATGAAAAAATTGCACAACAAATGCAACGAGTGTTAATTTTAGAAAATGGGCGACTTAGCGAATCTTAGAATCTGTTCTGACGATTGTATTGCTATCATCCACATAACATAGCTTTGGCGCGTAATTTTTAAGCGCTTGTTCGTCATACTGAGCGTAAGCAGCAATAATCAATAAATCGCCCACGTTAGCCTTGTGTGCAGCTGCACCATTCACTGAAATAACGCCGGAGTTGTCTTTTCCACGAATCGCATACGTGGTAAAACGATTGCCGTTGTTAATATTGTAAATTTGGATTTGTTCAAAAGCACCAATGCCAGCAGCATCTAATAACACACCGTCAATCTCACATGATCCTTCATAGTCAACTTCACAGGCAGTTGCTGTTACTCTGTGTAATTTTGCTTTTAGAAAAGTTCTTTGCATAATTGTTTATTTTAATAAATAAAGACAGTCTCTTACAAAATTTTAGAATTGATATTTTGTATTTTAGTCCCTTTTAAGAAAGAAGTTATTAGGTTAGTATTTTTTCCTTTATGCAAGGCGAATTTTAAAAATCCGAAGGCGCATAGTCGAGCTATGTAACTGAGGATTTTTTAAATACAACACAGTCAGAAAGAGAAAATACTAGCCTAGGAATTGGATCATAATACCTGCGGCTATCGCTGATCCTATCACACCCGCAACATTCGGCCCCATCGCATGCATCAATAAGAAGTTATGTGGATTAGATTCCAAGCCGACTTTATTAGAGACACGAGCTGCCATTGGCACTGCTGATACACCAGCAGAACCGATCAATGGGTTAATTTTACTTTTACTAAAGAGATTCATAGTTTTTGCCATAATCACACCAGAGGCGGTACCAATCGCAAAAGCAACCATGCCCAATAGTAGGATGCCCAATGTTTCAGGCTGTAAGAATGTGTCAGCCATTAGTTTTGAGCCGACCGCCAAACCTAAGAAAATAGTTACAATATTAATCAAAGCATTTTGTGTTGTATCACTCAAACGATCAACCACGCCTGATTCTTTCATCAAGTTACCAAAAGCAAACATACCTAGTAATGGCGCTGCATCTGGCAATAATAAAGCCACCAACATCAACAACATAATTGGGAAGATGACTTTTTCTGCTTGAGAAACTTCTCTGAGTTGTACCATCTCAATTTGACGTTCTTTTTCTGTTGTTAATGCACGCATAATTGGTGGCTGAATCAGTGGCACTAATGCCATATAAGAGTACGAAGCCACTGCAATTGCACCTAGTAATTCTGGCGCTAATTTACTCGCCACATAAATACTGGTTGGGCCATCTGCGCCACCAATAATTCCAATAGCAGCAGCATCGGTAAGACTAAAATCGAATATACCTATAGCTGTTAAAGCCATCGCACCTAAAAGCGTCGCAAAGATACCAAATTGTGCCGCCGCACCAAGCAAGAGTGTTTTTGGATTAGCCAATAATGGACCGAAATCTGTCAACGCGCCCACACCCATAAAGATAATTAATGGAAAAGCACCTGACTCAATACCGATTACATAAAATACATGCAAGATACCACTACCTTCTGCAATGCCAGCGCCAGGAATATTGGCTAAAATCGCACCAAAACCAATCGGCAATAATAACAATGGCTCAAAATTTTTAACAATGGCCAAGTACAAAAGCAACATGCCAACTAACAACATAAGGCCTTGACCCCATGCCATTTGATACAAACCAGTATTAACCCAAAGTGTGTTTAATTGTTCCATGTTAAATTATGCGAGTGTTAATAAAGTTTGGCCCACTGTCACCGAATCACCTTCTTTCACGTTAATGTCGGTAACCACACCACCTCTAGCTGCTCTGATTTCAGTTTCCATTTTCATGGCTTCTAAAATAACCAAGACATCGCCTTCATTAACTTTTTGATTTGGCGCCACCATCACTTTCCAAATATTACCAGAGAGTGGTGCACCAATTGCTTCACCATCTGTTGTTGGCACATCAGCAACAATCTCTTTTTCAGAAGCTTCAGATGCTGGTTCTACAGCATCTGAAGCTGCTTTCATTGAAGTAACATCGCCACCAGCTGACACTTCAACGGTGTAAGAAGCACCTTTAAATGAAACCGTGTAAGTACCTTCCTCACTGTCTGGCCTTGTGCAGTTTTCACTTGATTGTGGCACTGGTTCAAAGAAGTCAGGGTTGTTTCTATTTTCTAAAAACGAAACACCGACTTGCGGGAATAAAGCATAAGTTAATAAATCGTCAACTTTATTGTCAGCCAAAGTAATATTTTTATCAGCCACAATTTTGTCAAATTCTTGTTCAAGAATATGCATCTCTGGTGCAATATTATCTGCTGGACGACAAGTGATAGGCTCGCTTCCTTCTAATACCTTAGCTTGCAAAGCTTGATCAACCGGTGCCGGTGCTGCACCGTATTCACCTTTTAAAATACCAGCCGACTCTTTCGTAATAGTTTTATAGCGCTCACCCGTTAATACATTGAGTACTGATTGTGTACCAACAATTTGTGATGTTGGTGTGACTAATGGAATATAACCTAAATCTTTGCGCACACGGGGGATCTCTAACAATACTTCATCCATCTTATCTATTGCGTTTTGCTCACGGAGTTGGTTTTCCATATTGGTTAGCATGCCACCTGGCACTTGTGAAAGCAAGATACGCGAATCTACGCCTTTAAGTGAACCTTCAAATTGTGCATATTTACAACGAATTGGCCTAAAGTAAGCATCAATTTCTTCAAGTTTTTCTAAATCTAAGCCTGTTTTTCTTGGGCTATTTTCTAAAATAGAGACAACAGAGTTAGTCGCCGAATGACCATAAGTCATACTCATAGAACCAATGGCTGTATCAACACGATCGATGCCAGCTTCAACTGCTTTAATAATGCTTGCAGTAGAAAGACCTGTGGTCGCATGTGCGTGTAGTTGAATTGGGATATCAACCGCTGCTTTTAGTTCTTTGACTAAGTCATAAGCAACGTAAGGCTGTAACAAGCCTGCCATGTCTTTAATACAAAGCGAGTGTGCGCCCATGTCCTCAATCTCTTTAGCCATGTCAACCCAAGTTTGCATGGTGTGCACTGGGCTAACTGTATAAGACAATGTGCCCTGTGCATGCTGACCGAGTTTAATGGTTTGATCAGTCGCTGTTTTAAGATTGCGCATATCATTCATCGCATCAAAAATACGAAAAACATTCACACCATTATCAACACAACGATCAACAAATTTGCGTACTACGTCGTCACTATAGTGGCGGTAACCTAATAAGTTTTGCCCTCTAAGCAACATTTGCTGAGGTGTATTTGGCATGACCGCTTTAATCTCACGAATTCTATCCCAAGGGTCTTCACCCAAATAACGAATACAAGAATCAAACGTTGCACCACCCCATGACTCCATTGACCAATATCCAATTTTGTCTAATTTATCTGCAATTGGCAGCATGTCATCGATACGCATACGTGTTGCAAATAATGACTGGTGCGCATCTCTAAAAACCAGTTCAGTGATTTCAACAGGTTTACTCTGTGCACTATTAGATTTTTTGGTGATATTTTTTAAAAACTTTAACATTGTCTATGCCCCTCTGTGCATCTTGATGGCTTGCTCAATGACAAACTTAGTCTCTTCATCTAGCTCGTCTTTTAGACTTAAATTGTCGTTATGATGGATTTCATCGTCTTGAGGCGACTGCTTATTCATTTTCTGGATAATAACTGACATAGCTTTAGTGACGAACACCAATAAAGTTAAAAACAAAAATACAAAGCCCATGCCAAATAGGGTCAGGTTTATTGCTTCTGCTATTAAGTCTGTTTGTTGTTCCATGTTATTTCTTATCTGTTAATTTTGGTACCGATGGACGGGGTCGAACCGTCACTCCGTGAGGAACCGGATTTTGAATCCGGCGTGTCTACCAATTCCACCACATCGGCAATAATAAACGTTACTTATGCCTAAAGGTAATTCTACCCTTGGTTAAATCATACGGCGTCATTTCAACGGTGACTTTATCGCCAGGCAAAATACGTATATAGTGCTTTCGAATCTTCCCAGAAATATGAGCTAAAACACTATGGCCATTTTCCAGTTCAACTGTAAATGTTGTATTGGGTAGCTTTTCTTTAACCACACCCTCTAATTCAATATAATCGCTTTTTGACATCGTATTGTCTTTATCTCAACTTAAGTAAATGGGATTATTTTACCCGAATGTCTAGCCTTAGACAAAAAAAGGGAAAGGCTCTAGCATTATTCAAATAAGCTATAATTAGCGTATTTTTAGCTAACGTTAACGGACGATGAAAACAAGTTTTGAATTTTTCCCGCCAAGAACTGACAAAGGTAAACAAACTTTAGCGCAAGTTCGACGCGAATTAAGCGCAATTGACCCTGAATATTTTTCAGTGACATTTGGCGCTGGTGGATCAACACAAGAAGCCACACTTGAAACGGTTTTAGACATTCAAGCTAATGACGGCGTTTCTGCGGCGCCGCATTTGTCATGCATCGGATCTGAAAAAGCAAAAATTATCGAACTACTTAATCAGTATAAAGCTGCTGATATTAACCGATTGGTTGCACTGCGAGGTGATATCCCATCAGGTGTACGCGATATTGGTGATTTTCATTATGCTAACGAATTGGTTGAATTTATCAAATCTGAATACAATGATCATTTTCATATTGAAGTAGCCGCCTACCCCGAAGTACACCCACAAGCTAAAAACATCCAAACCGACCTTGTGCACTTTGCTAACAAAGTAAAAGCGGGTGCAGATAGCGCTATTACTCAGTACTTTTACAATGCCGATGCCTACTTTAGGTTTAAAGATGAAGTAGAAAAATTAGGCATTGATGTACCAATCACACCAGGCATTATGCCAATTACTAATTACACGCAGTTGGTTAGATTTTCTAACTTATGTGGTGCAGAAATCCCTAAATGGATTTTAGAAAGACTAAAGCTTTATGAAGATGATTTGGAGTCTTTGGCGCTATTTGGCACAGAGGTCGTCTCTAATTTATGTCAAACCCTTAAAGAGCAAGGTGTAGATAGCTTTCATTTTTATTCAATGAACCGGACTGAGCCGTCACTATCGATTGCTAAAAATTTAATCTAGATTTAATGAGGTTGGGCTTTAACCCAGCCTTGTAGTTTGTGTAATGCTTCTTTATCTTGAGAATGACAACAAGCTTCAAGCACTGCTAAGCGTTCGCCCAACTCTTCAAAAACCATTTCATAATGTTGGTTTTTAATCTCTTCTTTATAAAGCTTAGACTTTAAAGCAGCGATTGCACTGATATAAGCTTTTTCATTTTCAGCATGTGCAGTATCGACTGAGCCTGATTTATAAATAGCATCATTTTTAATCTGCTGCATTTTCTGGATACGTTTGTCTTGCTCAGAATGTAAGCTGGCATTTGGGTATGCTAATCTCAAGCTGTCTGTGGTGACGTAACCCTCATGTGTTTGTAACTTGCCACTGTTGATTTGATCTTGAATATCAAAACGACTAATACCTAACATTCGTGCCGCTTTGGATACGCTTAACTTAACCATCTTCTCTCCCAAAAAAAAATAAGTTATAGTTGACAAAATAACTGTGTTTTATACATTTGTCAAGTGTATTAGTATTTTATAAAATTGATTCTATTGCCTGGACAAGCCCTTCATCATTAGTTTGTGGTGCAACTTCGACCTGATTAAAACCAACCGATTGCGCATAAGTTTTAATTCTTTCACTCAACACAGCTAATGGATATTGCTTGATCAGATCAAGCGCATCAGCATCCATTTGTTCAACCATTGCCATCAGAGTAGATAGGTTTTCTACACTGGTGATGGTAATCACACCTTGGTCACTTTTTAAAAACTGAGTTAACGATGCCTGATGAAAAGACACAACCTTACATTGAGTGCGCTCATATACTTCAATATACTCAACTGTGTTATTTTTACCTAAACCCTCTTTCAAGGTTTCTCGGCCGCCCTTACCTCGGAATATCAAAATATCTTTGTCTGATAATTCGCTCACCTCAGGCATTGCTAATAATGACTCGCTAGAGGCTTTGGTTTGTGGAAAAGCATCCACTTGAAAACCATGGTCGTTTAACTTTTTTGCCGTGGCTGAGCCAACCGCAAAAATTTGATCATGGCGATGGCCTAAAGAGCTTAACACCTCAAGACCATATTCCACCGCATTAGCACTAATAAAAATAACCACGTCATAACGCTCTTTTAAAGGCGCACTTTTTAACGCTTCAATTTTTAAAGTTGGAAATAAAAGCGCCTGATGACCACGCTCATTTACCAATGTTTCTAATGGCTTGACCTGATTAAGCGGCCTTGTTAATAAAATATTCAAAATATTAAAACCCTAATAGTTCGGCAATAATGCGAATTTTGTTTAATGCTGCACTTTCTGCAAATTTGCAAATCAATATGGTTTTGGTATTAATACTTGAGACTTCCTCAAGATAGGCACGCATCTGTTTTTCGTTCCAAACTTCTGAAGAATACAAAATTGGATATTGAGTAAAACTCAAATTTTGATCACTAACTTTGGCTTCTTTCAAACCAAGTTTGAGTGGTTTAGATGATTGAAAACAAAGTCGATAATCTGATAACAACGCCATTACAGCTTTATTTGGCGCTTTATCAACTTCACAAAATAAAGTAAAGTGTTGTTGGTGATCAACCACAGCACTTAACAATTGATTTAGCTGCTTAGCATCAAGTAATTGAGACTCTTTGATTGATAATACCAACTCAAACTCTTCATCAGTCTCCTCAATGTCTTGGAAAATCTGATCAAGATCCTCATCGGTATCGATTGGCAAAGATAGGGTTTTAAACATGGCGGAGTAATAATCAAACCGCCAGTCTGATGGCAGATCATCTGGATAAAAATCGTCTTGCAAGTCTAAGCCGCTACGGCCAATTAAAAATTCTGTTTCACTCATTGATACTCAATCCCTTTATAATAAGCAAAAGCTCAAACAACTTAAAAAATATGACCGCTATTCTACTACCAATTATTGCACTATTATCAGGATTTGCACTTTTAATTTGGAGTGCAGATGAATTCACTGACAATGGCGCAAAAATTGCCAATATTTTTAAAGTATCGCCACTCATTATTGGTTTGATTATTTTTGGCTTCGGCACCTCTGCACCTGAAATGCTGGTTTCAGGATTGGCCGCCTGGGATGGCAATACTGGCTTAAGTATTGGTAATGCCATTGGTTCTAATATTTTTAATATCGCCCTGGTACTGGGTGTTAGCGCTATTATTATGCCGATTCAAGTATCGGGCAATATCCTCAAAAAAGAATGGGTTTTCTTAATGGTTGCTACACTTTGTGCAGGCCTACTATTAAGCGATGGACGCCTTGATTTTGTTGATGGTCTAATTCTGTCATCACTTTTAGTATTATTTTTAGCGTACACATTAAAAGAGTCTAAAAATAAATCTCACCATGAGTTTGATGAATTTGAGCAGGTTGTCGAAAAAGATCAAACTGGAAAAACTTGGGGCATGTTACTCTTTAGCTTAGTAGTGCTGATATCCAGTGCAAAGCTAGTAGTGTATGGTGGTGTTGAAATTGCCAAGTTTTTTGAGGTCTCTGATTTAATTATTGGCTTAACCGTGGTTGCGCTTGGTACTAGCCTACCTGAGTTGGCAGTTTCTATTAGCAGCGTCCTTAAAAAACAATTTGAGATGGTAGTTGGCAATGTCATCGGCTCCAATCTTTTCAACACAATTGCCGTATTAGCCATCCCTGGGCTGATCCACCCTTCTACCGTGCCTGAAGAAGTTCTGAGTAGAGATTATCCAGTGATGTTATCACTGACCGTACTGTTGTTTATAGTCTCATATAAATTTAAAAAAGATCATATTATTAATCGCTTTGAAGGAGTTGTTTTAGTTAGCGTCTTTGGCTTTTATCTATGGCAGCTATTTTGAATCTCGCTCTAGATGATGAGAACGCAACAAAGCAGTTCTCACAACAATTGGCACAATGCACAAAAAACACAAATCAGGCCATTGTGATTCATCTCGAAGGGGATTTAGGCGCAGGAAAAACCACGCTTGCTCGGGGCTTTATTCAAAGCTTTGGTTTTGATCGCGTCAAGAGCCCTACTTACGCTTTAGTGGAAAGTTATGAAAACAACAACATCAGCATCCACCATTTTGACTGCTACCGTCTGAGCGACCCAGAAGAGCTTGACTATATTGGCATACGCGACTATCTTGGCCCCAATCACATTCAACTGATTGAGTGGCCAACACTGGGAAAAGGCGCTATTGCACCAGCTGATCTAAGTATCTCACTCAGTGGTGTTGATGAGCAAAGAGACTTATCCATAACCGCCCACACACCCATAGGCGAGCAACTGCTTCAATGCGTCAATTCCTAATCGTTTGCCTAAGTTGGCTATGCCTAGGTCATACTTACGCCGAAGAAAAAACCACGTTACATGATTTTCGTTTTTGGACATCGCCTGAGCGCACTCGCATTGTTATCGATGTTGAAAAAGGCGTTAAATACCAAGTTAACACCAAAGACAACAAAATCGATCTAGCCATTAATAATGCAAAGCTATTACGTGAAACTTACGACAAATTGTTTTACCAAGATCAGCGTATTGTCAAAACACGCTTAAAACGCAAAAAAGATAAACTACATTTTTTAATAACAACCTCAAAGCCTTATCGCGTTAAAAGCTACACCCTAAACCCTAATCAAAAATACAAACACCATCGCTTGGTGCTTGATTTATATGGCCAACAAGCCAGCACTGTTTCAACTAAAAAACCGAAAAAATCAGTTAAAAAATTAGCCAACAAAACCACGCAAAAAATCATCTTGATTGACGCAGGGCACGGCGGAGAAGATCCAGGCGCTATTGGCCATAAACGCACTAAAGAAAAACACATTACATTATCAATTGCTAAAAAATTAGCCAAAAAAATCAACCAAACCAAAGGCATGAAAGCCATTCTTACACGCAAAGGTGACTACTACGTTGGACTAACCAAACGCATTAGAATTGCCCAAGCAAACAATGCTTCGCTGTTTATCTCTATTCACGCAGACTCTGTAAAACGCAAAAGTGCAAAAGGTGCATCAGTCTACACTTTATCAGAACGTGGCGGATCCACCCAATTTGCCAAACGCTTAGAACGCTCACAAAATACCGTTGATCAATTTGGTGGTATTGAAACGCTCGTAGAAGGCGACCAATATCTCAATAAAATTTTATGGGATTTTTCTAGAAAAGACCGAAATACCCAAAGTCAAAAACTTGGGAGTAAGATCCTACAACAAATGAGCAAGATTGGCTATTTGCATAAGAAAACCCCACAAAAAGCTGGCTTTGTTGTGCTCAAAACCCCTGCCATTCCTTCAGTATTAGTAGAAACCGCTTTCATCTCTAATCCCCAAGAAGAAAAGCGTTTAAACAACACCAAAGAACAAGACAAAATCACCAATGCTATCTATCAAGGCATCCTAAACTACTATAAATAGCCCATTTACAAAATTTGTGAAATTTTTCACAATTGACATACTCGATTAATAAAAACCCTGAAAAAGGCTATTTTTTAGGGTTTAAAGGCTATTTTTGATCGTTATTTGTTAAGGTTTTTGGGTTTTTAGCAGTTGTTTTAAAAATTTGCTAAATTTTCTAAGACTTGCTTGGCGCTTGCTCTTCTTCAGGTGGCTCGTAATTGGGATCATTCGGATTCATAAAGATAAAGCCGTAACCATTTTCAGTATCGATTTCGTCAAAATCAACCACCATACCCTCTAACAACTCTTTTTGAGAATAAGCCAACACATACTCAATACCGTTAGACTCTAAATGGATATCACCATCTGAGCGTTCATCAAAGCCCATTAAGTATTGAAATCCTTCGTCTGTTTGATCAACTGCAAAGCGAATTAACATGCCTTGAGCATCTGGGTTTTGCGTAGAAAGTCCAATTTCTTCAGCTGCATTTTTTGTGATTGTAATCATTTTTGTTTGTCCTTAATAAAATTAACAAATTGCTCAACCCAATGATTGCCGCCCACACTTCTTAAATGCGCATAAGTTGCCAATAGGTTATTAGTTAAAACACCATCATGATGATTATCCACACCCACACCTCTTAAAACCTTGTAGGCAAAACGGGTTTTAGAGTCTATATTTTCTAATTTAGAATAATGAAACTCATGCGCAGAAATTTGCTTGGCAACGCCGTTCCAAGGGTGGTTGTCTGTTGGTGCTAGTTGCACATAACCTCGGCCAATCGGCTTGGGTGTCATTAAAGTGTCGGCCTTAATCACGCCAACCATCTTATGTGACTTTCCTTGATGGGTGATCTGTCGACTCAAATACATCAAACCACCGCACTCAGCATAAGTAGGCAAGCCTGCCTCAACTTTGGTTTTAATATCGGCTAACAAAGATTGATTTGCCGATAACGCATCAAGCTGCATTTCCGGAAAACCGCCACCAATAAACAAGGCATCCGACTTAGGTAATTGTGCCTCTTTCATGGTATCAAAATAAACCAACTCAACCCCTAAAGATTCGAACGCATTAAGATCATCTTGATAGTAAAAACCAAAGGCACTGTCTTTAGCGACTGCTACTGTGAGTGTTTTTGTGGTGTTACTAACGATAGATAATGAAAATTCAATCGTTGTTTTATTTGATGTTAATAATGCTGATAAATCAACTTGATCAGTGATGTGCTTAGCTGCACGATTAATAAAGCTTCGTGACTCAGGTGTTTCGTTGGCCGGTACCAAGCCTAAATGACGCTCATCAATTATCAACTCTTTAGAGCGACGAATAGCGCCCACCACCGGAATGTCAGTGTAATGTTCAATGGCTTGCACCAATTTTGATTCGTGGCGCTCACCCGCCACTTTATTTAAAATTACACCGTTAATCTTAACCTCTTGATCAAAGGCTTGATAGCCACTAACGAGCGGTGCAACACCACGCGTGATGCCATTGGTATCAATCACCAAAATAACGCCTGTGTCTAATAGTTTTGCCATATCGGCATTTGCATCGCCACCAGCCACACTCATGCCGTCATACAGGCCTTTATTGCCTTCAATGATGGCAATATCACTATTGCTTGCATATTGTTGATACAAGCGAGTAATTTCATCCTCAGACATGTTGTAAAAATCAAGATTGTAGCAAGGATTGCCACTGGCTTGTGACAACCAAATCGGATCAATATAATCTGGACCTTTTTTAAAGGATTGAACGTTTAATGATTGCGCTTTAAATGCAGCGCATAATCCCAGACTAACAACCGTTTTGCCTGAGGATTTGTGTGCAGCGGAAAGGTAGATAGATGAGGACATGCCCCATTATAGTATGTTTAACTAAGCTTTGTGGTGAGGGTCAGCCACTTCATCTGCCAAACTCTCTGGCAAGAACGGTAAAAACTTCACCAAGAAAGTCACTGCAATCAACGCCACAGCAATACCACCAACACCCAGCATTGTTTCAGCTAACGAAGGTGTATAAGCAGCAATACCGCCATAACCTTCTAAGATCTCTTTACCGGGGAACATCTCCATTGGGTAAGCCTGACCACCAACAATAATAATGTAGAGCTGAATAACGCCACCAATCAAAACCAAAACTGAAGCAAGCCCCAAGGTCGAACGATTGCTCCTAAGTGCTGGATGATAAATAAGCGCCATTGGAACCAAACTACCTAAAATAATTTGACCATACCAAAACAGATCTGTGTATACATAATCACCGAATAAAATGAAATTTTCTATACCGGCATTCTCAGCTAGGTACAGGTTACCTAAATGCTTAACAGCAACAAAGTACATAACGGCTGCGACAAACACACCTAAAAGGTTACCCAATCGCTTAACTACCGCGTCGCCTAATGGGCGCTCACTCCATTTATAACTAGCCATCAAAATCAAAATAAAGAAGGCCAATCCAAAAGCAAATGACATAATAATAAACATTGGCGCCATAATCACTGCATCATATGCTTGACGTGCTACTAAGAAACCAAAAATAGAGCCAGTACCGGTGGTTAAGATTAAACGCCATGTAAATGCCGATAAACCAGCCTTAGAGCTAAACTTATTCATGCGACGCTCAAACATCATCCACAAATAAATTGCAACAATAACAAAGAAGCCGTTATATAAAATAATATTCCAAGCAAAAATTGATTTGAAATTATACTCAGTCATAGCCACAATCAAACGATCTGGACGGCCTAGATCTAACACTAAAATCATTAAACCACCTGCCAACAATGCGAGTGACACCAGTCCTGAAAGACGCGACAAAGGCTTGTATAGCTTCTTATTAAAAACTGAAGAAATAGAAGCTACATTAAGTGCACCAGAAGCTGCAACAATTAAAAACAATGCAAATACATGTGGCACACCCCAAACAATACGGTTACTCATGCCAGTAACCCAGTGACCATTATGCTCCATATGCCAGACAGAAGCCAGTGCAGCCAAAATAAGTACGCCTAAGCCTGCAACCAATGCATAAAAACCTAAACTTCTTCCTTCAATTTGTTCGTAACGAATGTTCATATAATTCCTAAATTAAACTTAAGGCTAAATACCGCTATAACGCACACCAGTGTTTAGATCTAAATCTGCTCTAATTTGTGCACTCTGCACTTTTTTAAGTGTTTGATTTATATTACTCTTTGGGTCATACAAGTCACCAAAGATAACCGCATCACTATTGACACTAGCAACACAAGCTGGTGTTTCGCCTTTATCAACTTTATGTACACACAAAGTACAAGACTCTACTGTCCCTTTACCGCGAGGCATGTCTTCTTTTTGATTAGTCAAGTCTTCATGTACAAACGAACGTGCTTCATATGGGCATGCCATCATGCAGTAACGACAACCAATACAAAGATGTCTATCCACTAAAACAATACCATCCTCACGTTTCATTGAAGCGTTAGTTGGACACACATCAACACATGGTGGCTCTTCACAGTGTTGGCACATTAGCGGTAAACTTGTTACCTTTCCTGTGGCTTTGTCTTTAACTTTTAACTTTCTAATCCAATTAGACTTTTGGTCGCCAGTAGAACGAGCCTCACTACCCCAACCATGCTCATTTTTACAAGCATTTACCATGCCATCAATATTAGCTTCAGTTAGCTTATTGGTGTCAATTAACATGCCCCAACGCTTTTCATTGGTGACTGGGTTTTCATTTGCTTTTGCTGCAAATGTAGTCAAGGTAATGCCACTAGCAATCGTTGCCACACTGGCAGTTGTTGCAGTTGTAGTCTTAATAAAGTCACGACGATTTAATGTATTACTCATTACTTAACCCCTTTGTAACTTGCACCTGGTGTTGTGCGGTGACAACTAAAACAGTCAACACTTACACTTGTCTTTTGGTGGCAATCAGAACAAAATTGATCTTTATCATTAACTGAATGATACTGATTTGTTTTTTCATCTTTGTTAGCATGACAATTCACACAGCCTTTCAGTGAATCTTTATTTGTACGAACACCTTGTCTTAAAGTTTTATCACGTTTGTGATTTAACAGCTCAGGGTGCATCTTTCGTATAACAGAAATACCTTCAGTATGGAAAATCTTGCCTTCTGCCTTAATAGCTCTTGCTTCATCTCCGAGACTTGAATCATGAAGATCTATATCAGCATGAGCAAACGTAATAGAAGCAAATAAACTTAATGTAATAACCAGTAAACGGTACATACCTATCCTCTGTATTAAATATAAATTAATCGCTACCTAAACCCATCTGGATGTAACCTGTTGGACATACGTCAGCACAGATATGACAACCAACACATTTGTCGTAATCAGTATCAACATAACGACCTAGCGTTGATTCGTCTTTCTTAACCTTAAATACCGCATCTTGAGGACAATACATAACACAGTTATCACACTCAAAACACAAGCCACAAGACATACAACGACCTGCTTCTTTTTGTGCCTCTTCTTCTGTGTAGCCAATTAAACGCTCATCAAAGTTACCCAAGACGTTATCCACGTTAACCAGCTTATGGTTACGTGCATTACGCTCTTCCTCATCGAAGTGACCTAAGAATAACTCAGTATGCGGAATGATTGAAGCAAATGAACGGTCTTCATAGTTATGAACAGCATAATTAGCTGTATCAGTACCTTCACCTGGTGTACCTTTTAAATCAAATTCTTCAGATGGAGCAAGATCCCACTCATTAAGCTTCTCCATCAGGTCAAAGTAATGTACATCAACCTTAGGGCGAGCTGTTTGATCTTTGCCAGCAAGGTAATCACCAATACTTTCAGCAACAATACCGGCTTGGCCAATAGCAGTCGTTAACAAGTGTGGACGAACAACATCACCGCAAACAAAGAAGCCTGGCTTGTTAGGTACTTGGTAGTTTCTGTCAGCATCAATAAAGCCATGTTCATTAAAGAATGAATCGTCCATGCCTTCGTTGTCAACGTGTTGACCAATAGCTGGAACGATTAATTCACACTCAACATCAAACTCAGAGCCTTCAATTGGTGTAGAGCCATCATCTTCTAGACGTACGAAACGTAGTGCAGTTGCACGGCCATCTTCGTCCTTGATTACTTCAACTGGGCTTAATTGACCTTCAATTTCAACACCTTCGCGATTTGCATCATCGATTTCTTCTTGTGCTGCTGGCATGTTCTCAATCGTAGAACGAGTTGTTAACAATACATCTGCGCCTAAACGTTTAGAAGTATCAACCACATCATGTGCAGTATCGTTAAAGATAATGTTTTCTGGTCTGTCTTTTGCAGGAACATTAGTAATATTACCCAAACGACGAGCAACTGACACAACGTCAATAGAAGTATCACCACCACCAATACAAATTACTTTACCCGTAATATGCTGTAAACGACCTTGGTTGTATGCCTCAAGGAAAGCCACACCAGAGACACAGTTAGTTGCATCACCACCAGGAATTGGCAGTGAACGACCACTCATTGCGCCGATTGCAAATAACACAGCATCGTACTCTTTCTCTAATTCCTCAATAGTAACATCAACACCCACTTTGGTGTTCATTTTTGTCTCAACGCCTGTCTCTAAAATGCGATCAATCTCGTACTGCAATACATCACGCGGTACACGGTAATCAGGAATACCATACATCATCATGCCGCCTAATTGCTCGTATTTTTCAAATACAGTAACTGCATGACCTTGCTTACGTAATTGCAATGCAGCAGCTAAACCACCACAACCGCCACCGATGATAGCTACTTTCTTACCAGTAGATTCAGCGTTAACATCAAATTTAAAACCTTGTTCTTTTGCATTGTCACCAATGAATTGTTCAACCGCATTAATGCCGATTGTATCTTCAACTTCGTTACGGTTACAACCATCTTCACATGGGGCTGGACATACACGACCCATAATAGATGGAAAGGGATTTGCATCAGTTGAACGCTTAAATGCGTATTCTTGCCATGTCATCTCACCTGGTGGTTTTTCCATGCCACGAACAATATCTAACCAGCCACGAATATTGTGGCCTGAAGGACATGAACCTTGACAAGGAGGTGTTTGACTTACATAAGTTGGACATTTATAAGATGTGTCATTTTGAAAAATCTTTTGGTTCCATGGCACTGTTCCTACGTCATCACCTTCGTCTTTAAACATTCTGAAAGTATGGTTATCGCCCTTGTAATTTTGTCCGTATGGATTTTTTTGCATATCAATTCTCCTTAACTATTATTCTGTTGCTTCTTCAACTTCTTGCGATGCTGAATCAGATGTTTGTGGTTTGTCCATAATAATTGCTTCACTTACTAATTGGTGAGCACTCACAATCATGTATGGATCAAAATCAAATTTTGGTAAAACTTTAGAAAACTGTGATTTACAGATAGCACAAATTGCTACTAACGTATCAACACCGTCTGTCTTTTCTACTTCTTTTAACGCTTGCATTCTTGGCATCGCACCCTTGATACGAATTTCCATAAGGTCATCTGTCAACAGGCCGCCACCGCCGCCACAACAAAACGTTGACTCCATAATGGTAGAGCGCTCCATATCAACATAGTTGTTACAGACTGCTTTGATCACTTCTCGTGGCAGGATAAATTGGCCATTTGGAATGCCGCCCATATTGGTAGCACGAGCAACGTTACATGAGTCATGGAAAGTTACTGTTCGATCATCATTTTCTGACTTGTCAAACTTTAATTTATCACGCTGAATTAAATCATGGGTGTATTCAATAATATGCTGTGGTTGCGGGTAACGAGAATCTAGCTGGTTTTGTAATTTCAAACCAAACTCATCAGTTGCACCTGCGCCAACACCAGTTAAGGTATTCCAAAAGCTGTAAGCTACACGCCAAGCATGGCCACACTCACCAACCATTACACGAGACACTTCTAAATCTAAGGCTGCTTTACGAATACGTAATGCTGCACGACGCATCACATCGTATGAGCCAATAAACATACCAAAGTTTGCACCTTCAGAAGCGTACGAACTCATGGTCCAGCTTACGCCGTCTTGATGGAAAACCTTACCATAGCCAATTAAACCATCGATATGTGGTTCAGCAAAGAAATCAGCTGATGGCGTAATTAATAAAATTTCTGCGCCTTTGACATCGAGTGGGTATTTCACTGCAATACCAGTTTCCTCTTCAATCTCTTCTTCAAGATCTAATAAAGTATCGCGTAATGCCGGCTCGGGTAAGCCTAGGTTATTACCAACAGTAATTGCTTTTCCTAAAATCTGATTACAATATTTCTGACCGACACCAACTGCATCCAAAACTTCACGAGCGGCCATAGAGATTTCTGCAGTATCAATACCATATGGACAAAATACTGAACAACGACGACACTGTGAACACTGGTGGAAATAGTTATACCAATCATCAAGCATTTCATCATCTAGCTCTTTAGCGCCAACTAATTTAGGGAAGTATTTACCCGCAAAAGTAAAGTGACGACGGTACACACTTCTAAATAAATCCTGACGCGCAACTGGCATGTTTTTCGGATCAGATGAGCCTAAGAAATAATGACACTTATCAGTACAAGCGCCACACTTGACACAAGAATCTAAGAAAACCTGTACCGAGCGATACTTAGACTTAAGTTCACCCATTTTATTAATAGCAACTTCTTGCCAGTTATCTACTTTTTCGCCTGGAAAACCTAGTGGGTTTTGAAATTCTTCCGAAGATTTAAATGGACCATCGCCCTCCATAATGCCTTCGTTAATTTCAGGAATTTCTATATAAGTCGGTAAAACCGGGATATCAAATTCTTTAGCAGCCATGTTTATTTACCCTCACTATTGTCTTGACCAAGCGTTTCATCTAATTTAACCGCGTGCTCTTTCTCTTGTTTCAACGCCCAAGGAGAGATGTGACGCTTTTTACGTGAATCATCGACTTGGTTACGCGTTGGACTAAAGAACACACCTGGTACGTGTAATAATTTTGAAATTGGGAAGATTGCCATCAATACAAAAACCAGGAAAAGGTGTACTAAGAAATGAACTTCAGTTGGTAGATCTGCCCAGTTAAAAGTGATCAATCCTGAGGCAAATTCCTTAACCATAACAACATCTGTATGATTACTAGTAAAGGTCATAATTACACCACTGATACCAATAACCAATAGCATAATCAACATTAAGTAATCTGAAGGTGCCGAGATATAACGAATACGTTCAACAAAGATGCGACGACCAACCAAACCGACTAAACCAATAACCATGGCAAAAGCAGCATATTTAAAGGGTTGGGCCAACAAAAATATTTCAGGTAAATCACCTGGCCAAAAATAACGTGCGTGACGAATTAAAACTAATAACAAGCCAACATGAAACAACCAGCCAAATAGCCAAGTCCACTTGTTAGATTTGAATAAACTTTCAAATAAGACAACTTCGCGTGCCATACGCATAACTACACCTGTTTGTGTTAATGGGGTTGGTGCAGTCGGAATTTTAAGAGGGGCGGGGGTTACCCAATATTGATAGATTTTTCTCGCCATTCCAATTAGGAAAATAGCTAAAGATAAATAAAATAAAGCCGTAAAAATAGTGCTTATTGCAGACATATTGTTCTTAAACTCATTGTATTGTAGTATTGTTAATGTAAAAAGCACCCGCTATAGCAGGTGCTTTTAGTGCTTGTATTGCTTAGATACAACCAGTTGGTTTTGGAAGGCCAGCGAAACGACAACCTTGCTTACCAGGACCATAAGGGAATAAAGAGTAAAGGTACTTAGAGTTACCTTTTTCTTTACCGAATTGCTTACCAATTGCCTTTGTTAGTACACGTACCGCTGGTGCGATTTGATACTCTTCAAAGTAACCACGTAAGAAATTAATAACATCCCAATGTTCTTCAGATAACTCAATCTCGTCACCTTTTGCCATTTCAATAGCAATCTCTTCTGTCCAATCTTTAAGATCTACCAAGAAACCTTCTTCATCTACTTCTGCGCCTAAAATATCAGCCATTTTTTACTCCTATATATAAATTACGTTAAACCCAAGAAACCGCAGTTCCATGTTCAACAACCAAATCAACAAAACCTGCATAATCAACTAATTTGATATTATCTGCAATTTTTGATGAAATTCCTCTCGCATCAACATCACCTTGCAATGCATAAACTCTGCCTTGTGTGGCAAGGTCTGCTAGCATTGATGAGTTTGCGTTATTCGCAGCACTAATCACACCGTCTTCAATCAATAAGATAACACTGCTGTCATCAATTGTATTTAAACAAGACTGTAATGAATTACGCTCGAAAGATGATTTGTTTACTGTATGTAACATAGTCAACCTCCCTTAAAAACTTAGACAAACGTCTTGATCAGACATAATCTTAGAAAGCTCAGCATTTGAAACAACCTTAACACTTGGCTTTTCTTCCCAATCATCGTCTTCGTCTTCATACACTAAAGGCATTAAATCGTCTGCTGTTAGACCTCTTTCTTCTAAAGATTCAGCCGAAACGTACAATTTGTTAATATCGTAGTCACCTAAAGCGTGGAACGTTTTAGAAAAGTTTTTCATGCCAATGCCATCAGTATTTTGACCTTCAACGATTTGGTAAACACCATCGTCAATAAAGGCTAAAGAGACATCTTGCTCAAAAGCAGCGGCAATTAATACCACTTCTAATGATTCGATTGCATATACTGTACCGTAAGAAGCCTTACGATTTAAATACATAAATTTCTTTGTTGCCATCTTAGTCTCCAAATACCACTAAACGATCCGACTGAATGCCAGCTTCGATCAATTGACCCAAACCTGAAATGCGGAACGCTGGATGAATATTATTACCTTCAACACCATTTTTGCTTGCTTCAGATTCATCTAACATACCGCGACGAAGCGCTGCTGCTACACAAACCACGAGCTCAGGCTCGCCATCAGCATTTTTAATGTCTAACTCAGCCCATTGATTAACGACGTTACGGTCATCTTGTGGTGGAACAGTAAAGCGTGATGCGTTATTAACACCATCGTGATAGAAGAACACACGAAAAATTTCATGGCCTGCTGCTATCGCTGCTTTGGCAAATTGGTACGCCGAATCAGACGCTTGGTGCTGATACGGGCCCTCGTTAATTTGAATAGAAAATTTCATTTAACTAACCTTTAGAAACGAATGTATGCCGATGAATTTAACTGGTGACGTGTACCTTTCCAGTCAGAAACGTGGAACTTAGTAAACGGTAGTCCAGTCTTCTCGAAAAATGACGGCCAGCCAATACGCTCAACCCACTCGCCAACTCTTTCCCAGTCACGAGCATCGTCTTTATATACCGCAAGGATTTGCTTAACAACAGAACCAACTTCCGGCCATCTTGGCGGGTTGTTTGGTAAGCCAGCCGCTACAAGCTTCTGGAATGAAGGCTTAGAACGAGCATTTGAGTGTTTACCACCGATCCAGATAGCGATCTTAGAATTCTCAGGATCGTTAATTTGCATTGGAGGACAAGGAGGGAAACATGCACCACAACAGATACATTTTTTCTCATCAACTTCTAATGTTGGTTTACCGTTAACCATTGCAGGACGAATCGCAGCAACTGGACAACGCGCAACAACCGTTGGACGTTCACAAACGTTAGCAACTAAGTCGTGGTTAATCTTAGGTGGCTTAGTGTGTTGAATGTTAATCGCGACATCACCGTGACCACCACAGTTAATCTGACAACATGAAGTCGTCATGTGTACACGGTTTGGCATTTCTTCTTTCTTGAATTCATCATACATTTCATCCATCAGTGCTTTAACAACACCAGATGCATCTGTACCAGGAATATCACAGTGTAACCAACCCTGTGTGTGTGAAATCATTGATACAGTTGGGCCTGTACCGCCTACTGGGAAACCGGCAGACTCTAATGCTTCAATTAACGGGTTAACCTTGTCTTCGCTATCAACCATAAATTCAACATTTGAACGGATAGTGAAACGAATGTAGCCATCACCAAATTCATCAGCAATATCTGCTAATTTTTTGATAGTGTAAACATCCATTTGTCTTTGCGTACCACAACGAACTGTCCAAATTTCTTCATTATGCTTTGAAGTATGGTGCAATACGCCAGGACGTGGACGATCGTGATATGCCCATTGGCCATAGTTACGACGCATTGTTGGGTGCATGTATTGAATAGGGTCTGGACAGCCAGATTCGATAGGCATTCTTGGTGCTTCAGCCATAGTATTTCTCCTAAATATATAGTATTGGGCGAAGAAATTTCGCCCTAAAAATTGTTACTTAAATTACAGTCTGTGTTACGCGTTTGCTTCGGCTTTGTTTTCAAACCATTTAGTCGCTTCTTCGTCCCACTTGTCCATTCTCACGTAGCTCATGTAACGTGGTGAATCAACCATGTTAGGATTAACGTCTAAGCCAATGCCTTCCATAAAGTTAACAATACCAATACGTTCAATCATCTCACCAGTTCTTTCATGCTCTAGTGCGTTTTCAGCAAAGAAGTCAATTACTTCACCTGCTAACTCTTCGATTGCTTCGTAATCGTCTTCTGACTCAAGCTTCATGAATGGAACAACTACTGTACCGAACAAGTCACCGATTTTCAGTGTACGCTTACCACCCATACAAATCGTTACACCTTTATCATCGCCAGTTGCTAAGATTGCTTCTGGCTTACCATCATTGTATTTTGCTGATAATGGTGAAGTTGCATTTAAACAGTGCATACATTTAACACAGTTCTTGTTATCAATTGTTAGTGAGTTATCACCTTCAACCTTCATACATTGTGTTGGACAACGAGAAGTAATGTTGTCTACAATGTAATCCATGCCTTTGTCTGCAACCATTGCTTTCCATGCGTCTTGGTTGATTTTAATATCATCTCTCCAAGTACCGATAGTTGAGAAGTCTGAACGTTCAATTGAGTTCATACAGTCGTTAGCACAACCTGAAACTTTAAATTTCATTTTGTATGGTAATGCTGGACGATGCATATCATCTAAGAATGCATTTACCAATGTACGTAATGCTGCTTGCTCGTTAGTGTTTGACATTTCACAACGTGCCGCACCAACACATGACATACCAGTACGTACCGCAGGACCTGCACCACCCATATCAAAACCATATTCGTTAAGTTCGTTGAAAATAGTTTGTGTTGTTTCTTCAGTTGCACCTTGGAACATGATATCGCCTGACTGACCGTGGAATGCAATTAAACCTGAGCCGCCGTTATCAGTAAACATGTCACACATATCTCTTAATAGAGTAGATGTGTAATGCATACCTGCTGGTGGTTGAATTCTTAAAGTGTGGAATTCACCTGCGTCTTTAAATTTAAAGTCACCGTTATCATCTTTTAATTCGTTAAAGCGTGGAATCACACCACCACCATAACCGATAACACCAACTGTACCACCTTTCCAGTAACCTTTTTTAGTTACGTATGATGTTTCTAATGTTGCTAAAACGTCACGCACCATGCTTGCACCTGCGTGATCGTCTTGTGCTAAACGCTTAAGGCCTGTTACAAACGAAGGCCATGGGCCGTTTTCCAACTCATCGAGGTTGGGGGTATTGTATAGCTCTTTTGCCATTTTGTTTTCTCCAGTATATTTAATAAATCTTCTAATCTTATAAAAAAGAAGATGTGAACGAATCAAATTATACCCGAATACAAGAAATTACCTAAATTTTTGGCAGTATATTAGTGATATTTTGACTACCCCTTAGGGGATATAAGACTAAAGAATTGAGGTCTAACAATTGGTTAAATATTGGTCAACCTTGGCAGCAACACCGCGACCTTCATTGATCGCCCACACTACTAATGACTGGCCACGACGACAGTCTCCAGCAGTAAAAATACCTTCTTGAGAAGTTGTATATTCACCATAATTGGCTTGATAATTGCCACGTGCATCAAGCTCGATATTAGCATCATCGCTTAGGTAATGCTCAGGCGAGACAAAACCCATAGATAACAATACTAATTGTGCATCCCATGTTTTTTCACTGCCTTCGATTTCAACCAATTGTCCGTCTTTAAAATCAACATTAACGGTATTAAGGCCAGTAACTTTACCCGCATTATCTTTGATAAAAGATTTAGTCATTAAATGATATTGTCTTGGGTCTTCACCAAATACTTGCGCCGCCTCTGCGTGGCCATAATCCACACGATAAATCAGTGGCCATAGTGGCCAAGGGTTGTTATCTGCACGGTCTTCGGGTGGTTTCCCCATCAGTTCAAAATTCACAATCGATTTAGCACCTTGACGTAGTGCTGTACCAATACAGTCTGTACCCGTATCACCACCACCAATTACAATCACATCTTTGTCTTTGGCAGACAAATTAGAATCATCGGCATGGCCTGTATCTAATAACGTTTTGGTGTTTTTACTTAAGTATTCCATCGCCATATGCACACCATGAGCATCACGATTATCCACTGGTAAATCACGTGCCTGTGTTGCACCGGTGGTGAAAACCAAAGCGTCAAATTCTTTTTGCAAATTGGCGGTTGTAATATCTTGACCAACATTCACATTGGTGATAAATTCAACACCTGAATCCTTGAGTAAATTCACACGACGATCTACAACATCCTTGCCAAGCTTCATATTTGGAATACCATACATCAATAAGCCGCCAATACGATCGTCACGTTCAAATACAGTCACACTGTGGCCAATTTTATTAAGCTCATCTGCCGCCGCCAAGCCCGCAGGGCCAGAGCCGATAATAGCGATCTTCTTGCCAGTGCGATATTCCACCATATTCGGCTGAATCCAACCTTCTTCAAAACCACGATCAACAATAGATTGTTCAATATTTTTAATGGTAACGGCTGGGTTATTCATGCCTAAAACACACGAGCCTTCACAAGGTGCCGGGCAAACACGGCCAGTAAATTCTGGAAAATTGTTGGTCTTGTGTAAGCGACTTAATGCTTCTTGCCATTTGTCGTTATAAACCAAGTCATTCCATTCAGGAATTAAATTGTCAACGGGGCAACCATTTTCTGACTGACAAAAAGGTACACCACAATCCATACATCTAGCGCCTTGCTCTTGCAAGTGTGCAATGTCATGTGTGCCTGTGAAAATTTCACCATAATCTTTAATACGTAGCTCAACTGGGCGATAATCCTCAGTCTTTCTATCAAATTCCTTAAAGCCAGTTACTTTTCCCATTACTCTTCAAACATCTAAAACTAAAGCACATAATTATGCCATAGATTTGTCTTGTTTATCGAAAAAAATAACGGTATAATACGTCTCTTTTCAAGTTTTAGATAAGAGGCAATCGTGAATTTAATTGACCAAATTGAGAACGAACAACTAAGATCAGATATCCCTGAATTTTCATCAGGTGACACCGTTATTGTGCAAGTTAAAGTGCGCGAAGGTAGCCGTGAAAGACTACAGGCGTTTGAAGGTGTTGTGATTGCCAAGAAAAACCGTGGTATCGGTTCAGCATTTACCGTTAGAAAAATTTCTCATGGTGAAGGCGTTGAAAGAGTTTTTCAAACACACTCAAACATGATCGATTCAATCGAAGTTAAGCGTCATGGTAAAGTTCGCCAAGCGAAATTATATTACCTTCGTGGCCTAACGGGTAAAGCTGCAAGAATTAAGGAAAAATTGGCTAAGCGATAAAGTCTGATAGGTTTCCAATAAAAATGCCGGTCTTGACCGGCATTTTTTATGCCATAATTTCAAACTGTGAATAACACAACTTTAATTGAAAAATTTCTAGATTATTACTGGCTCTCATCTGGTGCAAGTCAAAATACACTGTCGGCTTACCGATCTGATCTTAAGTTATTTTCAAAATGGCTAGAAGCCGAACTAACTCATGTTGACAGTACTCATATCAACCACTACTTTAAACACAGACAACTCAGCGCCGCCACACAAGCGCGCATCCTCACTTGTTTGCGTATTTTTTACCAATATTTAATCACTCAGCAGCTAATTGAAACCAACCCAACCACCAAGCTACACCACCCTAAACAAACACAAAAACTGCCTGTTTTTCTTAATATTGACGAAGTAGAACAACTGCTAAATGCACCAGACAAAAAGACTATTTTTGGCATGCGTGATCGTGCCATGTTGGAATTACTTTATTCTTGTGGTTTACGCGTATCGGAGCTTATCACTCTAGATTATCACAACATTAATCTGAATGAGGAATACATTCGTATTCATGGCAAAGGCAATAAAGAACGCCTCTTGCCGATGGGTGAAATGGCAATGGATTATCTCAATACTTACGAGCAAAAAGCACGGCCTTTTTTACTTAAATCAGGCCAAACCGATCATTATTTTTTAAGCAATCGTGGCTCGGGCATGAGTCGCCAAAATTTCTTTTATATTATTAAAGCTTACGCTACCAAAGCCGGTATTGACAAACCACTATCACCACACACGCTTCGCCATGCCTTTGCTACCCACCTTGTACAACAAGGTGCCGACTTGCGCTCTGTGCAATTAATGCTGGGTCATAGTGATATTTCTACTACGCAGATTTACACACACATTCAAAACGTACAGCTTAAATCTCAGCATTCTAAACACCATCCTCGCGGCTAGCCCTTTACTGCGTCTTTTTTCCTACTGCTGTGTTGCACTTATCTTTCACTCAGTCATATAGCTACACCTATACTCCTTCACTCAATCTGTCGTGCACCTTGCATTAAGCAAAAATACTTTTAAATGTAAAAAATAGTGTATAAAAAATTAGGAAATTTTAATAATTTATTGAATTTTAACCAAATTTAGCGTTTTTTAAGTGTTTTTAATGACTTTTAACCACTAAATATTGACTTTTATCTGACTTTATCGACTGTTTTTAGAAAATTTCGGAAATTTTCACTTTGCCGTATTTACGATGATTTTTAATGGATTTTGAGGCAAATTTATTTTTATATTTTAGGAGTGCACAATTTAGTGCATGACTGAAAATAAAAATAAATTTAACAAAGAAAGACTTAAAAAGCAGAAGTAAAAATTACAAATATTCGACTTCGAGTATCTCGTAGATAATATCTCCACCAGGCGCTCTCACTGTGACTTCTTCACCCTCTTCATTACCCATGAGTGCACTGGCAATTGGCGAATGACATGATATCTTTCCGTGTGCAATGTCTGCTTCATCCTCGCCCACAATTTGATAGGTGATTTCGCTGTCGTCTTCAATGTTCATTAAAGTAATGGTGGTACCAAAAACACAACGACCATCTTGATTAAGCTTGGTGACATCAATCACTTGCATGCGTGAAAGCTTGGATTCAATTTCTTTAATACGGCCTTCACAAAAACTTTGTTCTTCTTTGGCGGCGTGGTATTCGGCGTTTTCTTTTAAATCGCCATGAGCACGCGCGGTGGCAATGTCTTCGACGATACGAGGACGCTCAACATCTTTGAGCTTTAAAAGCTCTGCTTCCAGTGCTTTTGCACCACTAACTGTCATTGGAATATTTTCCATACTATTTTAGCTATTTAATGATTGTACTGTTCGTACAGTAATTTTCTTGTGTGTTTTTAAACCATCTAACATGGCAAAGGCAGCTGCCACTGTTGTTGTAAATGGTACTTTATGCACTAAAGCTTGGCAACGAATCGCTGCTGCGTCTTCCACGCCTTGCGTATCTTCAGTTGAGTTGATAATTAAGTCAATGGTTTCGTTTTTAATCATATCTACAATATGCGGCGAACCTTCAGATACCTTATTAACTGTTTCACACTCAAGGCCGGCATCAGTTAGGATCTCTTTATTGCTTCGAGTTGCCACTAGGCTAAAACCTTGTTTGGCTAAGCGCTTACCTAAATCAACCAAGTCATCTCGATCAAGTTTTCGCAAACTAACAAATACTTTACCACTCTCTGGTGCACGACTACCAGCAGCCAATTGCGCCTTATCAAAAGCCGAGGCAAAATCATCGCCCACACCCATGACTTCACCAGTTGAACGCATCTCAGGCCCTAAAATTGGATCCACACCTAAGAATTTATTAAACGGGAAAACCGCTTCTTTCACACTAAAGTGTTTCGGAATAATCTCTGATGTAAAGTCTTGTTCTTTAAGTGCCACGCCAGACATAACTCTTGCTGCAATTTTGGCCAGTGGTGCACTAATGGCTTTTGAAACAAAGGGCACTGTACGTGAAGCACGAGGATTTACTTCAATAATATAAATTTCATCATCTTGATAAGCTAACTGGGTGTTCATCAAGCCAACTACATTAAGTTGTTTAGCCATGGCAATCACTTGCGAACGCATCTCATCTAGTACGCCATTTGGTAGTGAATAAGGCGGCAGCGAACAAGCTGAATCGCCCGAGTGAATGCCAGCTTGTTCAATGTGTTGCATAATGCCGCCAATGACCACATCTTCGCCGTCACTAATAACATCGATATCGACTTCAATCGCATGGTCAAGGAACGAATCTAATAATACTGGTGAGTCGTTTGATACTTGCACCGCTGTGTGCATATAGTGATCTAAGCTCTCTTTGTCATAAACGATTTCCATCGCACGACCACCGAGCACATACGAAGGCCTTACCACCAATGGAAAACCAATCGCATCGGCGATATCTTGCGCCTGCTCTAGCGAGCGCGCTGTACCATTAAGAGGTTGTTTTAAATCTAACTCTTGTAGCATTTTAGAAAAACGTTCACGATCCTCAGCCAAGTCAATCGCATCAGGGCTAGTACCAATAATTTTCGCACCGCTTTGCTCTAATGCATCGGCTAATTTAAGTGGTGTTTGGCCACCATAATGCACAATAATACCGTCTGGATTCTCTACTTCAATAATAGACAGCACATCTTCTAAAGTCAACGGTTCAAAATATAGGCGATCTGAAATATCGTAATCGGTTGAAACCGTTTCAGGGTTACAGTTCACCATAATGGTTTCATAGCCATCTTCACGTAGTGCTAGTGAGGCATGCACACAGCAATAATCAAACTCAATACCTTGGCCAATACGGTTGGGGCCGCCGCCAAGAATCATGATTTTTTTCTTATCGGTTGGATTGGCTTCACATTGCTGCTGATAAGTTGAGTATAAATAGGCTGTTTGTGTGTCAAACTCCGCTGCACAAGAATCTACACGCTTAAACACAGGCTTAATATTAAGGGCTTTTCGACGCTCACGCACTGAAGACTCACTACAGCAAAACAAGTCTGCCAAGCGCGCATCAGAAAAGCCTTTGCGTTTTAACCCGAATAATTCGTCTGCACCAATGTCGGTAACATTTGTGCCATTAATTTGCATTTCAGAAGAGACAATGTCTTCAATCTGTGCCAAAAACCAAGGGTCAACTTTAGATAAGTCAAATACCTCTTCTAGGCTCATACCCAATCTAAAGGCGTCAGCCAAATAAAAAATACGATCGCCTCTTGCCGAAATACATTCAGATCTGATTTTGTTTTTAGCGTCATCGGCATTCAAGTCAACAATTGGATCTAGGCCAGATTTGTCAGTTTCTAGGCCTCGTAAGGCTTTTTGTAAAGATTCTTGGAAAGTTGAGCCCATGGCCATCACCTCACCCACTGATTTCATTTGTGTGGTTAAGCGATCATCTGCTTTGGGGAATTTCTCAAAAGCGAAGCGTGGAATTTTAGTCACCACATAATCAATGCTCGGCTCAAACGAGGCTGGCGTCTTGCCACCGGTAATATCGTTATCAAGCTCATCTAACGTATAGCCCACGGCTAATTTAGCAGCAACTTTTGCAATTGGGAAGCCAGTTGCTTTTGAAGCCAATGCTGATGAACGTGACACACGTGGATTCATCTCAATAATCGTTAGTCGGCCATTTTCAGGATTAAGTGCGAACTGTACGTTTGATCCGCCCGTATCAACACCAATCTCACGAAGTACTGCGAGTGAAGCATTACGCATCACTTGATATTCTTTATCCGTTAGCGTTTGTGCAGGCGCAACGGTAATTGAATCACCCGTATGGATGCCCATTGGGTCTAGGTTCTCAATTGAACAAATAATGATGCAATTATCTTTAGTATCTCGCACCACTTCCATTTCAAACTCTTTCCAGCCAAGAATAGACTCCTCAACCAGTAATTCATTGGTTGGCGAAAGATCTAGGCCACGCTCACAAATTTCAACAAACTCTTCCTTATTAAAAGCAATACCGCCACCACTACCACCCATGGTAAATGAAGGGCGAATCACTGTTGGAAAACCAACTTCTTCTTGAATTTTGTGCGCATCTTCTAAATTATGGGCGACAGCTGCCTTGGGCATGTCTAGGCCAATTTTAAGCATGGCCTCACGGAATAAATCACGATCTTCGGCTTTATCAATCGCTTCCTTTCTAGCGCCAATCATCTCCACACCGTGTTTTTCTAACACACCATGTCGCTCCAAGTCTAGCGCACAATTGAGTGCTGTTTGTCCACCCATGGTTGGTAGCAATGCATCAGGTTTTTCAACCTCGATAATTTTTTCAACCGTACGCCATTCAATCGGCTCAATGTAGGTTGCGTCCGCCATTTGCGGATCAGTCATAATAGTGGCTGGATTAGAGTTAACCAAAATAACGCGGTAGCCTTCTTCACGCAACGCTTTACAAGCTTGCGCACCTGAATAGTCAAACTCACAAGCCTGGCCGATGACAATCGGTCCAGCACCAATGATTAAAATACTTTTTAGGTCTTGTCTTTTTGGCATTTTTTTCTAATTCTGAGTTACGCTAAAAATCGTCGAATTCATCTTCTTCAACAGGTAAGTTGCCATCAAAAACATCGAATTTTCTCTTTTGTAAATAAGAAGAGCGCATCATTGTGTATGGATCATCTGATAGATCTAGCATATCCGTAGCTGGCAATAATTCAACACGCTTATCAATAATGTTAATTGCGGTACTACTGATAAAGCCAATACCTTCAGTTTTGTCAATCATGTTCGCATCAGAAGTGGTGTCAACATATAAGCCTGCGCCATCTCGAACAGTCGATGGCCCTAATAATGGCAAGACCACATAAGGACCTTCTTCTACACCCCAAACTGCCATAGTCTGGCCAAAGTCTTCATTTTCGGTAGTAAGATCCATATCAGATGCCACATCAAACAATCCGCCAAGACCAATCGTGCTGTTTACTAAAATACGGCCAAAAGTCTCTACACTCTCAACCGGTTTAAATTGTAAGATTTGATTAGCCAAAGTAGAGACATCGCGTAAATTACCAAAGAAATTACTCACGCCATCTTGCGCTACTTCTGGCACATGGTCCTTGTACGCTCTTGATACTGGCTCTAACAAGTTGTCATCAATGGTATCGTTGAATTCATAAATTGATCGATTAACATCTTCAAATGGATCAACATTTTCTTCGGCAATTGCCGAAATACTAAGTGTGGACAATAATAAGCTAATTAATAATTTTTTCATTATTTCATCTCCTCTATAAATGTATCAAATAAACCACTCACATCATGTGGACCTGGTGAAGCCTCAGGGTGTCCTTGAAAACTAAAAGCGGGTTTGTCTACCACTTTAACACCTTGAATAGAATTGTCAAATAACGAACGATGTGTCACTTCTAACGTATTCGGCATGTTGCTTTCTGAAACAGCAAAACCGTGATTTTGTGAAGTGATCATCACCTGCTTAGATTCTAAATCTTGAACTGGGTGATTAGCACCATGATGGCCAAATTTCATTTTCTCAGTTTTGGCACCACTTGCTAATGACAATAATTGATGCCCTAAACAGATGCCAAACATTGGCGTGTTTTTTTCTAATAATGTTTGAATATTATTAATCGCATAATCACAGGGCTCAGGATCGCCTGGGCCATTGGATAAAAATACGCCATCAGGATTCATTTTTAACACATCGGCTACTGGTGTTTGTGCATTAACCACAGTTAAGTCACAACCACGATCTACCAACATTCTTAAAATATTTTTCTTAACGCCGTAGTCATATACAACAACCTTAAACTTTTTATCAAGCGAGGCAAACTCACCACTTTCTAACGAATAAGAACCATCATTAAAATCATATTGCTTAGCGGTTGATACAACTTTGGCTAAATCCATATTTTTCAACCCTGCAAAAGCTTGGGCTTTAGCCACTGCTGCTGCCTCATCAAGGTTGTCGCCGGTAACAATACAACCTTTAAGTGAGCCATGCTCACGCAGATGGCGTGTTAATGCGCGCGTATCAATATCGCTAATCGCCACCACATTATTAGAAGACAAATATTCATCCAACGATAATTCGTTACGCCAATTGCTTGCCATTAAGGGCAAGTCACGAACAATCAAACCAGAAGCATAAATTTGTCCAGACTCTTCATCAACTGAATTGGTGCCGGTATTGCCGATATGCGGATAGGTCAGTGCAACAATTTGTTGCGCATAAGAAGGATCAGTCAGGATTTCTTGGTAGCCCGTCATTGAAGTATTGAACACCACTTCGCCAACAGTATCGCCATTAGCACCGATTGATTTTCCTTTGAAAATCTGACCATCTTCCAACGCTAATAAGGCAACTTGTGACACCCAACACTCCTAAGCTAAAAACTTCAAAAATTTTACCATACTTGCTACTCAAGCTGATACTCAAATCATCAAATCAAAGTGATATAATGACCTTATAAAAATAAGGAAAATAATGCAATGAATATCACAGTTGAAAACATTAAATGCGGTGGTTGCGCAGGCACCATCACCAAAAAACTGACCTCGACTTTTGATACAGATAATGTCGATGTTAATATTGAGCAAGGTGTGATTAGTATCGATATTGACGATGCCAGAAGAGTAGAGCTTGTGCAGGTGCTACTAGACCTTGGCTACCCTGAAACTGATTCAGTGCATGGTTTTGACTCTGCTAAAGCAAAAGCAAAATCATTCGTTTCTTGTGCAATCGGAAAAATGGACCAGTGATTATTCAAGTTAATGGGAAAGAACTAAAAATCGATAATCAATCAAGTGCTGCTGATTTAATCAATCAGCTCGGCTACCAAGATCAACGCATCGCGCTAGAAGTCAATGAGACTATTATCTCCAAATCAAAGCACGCGGAATTTGTTTTAAATACGGGTGATCAGGTAGAAATTATTAAGGCTGTTGGTGGCGGTTAGACAAACCAATCTTTAGGAATTTCATCTACTTTAAATGGCGCTACTGAAAACTGTTGAGCGACACCAGCTTGCAACTTAACTTCTACATCAACCAAATCTTCATCTCTACCTTGAGAGTATCGGGCTAAAATCTTGGCTGCGTTTTTTACGTCTTCTTGATTCGGCTCGCCATCAATTAACGCTATCGGGCCATTACAACTGGTTGAATATAAATGCGCGTATTGATTGCGATAACCTTCTAAAAACTTCACTTCGCCTTCTTCCCTGGCAATAATCATCTTAAAGCGTTTGTTAGGGCGAATGTGTCGGCCGACTTTAAGCATCATCAAATCATCTAATTGATAATCACGATTACCTCGCGATTGCCACATGTCTACCAATTTATCTGAATATTGTTTGTCCGTTAAAAAACAACAGCCACCTGCAGGGGTTGCATAATCATCAAACCCATATTCCTTAGCTAGGGCCATTTGTGGCTTGCGATTACGCCCTGAAAAATCTAACAACTGCTCACGATCCACCCAACCTTCTCGCTCTGCTTTTGTCTCAGGTAAACGCTTGGCACACAATGGACGCAACAACAAATCATCTGCGCCAGATTCGGCTTGTACAATTGGCATGGTTTCTTTACGCTGCGACATTGGTCGCTGACCCATTACCTCGCCAGTAATAATAAAATCAAAATCGTTCTCTTCCATCCACTGTTTGGCTTTTTTCACCATAAAGCCTTTGCAATCCAAACAAGGGTTCATATTCTTGCCATAACCATGTTTTGGATTCAAAAGTACATCGCGATATTCTTCAATCACATCAATAATATGCAATTTGATACCAAGCTGTTCAGCGACCCACAGGGCATTATTACGCTTTGGTTTGTCACTCTTTTGTTTGCGAATCGCATGAGTATGGCCCTCTACACAAAAGCCCGTGAAGAAATTAATACCTTCTACATGAATACCTTGGTCAAGCAAAAGTTTTGTACTTAAGAGTGAATCTAGTCCGCCCGATATTAACGATACCGCTTTAATTTGCTTGCTCATTACTTACTTCCTAACTCCATTTACGCAACACCACTGCTCTTTTTGTGTGGCTGTTAACTCAATAAAATACTTGCTATACGCTTCTAACACCATGTCGAGTTGTTCTTGCAAAATACCCGAAAGTGTTATTTTACCGCCAGACTTTACTAGGCCTGAAAAATGTTCGCAAAGCCCTATTAAGGGATTGGCTAGAATATTCGCAATGAGTAAATCGACTTTATCTAAATCGCCTTCTTTGTCACTATGCAGTACTTCGATTTGATCATCGACTTGATTGGTTTTAACATTATCAATTGTAGCTAATACCGCTTGCGGATCATTGTCCACAGCAATTGCACGCTTAGCACCAAGTTTTACTGCGGCTATCGCCAATACGCCCGTGCCCGAACCATAATCAATCACACTTTGATTAATGGGCGGATTTTCATCAAGATATTGCAAACACAAGTCTGTGGTTTGGTGTGTACCAGTGCCAAAGGCTAAACCAGGATCCATATCAATCACCACAGCGTCCTTCGGTAATTTTGATGCGTCTTCCCAAGAAGGACAAATCCAAAGTCGTTTGCCAAAGGGCATGGCGTGAAAATCTTTCTTGCATTCATCTTCCCAAACACGGTCTTTGAGTAATTCAAAAGAGGTTTCTTTAATATTACACAATTGCAATAGCATTGACTGTACATGCGCCTGATTAACCTTAAGATCAAACAAAGCTTTGATGGTTGTATCCGGCCATAGTGGTGTTTCACCCACTGGTGGCTCAAAAATTTCATCATCATGTGTATCACTAAAAGTAATCGACACACTATCCAAACCCATGAGTATTTCACTAACGAAATCCGCCTGTTCTTTATGTGTTTCTAGTGTTAATTGCATCCAATCCATAAGAATTTAATTATACCTATTAGACTTTTATAATATTCCCTTATAAAAACCAAGTAATTCATTAAGGTAAACTACTATAATAGTCACAAGCACTCATTAAATAGGAAATAAAAATGGCATTAGAAAGAACCGGTAACGGATATTTAGTTGATCCAACAATTTGGACTGAAGAAATCATGTATGAAATGGCGAAAGAAGACGACATGGAGCTGACAGAGAGCATGGTAAGTCAAATCATGGCTGCAAGAGAGTACTTCGCTGAAAACTCATCAGTACCGCCAATCAGAACCTTTGCTAAATACGTTAAGATTGACAAAAAAGACCTATTCAAAGAGTGGCTAACAGGGCCAATGAAGCCGATCACCAAGTATGGGGGGATGCCTCAACCAACCGGTTGCGTCTAACTCTTTGCTTCGTCTTTTTCCTTGCTACAGCGTTAAAAAATTAAAATACTCAATCATATAGATTAACTATATTCAATCGAATTTTAATTTTCTGCCTTGTAGAAAGAAAAAATATTCGCAAATAGATTTAAATAAAGAACCCTCGAAAGAGGGTTTTTTATTGCCTAAGATTTACAACAATCTTTCTGTAACTACCTGTTGAGATGTGATTTTTTCTTAAATTAAGGCGTAAAGAATTTGAAAATCAGGAGTTTACAAATTAGTAAATGACTGATTTGATAATTCTGACAACGAAAATATTAGGAAAAAGCGCACTCAACTTATAATAGGCTTTTGACTGAAGCGAGAGCTTCAGTTAGCTTAGACGGATCTGTGCCGCCGCCTTGCGCCATATCTGGCCTACCACCACCTTTACCACCCACTTGCTGGGCAACATGGTTAAGGATTTTCCCTGCTTGATATTGCTTAGTTAAATCTTTAGTGACAGCGGCCACTAAAGCAACCTTATCACCACTCACCGCAGCTAACACCACCACAGCCGAACCTAATTTATCTTTAAGTTTGTCAGCAATATCACGTAGGTCTTTGCCGCTTACACCTTCAACCACGGTTGATAATAACTTCACACCATTAACATCCTGCGCTTGATTAACCAAATCATCGCCTTGATTACTAGCCAGCTGCTTTTGGAAAGTTGCAATTTGTTTTTCTAAGTCTTTTTGTTGTTTAATCAGTTGCGCTACTTTTTCTACGGCTTGCGCATTACTTGATTTTGTCATTTTCGCGATTTCACTCAAGCTGTCTTCAGTTTGTTTATCAAACTGATAAGCATCGTAACCTGTAACTGCTTCAATACGACGTACACCAGCAGCAATACCGCCTTCTGATGTAATTCTAAACAGGCCAATATCTCCTAGCTGATTCACATGCGTACCGCCACACAGCTCTACTGAGAAGTCGTCTTTACCCATGGTCAATACACGCACGGTATCGCCGTACTTTTCACCGAACAGTGCCATCGCACCTTTCTTTTTAGCACTTTCAATATCAGTTACATCAGTATGCACAACCGTATTACCTAAAATCTTACGATTAACCATGCCTTCAATCTTATCAAGATCGGCTTTTGCAATTATTTCATCGTGAGAGAAATCAAAACGTAGTTTGTCGCCGTCAACCAACGAGCCTTTTTGAGTGACCGTTTCACCCAATACAGTACGTAGTGCTGCATGAAGCAAATGTGTTGCTGAATGATTGCGTGCGATGCGCTTGCGACGGTTTTTATCAACTGAAGCACTGACAACATCGCCCACTTTTAGCACACCACTATTCAAAACACCATGGTGCTCGAAGGCGCCTGATTTTTGTTTTTGAGTATTGCCCACTTCAAAGTTAATTTCTTTATTTGACAAACTACCAGAGTCGCCAATTTGACCACCTGATTCACCGTAAAAACTGGACTGTGCTAAAACGATAATGGCATTGTCACCTGCTTCAATACTATCAACCAACTCACCATCTTTAATCAATGCTTGAATGGATGAGCTATTTTCTAATTGCTCATAGCCCAAGAACTCTGTCCCATCAGTAATATCAACACCTTTTTGTGTGGTCTTAAAATCACCGGCTGAACGCGCTCTATCACGCTGCTTAGTCATCTCTACTTCAAAGCCCGGCATGTCAATCGTTAAATCACGCTCACGCGCTACATCAGCGGTTAAATCCACCGGGAAGCCAAATGTATCGTAAAGTTTAAAGACAGTTTCACCATCAATCTCGCTACCTTTAAGATTGGCAATTGCGGCTTCTAAAATACCCATACCCTGGTCTAGGGTTTGAGCAAATCGCTCCTCTTCACGTTTAAGTACTTTTTCAACATTGGCTAAAGCTTTTTTAAGCTCTGGATAAACATCTTTTGTCTCAAGCGCCAAAACTGGCGCCAAACGATAGAAAAACACCTTGTCGATACCAATTTTATGGCCGTGGCGAATTGCACGACGAATAATACGGCGCAGTACGTACCCACGCCCTTCGTTTGATGGAATCACTCCATCAACAATCATAAAGGCGGTTGAGCGAATATGGTCTGCAATCACGCGAACTGAAGCATTATCCGTTTTAATACCATTGGCTTTTGGGGTTAGATCAACCACGGCCTTGGTTAGCCCTTTAAAGCCATCGGTGTCATAATTATTATTCTCATGCTGTAGCACCGCTGCTAAACGTTCAAGCCCCATGCCGGTATCTACACATGGCGCATCTAACGGCTTTAAGTAGCCATCATCTTGTTTATCGTATTGGGTGAAAACCAGATTCCAGATCTCAATATAACGATCGCCATCTTCATCGGCATGTCCTGGCGGGCCGCCGGCAATGTCTTCACCATGATCATAAAAAATCTCACTCGATGGGCCGCAAGGGCCAGTGTCACCCATTTGCCAAAAATTATCCTTAGCGCCACAGCGTGAAATACGGTTTCTAGGGAAGCCAATCTCATTCACCCAAATGGCTTCTGCCTCATCGTCCTCTTCAAATACACTAATCCAAAGTTTTTCCTTGGGTAAACCGATTTCAACCGTTAAAAACTCCCAAGCATACTGTATCGCTTCACGTTTGAAGTAATCACCAAAACTAAAATTACCCAGCATTTCAAAGAACGTATGATGACGCGCAGTATAACCAACATTCTCCAAATCATTATGCTTACCACCGGCACGAACACAGCGCTGACAACTCGCAGCACGCGTATAAGGGCGCTTTTCCAAGCCACTAAACACATCTTTAAATGGCACCATACCCGCATTAACAAACAGTAAAGTTTTGTCGTTATGTGGAATCAGAGAAGCACTCGGCTCGATGGTATGACCTTTCGATTCGTAGTAGTCTAAGAACTTTTGTCTGATTTGTGCAGTTTTCATGCGCATGAAGCATTGTATAAAATGCCTAATTATATAGGGAAGTGTCTATTCTAACAACGAAGTATCGCCTGCGCCATGACGAATAATATTGATACCATCACCAGATAAATCAATTACTGTGGTTGGTTCTGGCGGGCAATAACCATCATCAATAATCACATCAACCCGACTCTCAACCGCGTCTCGTACATCATCAATATCATAGAATTCATACCCCTCTATGATTAACGAGACACTCATCATTGGCTCATTAAGTTCATCGAGCAAGGCTTGCACCACACCGTGATGTGATATTCTAAGACCAATGGTTTTCTTCTTTTCATGTAGTAGGCGCTTAGGCACATCACGCGTTCCTTCAAGGATAAACGTATAAGCACCCGGCAAAATTTTCTTTAACAATCGAAAGGCATTGTTGTCGAGTCTTGCATACTCACCAATGTGGGCTAAATCTCGCATCATTAAGGTAAAGTCATGGCGCTTGGATAGGTTGCGAATTCGACGAATACGCTCAAGCCCGCTCTTGTTACCAATCGCAGTACCTAGCGCGTAACCTGAATCTGTCGGGTAAGCAATCACCGCACCTTTATGCAGCTCATCAACCACTTGCTTAACCAAACGCTGTTGTGGGTTTTGTGGGTGGATCTCAAATAACTTGGCCACTACCAATCTCTCCATACCGTTTCATTCACATTCGGCATAGCTTGCAAATGACCAATATGTATTCTCTGATTGGGCCAACCGTGATAATCTGAGCCACTCGATGCTAATAAGTCTAACTCACGTGCCCACTGACTTATTAAAGTAATTTCGTCAGCGTTACTACTCCCCGTCACCACTTCAACCCCATCACAACCATTAGCAGCCAAATCACTCATCATCCGTTTAACCTTAGTATTGGTCATACGATAACGCAGTGGATGCGCCAAAACAGCCTTGCCACCCGCCGCATGTATCCACTCAATCACTTCATCAAATTGCGCCCATTTGCTGCCCACACCGCCTGGTTTTTTGCCGGTTAAAAAGCGTTTAAAAACACTGCGCATGTCTTTACACACCCCCTCTTGAATCAGCATCTGGGCAAAATGCGTGCGTGTAATCATGCCCTTCTTGGCAATCGCTTGGGTTTTTTCCATAGCACCAAATAC
>CAYUWB010000008.1:0-27691 GCA_964448305.1 uncultured Candidatus Ruthturnera sp.
CCTAAGGCGA
This sequence comes from uncultured Candidatus Ruthturnera sp., assembly GCA_964448305.1. Taxonomy (GTDB): domain Bacteria; phylum Pseudomonadota; class Gammaproteobacteria; order PS1; family Pseudothioglobaceae; genus Thioglobus_C. Next base: position 11 of record CAYUWB010000008.1, read on the forward strand.
GGCAGAAATGCGTAGTCGATGGGAAACAGGTTAATATTCCTGTACTTCATATAACTGCGATGGGAAGACGGAGAAGGTTAGCTCAGCTTGGCGATGGTTGTCCAAGTTTAAACGTGTAGAGATGGTTCTTAGGAAAATCCGGGAACCTTTATCTCAAGGCGTGATGACGATCCCTCTTTTGGGAGAAGTGAGTGATACCATGCTTCCAGGAAAATCCTCTAAGCTTCAGGTTATATGAAACCGTACCCCAAACCGACACAGGTGGACGAGATGAGAATTCTAAGGCGCTTGAGAGAACTCGGGTGAAGGAACTAGGCAAAATGACACCGTAACTTCGGGAGAAGGTGTGCTCTTTGTGGTGATTTCACTAGCTGAATAAGCTATAGAGAGTTGAAGATACCAGGTGGCTCCGACTGTTTATTAAAAACACAGCACTCTGCAAACACGTAAGTGGACGTATAGGGTGTGACGCCTGCCCGGTGCTTGAAGGTTAATTGATGAGGTTAGGATTCGTCCGAAGCTTTTGATCGAAGCCCAAGTAAACGGCGGCCGTAACTATAACGGTCCTAAGGTAGCGAAATTCCTTGTCGGGTAAGTTCCGACCTGCACGAATGGCGTAACGAGGGCCACACTGTCTCCACCCGAGACTCAGTGAAATTGAAATTGCTGTTAAGATGCAGTATACCCGCGGCCAGACGGAAAGACCCCGTGCACCTTTACTACAGCTTTGCATTGAACTCTGATCCTACCTGTGTAGGATAGGTGGGAGGCTTTGAAACCAGCACGCTAGTGTTGGTGGAGCCATCCTTGAAATACCACCCTGGTATGGTTGGGGTTCTAACCTTGGTCCGTTATCCGGATTGGGAACAATGCATGGTGGGTAGTTTGACTGGGGCGGTCTCCTCCCAAAGAGTAACGGAGGAGCGCAAAGGTACCCTCAGCACGGTCGGACATCGTGCAATGAGCGCAAAGGTAAAAGGGTGCTTGACTGCGAGACTGACACGTCGAGCAGGTAGGAAACTAGGTCTTAGTGATCCGGTGGTTCTGAGTGGAAGGACCATCGCTCAACGGATAAAAGGTACGCCGGGGATAACAGGCTGATACCGCCCAAGAGTTCACATCGACGGCGGTGTTTGGCACCTCGATGTCGGCTCATCACATCCTGGGGCTGAAGCCGGTCCCAAGGGTATGGCTGTTCGCCATTTAAAGTGGTACGCGAGCTGGGTTTAGAACGTCGTGAGACAGTTCGGTCCCTATCTACCGTGGGCGTTGGAGACTTGAGGGAAGCTGTTCTTAGTACGAGAGGACCGGAATGGACACACCTCTGGTGTTTCGGTTGTGACGCCAGTCGCATTGCCGAGTAGCTATGTGTGGAAAGGATAACCGCTGAAAGCATCTAAGCGGGAAGCCCCTCCCAAGATTAGGTCTCCCTGATATTTTAAATATCCTAAAGATCCCTCGAAGACTACGAGGTTGATAGGCATGGTGTGGAAGAGTAGTGATACTTGAAGCTAACATGTACTAATTGATCGTGAGGCTTGACCATATAACACCCAAATTATTTGGATAATTTATTATTCAATTCATAATTTTTGTGTTGGTGTGTCATGCAATACACTGATGTACAGTGACAAACTTATAACATGTATTAATTGTTATATCTTCTGATGATTTATCATCAAGGTATAAAAACTTTTTAATTAGTCTCCAGCTTATTACTATAAGTTAATAAACGAATGAGACGACAAGTTTGCTTAGTGACAATAGCGAGTGTGCCCCACCTGATCCCATCCCGAACTCAGAAGTGAAACCACTTAGCGCCGATGGTAGTGTGGGGTCTCCCCATGTGAGAGTAGGACATTGCTAGGCTTTAAATTCAAAATACCCCAACATTCAATGAGTGTTGGGGTATTTTTTTTGCCTACCTTTTTTTAAAGAGAATTTCACCATGTAAAAATTTCAGAAATAATACCCCAGGGCAGCCTCTCGAGGCAAAATACATCTCACCTTCTCAAAACAACCTATAAAAACCCGTAAATTTGAGCAAAAATAGCCATTTTTTACTGATATTTCACTAATACATGGTGATTTATACCTGCATTTGGAAAAATTTCGGAAATTTTTAAAATGGGCGATTTAGGTGTGCTGATTGACCCAATTGGTAAAATCTGGCGCACTCAATGCACCGGAGACACGATCAATTTCCTTGCCATTTTTAAACATCACTAAAGTTGGAATTGAGCGAATGTTATATTTAGCTGAAATTGATTGTTCGGCTTCAGTTTCAATTTTTATAAAGCGTGCTTTTGGCTCGATTTGACTAGCGGCCTGTTTAAAAGTAGGGGCGAACTGCTGACACGGCCCACACCACGTTGCCCAAAAATCGACCACTAATAATTCATCTGTTTTTTCAATCGCACGAGTCAGTTGCGCACCCGTCATTGAAATTGGTTCGCCTTTATACAATGGCTGTTTACATTTGCCACAATTTGGATTGTTGTTTAATTTATCAGCAGGGATATTATTAAGCCCGCCGCAATTGTTGCACATTGTGATCATAAATAATTCCTTTAAATTGGTTATAAGGTTTATTTATGGTCGGCGATAAGTAAATACAAGTTAGGTAATGTGATCACTCGATGATTTGTTTTTGATAATGGTATTTTGTCGTGTCGATTTTCGCTTTGAACGCGGGATTTTTTCTTTTTTGCGTTTGATTTGTTCATCTTTGCTGATAATGCTCTTAACATTAACTAAATCATCAACACTCTCACTAATTTTTTTAAAGGCTTTTGGCGCTTGAATTTCAATCATTTGCTGCACAATCCATTTTTCATCGACATCAGTCATTGCAGATTTAACTTTTTCTGCAAAATATCTTAAAAAATGATAATCAGGCTCGCCACCAACAAAGTCATAATCTGAATAATCTTGTGAACGTTGATTATAAGTATTAACGAATGCCTTCCAATGATTGCCCTCACCGATACGATCTTCTTTGTTTTCTTGGTAATAAAAGGCAGATTGTTTGGCGAGCTTGTTAATCAACTCTTGTCGTTGCTCAGTGCTGAGTGTTTTGAAAACAAGGCGATCGATAGATTGAATAAGAAAACATAAGTATTCAGCAATCACGTTAAAGACTTGTTCTTTTTCAATAACAAAGCCTTCGTTAATCAAATCTTCAAGATGATTTTTGGTAATGCGCCAGCAAATGAACGCCATGGCGCCACCGATATCTTCAATGGTTTTAACTTGGGTTTTGTGCCACTTGCTTTTAACTCTCACAAGCTAATTTTATCACTTAGTGGCTTATTCGCAGTTGTAGTTTCTAAAAGAGCCTAGGTCGTTAACGTTGTCAAAACCCATTTGTACTAAATAGTTCTTAGCTGTTGAAGAGCGAGCACCTGTAACACAATACAAAACAATCGCCTTGTCTTCGTCAAGAATATTCTTGGCACTCATGATTGATTGCAACGGTAAGTTGATAGCATCGGGTAATGCACCACGTGCAAATTCAGCACTTGATCGAACATCAACTAATTGTGCGCCTTGGGCCAATAGTTTGCAAGCATCGTTTCCTGAAAATGAGTTGAACATAGTATAATCCCCTAATAAGTTTTTAAGTGAATACGGTTATTAACCGTTATTCAATCTATATAAGGAAACCATTATATAACAATGTTAAGCAAAAAGCAACTAAGAAATGACATTGAAGCGGTGGAATCAGCCTTAAAAAAACGCAATTTTTCTTTTGATATCAATCAGTTAAATGATTTAGAAAATAAAAGAAAAAAAAATCAAGTTGAAACGCAAGAACTGCAAAACTTGCGCAATACACAGTCAAAATCGATTGGCAAGGCTAAAGCAGCGGGCGAAGATATTAAGCCGTTATTAGACGCAGTTGCTGATTTGGGCGATAAGCTCGATCAGGCAAAATCTGAATTACAATCTATTCAATCTCAAATTGACGACATTGTTATGGCGATGCCAAACATTCCTCATGAGTCAGTGCCAGCGGGCAACTCTGAAGATGATAATGTTGAAGTGTCAAAATGGGGTGAGCCAGGGCAGTATGATTTTGAAGTTAAAGACCATGTTGATTTAGGCGAGATGCATGGACTGGATTTTGAAACTGCGGCAAAGATATCGGGCGCACGCTTTTCAGTAATGACTGGAAAGATTGCACGACTACACAGAGCATTAACTCAGTTTATGTTGGATCAGCATGTTGAAAATAACAATTACACTGAAGCTTATGTGCCTTATTTAGTGAATGCTGATTCTTTAACGGGTACTGGGCAGCTGCCTAAATTTGAAGCAGATTTATTTAAAACCCACTTGCATGGTGAAGAGGGTGATGCAAAGCCTTTGTATTTGATTCCAACCGGTGAAGTACCAATTACCAACATAGTGCGTGATACGATTGTAAAAGAAGCTGACTTGCCACTTAAATTTGTAGGGCATACACCAAGTTTTCGCTCTGAAGCCGGTGCTTACGGGCGCGACACACGAGGCTTGATTCGCCAACATCAGTTTGAAAAAGTAGAATTAGTACAAGTGGTAAAAGCACAGGATTCTTATCAAGTATTAGAAGCGCTAACTGGCCATGCCGAAGGTATTTTGAAGGCGTTAGAGTTGCCGTACCGCAAGGTAATTTTATGTGCGGGTGATCTCGGATTTTCAGCAGCTAAAACTTATGATCTGGAAGTATGGTTGCCAGGGCAAAATGCGTATCGCGAGATATCTTCTTGTTCGTGTTTTGAAGATTTTCAAGCAAGGCGTCTACAGCTTAGATGGAAAAACCCAGAAACCAATAAACCAGAATTGTTACACACACTGAATGGTTCAGGCTTGGCAGTAGGCAGAACATTGGTGGCCGTGTTAGAAAACCACCAGCAAGCTGATGGCAGTATCAGGGTGCCAGATGTATTGCACAGTTACATGGGCGGTATCACCGTCATTAATTAATTTTTTTTATCAGGAGACAACAATGAATTTATTAGATTTAATCATATCGCCTGCCTTTGCCGAAGGCGACGTACCAGCAACTATTTCGGGCTCAGGTTTGGGCGAACTTATACCTATGGTGCTATTATTTGTGATTTTTTATTTTTTGTTGATTCGACCTCAACAAAAACGCGCCAAAGAGCACAAGGTACTTTTAGCAGCATTAAAAGCAGGCGATGAAGTAGTAACCAATGGCGGTGTTGTTGCTAAAGTAACCTCGGTTGACGAATCTTTTGCAACCGTTGAAATTGCTGATGGTGTGATCATCAAAGTACAAAAGCAAGGTATTAATCAAAAACTACCAAAAGGCAGCGTTAAGATTTAACTTTAAGGTATAAATAAACCCATGAATCATTACTCCGGTTTGAGAAATGCGTTAATCGCATTTTTCTTGTTATTATCAGCGCTTTACGCCTTGCCAAATATTTTTGGTTCAGATTTGGCGGTGCAAGTTTCTAGTGCCGGTGATGCGGCCATTGAGCAAACTGATTTAAGAAAAATTACAGACACACTAAAAGCGAAAAATATCCAATACAAGTCAGCTGGGTTATCAAATCGTCGAATTTTGGTGCGTTTTGACAATAACAAATCTCAGTTATCGGCGAAAGATTTGTTAAAAGCAGAATTGGGGCGTAACTATGTGGTGGCGCTCAATCTAGCGCCTTCAATCCCACTATGGTTGTCAGATTTAGGTGGCAAGGCAATGTCGCTTGGCTTGGATCTTAGAGGTGGTGTGCATTTCTTGTTAGAAGTGGATATGCAAGCCGTATTGTCAATGTCGATTGATAAATACTATAACGAGTTGCGTACTTTATTGCGACAAGATCGTTTGTATAAAAGTATTAAGAAAGAGGGTGAAAGTATTGCCATTTACCTTAAAACGGCTGAATCAAAAGACAAAGTATTGGACATTATTAAGTCAGACTTAACGGATTTGGTGGTTTTAGAAACTGATAATCAAGATGCGTTGTTGATTCAAGTGGGTATGAGTGATGGCGCACAAAAGATAGCCAAAACCAGTGCACTAAAACAAAATATTACCACGTTAAGAAATCGAGTGAATGAGCTAGGCGTGGCTGAGCCAATTATTCAACAACAAGGCCTAGAACGTATTGTCGTACAGCTACCAGGTGTACAAGATACCGCTAGAGCTAAAGAGATTTTAGGTGCAGTGGCAACGTTAGAATTTAGATTGGTTGATGAAAAAAATGACCCACAAACAGCCATTCAATCCGGCAGAACGCCAATTGGTTCAAAGCTTTATTATTTTAAAGATGGGCGACCTTTGTTACTGAAAACTCGTGTGATTGCCACTGGTGAAAATATTACTGGCGCTGCTTCGGGTATTGATCAAGAAAACAACATTCCAATGGTGAATATTACTTTAGACAATTCAGGTGGTCGCTCAATGCTGGATACCACCAAAAAGTATTTGCATCATCGTATGGCAGTCGTGTTTATTGAGAATAAGGTCGAGAGTTCGCTTGTCGATGGCAAGATTGTTAAAAAACGTTCAACCACTAAAGACATTATTAATGCTGCAACGATTCAGGGTACCTTCTCCTCACGTTTTCAGATTACTGGTATTGATAGCGCACGAGAAGCTCGTAACTTAGCGTTATTACTAAGAGCGGGTTCATTATCAGCGCCGATTGAAATTATTGAAGAGCGCACGATTGGCCCAAGCTTAGGTGCAGACAATATTGAAAAAGGCGTGTTGTCAGTGATTGCTGGTTTTGTTTTGGTATTGGTATTTATGGTGGTGCGTTATCGGGTATTTGGCATGGTAGCTAATGTTGCTTTGACGCTTAACTTAGTGATGATTATGGCGGTACTGTCACTCTTGCAAGCTACATTAACGTTGCCAGGCATTGCCGGTATTGTGCTAACGGTTGGTATGGCAGTCGATGCTAATGTATTGATTTTTGAGCGTATTAAAGAAGAATTGAATGCACATAGCAATATTCAAAAAGCCATTTCAAGCGGTTATGATAAAGCGCTATTGACGATTGCAGATGCGAATATTACCACGCTAATTGCAGCCTTGGTATTGTTTAGCTTTGGTACGGGACCAATCAAGGGTTTTGCAATTACGTTATCAATCGGTATTGTGACTTCCATGTTTACAGCGATTATTGTTTCTAGAGCGATTATTAATAAAATTTACGGCGGTAAAAAGCTAGAGGAGTTATCGATATGAAGGCATTAAATATCCCTACAATCGATTTTGTTGGTAAGCACACCTATGCGATTATTGTTTCATTAATACTGATTGCAACTTCAATATTCTCATTATCAACACAAGGCTTAAAATTTGGCATTGATTTTACTGGCGGTACTTTGATCGAAGTTGGTTATAAGCAGAGTGCAGATTTATCATCGGTGCGAAACACACTGAGTGACGCCAAATTTAAAGGGGTAAATGTTCAATATTTTGGCTCTACTAATGAAATTTTAATTCGCCTTGAGCCACAAGCGATTTCTAGTGCCAAACTTAGTTCAAAAATTATCCATTTATTGGGCGATGATGTTGATATTCGTCGTGTTGAATTTGTTGGCCCTAAAGTGGGTGAAGAGCTGACCAATGATGGTGGTTTGGCCATGCTATACGCACTCATCGGTATTTTGATTTATGTGGCTTTCCGTTTTGAGTATCGTTTTGCATTGGGTTCGATCTCTGCCCTAATTCACGATGTCATTATTACTTTGGGTGTATTTTCGTTATTACAAATAGAGTTTGATTTAACTGTATTGGCAGCGATTTTAGCGGTGATTGGTTACTCGCTTAACGATACGATTGTGGTGTTTGACCGAATCCGTGAGAATTTTCTATCGACTCGCCATGTAGATCCAGCTAAGATTATCAATGGCGCACTAAACCAGACACTTTCTAGAACCATTATGACTTCAGTCACAACGCTATTGGTATTATTAGCTTTGTTCTTCCTAGGCGGTGAGATTATCCATAGTTTTGCATTAGCCTTACTGATTGGTGTGGTCATTGGTACCTATTCTTCAATCTATGTAGCCAGCTCAATGATTCTAGCGCTAGGGATTAGCAAAGCAGACATGCTGCCGTCAGAGAAGGAAGAGAAAGAGATTGACGCTAGACCTTAACTTTGTCTAATATATGCTCTCTCGTATTTTTTAAAATCCGCCTTACATAAGAGCTATTGGCTGTAAGTTGATTTTTTAGAATCTAAATAATGGGGTAAAGCTAGGCTTTAAACTTTTCGAAGACCAAGCAAGCGTTCGTACCACCAAAACCAAAACTATTTGACATCACGCGGTTAAGCGATTGAATGGTTGTTGCCTGTACAATCGGCATACCTTCTGCAGCTTCGTCAAGATTTTCAATGTTGACTGATTCCGCCATAAAATCATTTTGTAGCATGAGCAATGAGTAAATAGATTCATTAACACCGGCTGCACCTAGTGCGTGGCCTGAGAGTGATTTAGTGGATCCAACATTGGGAATGTTATTACCAAATACTTCTTTAATAGCGCCAAGTTCTTTAACGTCGCCAACTGGTGTTGAAGTGCCGTGCGCATTAATGTAATCAATTGGACCGTCAACGGTTGAGATGGCGAGTTCCATGCAACGTTTTGCGCCTTCGCCAGATGGGGCAACCATGTCATAACCATCTGAGGTTGCGCCATAACCAGTGAGTTCGGCTAAGATGGTGGCACCACGTGCTTCGGCATGCTCTAAAGACTCAAGCACTAAAGCACCGCCACCACCAGAAATTACAAAGCCATCACGATCAGCGTCATAAGCACGAGAAGCTTTTTCAGGTGTTTCGTTATACTTCGAAGATAGGGCGCCCATGGCATCAAACAACATGGTTAATGACCAATCGAGTTCTTCACCGCCACCGGCAAAAACTACGTCTTGTTTGCCTAGCTGGATTTGCTCCATGGCATTACCGATACAGTGCGCACTGGTTGAACAGGCCGAGCTAATTGAATAATTAATGCCTTTAATTTTAAATATCGTTGAAAGGCAAGCTGATGTTGTTGAACCCATGGTGCGAGGCACACGATAAGGACCAACACGTTTAATGCCTTTTTCTCTTAAGATGTCCGCTGCTTCAACCACGTTTTGGTTACTTGCACCACCAGAACCCATAATAAAGCCTGTACGTGGATTGGAAATTTGTTCTTCGGTTAAGCCAGATTGTTTAATGGCTTCGTCCAATGCAACCGCATTGTAAATAGCAGCGTCCGCCATAAAGCGTTTCATTTTTCGATCAATTACTTCGCTTGAATCGATTTCGGCAATTTGTCCTGAAACATGAGATCTAAGGCCTAGCTCTGCATATTTTTCGTCAAATTGAATACCTGATTTGGCTGTTTTTAATGATTCTAATACTTCGTCACAATTAGCGCCAAGGCTAGAAACAATACCCATTCCGGTGACAACAACTCTATTCATTAGAAACTACTCGTATCTGTAAATAAACCCACCTTTAGATTGGTGGCTTCGTAAATGACTTTGCCATCAACTTCCATAACAGCATCGCCAATACCCATGTAGAGTTTGCGCGCAATCACACGCGATAAGCTAATTCTGTAAGTAACCTTTTTAGCGGTTGGTAAAACCTGACCGGTAAATTTAATATTGCCAGCGCCTAATGCACGACCACGACCGGGCCCGCCTAACCAGCCTAAGTAAAACCCAATTAGTTGCCACATGGCATCAACCCCTAAACAACCTGGCATCACAGGGTCTTCATTAAAATGACAATCAAAAAACCACAACTCAGGTTTAATGTCTAATTCTGCAATAATTTCGCCTTTACCGTATTCGCCGCCTTCTTGGGAAATGTGTGTAATACGATCCAACATTAGCATCGGCGGCTGTGGTAGTTGCGCATTGCCAGGGCCAAATAATTCGCCGTTACCGCATTTGATTAATTCTTCGTATGAATAAGAGTTTTGCATTAATCAGTCCTTGTGTCTATAGTTACCGAAAATTATACTTCAAAGCCCTTTGCTAATGTCATTTATCACGTCATCTACGCTTTCTAGGCCAACTGAGATTCTAATGAGGCCCTCGGTGATATTGGCTTGTTGTTTTTCATCATCTGTTAGTCGCCCATGTGTGGTGCTTGCTGGATGAGTAATGGTAGTTTTAGTGTCACCTAAATTTGCCGTAATAGAAAGTATTTCAGTCGCATTAATGACTTTAAATGCCGCTTCACGACCACCTTTAACTTCAAACGAGACAATACCACCAAAGCCAGATTGTTGGGTTTTGGCTAAAGCATGATCTGGGTGAGATTCCAAACCTAAATAATGTACTTTTTCTACTTGGTCTTGGCTTTGTAACCAAGTCGCTAGTTTGAGCGCATTGTCTGAGTGGGCTTTCATTCTTAAGCTAAGTGTGTCTAAGCCTTTGAGTACAATCCAAGCGTTAAAGGCGCTCAAGCTAGGACCTGTTGCGCGAGTAAAAGCACTGACTTGTTCGATAATGGCCTCACTGCCTAATACTGCACCTGCTAAACAGCGACCTTGACCATCTATGTATTTCGTGGCAGAGTGAATGACTATGTCGGCACCTAATTCAAGCGGCTTTTGCAAGGCAGGCGTTAAGACGCAATTATCTACAGCTAATAAAATGTTATTAGCTTTTGTTATTTTACCAAGCTCTGCAAGATCAACTACCTGTCCCAAGGGGTTAGATGGAGTTTCCAGTAAGAAAAGCTTGGTATCGTTATTAATGGCAGCTTCCCAAGCGCTAATATCTGACAAGTCAACAAAACTCACAGAAATATCAAATTTTGAGATAATGGTATTAAGCAATACAATTGAAGTGCCAAACATATTACGCGATGCAACAATATGATCGCCTGATTTTAATAAGGCCATTAATGTGGCAAAGATTGCAGCCATCCCTGAAGATGTAGCTACGCATGCTTCTGCCCCCTCTAAGGCCGCTAGTTTTTTCTCAAAGGCGTCTACCGTTGGATTGGTAAAGCGCGCATAGATATTACCCGGCTCTTCTTTAGAAAACCGTTTGGCCGCTTGTTCTGCAGAATCATAAACAAAACTTGAGGTAAGAAAAATAGCCTCTGAATGTTCTTGCTCTTGTGTGGTTCGATAACCTTCACGTATGGCTTTAGTATCGAATTGTAAGTCTTTCATGTTTGGGTAATAATCGTCAAATAACGCTTATTCTACATCATTACAAATCAATTCAGAAGTATCAAGGGTGTTATTTTTTTGCTTGGCAGAATCAGAGCGTAGAGATTCGATTTGATCAAGGTAGTTTTTATCAATATCTTGAGTGACGTATTCACCGTTAAAACAAGAGCAATCAAACTCAGTAATATCTGGGTTGCCTTGTTGTACACACCAGATCAGGTCGTCTAAATCTTGGTATATTAATTTGTCAGCACCAATGGATTGGCAAATTTGATCAACGTTTTTATCATGCGCAATAAACTCTTTTTCACTAGCCATGTCAATGCCATACACATTTGGATGGCGTACCGGCGGTGCGGCTGAGGCGAAAAATACTTTGTTAGCGCCAGCATCACGTGCCATTTGTACAATCTGTTCGCTCGTAGTGCCACGTACAATGGAGTCATCGACTAATAAAACATTTTTTCCTTTAAATTCTAATTCAATCGCACTGAGTTTTTGACGTACTGATTTTTTGCGCTGTTTTTGCCCAGGCATAATGAAAGTGCGTGCAATATAGCGGTTTTTAATTAAGCCTTCTGAATATCTAACCTCTAGCTCGTGTGCCAATTGCAAAGCTGAGACGCGTGATGTGTCAGGAATTGGGATAACAACATCAATTTTTTCATCATCCCATTCCTTGTGAATTTTAGCTGCTAGGCGTTCACCCATTCTAAGGCGTGATTTGTAAACTGAAATATTATCAATCACTGAATCTGGTCGAGCAAAATAAACAAATTCAAAGATACAAGGAGAATATTTGGCGTTATCTGCGCATTGTTGAGTAAAGACATTGCCTTCTCGGTCAATTACCACGCCTTCTCCAGGCTTGATGTCGCGCGTAATTTCATAACCCAGCGCAGTCAATGCAACACTTTCAGAAGCCAGCATATATTTAGTACCACCTTTAGTAGTGCGCTTACCTAAAATCAGTGGACGAATGCCATTTGGATCACGAAAGCCAAAAATACCATAACCTGGAATCATACCAATAGCAGCATAAGCGCCACGGACACGCTTGTGTACTTGGGCCACTGAATCAAAAATATCTTTTTCGTTAATACGATGTTTTTGCAATCTGGCTAATTCACTGGCAAACACATTGAGTAGAATTTCAGAATCTGAATTGGTATTAATATGACGAAGATCTTGCTCGAACAGTTCTTTTTCAAGTTGTTTGGTGTTGGTTAAGTTGCCATTGTGAGCAAACGCAATACCATAAGGTGAATTCACATAAAAAGGCTGTGCTTCTGCACCACTTGAGCTGCCAGCTGTTGGGTAACGCACATGACCAATACCCATATCTCCTAAAAGTTTAGCCATATGTTTGGTTCTAAATGAGTTTCTAACTAGGCCATTTGACTTGCGCATATAAAAACGACCTTTATGCGAAGTAACAATACCTGCGGCATCTTGTCCGCGGTGTTGTAGAATGGTCAAGGCGTCGTAAATATAAAGCGCCGTATCTTTTTTAGTAGTGGATAAAATGCCGACAATACCGCACATAGATTATTTCCTTATTCGTTTTCGATAAACAATAAATATTGTGACAACTCAGGTTTAATATCTGAGGCTACATCTTGGAAGGTTCTAAGTGCACCTTTGGTCTCAACCCAGTAATATTGTTGAGAAATCCACTCGATACTTTGTAGAACTAATACCATAATGAGAATTGCTAAAGAGCCTTTGATTAGACCAATCAGACCACCCAGTAGTTTATTTTTAGTGCTGTCGATATTACGAGCATTTAATGTTGCATCTGTATTCTGAAGGCCATTTAAAATCTTTTGAAAAAATGGCGCTAACAGGCAAGGTTTGTTAGCATCGATTGAAATATTTAATACACTTGAAATAGAAGAGCACACGCCAACAATAATGGCAAAGACAATAGCAAATGATAATCCAATTCGAAGTGATTCATTGGTCACTACAATCTCCATAATGCCCAATCCAGCGACACCGTCTAAATAGTACCAACTTGCAACTGCCGTGGCTATAAAAAATATAAGTAAGGCAAAGATTCGGTTGAGTGCACAAGGGTTGCTAATACTTGATGATACTTCTGTTAGCTTGTATAAAGCTTTTTTTACGATTAAAACACCAATAAAGATAGCACCAAAAGCAATGGCCAAGTGTGACTGGTGAGAGAGCGTTAGCCAGGTAATTATTACTGTGCCAGCAAGCCATTGATAAAATAGCCAAGCAACAATAATAGCCAGTATTAAAAAAGCTAGGTTGATTAACTCTTTAGCAAATCCACGCTTAATACCAAGCACAAGAAAACCAATTAAGATGGCGATGGTTAGCCAATCAGACCAAACCAGTAGGCCAATCGTTTCCCAAATATTTGCAAAAAAATCACTCATTCGTGCTCCTTAGTTAATCGCTAATTTTACAAGATTATATCGCTGTGCGTAGACCATGAAGGTTTAATATTTATCAAGGATTTTTATTGCATCAGACACAGTATGAAACGAGCCAAAAATCACAACACGTTGGTGTTGTTGCGTATTGAGTGCTTGATGGATAGCGGATGCCATATCCTCACAAGCAGTAATTTTGCTTGATAGGCTGAATTTTTCAACCAGATCTTGAGTGCCAATTGCCCGATTAACCGACAGCGGCACAATTAACCATTCATCAATACAAGGCTCAATCGCATGAATCATAAGCTCAATATTTTTGTCTTTAAGTGCTGAAAAAATTGCCAATGTCGGTGTTTTCTTTGTCTTTAAAGTGCTGGCTAAAACTTTAATTGCCGCCTCATTATGTGCAACGTCTAAAACGATGGTTTTATTGTTAATGGTTTTGGTTTGAAAACGCCCAGAGATATTCGCTTTTTTAAGACCTTGTGACAACTGATCTTCATTGACGGGGAGCACTGATTGCAGTTGATTAACTGCTGCGACTGCAACTGCTGCGTTATATTGCTGGTGTTTGCCTTTAAGTCTGATGGTGCCTTGATAAGGCTTATTAACAAAAGTAAGCAAGGCATTGATATTATCAGCTTGTTTTTGAATGGAAGCGGGCGGATTTTGATCACCACAAATACAAGGCGTGTTTTCTCTCATAATGCCGGCTTTTTCAAGGCCGATAGCTTCACGTGTATCGCCTAAATAGTCGGTATGGTCAATGGCAATATTAGTGATGACACTCACATTAGGATTAACCACATTGACTGAATCAAGTCGACCACCAAGGCCAATTTCTAGAACCGCAATATCGACTTTTTCATTGGCAAAAATGACCAGTGCAGCCAAGGTAGAAAATTCAAAATAGGTGAGTGAAGTGTCAGATCGATAAGCCTCAATTCTCTCAAATGCACGGCATATATTTTCGTCGTTTGCCATCTTGCCATTGATGGTGAATCGTTCATTGTATTTAACAAGGTGTGGCGAAGTGAAAGCACCTACTTTAAAGTTTGATTGTTGATAAATACTATCAATAAAGGCAATGGTGGAGCCTTTTCCATTCGTGCCTGCAACGGTGATGACTTGAAAAGGAACGCCATCGGGGAACAGCTTTTTATAAACGCGCTGTATGCGCTCTAGCCCAAGATCAATCTCTTGGGTGTGCAAATTCTCTTGCCAGTTAAGCCATTCGTTTAAGGTTTTTAATCTTCCCAAAATTCACCTTCAATGGTGTCATTTTTTTTAGGTTTTTTGTCTTCGGTAGGGCGAGACTTGTGGATAAAAACCGTATTGTTTTGAGAGAATACTTTTTCGGCATTCTTGCTTAAAATCTGATCAATAAAATAAGTTCTTGACCAAGGCATAAGGCCTAATAGACCAAGAATGTCAGTCAGAAATCCAGGGGTTAGCAGCAACACACCTGAGATTAAAATCACCACACCCTCCATCATCTCAAAGGCTGGCGTTTGTCCGTTGGCCATAGCATTTTGTGCTTTGGCCATGGTTGACCAGCCTTGTTGCTTGAGCAAGGTAGAGCCAATCAGTGCAGTAATGACAACCAATAAAACAGTTGAAAAACCACCAATTGATTCGCCCACGGATACCAATACGTAGATTTCAAGTAGTGTGACAATTACAAATAAAGGAAAAATCATCATTATTTCTCGTTAGTAAAAATTAAGTCCCAAATGCCGTGTCCTAATCGCTCGCCTCGGCGCTCGAATTTAGTAATCGGTCTGTGCTTAGGTCTTAATGAGTATTTATGGGCGCCCATGGTATTTTTAAAGTGCGGGTGCTTTTCTAGTGTTTCCATCATATGTTCTGCATAGTTTTCCCAGTCTGTTGCCATGTGTATTGTGCCACCGTTTTGTAGCTTGTTAGAAATCAAATTTAAAAAATCTGTCTGTACAATTCGGCGTTTATGGTGTTTTTTCTTATGCCAAGGGTCAGGAAAAAATAGCTGAAAAGTCTCAAAACTATTATCTTTAATATGATATTTCAGCACTTCAACTGCATCGGCTTTGATAATTTTTAGGTTGGTAAGCTGGTGTTTATTGGCTTCATTAATGAGCCTGCCTACACCTGCTTCGTAGACTTCAATGCCAAGAAAGTTTTGATTAGGTGTGTTGATTGCCATCTCTAATAGGCTGTCACCATTGCCAAAGCCGATCTCTAAAACAGTTGGCTGTTGTTTGGCGAATAACAAAGTTAAATCAATTTTCCCTTCGGGTAAATCAATACCAAAATCTGACCATAATTCATTTAACCCAGACTTTTGCCCTTCAGTTAATCGACCTGAACGCCTAACAAAACTTTGGATTTTTCGTATGGTTTTTTCCATTAGAAATCGTAATCAATAATCAAAGGCGAGTGGTCAGAGAATCGTTTGTCTTTATAAATTTCAACACGTTGTGGCGTGCCTTTTAGGTTGGCGCTAAGAATATGGTAATCAATACGCCATCCAGTATTATTAGCCCAAGCTTGCCCTCGATTAGACCACCAAGTGTATTGGTCGGATTCTTGGTTGATTTCACGAAAGGCGTCAATAAATCTGGCTTCGCCAAAGAGCCGGTCTAGCCAGGCACGTTCTTCTGGCAAACAGCCCGAACGATTTTTATTGCCATTGAAATTTTTGATATCAATTTTTTTATGCACAATATTAATATCGCCACAAATAATATATTCACGTCCATCTTTTTGTAATTCGTTAAGGTAAGGCATAAAACGTTTAACCATAAAATCCATTTTGTATTTCTGTCGCTCTTCTTTAGCTGAGCCAGAAGGGATATAAATGGAAATAACGCTCAAATTGCCAAAATCAGCCTGAATAAAGCGTCCTTCGAAATCAAAGTCTTCCCAAGGGCTGAAAATGACTTGATCGGGTTTTTGTTTGCAGTAGATGCCAGTGCCACTATAGCCTTTACGTTCAGCAGGTTTGTAATAGGTGTAAATGCCTGAAGGATAAAATTTTTCATCCAGTTGATCCTCTTGTGCCTTGATTTCTTGCACGCAAACCACATCGGCATTTTGGTTTTTCATCCAAGCGAAAAAACCTTTTCGCTCAGCTGCTCGAATTCCGTTGACGTTAGCCGTTATAATTCTCTTCATTGGAAATATTTTAGAGGAATGTATGCAACAGTATCAAAAAGAATTTGTGGATTTTATGTTGGAAATTGGCGCGCTAAAATTTGGCGAATTTACGCTTAAATCTGGCCGTATTAGCCCTTATTTCTTTAACGCCGGGTCGTTTAATACTGGTGAACACTTATCCAAATTGGGTAAATTCTACGCACAAGCCATCACTGAGAGCGGACTAGGATTTGATGTATTGTTTGGCCCGGCATACAAAGGCATTCCGCTAGCAACTGCCTGTGCCATGGCGCTGAATGACTCATTTGGCAAGAACGTGCCTTATAGTTTTAACCGTAAAGAAGCAAAAACACATGGCGAAGGTGGCGATATTGTTGGTCATGTTTTAGAGGGCGACATTTTGATTATTGATGATGTGATTACCGCAGGCACAGCCATTCGCGAGGCAATGGATATTATTGATGCGAATGGTGCTAAAGCCAAAGGTGTGATTGTTGCGGTTGATCGTCAAGAAAAAGGCAAGGGTGATAAATCCGCCATTCAAGAAGTGGAAGAAAATTTTGGTATTACGGTGCTGAGTATTATTAACCTAGGTCATTTGATTGATTACTTAAAGCAAGGCGATGACCAAGTATTAATCGAGCGAATTGAGGCTTATCGAGATCAATATGGCGTTTAGAAGTTAACTGGATTATAGGGGTAGTTTAAGCTTTCAGCTACTGCTTGGTGTGTGACTTTTCCTTGGTAAATATTCAATCCGTTTTTTAAGTTTGAATTATCAAGCATGGCTTGTTGAGCGCCTTTATTAGCCAATTCAATAACATAAGGCAATGTCGTATTCGTTAAAGCTAGAGTTGCCGTTTGTGCAACTGCTCCTGGCATATTGCCCACACAATAATGAATAATCCCATCGACCACATAAGTGGGTTGGTCATGCGTAGTGACCTTTGAAGTTTCAAAGCAACCACCTTGATCAATTGATACATCCACTAGCACAGAGCCTTTTTTCATAAGTTTGAGCATGTCTCGGGTAATCAACTTTGGTGCTGATGCGCCAGCAACCAATGCTGCACCAACGACTAGATCGGCTGTTTTAAGTTGTTGCTCAATATTGTCTTGATTAGACAAATCAACAGACAGTTGTGCGCTGTATTTTTGCTGAAAATTAGTGAGCCGTTTGGACAATGATCGATTAAGAATCGTGACTTGTGCCCCCATGCCGAGCGCCACTTTAGCAGCATTCATACCCACAACGCCGCCACCAAGCACCAATACTTGTGCAGCCTCTACCCCGGTAGCCCCACTGAGTAACACGCCAGATCCACCTTGAGTTTTTTCTAGGTGGTGGGCGCCAGATTGGATAGACATACGTCCTGCAATTTCACTCATGGGCTGGAGTAGCGGTAAACGCCCATTATCATCAGTAATGGTTTCGTAAGCGATACAAGTCGCCCCTGATGCCAGCAATAGTTCTGCTTGTTTTGGATCGGCCGCTAAATGCAAGTAGGTAAAAAGTACCTGGTTTTTATTGAGTAGCTTGCATTCATTTGACTGAGGTTCTTTGACTTTAATAATCATTTCAGCCTGATCAAAAACAGCTTTAGCTGAATTTACAATAGTTGCCCCTGCTGTCTGATAAGTCTGATCATTAAAGCCAATGACATCACCCGCTTTCGATTGAACAATCACTTTATGGCCAAAGTTAGCCAATGTTTTTACACCTGTTGGGGTTAGTGAAACGCGATATTCATGGGTTTTGATTTCTTGTGGGATGCCAATAATCATGTTAGTATTGTAGTGTGAATATTGTTTATAAAATACCATATTATAGGAATTTAAAATGATAATCAAAATTAGTGCAAAAGAAACGTTAGAAGGCGACAGTGTTATTGTGAATCGTTTATTTCCAATCGCTGGTCGAATGAACTTTGATCCATTTGTTTTATGGGATCATTTCAATATTGCTCCTGGACATGGATTTCCTGATCATCCTCATCGTGGTTTTGAGGCAATCACTTATATGTTGTCGGGAGGAATGCATCATAGGGATAATTTAGGTAATGATGCTTTTGTAAGCCTAGGCGGTGCACAGGTGTTTTGTGCGGGCAAAGGCATTGTACATTCAGAAATGCCAGCAGATAAACTTCAGAGTTCTGGCGTTCAATTATGGATAAATTTGCCAAAACGTCTCAAAACAATTGATCCAAATTACCAGCAGGTTTTAAGCAAAGATTTGCCTCTAGTAGATTTTGAAGGCGGGAGTTGCCGAACTATTGTGGGCGAAGACTCTCCTGTTAGACTGCACACAGATGTTACTTATCAGCATGTTAGTCTTGCAAAAGATAGCCATTACCAAATCTATATTAGTGAAGGATTAAATGCGGTTATTTATGTTTTATTAGGCAGTATAACCTTGGGTGATGAGACAATAAATGCCACTGAAGCTTTGCTAATGGAGTGCAAACAAGAGCAAAATTTATCGATTAAGGCTAATGAGCAGAGTGAATTTATGTTTTGTTGTGGTGCGCCACAGCACCAGACCATTAATCAACACGGTCCGTATGTTGACTAATGTTTACTGTCTTCTCCGTTTTCGATTTCTTCTGTAGTGATTGTTAAATGGTTGGTTTTAGCAAATGATAAGATGCGCTCATAAGTAAACTCACAAGCATATTTGAGATCATCGTCAAACACAATAGATTTAATGCCATCAATTTTTCTAATTTTCAGGTGGCCATTGTAACGTTCTAACTGTTCTGGCTGGAGACAAACCAATCTTTCAGTCCAGTCACTGGGCCTGAATTTTTGTCCGTCTTTGGTGGTGCCTGAAATGGTGTAGCGCGTTGTTGGCATTATTTTCCTTAATAAAATAATGGTGGAGGGATAGGGATTTGAACCCTAGAAGGGGATTAACCCTTGCCGGTTTTCAAGACCGGTGCATTCAGCCGCTCTGCCATCCCTCCAATGTGTGGATATCATACAGTCTGTTGAACTAATAGTAAATAGGATATTTATATAAATTCGCTTTTAAATTAGTGATTTTTTAAGTATAATTCCTTTCTTTTAGATTTTTGATGAGTTTAGTTATGGCAAAGGTATGTCAAGTAACCGGCAAGCGCCCAATTAGTGGTAATAATGTTTCTCACGCGAACAATAGAACGCGTCGTCGTTTTTACCCAAATTTACACACACATCGTTTTTGGGTGGAGAGTGAAAATCGTTTTGTAAAGCTAAAATTATCTGCAAAAGGTTTGCGTATTGTTGATAAAAAAGGCATCGATACTGTACTTTCAGAAATTCGCGCACGTGGCGAAAAGGTTTAGGAGTAAAACATGAGAGAAAAAATTAAATTAGTATCATCAGCCAAAACTGGCCATTTTTACACTGCAACTAAAAACAAACGTCTTCACCCAGAAAAGGTAGAGGTTAAAAAGTTTGATCCTGTTGTTAGAAAACACGTCATGTATAAAGAAGCAAAAATTAAATAATTTTCTTTAAGAAATTCTAATAAAAAAGCCGCTTATCTTAGATAGCGGCTTTTTTATTGCACGGTGTTTTTTAACTATTCTTCTAAAATAGTGTCAAGTGCTATATGGCCAATCGCTTCTTGATATTCAGAGATTTGATCAAAGTTTAAGTATTGATAAATTTCATCCGATGACTCTTGTATATCGCGCATTGCATTTAGGTATTCTTGCGCAGTAGGGATGTATCCCAATTTTGCTGAAATAGCAGCAACTTCTGCAGAGGATAAATAAACATCAGCACCATCACCTAAGCGATTTGGGAAATTACGCGTTGAAGTCGAAACCACAGTGGCATTGTTTTCAACACGTGCTTGGTTGCCCATGCATAAAGAACAACCCGGTATTTCTGTATGCTTAGTAATCGCATCAAAAGTTTTGTAAATACCTTCTTTTCTGAGCTGAGCTTCATCCATACGTGTTGGCGGCGCCACCCAAAGTTCAGTTGGTAAGTTTGATTGGTCTTTTAATAATTGTGCAGCAGCCCTAAAGTGGCCAATATTGGTCATACATGAGCCGATAAACACCTCGTCAATTTTAGTATTGGCAACATCTGATAGGGTTTTAACATCATCTGGATCATTCGGGCAAGCTAAGATTGGCTCTTTGATTTCGTCTAGGTTGATATCAATCACAGCAGCATACTCAGCATTATTGTCGGCTTCTAATAACTCAGGTGCATCTAGCCATTTCTGCATAGCCTGAATACGACGTGCAATGGTCTTTTTATCTTCATAGTCCATTTCTATCATTGAAGACAATAAAGCAATATTAGATTGTAAATATTCTGCTACGGGCTCTTTATTAAGCTTGATAGTACAGCCGTTAGCTGAACGCTCAGCAGAGGCATCAGTCAGCTCAAAAGCTTGTTCAATTTTAAGGTCGCCCAATCCTTCAATCTCTAAAATCCTGCCCGAGAAAATATTCTTTTTGTTGGATTTTTCAACCGTTAATAAGCCTTGTTGAATGGCAAAATAAGGAATAGCATTAACCAAATCACGCAGTGTAATGCCTTCTTGCATGGCGCCAGAAAAACGCACTAAAACAGATTCTGGCATATCAAGTGGCAATACGCCAATGGATGCACCAAAGGCAACTAGACCAGAGCCAGCTGGAAAGCTAATACCAATTGGGAAGCGTGTATGCGAGTCACCACCTGTTCCAACTGTGTCAGGCAACAGCATACGGTTAAGCCACGAGTGAATGATGCCATCACCTGGTTTAAGTGAGACACCGCCACGAGATTGCATAAAGTCAGGCAATGTATGTTGTAATTCTATGTCTACCGGTTTAGGGTAAGCGGCGGTATGACAAAAACTTTGCATCACCAAGTCTGCCGAAAAACCTAAACAGGCCAATTCTTTAAGTTCGTCACGGGTCATGGCGCCGGTGGTGTCTTGAGAGCCAACGGTAGTCATGCGTGGCTCACAATAAACGCCAGGTCGAACACCTTCAACACCACAAGCCTTGCCGACAATTTTTTGTGCCAAAGTATAACCTGCGCTACTGTTGCTAGCATCTTCTGGACGCAAGAAAAGATCACTGACTGGCAGGTCTAAATCTTGGCGGGTTTTATCGGTTAAACCGCGACCAATAATCAGTGGAATACGGCCACCGGCACGAATTTCGTCTGGCATAGTGGTTGGAGATAATTCAAAAGTAGACACCACTTCACCATTGGTATTGGTGATTTTTCCTTCGTAGGGGTAAATGGTGATTTCATCGCCCATGTTTAATTGAGTTACGTCACATTCAATCGGTAATGCGCCTGAATCTTCTGCCGTGTTGAAGAAAATCGGGGCAATATTGCCA
Source organism: uncultured Candidatus Ruthturnera sp. (assembly GCA_964448305.1). Classification (GTDB taxonomy): domain Bacteria; phylum Pseudomonadota; class Gammaproteobacteria; order PS1; family Pseudothioglobaceae; genus Thioglobus_C. The sequence continues at coordinate 22,041 of CAYUWB010000008.1, forward strand.
CCGAGCACCACACCACCACCGCGTTTGTTAGGAATGTAATCAATGTCATTGCCCATGTGCCAAAGTACAGAGTTAATGGCTGATTTACGTGAAGAGCCAGTACCAACCACATCACCTACAAAAGCTAGTGGCAAGCCTTTTTCTTTAAGCTGTGCAATGGTTTCTAATGGGTTATCCATTTTTTTAACCAACATCGATTGCGCATGTAGTGGGATATCTGGGCGTGACCAAGCTTCAGTCGCAGGCGATAGATCGTCGGTATTAATTTCGCCTTCAACGCGGAAAACGGTGAGTTTAATTTCTTTTGGTAATGCTTCTTTAGCGGTAAACCAATCGGCATTTGCCCAAGCGTCAATCACTTGTTTAGCAAAATCATTGTTGGCTGACTTTTCTACCACTGTTTGATAGGCTTCGTAAATAAGTAAGGTTTTTGCTAATGCATCTGTTGCAGTTTGGGCAGTTATATCTATGTCTAGCAAGTCAATTAGTGGCTCAATGTTGTAACCACCCATCATCGTTCCGAGTAAAAAAGTGGCCTGTTTTTGGTCTATGGCGTTGCACGCTTGTCCACCTTTGGCAACACTGGCTAAAAAGCTCGCTTTAACATAGGCAGCCTCGTCTACGCCAGGCGGCACACGATGGGTTAATAAATCAAGATAGAAATCTTCATCATTACCTTTGATTAGATTTTCAACAACAGATTTTGTTTGTTCTGCATTGAGTGCTAATGGCGGTAAATTGTTTTGGGCGCGCTCGTCAATATGAGCTAAATAGGCTGTTTTCATCTGTGTAATCAGTGGATCGTATAAAGCGTATAATTTTACCATTTATTTGATTTAATTAGACGAATTATGGAACTCAATGCACTGACTGCTATTTCTCCTATTGATGGACGTTATTTTGATAAGACCAACACTCTAAGCTCAATTTTTAGTGAATTCGGATTGATTAAATATCGCGTATTAATTGAGGTTAAATGGTTGCAAGCCATGGCTGATAATAAGGGCATTGATGAAGTGCCTGCATTTAGTGCTGAGGCTAGTCAGTTTCTAGCGAGCATTGCTACTGATTTTTCACTTGAAGATGCACAAGTAGTCAAAGATATTGAACGCACGACTAATCACGATGTTAAAGCGGTTGAGTATTTTTTAAAAGATAAAATCAAAGACAATGCTGAGCTAAATGCGGTGAGTGAATTTTTTCACTTTGCCTGTACATCAGAAGACATTAACAACCTTTCTCATGCATTAATGCTGATTGATGGCCGTGAGATTGTCTTGGCTGAGATGCAAAATATCTTGACTTTAATTGCTGCTTTAGCTAAAGACAATGCGGCAATCCCAATGCTGTCTCGTACACATGGTCAAACCGCATCACCAACAACGGTAGGCAAGGAAATGGCTAATTTTGCATTTCGTTTAAAACGTCAAATTGATCATTTGAAGGCTGTTAAAGTTATGGGCAAGTTTAATGGCGCCGTGGGTAACTTCAATGCGCATATTTCCGCTTATCCAGATCTTGACTGGCAGAATATTTCACAAAATTTTATTGAGAGTTTGGGTGTAAATTATGCGCCTTACACGCCACAGATTGAAACACACGACTATATGGCCGAATATTTTCACTCAATGAATCGTTTTAATACGATATTGATTGACTATTGTCGTGATGTTTGGGGTTATATTTCATTAGGATACTTCAAGCAAAAAACTATTGCTGGTGAAGTTGGCTCATCTACGATGCCACATAAGGTAAATCCAATTGATTTTGAAAATGGTGAAGGTAATTTAGGTCTTGCCAATGCAATTAATACACATCTAGCAGACAAGTTGGCTATTTCCCGTTGGCAGCGCGATCTTTCGGATTCAACTGTACTGAGAAACCTGGGCGTTAGTTGCGCACATTGTTTGGTGGCTTATGCATCGATTGCTAAAGGTATTGGCAAGCTAGAAACGAATGAAGCAAGATTATTAGAGGACTTAGATAGCTCATGGGAAGTCCTGGCTGAGCCGATTCAAACCGTGATGCGTCGTTACGGTATTGAAAATCCGTATGAAAAACTCAAAGCACTTACGCGTGGCAATACTATTGATGCCCAGGTATTGGCAGATTTTGTAAAAGACCTTGATATGCCAGAAGAAGCCAAACAGTCATTGGCCGAATTAACTCCAATGACTTATACAGGTGATGCACAAAAATTAGCGCAAGACTTAGAAAAACTGATATAATTTCGCGTCTTATATCTTTTTTGATATAAGTGAACAATATAATAAAAGGAGCAAAAAACCCATGGTTAAAATTAGATTAGCCCGAGGTGGAGCCAAGAAAAAACCTTTTTATTCAATTGTGGCGACAGACTCTAGAAAGCGTAGAGACAGTGGTTACATTGAGCGTATTGGATATTTTAATCCAGTCGCTCGCGGACAAGAAGTTAGGCTTACCATCGAAGAAGATAGACTAGATTACTGGGCATCAAAAGGTGCACAAATTTCTGATCGTGTTAAGCAACTTGTCAAAGAGTTTAAAGACCCTTCGATTCGTGAAAAACGTGTTGCAGCACAAGAAGCTAGAGCGGCAGCAGTAGCAGCTAAATTAGCAGCTGAAGCTAAGGCGAAAGCAGACGAAGAGGCAAAAGCTGAGGCTGAAGCAAAAGCAGCAGAGGAAGCAGAAGCTAAGGCAGTAGCCGAAGCGGAAGCAGCCGCAGAGTCTGAAGCAGAGGCGCCTGCGGAAGAGTCATCATCAGAGGAAGAGGCTGCTGAGTAATTTAGCACCTTCTTCATCTAATCAAAAAAGGCTGTTGGTCGGTAAGATCAATGGCCTTTTTGGTGTTCAGGGCTGGGTAAAGATATTTTCACACACACAGCCTCGTAAAAATATCTTGTCTTACCAGCCTTGGTATATTCGAGTAGATGGTCAGTGGCAAACATTAAATATTGTCAAAGGAAGAGAACAAGGAAAAACCATTGTTGCCCAACTTAAAGATATTAATGATCGTGATCAAGCACGATCTATGATTGGTGTTGAGTTATATATCTTAAAGTCACAATTACCAATGTTGTCCAAAGGGGAGTACTATTGGGAAGATTTGATTGGTCTAAAAGTTGTTAATCAAAAAAGCATTACCCTTGGAAATGTTGATAATTTGGTTGATACAGGGGCTAACACTGTATTAGTGATTAATGGTGAAAAAGAACATTGGGTGCCTTTTATTGAGCCGTATTTAATATCTGTTAATCTAGATAAAGGGCTAATAAAAGTTGATTGGGATGAAAAATTTTAATAAATAAAATTTATCATGCTTGTTAATTACAAACACTCTTTAAAATAACTATTAAACTTGTAAAGCATTATAGCAACAAGGCGCTACAGAATAATGCAAAAGTAATCATAAGTTAAAATTATTATTTTTTAAAAAAATATTATTTTACTCTATGAATATAATATTGTATGATTGCCAGGCATTTTGAATTTTTATTAAATTTATAAAGAAAGGAGGGCTTAATGGCCAAAAAATACGAAGCGGGTGTAAAAGATTACCGCGAAACTTACTGGCAACCTGATTATGTTCCGTTAGATTCGGACTTATTGGCTTGTTTTAAGATCACACCACAACCAGGTATTGACCGTGAAGAAGCTGCTGCTGCGGTAGCTGCTGAATCTTCAACAGGTACTTGGACTACAGTATGGACAGACTTACTGACAGACATGGATTACTACCGTGGTCGTTGTTACCGTATTGAAGATGTACCAGGTGATGATAGTTGTTACTATGCATTTATTGCTTACCCAATTGACTTATTTGAAGAAGGGTCAATTGTAAACGTGCTAACTTCACTAGTTGGTAACGTATTTGGATTTAAAGCAGTACGAGCGCTTCGTTTAGAAGACATTAGATTCTCTCTTGCATATGTTAAGACTTGTAATGGTCCTCCACATGGTATCCAAGTAGAGCGTGATAAGATGAATAAGTATGGTCGTCCAATGTTGGGTTGTACAATTAAGCCAAAACTTGGTTTATCAGCTAAAAACTATGGTCGTGCAGTATACGAATGTTTACGCGGTGGTTTAGACTTTACGAAGGATGATGAGAACGTAAACTCACAACCATTTATGCGCTGGCGTGATCGTTTCTTATTCTGTCAGGATGCAATTGAAACTGCAGAACAAGAAACAGGTGAGCGTAAGGGTCACTACTTAAACGTAACAGCAGCTTCTCCGGAAGAAATGTATGAGCGTGCAGAATTTGCAAAAGAAATTAAGTCACCAATTATTATGCATGACTTCTTTACTGGTGGTTTTTGTGCAAACACAGGTTTAGCGCGCTGGTGTGCTAAGAACGGTGTATTGTTACACATTCACCGTGCAATGCACGCTGTAGTTGATCGTAACCCGCATCATGGTATTCACTTTAGAGTATTAGCGAAGACATTGCGTTTATCAGGTGGTGATCATATGCACTCTGGTACCGTTGTAGGTAAGTTAGAAGGTGACCGTGAAGCAACATTAGGTTGGATTGATTTAATGCGTGAATCATTTGTTCCTGAAGATCGTAGTCGTGGTATTTTCTTTGACCAAGATTTCGGTTCAATGCCAGGCACATTGCCTGTTGCATCGGGTGGTATTCATGTATGGCATATGCCTGCACTAGTTGCAATCTTTGGTGATGATTCAGTACTACAGTTTGGTGGTGGTACGTTAGGTCACCCATGGGGTAATGCTGCAGGTGCTGCTGCAAACCGTGTTGCACTAGAAGCATGTGTAGACGCACGTAACCGTGGTATTGATGTAGAGCGCGAAGGTAAAGCTGTAATGGAGAGTGCTGCTGCACATAGTCCAGAACTTAAGATTGCTATGGAAACATGGAAAGAAATTAAGTTTGAGTTTGACACAGTTGATAAACTAGACGGTCAAAACCGTTAATTGGTTTAATTTAAAGAAGAGGAATTATTATGAGTGAAATGCAAGATTATAAATCTGGACCTAAGTTTGAAACTTTTTCATACTTACCACAGATGACACCTGATCAAACAAGACAACACATTCAGTTCATCATTAACAATGGATGGAATCCAGCAATTGAGCATGTAGAGCCAGCGCGTTCTATGACTTATTACTGGTACATGTGGAAATTGCCAATGTTTGGTGAGCAATCAGTTGATGTAGTTCTAGCAGAGCTAGAAGCTTGTCATAGAGAGTATCCTAACCATCACGTTCGTTTGCTTGGTTATGATAATTATTCACAAAGTCAAGGCATGAACTTCGTTGTTTATCGCGGCTAATATAAAAATATAGGAGAAATACTATGAGTGATGTAACAGGAATCGCATTGGGCATGATCGAGACTAGAGGTCTTGTTCCTGCTATTGAAGCGGCCGATGCTATGACCAAAGCGGCAGAAGTTCGTTTAGTTGGTCGTCAGTTCGTTGGTGGCGGTTATGTAACAGTATTAGTACGTGGTGAAACTGGTGCGGTAAACGCAGCAGTACGTGCCGGTGCTGACGCATGTGAGCGTGTAGGTGATGGTCTGGTAGCAGCCCACATTATTGCGCGTGTTCACGGCGAAGTTGAAAACATTCTGCCTTCAGCGGCTGAAGCTTAAAAATATAGGAGAAATACTATGAGTGATGTAACAGGAATCGCATTGGGCATGA
>CAYUWB010000008.1:27791-51949 GCA_964448305.1 uncultured Candidatus Ruthturnera sp.
TGCGCGTGTTCACGGCGAAGTTGAAAACATTCTGCCTTCAGCGGCTGAAGCTTAATCAGTCATTTTTTAGGTGAATAACATTTGTGTTGTTCGCCTAGAAATGATTATATAAAACTTAAAATTTGTAAATGGTTTATTGATAAACATTAGCAAAAATATTTAAGTACTTATAAACGGAATTTAATATGACAAATTCAACAGAAAAACTTTCTGGACGAGAGAGGTCAATGCTCAGACGTCAGCAAATGTCTAAAACAGGTTCTGCCGGTATGAAAAAATCTGGTCGAGTAAACCCTAGAGGAAGACAATCAGCTGTAGTAGCAAACCCAAATATTGGTCAAGAAGTTCAGTCAAATACAACTGTAGAAAATACTACAGATAACGAATTAAACAACATTAATACTCAAGCAGTAGAAAATGATAATTTTGAGTATTGTTGTGATGATTGCAAGGAAAAGGACTTGAAAGAAACATGTTCTCCTTGTAATGACAAACTATCTTCACCAGAAGGAGATGTTAAAGTGGACGAGATTTGTGAGCTGGTTGATGCTGGTCAATCAAATGCTAGTTCATCTGTGAGAGCCTTCTGTAGAGATAGGCGTAGACAAATGTCAAAAACTGGTAAACAAGCATTACCAGGTAAGGTTGGCAGAGATGCACGACGTTCAAGGGTTAATAACAATAAAAACTCTATGTCAGGTCGTGATCTAGCCAAAATAAAGCGTGAAGAAAGATGTACGGTTGGTCGGGGCAATGTAGAAGCTTGTCGTCCAAGCGGTAGAATCAGACCGGGATCTGCACCATCTAAAGTTGAATTGGGTACTACACTAGCAGGTCAGCCTGTCAGTGGAACTCAGGTTGATCAAACACAAAAGATTACAGGTAGTGAAGCTGGTGGTTGCAAGGGAATTACAGGTACTGAATATTTTGGTGCTGAACAATTTTCACAGTTGTGTTCAACCACACCCCAAGCAAACGAACCTAAGGTTGGTGAAACTCAAACTACTAAAGGTCAGACAATGACGGGCACTTTGGTTGAGTCTACTTCTAAAATTACTGGCACTGAACCTGGTTCATGTAATGTAATTACAGGTAACGAATACTTGGGTTATGATCATTATTCAAATGCATGCGATAATACAAATGCTGTTTCATCGCACCATAAGGTAATGTCAACACCATCAAAAAAAAATTTAGCAATAACTGGAGCAGACGAAGCTAGAGCCAATTCAACAACCGGTTCAGAATCAGGAGCTGGTCATGCAATTACAGGCTCTGATTATTCAACTGCACCTTTTAGCCGTTCAAATGCGGGCGTTACAAAAGTTGACGTCAACCATACAAACAGTGGCTCTGTAATATCTGGCGGTGAATTATCATCACCACTTGGAGTTACAGGTGACGCACAAGATTCATGTGAAAGAGTGACTGGTACCGAATATGTTTCTAATGAAAGATATGTTGCTAATTGTGGCACTCAGGCTCCATTAACACCAAATAAAGTTTCTGTTGATAATACTCGTAAAGGTATGGATGTTACAGGCAACATGATGGATAGAGATGAGAAGGTAACTGGTAATGAGCCTGGCACATGTCAGCGTTTAACTGGCAGCCAATATGACAGTTCTGCGAGTAAAGGTTTGTGCGACCAGCGTTCGGATAAAGTAAATCAAACACATACTATTACTGGTAATCGTGTTTCTGGTAGTGAGGTTAGTGGCTCCCCAAAGCTAACGGGTGACGACTATGGCATGTGCCTGGGCGTCACCGGAAACGAATATGTTAGTAAGGAAAGTTTTGAGCAAAGGTGTTCTTTTGTACCGATGGCAGCACAGTTTAAAGACGCAGTAAGTCACACATGGAACGATCAACAAGTTTCTGGGTCACAAGTTAGTCAATCTGAGATAGTGACTGGTGATGAAGTTGGTGGTTGTAGCCCTATTTCTGGAAGTAGTTATAGATCTAGAGATGAGATGAGTCAGTTTTGTGATACATCAGCAGTAGCTGAAAGTGAGCAAAAAATGAGAAAAACATATACAATGCAAGAGGTAAGTGGCACGGTGCCAACAGAAGATCAACGTTTCTCTGGTAATTTTAATAAGGGCTTTGATCAGTCAATTAGTGGCACACCTTATCTCAAAAATGAAGGCCAATCTGAACAATATGACGCAAACTTTTCGGTTCGGTCGCCTGCTCGTGTCGCATTTCAGAGTAAATCTGAAAGAGTTCATGACAGTGTTTTTGGAACCAATGCAAGAATTACCGGCCCAGTTGCTAAAGCACAAGGTGTAATGACAGGCACACCAGAATTTAGACATCCGTATGAAATATCTCAACAGGATGTTGCTATTTCAGAGCCGACAAAGGTTGTGACTGGCGAAGGCAACGAAATCGGTTCAGATGTCACAGGTGATAATTGGTCTCGTGGTGGACAAATTACTGGCACTGAAGGTATGTTTTCTTCTAATCGAAATGATACGCAAAAAGGCAATCCAAATCACGATCATAAGATTGGTGCGCATGCACTCAAGGGTCGAGAAGTGACTATTGTTGAAGGTCCTAAGATTACTAATGGTAGCGGTGGTGGAAATGGTACAGATGGTGGCTCTTCAAGAGTAACTTTATCTGGCGGCGCACGCGGTTAATTTCGCATCATGAATACCAGGAATGCTTACAAGATTAGAGCCTCTCGTGTTTCTAGTCCTTTAAACAAAGCACCAGTTGGGATGGCACAATCAAGTGCACTCCCACAAGCCAAAAGTTCTTATTCATCTAAACAAAATTACGATATTGGCGCTAAGACCCCAATGGATTTGAACTCTGTTTGTGAAGCTCTTCCTGAGCGTTCTTGTAGACACCCTTTGACTAATATGAGGCAGAATGCTCATTTAGCCAGGTGCGAAGAATCTATTAAAGTTCGCTTTGATTCGATTACACCAACTTTAAAAAAACTTGCAAATTTACAACATGAGAATGATTTTGTTTCTAAGGCAGACTCTGTTACCTCAAAAGAGCTTGGTTTTAATTTTCCTATTGAATTACTAGAAACTGCCTGGGTTGATGGTTTAAACATGAAGGCTTTATACGCTAAAGCTGTTTTTAATGCGTTGAACAGTTCAATCGCTCAGTTTTCAGATGATTTGGGGCGGAATGAAGACTTAAGAGTAGACGCTGACAGTTTCTTTTTAGACTGTGGATATCACAGTGTTGATATTACACCTTGTTCTGATGGTCGTTTGAAAGGTCTTGCTAAATATATTTTACGTTTGCCTTTATCGGCAATTACTGTTCGTAATTCCTATGCTGGTGCATTATTTAATGTTGAATCCAATGTGCGTGATTGGGAAAAAATCGAGCTAGATAGGCTAAGAAATGGTAAAGTTCTAGACGATGGGAATGGTTATTTAAAGATTGTTGTCTATCATAGAAGTGGCTCTGACCCTTCGCATCAAGGGTGCGCTGCTCATGGCAGTAATGATAAAGTATCTGCTGAAGCTGGCTTAGAAAAATTGACAGAATTTCGTGAAGCTATTGAAAACACCTATTGTTGCGGATCTGCAATTGATATTTTATTGATTGGTGTTGATACTGATAATGATTCTATTCGTGTACATGTGCCTGATTCAGCCGGCAACATAAGTGTGCATCGATATGTTGATACATCAGAGTTGTATAACGAAACATTGTCAATGAGCATTGATCAGGCAAGAGTTAAATTATATAATGCTATTGATATTTGTAGTGATTCATCGGGCTGGGCACAAGGTGATGGAAGGCCTCATGAAGGCATGAGGAAAGTTGTCGCTAACTTGCTTGAATATAATTTATCTCAAATTGAGTATGTTGCTGATTTATACGGCGGCATGTATCCAGATATTGGCCATGCCGAACGCTATATTAGCGTGGGTGACGGCTTTCAAGAAATTCAATTGCGTAATATTGCTTATTTTGCGCACTTAGATACTGTTGAGGAAGGTGCAGCAGATTTAGATATCGGTATTAAGATTTTTACAGGACTGAATTTAAATAAAGGATTGCCAGCACCTATAGCAATTCATTATCGTTATGATTCTAAAGTACCTGGTTCAAGGAAAAGGTTGATAGAAAAATGTAATCGTGTTAAAAATGCGATATTAAACAGATATAAACAATTGGCTGAAAATAATAATTTATATTTTCAAATTAGCATTCAAGATTTGCCGTTAGGCAGCAGTCTTGAAATTATAAGTGAGGAAGCGTAATGAGAATAATGCAAGTAGAAAAGACTCTTGTCTCAACTAATCGTATTAAAAATTTAGGGTTAAGGCCTTTGCTTGTTGTACGAGACAAGCCTAACGGTACACCATTAGTGGCAGTTGATGCTGTTGGTTGTATCCCAGGTGATTGGGTAATTTGTGTAGGAAGTTCGGCAGCACGAGAGTCTGCAGGAAGCAAGGATTATCCAAGTGACTTAACAATAGTCGGCATTATCGATTATTGGGATAAAGACCAAAAAGGATAGAAAACTAACATGGAGATAATGCAAGTCCAAGAAGATCTTGTTTGTACTCGGTCTGTTAATCAGATAGAAGGTATTTCATTAAGAGTAATGAAAGACTTAAAGGGCAAGATTTGGTGTGCTTCTGACCCGGTTGGTGTTGGTATTGGAAAATGGGTTGTGACTGCAAGTGGTTCGGCTGCTAGATGGGCAATGCCTAGCTATGATTCAGCGACAGATTTAACAATTGTTGGGATTATTGATCATTGGGAATGGCCTGAGTCAAAGGATTAATATTATGTTGGCCAATTCAAAACTTAGTTGGTATTTGAGACGAGGGCTGGAGCATGAAATGTCAGCTATCCAGTATTACACAACCCAATCTAATTTGTGCAAAATTTGGGGCTTAGAGTCTGCCGCATCTAAGTTTGAAGAAGAGGCAAAAGAAGAGTTTGACCATGCATCTAGAATTATTAACTTTATGCTTAAGTTGGGTTTGACAGCGGCTACTTCACAATTAAAATCAATACCAAAGACGAAGACGTTAAAAGAAATATTAATCGTCGATTGGCAACTCGAAAAAGAGGTTGTAGAGCTATATAGTGATGCAAGCCAATATTGTTTAAATAGTGGCCTTATTCATGGTTATGAATTATTCAATACACTGCTGGAAGAGGAAAAACATCATTTAAGTTCCATTGAAAAGTGGATGCTTGAATTAAATTAAAGAATGAGTAATAACAGTTCAATAGACAAAGGAATAGCAGACGTTACTGATCTTGGGTGGAAGGTACAAAAACGTGCGTTAACAATGACAAAGCGCTATGATTATAGTGATTATGACGACATGAGAGATTTTCTTGATGATTTACAAGATTTATCTGAAAAAGAAGACTACTACCCAGATTTGACTTTTAGTCGTGTGCACGTTAACGTGTCCATTAAATCTAGAGAAGAAGAAAAGTTTACTGAAGTCGATTTTTTATTTGCAGCGCAAGTTGACGCTTTAGGTAAAGATTCAATAACCGTCGTAGAGGGGGAGAAAAATGGCTAAGTTGAAAATTGCAGTTGCCAATCTGAAAGGGGGGTGTGGTAAATCTACATTGTCTTTAAATCTAGCGTCAGGGTTAATGTCTAGAGGTAGTGTAGCATTACTTGATGCAGACCCGCAAGGCACATTAGAACACTGGCTGAAAGCTTCAGTAGACGGAATGCCAAGTGTCATTAATGCATCCAGTGATATAGAAAAATCTATCAAATCAATAGAAAGCGAGTTTGATTATATAGTAGTCGATTGCCCACCAAGTTTAGAAAGCGGACATACGAAGAAAGTGCTAGAATTAGTGGATTTATTATTAATCCCAGTTCTGCCTTCGCCACCAGATTTGTGGAGTAGTGTGCATATGGTAGATGCGGTCAAAGAGGCACAAAAAACTAATAAAAGGCTAAAATCCTATCTTGTTCGAAACCAAGTAGAAAACAGAAGTGCGCTTTCAAAGGCAATGAAGCAAGCTATAGAATTCTGTGGTCTACCAGCGCTAAAAAGCTCACTAGGAAGGCGTGCATCATATCGTTGGGCGGCACTGGAAGGGATTAGCGTTTATCAGTTTGGAAAACGTGGTGATACAGCAGTTAATGATATTGAGTCTGTAATTAAAGAAGTTTTTGAAAAGTAAACAAGGGGAGAAAAATGAGCAAATTAGAAGATAAGTTAGTTGAGAGTATTAACAAGCCTGAGCAAGATAAGCCTGTTATTAAAAAGCCAATAGCTAAGAAAAGTCCAGCTAAAAAACCAATTGCTAAAAAAGTAGCTGCTAAGAAGCCAGTAGCCAAGAAAAAAGTGACTACAAAGACTGTTGCTAAGAAGCCTATCGTCAAGAAGTTGGCAACAAACTCTATCAGCCATCCAAAACGTATTTGGCCTGACTGATTGTTTTTGTTAAGTATTAAACCAAGGAGTGCCGCATGAGCAAATTAGAAGATAAGTTAGTTGAGAGTATTAACAAGCCTGAGCAAGATAAGCCTGTTATTAAAAAGCCAATAGCTAAGAAAAGTCCAGCTAAAAAACCAATTGCTAAAAAAGTAGCTGCTAAGAAGCCAGTAGCCAAGAAAAAAGTGACTACAAAGACTGTTGCTAAGAAGCCTATCGTCAAGAAGTTGGCAACAAACTCTATCAGCCATCCAAAACGTATTTGGCCTGATTAAAACAACTTTTAAATATTATCTTTCTTTATGTCAGTTCAGTTATCAGATTATGATGATCTTCTTGAAGAGTTAGGCGAGCAGTCTGGCGAGGTTCTAGAGGCGAATTGGCATGAGGCAACACGTGTGTTTAGTCCGCGAGGGTTGCAATCTTATCTAGAAGCTGCATTAGGATTGAAATCAATTGGACGTGGTGTTGAGTTGGTAATTTCTTTTATCGAAAGTGCGCCTATTGTTGCAAAAGAGATTGGTGAACAGGCGGTGCCTGATTTGCACTCTATTGCAATTAAGATGTATTCAAGAACAAGCTCTGAAGTTATTGCATTGGTTTTCTCAACAGCACCAATTGCAGCAAGTCGACTTGGAGAAATAGATCTGTTTAAAGCTTACTTGGGCTTATTAAACAACCTAGTTGCAAAAGCCCCAAGAGCAATCAGACCTTTCTTAGAAAGTTTAGATGTCTTGCTTGGTCAACTCACACTTGGCGGGCTTAGGCGTTGGACAACCTGGGGTGTCTCTGCTTATCGTGACGATTTTGATGCGCAAGCCGAATACTTTAGTTTAAAAAGCGAACAAGCTAAAGCAATCTTGAAGCAAGAGCAACGTGGTGTTCTTTTTGTTAATATCCAACGAAGATTAAACATGTATCTTAGATCATTATGGGGTCGTGATTTTTTTATTCGCCCAACCTCTGGTGACTATGAAACACGTGAAGGTTATCAGCCATATATTGAGCATTATTTTATTCATCTGCCAGATGCTTTTGATGACTACAAGCCATCAGAAGACGCCGATGAAGATTCAATCGTTTTGGGTATGGATGTATATCGTGCCAGCTCTGCACATGCGGCAGCACATATTGTTTTTTCTTCATACGATGAGAATGCTCTAGAAGAATTAAGCAATTTACAGCGATTGATCATCGGTGTAATCGAGGATGCACGTGTAGAATTTTTAGCTGTTGAAAAATTTCCAGGAATGAAGCAGTTGTGGATTAATTTGCTTCCAGTAGATAAGAGTCCTGATGATACGCTTCAGCCTATTTTAGATAGAATGGCTAGAGCTTTGATAGATGATGAATATCAAGACGACCACCCATTGGTTGTAGAGGCTCGTCAACAATTTATAGCTTGTAAAGACCGTATGTCGGAATCAGAAATTTCTCGCGAAATTGGTCTAAATCTTGCGCAAAAAATACTAGAGTCAGATCTTGTTTTAAATTCAAGTCATGATAAATACAGCAATGTTTACCGTGATGATAATCGATGTTTGTGGCAATCACCAGATCATGTTGAAGAAGGACATGAGCTATTGCCGGGTGAAATACAACAAGTCCGTAAATATGTCAGTTTAATGGAAATGATTAATGAAGTCGAAGTTCCAAATGCTGGCGATGATGCACAAGAAATTTGGGTTCTCGGTACAGAGTTATTTCCTTATGAGGATGAGGGTGTTTCATGGAATGAAATGGAAGGCAAAGAGCCTATCTCTTCACCAGTCCATTATCATGAGTGGGACTACCAAACTCAACTAGAGAGACCAAGCTGGGTAACCTTGTTAGAGAAGCGACCAAAATCTGGTGATACAGATATTATTGAAGATATTTTAGAACGTCATAAGCCACTTGTAAGACGATTGAAACATCTTATTGAGGCAGTACAGCCACAAGGATTAATCAGACAAAGAAAAGTTGAAGATGGAGATGAAATTGACTTGAATGAGGCAATTAATGCGATGATTGATATTCGTCGCGGTGTACAGCCTGATCCTCGCATAGGTATTCGAACAACCCTTCAGATTAGAGACTTGTCGGTTATATTATTGGTTGACTTGTCAGAGTCGACAAATGACCCACTTCCATCTTCTAAATCTGACCTTGTGGAAAATGCAAATAAAAACAATGACGATGAGTCTGAAGAAAACAACCAGCCAACCATTCTAGATTTGTCACGTGAGGCAGCCGCCCTTATGGCAGACGCGATGGATAAAATTGGCGACCCATTTGCAATTCATGGTTTTGATTCTAATGGACGACATGATGTAGAATATTATCGATTCAAAGATTTTGATGAAGAATATGGCGATGAAGCTAAAGCGCATTTAGCAGGTATGACAGGCCAACTATCAACCAGGATGGGTGCAGCAGTTCGCCATGCAGGCTCATTGCTAAATGAACGAGGTAGCAGTAAAAAAATTCTATTTTTATTGACTGATGGTGAGCCAGCAGATAATGATGAAAACGACCCTCAATATCTACGTTTTGACACAAAGCGTGCTGTTGAAGAATTAGCCAGAGAAGGTATTAATACATTTTGCTTGACACTCGATCCGCATGCAGATGAGTATGTTTCAAGGATTTTTGGCGCTCAAAACTTTTTGGTGCTTGACAATGTTGAGCGATTGCCTGAGAAGTTGCCAGAGCTGTATTTATCGTTAACAAAATAAATAATTAGGTAAAATACATTCTCAAATTAATATTAACTAAATACAAAGGAAAAGATGATAGATACAAGTCAATACATGATAACTGAAGAGCCTTACTATCATAAGGTTGGTCAAGAGGTTGAGCGTTATGAGGCTGCATATTCCGCCCGTATGCCAGTCTTATTAAAAGGACCTACAGGTTGTGGAAAATCAAGATTTGTTGAATACATGGCGTGGAAGTTGCAAAAGCCTCTAATTAGTGTTGCTTGTAATGAGGATATGACAGCATCAGACTTGGTTGGTCGTTTTTTGCTTGATGCAAATGGCACACAATGGCAAGATGGGCCGCTAACCACTGCTGCTCGTATAGGTGCCATTTGTTATCTTGATGAGATAGTAGAAGCTCGTCAAGATACAACAGTAGTTATCCACCCGCTAACTGATCATCGCCGTCAATTACCACTTGAGAAAAAAGGTGAACAAGTTGACGCACATCCTGATTTTCAAATTGTAATTTCATATAATCCAGGCTATCAGTCTATGATGAAAGATTTGAAACAATCAACAAAACAACGTTTCGGCGGCATGTCGTTCGACTACCCACCTAGCGAGGTAGAAGTAGAGATTGTTTCACACGAGACTGGTATTGACAAAGAAACAGCAGAAAAGTTAGTTCAGGTTGCACAACGTTCGCGTAACTTAAAAGGCCATGGCTTAGATGAAGGCATGTCAACTCGTTTGTTAATATATGCAGGTCAACTGATTGCTAAAGGTATTAGTCCGGAAGACGCTTGTCACATGGCACTTGTTGAGCCGTTAACGGATGATGTAGATATGCGAGATACACTTGGTGCGGCTGTCGGCACATTCTTTGCTTAGTTTTGATATAGTGTAGGCTAATCCTGAGAAGGGTTAGTCTATAAGTATGTTATAATTATCTAATATATAAAAGCACAAGCGATTATATTTTTTTACAATCGCTAAGTTAAAATTTCTAAACACGCACTCTGTAGTAAGAAACAGAGTGCATTCTTGTAATATTTGAAAGAAGCTAATTTCATGAATAGATTTGCAAAGTTTTTTCCTTTCTTGGCTTGGATACATGAGTTAAAAAATCAGAAAGTTCTAAGAGCTGATATTGTTGCAGGTTTAACGGTTGCATTGGTTTTGGTGCCACAATCAATGGCATACGCACAACTAGCAGGGCTAGCTCCACAATACGGTTTATATGCGTCATTTTTGCCTGTAATGATAGCAGCCTTGATGGGCTCTTCTCGTCAATTAGGCACAGGCCCTGTTGCCATTGTATCCCTTCTAACTGCTGCAGCTATACCAACGGTTGTTCCTGAAGGAGCAGATATGGTGACCTATGCAGCTTATGCTTCGTTACTTGCACTTATGGTGGGATTTTTTCGATTCGCCATGGGGGCATTGAAACTAGGTTTTGTGATAAATTTTTTATCCCACCCTGTGGTTGTTGGTTTTACTAATGCGGCAGCAATTATTATCGCCGCCTCACAATTAAATAAAATTTTCGGTGTTGCTAAAGGGCCTGGTGAGTATAGTTATGAACAGGTTTGGGGTACGGTTATCAATGCAGCAACTAATACCCATTTTATAACCCTTGTTTTTGCAATTGTTGCTTCGATTATTATTATTGGCATTAGAAGATATCAGCCAAAATTACCAGGTGTATTAATTGCCGTAGCTTCTACCACTATTTTTTCATGGCTGATTGATTTTGGTAAGCCTACTGAAGAAGGCGGGCTTGGTGGTGCTATAGTTGGTGCAATTCCAGAAGGCTTGCCTAGCTTTATAATGCCAGATGTTGATTTTTCGGCAATGAATGAAATGATAGTGATCGCTATCACTATTGCATTAATTGGCTTTATGGAGGCAATCGCCATTGCCAAAGTTATGCAGGCTAAAACAAAACAGCGTCTTGATATTAATCAAGAATTAATGGGCCAAGGTTTGGCAAATTTTGCTTCAGGCATGTTTCAAGGTTACCCAATATCAGGGTCATTTTCCCGTTCTGCAGTTAATATTTCAGCTGGTGCAGTGACTGGATTCTCATCAGTCGTCACAGCTATATTAGTTGGGTTTACGCTATTGTGGTTGACGCCTTTGCTTTATCATATCCCACAAGCGGCACTTGCAGCTGTTATTATGACGGCGGTTCTTAATCTGGTTAAAATTGATCCCATTAAGCAGGCCTGGAAAGTTGAAAAACATGATGCGTTTGTAGCAGTCATCACATTTGCTTTGACTCTAGTTTTTGCCCCAAGTTTAGAAAATGGCATTATGATCGGCATAATCTTATCGTTAGGATTGTTCCTTTACCGTACGATGGAGCCTAGATTTACTGAGCTTTCTGCGCATGATGGATCTAATATGCTTGTTAATGCCTTAGATAATAAATTAGAGCGCTGTGAAGTGGTATCTATTGTTAAATATTCAGGATCACTATATTTTGCTAATGCAGGTTATTTTGAAGACAAGGTGCTTAAACTAATTGCAGAAAAGCATAAATGCCTAAGATATATTATTGTTGATATGGCAGGGATTAACTGGATTGACGCCAGTGGAGAAGACATGCTTACTCGTTTGTTAGATCGTTGCTCTTCTAATGGCGTGGAGATCTTATTTGCCCGTACAGAAGGCATTGAAAAAGTATTGAAAAGAGCGGGCTTCATGGACAGATTTGGTAACAAACGTTTTTTTGATCGACGTACTGATGCGTTACGTTTCGCATGGAGAGAGCTGGGAGATGAAGAAGCCGCATCAAAAAGCCCTTTAAAACACCTAATATCTTAAAGGTTACTTATTTTTTAGGTTAAAATAAGGGTCAATTTTTCATACCTTGCTACTATATGTTTAACGTAAAAGTCATTGCAGGCATTATTTTTGCCGCCTTCACCCTATTTTTATCAACTGTTGCACCTACAACGCCGATTGCCTGGATGTTGGCCATTCTATTGTTGACGATTTATCTTTTTGCCTTTGAAGTTGTCGAGGTAGATGAAGCAGCTATTACTATTATGGTGATCTTAGGATTGACTTCATTGCCATTAATCTATGCATTGATGGGTTTAGAGGAAGGGTTAGTTGATAACAATAGACTATTTGATGGGTTTTCATCAAACGCTGTTATTTCAATTATTGCTGTCATGATTATTGGTGCAGGATTAGATAAAACAGGCCTAATGACTAAGGTTGCAGCGTTTATTGTAAAGAAAGGCGGCACGTCAGAAACTAAAATTATTCCAATCGTTTCCTCGACAGTTGGTTTTATATCCTCGTTTATGCAAAATGTTGGCGCAGCGGCATTGTTTATTCCAGTTGTGAGTCGTATCTCATCAAAATCAGGTGTTCCAATGTCGAGACTGTTGATGCCAATGGGCTTTACTGCCATTTTAGGTGGTACGATGACAATGGTTGGCTCAAGCCCATTGATTTTGTTAAACGATTTAATTCTAACAACCAACCAAGGTCTATCAGCTGAAAATCAAATGGAAACTTGGGGCTTGTTTTCGGTAACACCAATTGGTGTAGCGTTAGTTGCAACGGGTATTATTTATTTTGTTATTGCTGGTAAATTTGTTTTACCAAAACAAGAAGAGAAAGAAGACAAAAGTGTTTCTGCCGTTGAGTATCTTCAGAAAGTTTATCAGATTGATTATGACTTGTATGAAATTAAAATCCCTTCAAGTAGTAAGCTTGTCGGGCTTAAACTAGACGAGGTAGAAACTATTTCAAAAGTTCGAGTTGTTGCGCTACAAGATGAAAAAGGTAATGGGATTATTGGACAAGACTCAGTAGATAGAAATACGACCATTCAGCCTAATACAACGATTGGTGTGTTGACATCACGTTCTAATATCGAGAGTTTTGTCGAAGGGTTTAAGTTAGAATTATCTGACAAAATTGAACAATTTACCGACTTATTGTCTACTCAAAATTGCGGTACAGCAGAAGTGGTAATTCCACCAAATTCTAGTTTGATTGGTAAAACAGCGCGAGACGTTTGGCTTAGAAAGACCTATGGTATTGCCATGGTGGCATTACACAGAAACGGAAAGACCTTGAAAGAAGGAGAAGGTATCCGAGATATGGAATTTCAGTCTGGCGATACGATTGTTGCGCATGTTTGTTGGGAAGATCTGGATCGATTGCAAGACAATAAAGACTTTATTATTGTAACTTCTGAATACCCAAGACAAGAAGAATCAAGACCTGAAAAAGTCAAATGGGCAGGCGTATTTTTTGGTATTGCCTTATTTTTAATATTATTTACAGATATTAAGCTGTCAATTGCTTTGATGACAGGCGCATTAGGAATGATTCTAACCAACGTCCTTAAGATTGAAGAAGCCTATCGGGCAGTATCCTGGAAAACAGTATTTTTACTTGCAAGTTTGATTCCATTGGGTCTTGCTGTGTCTAAAACTGGTACCGCTCTTTGGGTTGCGCAAGAAACAGTTAAAGTTGTTGGCGATATGGCCCCATGGGTTATATTAACGTCTATTGCTATCTTAGCAACATTCTTTACATTGGTTATGTCTAATGTCGGTGCAACGATTTTATTAGTTCCTATTGCGGTTAACATTGCAATTCAGGTTGGCGCAGATCCGGCAGTATATGCATTGACTGTTGCAATCGCCACTTCAAATTCATTTTTAATTCCAACGCACCAAGTGAATGCGTTAATTATGGGTCCTGGTGGATACAAAGTGGCTGACTTTATTAAGGCTGGCGGCATTATGACGGTTTTATTTATTGTTGTAATGATGACAATGATGAGTCTTATTTTCTAAGACTGGAAAATATATTAAAGGCTATTGTAAAAAGCTTTCAAGAAATATAGACCTTGTGGTGGCGCTGTAGCGCCAGCGCGTTTTCTATCTTTTGCTTCTAATACTTCTTTAACCCATTCTATTGACTTTTCGCCCCTACCCACTTTGAGTAATGTGCCGACGATATTACGCACCATGTGATGCAAAAATGCATTGGCCTTAATGTCTAATAATATTTCATCATCAGTTTGAGTCAATCGAATAAACTCAATGGTTTTAATCGGTGATTTGGCTTGACATAAACTCCCTCTAAAGCTAGAAAAATCATGTTCACCAAGCAAGTATCTGGCTGCTGTACTCATGGCTGTTATGTCTAGTTCTCTTGGTTCCCAAAGTGAGTGGTCACCTATGAGTGCAGAGCGTACCGGCGTGTTGTGAATTTTGTAATGATATTGCCTGGCATAGGCATTAAAACGCGCATGAAAATCATCGTCAACTTGTTTAACCCATTTAAAGTTTACATCATGAGGTAAATTAACATTGCCACCAAATAACCATGCCTTGTCTTCGCGTTTAACATTGGTTTCAAAGTGAATCACTTGTTCGATAGCGTGTACGCCCGCATCAGTTCTGCCTGAGCAAAACACACGAACCGGTTCATCGGCAATACTGGACAATGCCTCTTCAACCACTTGTTGGACTGTTCGAATACCAGATTTTTGCAACTGCCAACCATGGAAGTTTGTGCCTAAGTATTCAACACCGAGTGCTAATTTCATAAATTTCTAAGTAACCCTAATTAATGTAAAATCAATTTAACTATTTTATACGTTTGGAGTGCAGAGCATGAAAAATGAAGCAAAAGGATTGAGTCGAATCGCTAGTGCGTATAAATTTTCTATGCAAGGGCTGAAGTCATGCTACCAATCAGAAGCCGCTTTCAGACAAGAGCTTTGGCTGAGCATTGTATTAATACCGTCGGTTTTTTGGCTTAGCGATTCACCGATTGAGCAAGTGTTATTAATTTTCCCAATTGTATTGGTTTTAATTGTTGAAGTTTTAAACTCAGCAATTGAGTCAGTGGTTGATCGTGTTGGCGATGAGTATCACAAACTTTCAGGTGTGGCAAAAGACATGGGTTCTGCCGCAGTAGGGTTGTCATTAATGTTGGTGGTTATTACATGGTTGATTATTCTACTTTAGAGCTGCCTGATGGCATTGAATGTTTTGTTTTAGAATCAACAACTAGCACTAACGATCATTTAATTAAACTGCCTTTTTCTAAAGATGTTAAGGTTTGTATTGCTAGAGAGCAAACGGCTGGAAAAGGCCAATACCAGCGATCCTGGTTAAGCAAAAAGGATAGCAGTGTTTTGCTGTCATTGCGTTATCCATTTTCAATAGACACCAATCTTAACGGTTTAAGCCTAATCGTTGGCCTGTCTGTCATTGATGTTTTGAAAAACGATTACGGTATTAATCATTTAAAACTTAAATGGCCAAATGATGTTTTTTTTGATAATAAAAAACTGGCCGGTATTTTGATTGAAAACAGCGTGCAGAATAGTACGCAGTCTGTTGTAATTGGATTAGGATTAAACCATCATTTAGACGATGACTTTGAGTGTGAAACGCCTTGGGTAGACCTGTTTAAAATGACAGGTGAAGCGCCCAATCTTGTTGAATTACAAGAGAAAATAATAAAAAATTTATTGAATTACTGCCAATATTTTGAGCAGCGAGGGCTTGATAATTTTCAATCTCAATGGGCCGCACATGACTACTTATTAGGCAAACGATTAGAGCTTAATTACCAAGATAAAAAAACCATTGGTATCGCAAGTGGAATTAATACACAAGGTGCACTGATGATTGATGCAGATGGCGCAATGATCGAAGCTTATAGCTCCGAACAAATTCGTCTAATTTAGGGTAAGATTAAGCACTCAAAATAATGCTTTGTTAATTTATGCAGGAAAACACATTAATTGTTCAAAATATCCGGAAAAAATACGCTCGACGCGAGGTTGTGAGCGATGTTTCTTTTGAGGTTAAAGCCGGTGAAATTGTTGGTTTGCTAGGGCCAAATGGTGCAGGCAAAACTACGTGTTTTTACATTGCTTGTGGTTTGGTAAGGGCAGATAAAGGCCAAGTATTTATTGATCAACATAAAGTCAGCAAACTGCCAATGCATAAGCGTGCCAAACTAGGTTTGGGTTATCTGCCACAAGAGCCATCAATCTTCAGAAAGCTATCTGTTGAAGACAATATCATGGCAGTTTTAGAGCTTAATTCCCAACTAGATAAAAAACAAAGAAAGCATCGGTTAGAAGAATTATTGGCCGAATTTAACATTGAGCATATTCGCCATATTGATGGATTAAGCCTTTCAGGTGGTGAGCGTAGACGTGCGGAGATTGCCAGAGCATTGGCAATGGATCCAAAATTTGTTTTGTTAGATGAGCCTTTTGCTGGGGTTGATCCAATTTCAGTGGGCGATATTCAACAAATCATTTACCATCTTAGAGACAAAGGTATTGGCGTACTCATTACCGACCATAACTATCGTGAAATGTTAGACACTTGTGATCACTCTTACGTACTTCATGATGGGGCAATTATTGCCAAAGGCAATAAAGCAGAAATCTTATCTCACGAGGATGTGAAAAAAGTCTATTTAGGCGAATCAAGCAGTGAGCACTAAGCCTTTTGTTACACTGGGTATTGAAAGCTCTTGTGATGAAACCGGTATCGGGCTGTATTCATCAGATCAAGGTTTAATTG
The DNA here is from genome assembly GCA_964448305.1 of uncultured Candidatus Ruthturnera sp. Classification (GTDB taxonomy): domain Bacteria; phylum Pseudomonadota; class Gammaproteobacteria; order PS1; family Pseudothioglobaceae; genus Thioglobus_C. The sequence continues at coordinate 44,475 of CAYUWB010000008.1, forward strand.
CTCATCAGTTATTTTCTCAAGTAGAAATGCACGCTGAATACGGTGGTGTGGTACCAGAGTTAGCCTCGCGTGATCACATTCAGCGCACCATTCCTTTGATCAAAGCGGTTTTATCTAAAGCCAACATGCAGCTGAAAGATATTAGTGGTATTGCTTATACAGCCGGCCCAGGTTTGGCAGGAGCTTTATTGGTGGGCTCATCTGTTGCTAAAAGTTTGGCTTGGAGTTTAAACATTCCTGCTTTGGCAGTGCATCATATGGAGGGGCATTTGTTAGCGCCACTACTCGAAGACACACAGCCACAGTTTCCATTTATAGCATTACTAGTGTCTGGTGGGCATACCATGTTGGTGGATGTTAAAGCTATTGGTGATTATCAAATATTGGGCGAGTCTTTAGATGATGCAGTGGGCGAAGCGTTTGACAAAACAGCCAAAATTTTAGGCTTGGGTTATCCAGGTGGGCCAGCACTCGCAGCATTGGCAGAACAAGGTGATGAAACACAGTTTAAATTCCCAAGGCCAATGACCGATCGACCAGGACTAGACTTTAGTTTTAGTGGGCTTAAAACGTTTGCACGTAATACTTTTGCCAAACATCCCGAGCAAAAATCCGACATTGCTAAGGCTTTTGAGGTGGCGGCTACACAAACTTTGATGATTAAGTGTCGGCGCGCACTAGAGCAAACCCATTACACAACCTTGGTGGTGGCAGGCGGCGTGAGTGCTAATCAATCACTACGACAAGTTTTAGATAAAATGGGTAAAAAATTAGAGGCTAAAGTGTTTTATCCCAGACAAGAATTTTGCACTGATAATGGCGCGATGATTGCCCTTGCAGGGCATTTAAGACTGATCAAAGGCCAAGTATCAGCAGGTAGCGAGATTGTTGTTAAGCCAAGATGGAGTCTTGAGGAGTTAGAAGCGGTATGAGTCAATTAGCCAAAATTTTTACTCGAGCATCAACGGGTTTAGATGCGCCTTTAGTGACAATTGAAGTACATATTTCTGGCGGATTGCCGAGTTTTTCAATTGTTGGTTTGCCAGAAGGCGCAGTCAAAGAATCTAAAGATCGTGTCCGTAGTGCACTAATGAATTCACAGTTCAAATTTCCAAATCAGCGAATTACGGTAAGCTTAGCGCCAGCAAATTTGCCTAAAAGTGGCGGTCGTTACGATTTGCCCATTGCACTAGGCTTGTTGCTCGCATCAGGCCAACTTAAGCCGAAACTTGACATAACAAAGTTTGAATTTTTTGGTGAACTAGGTCTTGATGGCTTGCTCAGACCAACAGAGGGATTGTTACCTGCGATTGTTGAGGCGACAAACAATCAGAAAGCCATTATTATTCCAAAAGAAAATTATGACCAAGGTGTATTGGTTGAAAATGCATCGATTTACCCAAGCCAGCATTTGCTGGAAGTTTGTGGATTTTTGCAAGGTGTTTCTGAAATAGAAAAACCCAATATCAGCACACAAAAAACGGCTATCTATAACAAAGATTTCTCTCAGGTTAAGGGGCAGTATCATGCTAAGCGTGCATTAGAAATTGCCGCTTCTGGCGGGCATAATATTCTATTAATCGGCCCGCCGGGCTCTGGCAAAACCATGCTCTCAGAAAGGTTGCCGTCGATCATGCCACCATTAACCACCGATAAAGCGCTAGAGCGCGCCTCGATTTATTCAGTTGCAAACAAGCCATTGAGTTTGGATGATTTACAGACTCGACCATTTAGATCGCCTCACCACTCATCCTCTGCAGTTGCCTTGGTGGGCGGTGGCGCCAACCCCAAACCAGGTGAGATATCATTGGCACATGAAGGCGTGCTGTTTTTAGATGAATTGCCTGAGTTCCCTCGTCATGTATTAGAAGTATTAAGACAACCTTTAGAAAATGGTGAAGTGCATTTGTCGCGTGCAGCACAACAAACCACCTTTCCAGCAAACTTTCAGCTCATTGGCGCGATGAATCCTTGTCCTTGTGGCCATTTTGGCGATGGTACGGCTAAATGTCATTGTACGGAAGATCAAATTGATAAATACCATTCAAAGATATCAGGCCCGTTATTAGACCGTATTGACATGGTGCTGGATGTGCCGCCACTACCTAAAGAGGTTTTGTTGAGTCAATCTCAAGAGGCGATTGAAAACAGTGAAACCATACGCGATAGAGTGCTAAACGCTTATAATAGGCAGCTGGACAGGCAGGGTAAATCGAATGATTTACTTACCCCTGATGAAGTAGAAAAAATGGTGCCGTTAGATAAAGAAAATACGCAGTTGCTAGAAGCCGTTATTGATAAATTACAGCTTTCAGCACGAGCTTATCACCGAATACTTAAAGTTGCCAGAACCATTGCTGATATCGATAACAGTAAAATGGTAGATAAGCAACATTTAGTTGAGGCTATTGGTTATCGTCGCCACAACAACGCATAAAAATATGATTATTATTCCTGCAATTGATTTAAAAGATGGCCAGTGTGTACGCCTAAGACAGGGTTTAATGGATGACACCACGGTGTTTTCTGACAATCCGGCTGAAATGGCAGCGCAATGGGTAGATCAAGGTGCAAAGCGCCTACATTTAGTAGATCTAAACGGCGCCTTCGAAGGCAAGCCAATTAACGCAACCAGTGTGACAGAAATCACCAAAGCATTTCCAGACTTACCGGTACAAATTGGTGGCGGCATTCGTAATATGGAGATTGCTAATACTTATGTGGAAGCCGGTATTAGTTATCTGATTATTGGCACCATGGCGGTGACTCATCCTGAATTTGTGTCTGAGTTATGTCGTGAATTCCCTGGAAAAATTATTGTTGGTCTAGATGCTAATAATGGCTTGGTGGCTACGGAAGGATGGGCCAAACAGACTGACTTACACGTGGTGGATTTGTCTAAAAAATTCGAGCAAGACGGTGTGAGTTCTATTGTTTATACCGATATTGCCCGTGACGGCATGATGCAAGGCGTGAATGTCGAAGCCACGGCTGATCTGGCCAAACAAACTTCAATTGATATTATTGCTTCTGGTGGTATTACCAATATGGATGATATTTCTAATCTATTGGTTGAAGCACATCATGGCATTACTGGCGCGATTACTGGCCGTGCAATCTATGAAGGCACGCTAGATTTCGCTAAGGCGCAACAGCTTTGTGATGCTAGTTGAGGTTGCCTACGCACTTGAGAAAAAACAAACCCTACTTGAGCTAGAGGTAGATGAGGGCACAACACTCAAACAAGCCATTGAATACTCTGGCATTATCGACACCTATCCTCAAATTGATCTAACCAAAGACAAAACCGGTATCTTTGGAAAAATTGCCAAACTAGACACCGTTTTGCGCGAAAAAGACCGTGTAGAAATCTATCGACCACTGATTGCCGATCCAAAACAAGTGCGTAAAGAGCGTGCTGCAAAGGGAAAAGTCATGCGTAGTGGTAAAAAAAGCTAATTTTTGCTATAATAAACGCCTGATAGTTATTTAACATTTGATGAACGAAGAACACCCTCCCTCGACATTGTCTTTTTTACAAAGGCTAAAAAAACAATTTTTCCACTCTCCACTACAATCTAGTGATGAACTCTTACAAGCTTTAAAAGAGGCGGAAGAAAGCCATATTATTGACTCACACTCTCGATCTATTATTGAGGGCACGATGCAGCTTGAAAACCTCGAAGTGCGTGATATTATGGTGCCAAAGTCGAAGATGGTGCTAATAAAAAACAAAACCTCTGCTAAAGATTTACTTGAGATAATGCTCAAATCAGCACATTCTCGATTCCCAGTATTAAACGCGCAAGAAGACAAAATACAAGGCATTGTTTTAGCCAAAGATCTGTTGGGACATTTGGCCAGTAATCAGAAAAAAGAATTCAGTTATAAAGAGTATTTGCGTCCTGCAGTTTTGGTGCCAGAAAGTAAAACTTTGGGTGGTTTGCTTAGAGACTTTCAGCAAAAACATTCACACATGGCAGTAGTAATGGATGAATATGGCGAGATTGCCGGCTTGGTGACATTAGAAGACGTGCTCGAGCAAATTGTTGGTGAGATTGAAGACGAGCATGACTTTGAAGAAGACAACATCATTGATTTTGGCGAAGGCCGATACTTGTTAAAAGCCAATACACCATTAGAAGAGTTCAACGAATTTTTCGAAGCCACCTTAGAGGCAGACGATGTAGATACTGTGGCAGGTTTTGTGGTTGCTGGCTTTACTTATTTGCCCGAGCAAATGAGTGAAATTGATTTGCAAGGGTTTAACTTTAAAGTGCTAAAGACCGACTCGCGCAGACTGCATTTATTAGAAGTCACAAAAATTAACAACAAATAATGGACACACTTGCCATTGTCTTTTTAATGGGTTTTTTGGGCGGTGTTCACTGTTTAGGCATGTGCGGTGGCGTGGTTGCTTTATTAACGTCAGCCTTACCAGAATCACTTAGATCTAACCCTAAAAAAACCTCACTGTATCATCTGAATTACAACACGGGTCGAATTTTGAGTTACATCTTAATGGGTGTATTATTTGGCTTGGCGGGTGAGCTACTCTCAAACATGCTTAAGATGAGTACGCTTGATTATGTATTGAGAATATTCTCAGGTTTATTGATGGTATTGGTAGGTTTATATATTGCCAATTGGTATGCCGGCATACAAGTATTAGAGAAAATTGGCGCCAAACTATGGGCAAAATTACAACCCATTAGTCAAAGGTTCCTGCCAGTCACCAGTTTAAAAGGCGCTTTTTTGGTTGGTTTGCTTTGGGGTGGTATTCCTTGTGGGCTGGTTTATGGCGCACTCAGTTTTGCTGCATTATCAGGCTCTGCTGTTCAAGGCGGGCTGATTATGTTGGCTTTTGGATTAGGCACGCTACCTAGCTTGTTGTTAATGGCAGGGTTTTCTTCAAAACTCAGTGAAGCCATTAAAAAACCTTTAGTGAGAAAATTCTCTGGTACGTTGATTATTGCTTTGGGTATTTGGGCTTTATGGATGCCAGCCAAATCATTAATACTCGATCTTCAACATTCACATCACTCAATTGAAGTTCCACAGCCAACTGATTTAGATTACTTAGTATAATTCCACCCATGTCATCTCTAGAGCAAACCGCGCAATTAGCCATTGACTTGTTAAAACAATACAAAGTCAGTGACTATGAAATATCGCTTGGATCAAGCTCCGGCGTTTCAACTGCAGTTAGACTCGGCGAGGTAGAAACACTGCAATACCATTTAGACAAAAATTTTGAAATTAATGTTTATATGGGGCAAAAAAAAGGCCACGCTTCAAGCGTTGATCTAAGCAAAGACAGCCTCAATAAGACCATTGAATCTGCCTGTTTGATTGCAAAATACACGCAAGAAGACCCTTTTAATGGCCTAGCACCAAAAGATTTAATGGCGTTTGATGCACCTGATTTAGAGCTCTACTACCCTTGGGATTTAGACGCAAAACACAGTATCGATCTAGCCAAGGCTTGTGAAGCCATTGCACTTGAGCAAAATGAAATTGACAATTCAGAAGGCGCAGAGGTTTCTAGTTTTCAAGGCGAAGGCCTGTATGCTAACTCTAATGGGCTTATTGCTTCACAAAGCAGCACGAGACATTCACTCAATTGCGCTTTAATTGCTAAGCGTGATGACGACATGCAAACAGCTTACGAATACACCACAGCGCTTGATGCAAATGACATGGAATCGCCAGAACAAGTGGGCATAAAAGCAGCATTATTGGCACAACAAAAACTAGGCGCAAAATCATTGGCATCACAAAAATGCCCTGTTATTTTTACGTCGCGTCTATCAGGTGGATTATTTGCTCAGTTATTAGGCGCTTTAGGCGGTTCAAGACAATACAAGAAATCAACTTTTTTATTAAATAGCATTGACCAAATTGTTCTCCCAGAGAGTTTAAGTTTGGTTGAGCAACCCTTTGTAAAAAAGACACTCGGTGCCAAAGCTTTTGATCGTGACGGCGTGTTAAAACGTGAGCAACACTTTGTTAAAGATGGTCGAGTTTGTCGTTACGTAATGGGGCAATATTCAGCCAATCAGCTCGGCCTTAAAACCACGGCTAATGCAGGCGGTACCAACAATGTCAATGTCACTGCTAATTTTGATGGCGGTTTGGACGAGATGATAAAAACCATGGATAAAGGCTTGGTAGTAACCGAGCTCATGGGTCAGGGTGTCAATGCCACAACAGGTGATTACTCACGAGGTGCGTTGGGCTTTTGGGTAGAAAATGGCGAGATCCAATACCCTGTTTCTGGGCTGACGATTGCTGGCAATTTAAAGGACATGTTGTTGGGTATTGAGCATGTCGGTACTGATATCGACCAACGTAGCAATCTAAAGGTTGGCTCAGTATTAATCAATCAAATGACCATTGCAGGGGAATCATGAATCAGTTTGATATTGTTATTGTCGGCGGCGGCATGGTGGGGCAAGATTTTGCCTTGAGCATGGCGCAAAAAACCAATGCATCGATTGCTATTGTTGAGCCAAACAATCCCAATCCAAAGTTGAGTAAAGATTTTCACGCACGCGTTAGTGCTATTACGCCAACTTCTGAGGCCTTTCTAACCAAACTTGGTGTTTGGGATTTAATCAAACGCAAGCATACTTTTACACAAACCAAAGTCTGGGATCAAAACTCGCACGGTAATTTAGACTTTAACGCCACAGATGATGAACTCAGTCACTTAGGCCATATCATTGAAAATGACGCCATTCAATCGGCCATGTTTACAGCGTTAAGCGATACTAAGGTTGAGTTTATTAATGCCAAACTTGATCATATTGATAAGACCGATGAAGGCTATCAATTACAGCTAGATAACGATCAGCAGTTGTCTTGCGCTTTATTAATAGGTGCCGATGGCGCACGTTCACGTATTCGTGATCTCACGCAAATTGAATTTAGTGAAACCAATTACGGGCAAAAAGCCATTATTTGCAATATTCGCTCTGACAAGGGTTTTGAAGACACCACTTGGCAGCGCTTTTTATCCGATAGTATTATTGCCTTATTGCCACTGAGTGATAATGAGGCGTCAATCGTTTGGTCTGCTGAAAATGCTCTGGCCGATGAATTGTTGGCATTATCTCCACAAGACTTTGCTGATCGACTTTCAGCCGGTGTAGAGTATCGTTTTGGTCAGTTTGAAGTACTCAACAAAGTGCAAGCATTCCCACTGATTGAGCGCAGTGCCAAAGATTACGTAAAAGAAAACATGGCACTGATTGGCGATGCAGCGCACAACATTCATCCACTCGCAGGGCAAGGGGTTAATTTAGGTTTTGCCGATGTCGAAGAACTTTCTAATCAATTACAAAATAGCGCCAAACCATTGGGTGACTACGGCGTATTACGCGCTTATGCTAGAGCACGCAGACTCGACAACGAGCTGATGGCAAAAACCATGACTGGTTTAAACTGGATTTATAAAGAAAATAACGAGCCAC
>CAYUWB010000009.1:0-35607 GCA_964448305.1 uncultured Candidatus Ruthturnera sp.
CAAATGTTTGAGCTACAACAAAAGCTCAATGATGCCACTAACGGCATAATCTGGACCGAAGGCGCGACTAAAGAGGGTCGTCAGATTTCATGGTTCCGCTGTATTTACATGGAGGCTGCTGAGGCGATTGATTCATTTAACTGGAAGCATTGGAAAGACATTGATGGTCAGCCAGATTTAGATAATGCCAAAGTAGAGTTGGTGGATATTTGGCATTTTATTATGTCTGAAGCCATTCACTTTGGTGACACGAGTTTTGCGCAAGCTTATGAAAATATGGAGCCCGAGCGTGAAATCAACCCAGAACTTATGGTGGAGCTTTTGGAGCAAATGGTGGCGGTTTCTGCTAGTGCTACTGTCGATGCCGATAAAGCACAAAATGCTTTGTACGAAGTAACTGGGGTTTTCTTTAAAGCACTTGCCAACATGGGTATGGATGTGCCAGATCTCTACAAACGCTATGTTGTTAAAAATCAGCTTAATACTTTTAGACAAGATCATGGTTATAAAGAGGGTACTTACGTCAAAATCTGGGATGCAGTTGAAGACAATGTCGTTGCTTTTAATATCATGGATGAGCACCCTGATCTCACGCCAGATCAATTTTATAAAAAGCTAGAAAAAGAATACAAGCAAATCAATTAATTTTTACACTTGTACATTAAACTGTACATGTTATAATGACTCTAATTATTTTGGAGATTAGAACATGAGAACTGTTAATTTTACTGAAGCTAGAAATCACTTAAAAACTGTATTAGATCAAGTTATTGAAGATACTGACTACACAGTAATTTCTCGTAGAGACACAGAAGATGCTGTCGTTATGTCGCTTAGTCAATTTAATGGCTGGATGGAGACTATGTATTTATTACGTAGCCCTGCCAATGCTAAACATCTTGCAGAATCTATCGCTCAAGTTGAAGTGGGCAAAGTTGAAGAGCACCAGTTAATTGATGATTGATGTGCTTACCTGGTCAGGCAAAGCATGGGGTGATTATGTTTATTGGCAAACAAAAGATAAAAAAACTTTAAAACGCATCAATAAACTGATTACAGACACAATGCGAGATCCTTTTGATGGTATAGGAAAACCCGAACCTTTAAAAGGTAACTTATCTGGATTTTGGTCTAGAAGGATTGATGATGCTAATCGCTTGGTTTATAAAGTCAACAACAATCAATTAATTATTATTTCTTGTCGATATCATTATGATTAAATTAACTGAATATAGTCACGGCCAAGGCTGTGGTTGCAAAATCTCGCCCAAGGTTTTAGATACAATTTTGGAATCATCACTCAGTGAAATTGATGATCCTAACTTACTGGTAGGCAATCATTCACGTGATGATGCGGCAGTGTATGATCTCGGTAATGGTGAGGCGGTGATTAGCACCACAGATTTCTTTATGCCGATTGTGGATGATCCTTTTACTTTTGGACGTATTGCCGCCACCAATGCGATTAGTGATATTTATGCGATGGGTGGCGCGCCACTTATGGCGATTGCTATCTTTGGCTGGCCACTAGACAAACTCCCGCCTGAAGTAGGTCAGCAAGTGATTGAGGGCGGGCGTAGTGTCTGCGCTGAGGCCGGCATGTCATTAGCAGGTGGACACAGTATTGATGCACCAGAGCCAATCTTTGGCTTGGCAGTGACTGGCCGAGTGGCGATTAAACACCTTAAAGAAAATTCAAAAGCACAAGTGGGGGATAAGATTTACCTGACCAAACCTTTGGGTATTGGCATCCTTACCACGGCGCAAAAACAAAAGAAAATTACCAAAGAGGATGAGACGCGTGCCATTGACACCATGTGTCAGCTCAATGATATTGGTAGCAAGCTAGCGACCATTGAAGGCATTAATGCAATAACTGATGTCACCGGCTTTGGCTTGGGCGGACATTTGTCTGAAGTTTGTTTAGGCTCGGGCGTAGGCGCAATCATTAATTACAACAAAGTACCAACATTACCCAATATCAAAGATTATCTTGCTAATGGTTGTTCACCAGGCGGTGCACAACGTAATTTTGATAGTTACGGCCACAACCTAAGCAAAATGGAAGCTGAGGTGCAATCGATTATTTGTGATCCGCAAACCAGTGGTGGCTTGTTGATTATGGTGTCAAGCGCTGCTCAAGGTGAATTTGATCAAATGATGCAAGATGCAGGATTTGAGCTAGAGGCGATTGGTGAGATTGTTAAATCTAACAGTGGCTCTGCGTTAGTGCATATCAATGTCTAGCGAATTAACCCAAATAACTGATTTTACTCAGTTGTTTATTGGCAATACACCACTGATTGATACTCGCGCACCTACTGAGTTTGATCAAGGCGCTTTCCCACAAACAACGAGCTTGCCACTGATGAGTGACAAAGAGCGTGAACTGATTGGCACTTGTTATAAAAACAAAGGCCAGGCAAAGGCGATTGAATTGGGGCATGAGCTTGTCCAAGGCAAGGTTAAACAAGATCGATTGGATGCCTGGCTGGAATTTATCAAAAACAACCCAAATGGCGCACTTTACTGCTTTCGTGGAGGATTACGTAGCCAAATCACGCAACAATGGATTTATGAGGCTTCTGGTGTTAACTATCCGCGCATCAAAGGCGGATACAAAGCACTACGTCGATTTTTGATTGATGAAACTGATCGAATCATGAATCAAATCACACCCGTGGTTATTGGCGGGCAAACAGGCTGTGGTAAAACTTTATTATTAGACCGACTCAAAGATACAATTGATTTAGAGGGTTTGGCTAATCATCGCGGCTCAGCCTTTGGTAACACCACCACACCACAACCAACGCAAATCAACTTTGAAAATGAATTAGCCGTTGAACTGATTAAAAAACAAAATCATTCACACTTGGTGTTTGAAGACGAAGGCTCAAACGTAGGTACGGTGCATATTCCACAGTGTGTGCAGGAAAAAACTTCTCAAGCAGAGTTGATCTTGCTTGAAGCCAGTGTCGAAGAGCGCCTTAAGGTAAGTATGGATGCCTATGTAATTAACATGCAGCAAGACTTTATTACCCAAGATGCACTCAATGGGTTTGATAACTTTGCCAACTACTGGCTAAAAAGCCTAGAAAAAATTCAAAGACGTTTGGGTTTAGAGCGCTATCAAGCCATGTTAAAACTGGTGAATCGTGCGTTAGAGCGCTATAAAAACCAAGGCGAAGCTGATGGATTTTACCCCGTGGTAGAAGAATTATTGGTGGATTATTATGACCCGATGTATGATTATCAAATCCAGAAAAAGATAGATCGAGTGGTGTTTAAAGGCAGTGCTGATGAAGTACTTGGTTATCTTAACGACAGATCGATTAATTAAAAACCCCTCATGCCAATTTTGATATCGGTAATGGGTGTGGCACGACAAGCCAGTATTTCACCTTGGGAAAGTGGCACCAAGCAATCTTGATGTATAACATCGCCCGATAAAAGCAATAAAATACAAGAGCCACAATGTCCTTGGCGACAAGAATGATTAATAACAATGTGCTCGTTTTCTAGCTCTGTTAGAATCGAATGCTCACCTTCTACATAAAGCGTTTCGGTTTTACCGTTGATGTTGTCAACATCGATTTTGAACATGGGTTATTAACTACAGTTTAAAGTTGCCAAAATCAGTATCATCAACATCCATGTTATTGTCAATTGCACTGACTAAGTAAGAGGTGATTTCTGTTTCTTGCGGGGCAACCTGTACGTTGTCAGAATCTAGCCAATGATTAATCCAAGGCAGTGGGTTAGCGCGTTCTTCAAAAATTGGTGCAAGCCCTAGTGCACTCATGCGTACATTGGTAATGTATTCTAAATATTGCTTAAGAATTTCAGCATTAAGACCAATCATAGAGCCATCACGGAATAAGTATTCTGCCCATTCTTTTTCTTGTTGACAGGCTTCTTTAAACATCTCAATCACTTCATCTTCACATTCGGCAGCAATTTTAGCCATTTCAGGATCGTCCTTGCCATCGCGTATTAGGTTAAGCATGTGCTGTGTGCCGGTTAAATGTAGTGCCTCATCGCGGGCAATCATCTTAATAATCTTGGCATTACCTTCCATCACTTTGCGCTCAGCAAAGGCAAATGAACAGGCGAATGACACATAGAAGCGTACCGCCTCTAGAATGTTAACCGACATAATAGTCAGATAAAGTTTTCTTTTTAAGCAATTTAGGTCAATGGTGGTTTCTTCGCCATTTAGATCGTGCTTGCCTTCACCGTGTAGTAAGTAGGCCTGTGAGCATTTAATGAGTTCATCATAGTGCTTAGAAACACTCTCGGCACGCTGGATGATTTCATCGGTTTTCATGATGTCATCAAATACGGCACCTGGCTCATTCACAATCGCACGGATAATATGCGTGTATGAGCGCGAGTGGATGGTCTCAGAAAACGACCAAGTTTCAATCCAGTTTTCTAGCTCTGGCAAAGATACAATCGGTAAAAAAGCGATGTTTGGACTACGACCTTGTACCGAATCTAGCAAGATTTGATACTGCAAATTAGAGATAAAAATGTGTTTTTCATTCGGCAAAAGCTTAGCAAAATCCATCTTATCTTTAGAAACGTCAATCTCTTCAGGGCGCCAAAAGAAAGAAAGCTGTTTCTCAGTAAGCTTTTCAAACATTTCGAATTTTTGCTTGTCAAACCGAGCAACGTTTACCGTATCACCAAAAAACATTGGCTGGGTTAATGTATTGCTAATGGTTTTATTAAAAATACTGTATGACATAAATTACCCCTTAAAGTTTACAAACGCCGTCAGCACAGGCGTTATCGTCTTCTTTTTCAACGCCTTCCTCGCCACCACCATCACGCGTCGTATGATAATAAAGCGTTTTAATGCCGTATTTATAAGCCTTTAATAAGTCCATTAAAAACAATTTCATTGGCACTTTGTTGCCATCAAACTGCGATGGATCATAATGTGTGTTGGTAGAAATTGATTGGTCAACAAACTTTTGCATAATGGCACAAAGTTGCAAATAGCCTTCGTTGTCTTTGATATCCCAAAGCAGTTCGTATTGGTTTTTCAAAGCTTCGTATTCTGGCACAATTTGTTTTAGGATGCCGTCTTTAGATTGCTTGATAGAAACAAAGCCTCGTGGAGGCTCAATGCCATTGGTGGAGTTAGAGATCTGCGATGAACTCTCGCATGGCATCAGTGCAGTTAAGGTTGAGTTTCTAAGGCCGGTGGTTTTAATGTCTTGGCGTAATTTATCCCAATCCAACTCTAGTGCGCAGCCACAAAATGCATCAATGTCTTTCTTGTAGGTATCAACTGGCATTTGTCCTTGTGCGTATTTGGTTTCAGCAAATGATGGACAAGCGCCTAGCTCGCCAGCCAATGTATTAGAGGCTTTGAGTGAATAGTACTGCAAGGCTTCAAAAGTTTTGTGAATAAGCTCATTGCCTGAGCCATCAGAATATTTGGCGCCATTTTTAGCTAAATAATAAGCCAAGTTCGTTACACCGATACCCAATGTACGGCGGTTCATACTGGCTAGCTCTGCTGCTTTGATTGGGTAATCTTGGTAATCGAGCAGTGAATCTAGCGCACGAACAATGATCTCAGTAATGTCTTCTAACTCGTCAAGTGAATCTAACGCGCCTAGATTAACCGCTGATAGCGTACACAAGGCCACTTCACCATTTTCATCCTGCACAGAATATAGTGGCTTAGTTGGTAGTGTGATTTCCATACATAGATTAGACTGACGAACTGGCGCCACACTTGGGTCAAACGCACCATGCGTATTACAATGATCAACATTTTGCAAATAGATACGGCCTGTATTAGCACGCTCCTGCATAAACTTGGCAAATAGCTCTCTGGCTTTAATACTTTCTTTACGAATAGAATCATCTTGTTCGTATTGCTCATACAGGCGATTAAACTCAGCTTGATCAGTAAAGAAAGCGTCATACAAGCCTGGTACATCATGCGGAGAGAATAGGGTGATATCGCCATCTACCAAAAAGCGTTGATACATCAAGCCATTAAACTGTACGCCATAATCTAGGTGACGAACTCGGTTTTCATCCGTACCAGCGTTATTTTTAAGCACCAATAGCTCTTTAACTTCTAAATGCCACAATGGGTAGAAAAGGGTGGCTGCACCACCACGAACACCGCCTTGAGAGCAAGACTTAACCGCGGTATGAAAATGCTTGTAAAAAGGAATACAACCCGTATGCGTGGCTTCACCACCACGAATAGGGCTGCCCAATGCTCGAATCTTACCAGCATTAACACCGATACCAGCACGCTGAGACACATACTTAACAATGGCACCCGCTGCCGCACTAATGGAATCAAGATCATCATCTGCTTCAATCAGTACGCATGAGGAGAATTGGCGGGTTGGAGTGCGAACACCCGCCATAATAGGCGTTGGTAGAGAAATTTTAAAATTAGACACGCCGTCGTAAAAACGCTTAACAATTGCCATGCGCGCCTCAGGCTCGTATTCTTGGAATAAGCACATACCCACCAATACATAGAGCAATTGTGGTGATTCGTAAATTTCACCAGTGACACGGTTTTGCACTAGGTACTTACCTTCGAGTTGTTTTACCGCTGCGTAAGAAAATTTCATATCGCGCCAATGGTCGATATATTCATCTAATTCATTGATTTCTGCTTCAGAATATTTGGCAAGAATATCGGTATCGTAAATACCCAAATCAGTAAACTTTTTAACATGCTCAAGTAGTGGTGGTGGGGTAAAAGATTTGAAGGCTTTTTTACGCAAATGAAAGATCGCCAAACGCGCTGCTAAATATTGATAATCAGGGGTGTCTGTTGAGATTAAATCGGCCGCTGATTTGATGATGGTTTCATGGATATCTTCAGTCTTAATACCATCAAAAAAAGCCAGCTGAGCATTGATCTCAACTTGGGAAACACTGACCCCATCAAGATCCTGAGAAGCCCAGTGAACCACACGGTGTATTTTCTCCATATCGATGGGTTCTTTTACGCCATTTCTTTTGGTGACTTGAATGTGTTCGTTCATTTTTCTCCCCCAGTAGAGAAACACTAGATATAGTGTTATTAAATTTATCTGCAACTAAATATAGTGTATTTGATCTTGATTTGCAAGTGGGTTTTTTCCATTTTTTTAAGCAAAACCGCCAAATGTTTTGCCACTAAAGGGATAGCGAGATTGAAAAAAATTTAAAAAAAATTTAGACGATTTTTAGATAAAAATATCACCATTTTATGATGCCATAATATTACTTTTTGGTAATAAAAAGCGCAAAGCCTTTTGGATCAACAGTTGTCAAAAACTAGAAGAAAAAAATTAACAAAAAATGTAGAATTTTGAATGATTTTTAATTAAATCGGTGAGGCAATTAATTGCGATTCATTAAGGCCATTTTCGAGTAATAATTCACCTAAATAAATCAGTACTTCAGCAGGGGCTGAAATATACAAATCAGATTGATTAATAATCTCTAAATCTAGTGCATCAAAAATCTGTTTTGCTACTTTATGGCAATCATTTTTACTTGATCGATCAAACTCACAGGCGATTGGCGTATAAGTGTAATCATCCATAATGGCTTGCCAAGATTTTGCATGATTCTCTAAGTAGGGGGATTGCTCATCAGCAGGGTAGGCCCAATAAAAATTCACCGGGTTTGACATCTCTAATGAAAAAGCATGCTCTACTAGGCTTCTAATCGGTGCAAAACCACTATCCCAAGCAATAAATACCATTGGTCGCGTTGAGGTTTCTTTAAGTATAAAGATGCCTTTAGGGCCTTCTAATTCAATAATAGATTTAGATTTAATCTTCTTAATGAACAGGGCAGTGGCAAAAGCATCTTCAGGCAGGTTTCTAATGTGAAACTCCAACTCCATACCGTGACAAGGGCAAGAGGCCAATGGGTAACGAGAGGTGTTGCCTTTAAAAGATAGCTCAACATCTTGCCCTGCCATAAACTGCAAAGTTTTAGAACGCGGCGTTCTTAGGGTGATAATGGCTAAATCGTCATTAATAAAGTTAACTTTCTTTACCTTGGTTTCAATATTCTGAATGGCGATTGATTTAACATCACCAATCAGTTCTAACTCTAGTGCAACATCAGAAGCGGGCGCATTACAACACATCAGAAAATCACCTTGATTCTTTTGCTCTTCACTCAAGGAAAAATCATGGTGTTTTATTTGCTTGATATCGCCATTAACCAGCTTAGCCACACAAGCGCCACAGGTGCCATTGCTACACTCATAACGCATTGCCAAGCCATGGCGAAGACCGCCTTCAAGGATTGAGTCATTTTCTGAGCATTCAAAATTCCGCTTATTTTTGTTAAGTTGAATATTAAAGATCTGATTAGGCATGTTTGCCATTATAAAGAGTAAGCCGTACAATGATAACTAAACAAGGCAATATAAGGTGTTAACACATGGTCAAATTTAAAGCATTACTGTTATTACTGATCAGTAGCACCCTTATGGCTAATTACACACATCCTAGTGTTAATCGGCTAATACAGGCTAATAATGAGCCTGTAGGCGTAGTATTTGAGTTGATTGAGAGTGACAAAAGAACTTGGACATGGGCTGCACCCATGATTAAAGACCTAAAAGACCAATTAAAAGCAAAATACCCGGACATTGAAATAGCGGTGGTTTCCCATGGTCGTGAGCAATTTCAGCTAACCAAGAAAAGAGCTAAGCGCCAAAAAGCAGCCATATCAATATTAGAAGATCTGGTTCGCAAAGAAGATGTTGGTTTGCATGTGTGTGGCACGCATTCATCTTGGTACGACATACCAACAAGCAGTTATATTGATATTGTTGATGTGGCTGTGAGTGGACCAGCAAAAATTAATGACTATATCAATTTAGATTATCAGTTGATAATACTTAAAAAACCTACTAAATAAAAAAATGCTTTTATATTTTGCAAGAAATTACTTTTTTATATCTCCACTTAGAAAAAATTTTATATAAAGCGCTTAATAAACTATAAATGATTGGCAAAGACGCCAAAAAACCTAACAATTTAAAACTAGGTATATTTTTCCATATTACTATAAACGCCGAAACACCTATAAAAAGATTATTATTATGATCTTTTACATGAAGAGCTTTTAAAGCATCTATTTTTGAGAACATTTGCCTGTCAAGAGCATTTCTTTTGTTTAAATCAATCCAAGAGAAACAATAGTTTTTGGTGATTTTTCGATAAAAACGAATTTCTCTAGAACATAAATTGCACTTACCATCATAAAAAACAGTAATCATGAACTCTCCATTAACAACCTAACCGTATCTATATCTTTATCCCCTCGCCCTGATAGATTGACAATAATGTTTTTGTTCTTGCCCAGTTTTTTGGCGAGTTTAATACAATAAGCAATCGCATGAGAAGATTCTAATGCGGGAAGAATACCTTCAACCTTTGTCAAAGTATGAAATGCATCAAGCGCCTCTTTGTCGGTTATCGCTACATATTGTGCACGACCTGAATCTTTCAAATAGGCATGCTCAGGGCCCACACCCGGATAGTCTAGTCCTGCAGAGATAGAATGAGTTTCGCCAATCTGTCCATTAGAATCACAAACAACATAAGTTCTATTTCCATGCAGTACACCTGGTTTACCATTATTCAAAGGAGCTGAATGTTTTTTTGTATCAAGCCCATAGCCTGCGGCCTCTACGCCATAAATTTCAACTGACTCATCATCAATAAATTCATGAAATAATCCGATTGCATTGGAACCGCCACCTACACAGGCGACTAATGCATCTGGCAAGCCGCCAACTTGCTCCGAAAATTGCACTTTGGCCTCTTTGCCAATAATTGATTGGAAGTCACGCACCATCATTGGATACGGGTGCGGGCCGGCAACGGTGCCAATAATATAAAAGGTGCTATCTACATTTGTCACCCAATCTCTCATGGCTTCATTCAGTGCATCTTTAAGTGTTTTGGATCCTGAAGTAACAGGAATAACCGTTGCACCTAAGAGCTTCATGCGAAAAACATTAAGCGCCTGACGGGCAACATCAACCTCACCCATATATACCACACACTCTAAACCTAATCTTGCAGCCACTGTTGCAGTAGCAACGCCATGCTGGCCTGCACCAGTTTCTGCAATAATTCGAGTCTTGCCCAAGCGTTTTGCCAATAGAGCCTGACCAATGGTATTATTGATCTTATGCGCGCCAGTGTGGTTAAGATCTTCGCGTTTTAAATATATTTGTGCACCACCAAGTTTTTTACTTAAGTTTTCAGCATGATAAAGTGGCGTTGTCCGACCAACATAGTGTTTTAAATCATGATTAAATTCTTTTAAAAAAACAGGATCGCTAGACGATTTAACATACTCCTTCTCAAGATCATTCAACGCCTGTACTAATGTTTCTGATGAAAAATTTCCTCCGAAAATACCAAAATGCCCCTTTGAATCAGGAAGATTGTATTTATGTTGCACAGCCTCTACCTCCTTGCATATAAACTGCAGTCTGAAGAAGTAAATCTGCTATTTCACTATTGGCACCAAGATAATCTGAGATAACTATTTTTATATCAGGATGATTTTTTACACCTTTTTGCACTTCTTCTGGAACATCTTCAGTAACATGTCTGCCAGCAGATAAAAAATATGGAACAACAATAATTTCTTTAGCTCCAACTTCTGCAAGTTGATTAATACCTTCTGGAATTAAAGGGTCTGCAAGCTCTAAAAAAGCAAATTTCACAATATCGAAATTATTACCAATTAATTTATTCATTTTCAATGATAGTTGCCTTACTTCTTCATTAGATGATTTTTTTCTACTTCCATGAGCTACTAATAATATCGCTTTCATTGTTTATCCTTAAGTGAGTTTTGTAATAATTTAATTTTTTGATACCTAATTTTCGCTTCTTTTGCAGATTTTGAAACAGAAACAATTGGTTTAATATTTAACGTTTGATTTAAATATTTTTGTACATACTTATTTTCTGGATCAAATTTTTTTTCTTGTAGATATGGGTTAAAAATTCTACTAAATTGAGCGGAGTAAGGCGCTGTGCCTGCTATCCATTGCCAACCCATAGTATTAGAAGCAAGATCTGCATCAATTAAAGTATCCCAAAACCATTTAGCCCCCTCAATCCAATGTATACCGAGATTTTTAGTTAAGAATGATGCGCTTATCATTCTAGCTCTATTTGGTATCCAGCCTTCGTTCCAAAGTTGAGTCATTGAACTGTCAACAATATCAATGCCAGTTTTAGATTGCTTCCAAAGTTCAAGCAATATATCGTCTTGATTCCACAAAATAGCTGAATCACAATAACTACGTATTGACTTTAAATATGATTCTTGATTATGAAATAGCATGTATTTCGAAAATTCTCTCCATATTAATTGGCGAAGAAATTCATATCGAATTATGTCACATTCATACAAATCAGTATCAATAGATTCAAGAATTTCATAGAAAAGATAATCAATTGATACTTCTCCAAAGTTAATCGATGCTGATAATTTAGAAGTATGTTGTTCTGACAAAGAGTCTCGATTATTTGAGTATTGATCAACATTTTTAGCAACAAAATTCTTTAACATGTTAATTGAATTTAACTCTCCAGGTTGCCAGAAATTATCAAATTTCTTACTCCAAGACTTGTCTAAAATCAATTTTAAATCAGATAGATGAGTTTGTTTTTTAGTGCGTATAAATTTTTTTGTAGTGTTCAATTTTCCAATTTTGAAATCTTTTTTCTCTAACAAATCATTGAATTTATTTGCAAAAGGGGTGAAAACTTTATAAAATCCTTTTGCTTTTGTTTGAATACTATTTGGGTCAAATACCGCATCTATACCAATATATTTGAAATTATTTATATTTGGCAAAGATTCAATAACGTTTTGATCAATTTTTAATTGAATTGGGTTAATTGATTTATTACAAAATATTTTAGTTGCAGAGTTGTTTTTATTAACGTATTTAGACAAAATGGTTGAAGCGTCTCCAACAAAAAAATTTAATGTAATTCCTAGTTTATATAGTTGAGCCTCAAGATCTAGTAAACTATGATGTAAATACCATTGTGCAGCTTCCCCAATAAAAAAATTATTCTTTTCTGGAAGAATATATACAGCTTCCAGTCTATCAGACTGTAACATCGCCTCTGATAAAGCTAAATTATGATTTATCCTTAAATCATTCCTGAACCATATAATATTACTCATGAAAGATATTGAACATATGTTTTCTATAAAGATTAATTGCTATAGGATTAGAGTGACCTAGATAGTAGACATTATTTTGTTTAAAAACATCTGAATAGGTTTCATCATCAAAATCACCATAAACAAAAATTGGACTTTCAGAATCTTTAATAAATTCTATAAATAATTTGTCTTTTATTTGGCGCTTACTAGGAGCTATAAAAATAGCCCTAGCAGCTGATTTTTTTACAACTTTATTAACTAAGTTGAAGGGCAATAAGCTTCCAAAAAATAAAGCCTGATAACCTAATGTAATTACCATATTACTCAACATCATTAAAGAGGCTTCTTTATTAAAATCGCTAACAAAAATCACTTTTTTAGAATTGTTATTTTTTATATTGTCATAGTGAAATCTTGACGTTAAACGAATTTGAAGCCATTTATTAAAAAAACCTACCTCAGCAATATCAGTAGACTCTTGTGAATAAAACTTTAGCAATGGCTGAAGTAATTTATCAGAAACTAATTCAATTGGATATATAGAAGCAATATCATTATAAATATTATCAATACGGTTATAACTAAAATCACTGACTGCGCTTTTAATATTGGTAATTGTCTCGTCCCACATATTCCTTTGGTTTGCCTGAATTATATCTTCGGCACCTTCATGATCAATAATGTTTTTAATATTAATAAAAGTATGACCATCTTCAAGCAATTCCTTAATTCTTAAGACACGAGAGAGGTCACTTTGATTGTATAAACGATGACCTTTTGGCGTTCTCTTGGGCTTTATCAGTCCATAACGCCTTTCCCAAGCCCTTAGTGTAGAAGACTTTATGCCTGATTTTTGCTCTAAAACTCTAATTGGAAATAAATTATTTATATTCATATTGTACAAATTATACAAGAATTTTATCTTTGTATAAGTTATTTTACTTTATAATAAGAATTATGAAGCATGAAAATTATAAAAGTCAAAAACCAGTTGTTGGTATTAGTGGTTGCTTACTTGGCCAAAAAGTAAGATATGATGGAGGGCATAAAAATAATAAATTTGCCAATGACATCTTGGGCAATTTTTTTACATTTAAAGCTTTTTGTCCAGAAGTGGGTAGCGGTATGGGTACGCCTAGACCGCCAATTCAATTAAAAAAAATAAATGACAAAGTTTCTCTGGTGGATAAACATTTTCCCGATATAGATTTAAACAATAAGATTACAGATTATTATCAAAGTATTTCAAGCAATATTGAGAACTCTATAAATGGGTACATTTTGAAAAGCAAATCACCTAGCTGTGGCATGGAGAGAGTTCCTTTATATAATGACAATCCTAATTGTACTCCGGATTATTCTGGTATTGGAATTTTTGCAAAAGAGCTCATAACAAATAATCTTGATGTTCCTATTGAAGAAGAAGGTAGATTAAATGATCCTACAATTAGAGAAAATTTTTTAGAAAGAGTTTATGCACATTATAGATTTCAGTCTATACAACAACATATGACTACCACTCAATTGTTTGAATTTCATGCTTCTTATAAATTTTCAATAATGGCTAGAGGCTCTCAGTATGCATCTATTTTAGGAAAAATTGCAGCTTCAGCTACACATAAAAATATACATGAAATTAAAAATATCTACTTAATTGAATTTATGAAAGTAATGAAAATTAAAGCCACAAGAAATAAACATATAAATTCTATGCAGCACATTATGGGATATTTCAAAAATGAGTTGGATTCTGAATCTAAAAACGAATTATTGAATGTTTTTGATTCTTATAAAAACAACGAAGTGCCGTTATCTACGCCAATGGCTCTTTTAAATCTTTTTCAAAGAAAATACAAAAATTCGTATATTGGCAAACAATATTATTTAAATCCATATCCTCAAAGTTTAGCATTAAGAGCAAATATTTAGAACTGATGATGTACCAATGCACACAAAAATATGAGTCTACCAATAAAGCAAAAATTGGCGTTTTAATTACCAACTTAGGCACACCAGATCTTCCAGAAAAAAAATCTTTAAAGATTTATCTAAAGGAGTTTTTATTAGATACACGAGTGGTTGAACCTCCTCCTGCTAGATTTATATGGAAAGCTATTTTAAATTTAATTATTTAAATACAAGGCCTAAAAAATCTGCAGAAGCGTACAAACCTGTATGGGTAAATTTGGAAAAGGATCTCTATTATTAGACTTATCAAACAAGCACAGCTTGTCGATCAAAGTTTAAATGACTAAAGAACATATAGAGTTAATTATAAAAAACAACAGATTGGATAAAATAAAAATGAAAATTTTAATACTTGGCGGCACAGGTTTGGTTGGAAAGACATTAGTAAGTCATTTTTCGATTGACAATGAAGTAAAAGCTTTTGGAAGAGAAATTTACAATCAAGAAAAAACACTCGAGCAAAGTATTGAATGGTCGGACCTATTAATACAGTTAAGTGGAGCAACTATAGCAAAAAGATGGACTAAAAAATACAAAGAAGAAATTTGGACAAGCAGAATAAATACAAATAAGAAATTAGCAAAAATATACAACAATTCAAACAAAAGTCCTAAGGTTATATTTGCTTCTGCAGTAGGGTTTTACCCAGAATCAGACTGCGAAAATCCATTCGATGAAACATACACACAACATGGGTCTGACTTTTTGTCTGTGCTAGCTAAAAATTGGGAAGAAGAAGCGTTCAATATTAGTGAAAAAGCGTTAGTGTATCGATTTGGTGTTATTTTAAGTAAAGATGGCGGGGCGTTAAAAGAAATGCTGCCAATGTATCGACTAGGAGCTGGAGGCCCCATAGGAGATGGCACTCAATGCTTTCCTTGGATCCACATTCAAGACATAGTTAAAGCTTTTCAATTTGGAATTGATCAAAATCTCAGTGGCATCTATAATTTAACATCTCCTAATTTAATTAATCAAAAAGAATTTGGTAAAGCTTTGGCTAGCGCTATAAATAGACCTTTTATAATTAAAACCTTTCCATGGCAATTAAAATTGTTATTTGGAGAAGGCAGCCAAGTACTAATGAAAAGTTTATCAGTCAAACCGCAAAAACTAATTGACATTGGTTTTAAATTTGACTTCCCAAATTTAAATGATGCTTTAAATAATTTATTTAAATAACAATTTTTTTAATTAAATCATATATTTTTATATAATTTAACATAATATAAATTATGCGAACAAATTACAGCCTCTGAATAATAATATTAGAGAGAGCCTCTAAATGGTCGTTTCTATCGTTTAACGCAGGGATATAACTAAACTGCTTTCCACCGGCTTGAATAAAATACTCTCGATTTTCCTCATCAATTTCTTCTAAAGTTTCTAGACAGTCTGAAGAAAAACCTGGGCAAATAACTTGAACGTGCCTAACACCTTCTTTTGCTAAAGACTCTAAACTCCCTTTAGTTTCAGGCTTAATCCACTCTTCAGGGCCAAATATTGATTGAAAGCACAATTGATAATCACCATCTTGTAACTCTAGCTTCTTAGCAAGCAACACACTTGTTTCTAAACAGTGCTCATAATAAACATCGCCATTATCGACAAAACGCTTTGGTATTCCATGAAATGACATCATTAATTTTTCAGGTTTTCCATGTAGTTTTTGGTGCTCAATAACTGAATTAGCTAAAGATTGAATATAATCCTCATTAGCATAATAATTATCAATAAATTCTAACTCTGGGCTACTATCCCACCCCTTAAATGTTTCGTTAATAACATCCATTGTTGAAGTAGTTGTACTATCAGAATGTTGAGGATAGAGAGGCAAAACAACGATTTTTTCACAGCCTCTCCCCCTTAGTTTTGTTAAAGCCGAATTAATGCATGGGCAGCCATATCGCATACCCACTTCAAGCTCTATATTATTATTTGATAATATTTTTTCAATGCCTTTAGCTTGCATTAAAGTAATATTTAACAATGGAGAACCTTTGCCAAAAATATTCCAAACTTTAGCATAGGCCTGTGCAGATTTAGCAGGTCTTGTATTTAAAATCACAACATTTAAAATCAACCACCATAGAAATTTACTTCTTGGCTGAATAACTCTACTATCTGAAAGAAATTGCTTTAGATATCGCTTTAAAGCGGGCTTTGTAGGCGCATCAGGTGTGCCAAGATTAGTAAGTAAAATACCAGTTTTCATTAAAATTTTTCCAAGTTTTTATCAATAAAGTCACGCAAAAAATCATGAGTTTTAACCGAATGAAATCGATCAACTTCTTCGCCTCGGATAAAGGCAATAACGGTAGGAAAACCACGTACTGAAAACTGCCCTGCAATTTTCATATTTTCATCCTCTGCTTCAAGTTTTGTTAATACAAATTCACCCTCATTATACTCTGCTGCAACACCATTTAAGATCGGCTCTAAAATTTTACAGGGGCCACACCAATCAGCTGAAATATCCAAAATAACCAATTGTTTGTGTGATCGTTCAATCACTAAGGCTTGAAAAGTCTCAATTGAAACTTCAACAGAGGTAACGCTGGTCATAATAATTGGCTAATATGAGCGACTAATGGTGTTAAAACTGTCGCGTTTTTTCTGTGCTAATCGAGCAATAATAGCACTAACAATAAAGCCAACAATTAAACCCAATATGAGTATAAATAAGCTGTTTAGATTATTATCTGTATCAACAGAATCAAGTTGAGATTGCAAGTCATTGTTATGAGCAGAAAGCTTGGAATTTTTTTGCTCAAGTGCGCTTAAATCGGCGGTATTTTTAGTGATTGATTCTGCGTTTAAAGCTTTTATATCAACGATTGTAGAGGATAGAGATTTATTTTCTAATTGTAATTCTGCTAATGATTTTTTAAGATTTTCAATCTGCTTAAGGTGTTTACTATTGTCACCATTAACACCAGATTTGGCTGCTAAATTAGTGACATTTTTTGGCGCAGTTTGCGTTAGTTTGTCTGACAAAATCCAACCATTTAAGCCGTTAAAACTTACCTGCGACCAGCCAGAATAATGCATGGTTATTCTCTGTAATTTTTCATCTTTAGAAAGCGACTTTAACACCTTAGACTCAGGTGTTTTGTCTAATCTTAAGGCGGCATTATCTTGAGTTGTGTAAACATTAGAGCTAGAAAACACACCAAAAGACAAAAATAAGAGTGAGATAAAAAATACGGTTTTTTTCATGATAAGTAAATTTGTAAAATTCTCACTATAGTATAAGCAAAAACAGCCTTAAAAACCAAAAAATAGTAGAAAATATAGTAAAAATCATTAAAAATCAGTTGGTTACGAGTATTATTTTGACTCTTTATTTTTTAAACGATTATCGGTACTGGTTAGTTGAGATATTATTTTGATAAAAAAGTGGCTTAAATCGAAAATTTGAGGCTAATTGGTAAAAATAGGGCGAAAACTTACTTTTTTCGAATCTTAAGTGTTGATCACCAACTTCTTTCCAACAAATTTATCGGTTAGTCGGTATTTTTGTTTTGGACTTTTTGGTTTTTCAGGAATGGTTAATTCAAAAAATCCAAATTTTATTAATGGATCTAAAACTGATTGCTTAAATTTTGTCTTATTGGTTCTTTTTAAAATTTTTATCAGCTCGGCAGCTGAGTTTTCATGAGTGCAATTCTTTAAAATTTTGACTTGGTCCTGGGTGATTTCTTCAACATTAAAGCTTAGTCCCTTCTTGGTCCCCGATATATCTTTTGGCCTTTGTTCTTCTATGTTTTCGGCAAATTCAAAACCTTGCTGAGTTGTGCCAGTTTTGTTAACAATATTACGCTTAAGATCTTTATTCCAATTTGAGTTTTTGCTATTTTTATCAGCACTTTCACTTTTTTTGTTTCGACTAAATAGGCTCATAATTATTAAAATAAAGACAAATCAATGGGCAAAGTTTAACAAAAATCTTGGTTTTGCACTAAATATTTAATCAAATAAAGCCAAAAAGTTAATGCTATTGGCTTAATATTTGATCTAAAAATAACTTTAAGCGATCTGATTCAGGCTTGTTAAAGAAGGAATCAGGCTTGTTTTCTTCAATCACCTGCCCTTCATCCATAAAGATAATGCGATCAGCCACCTTTTTAGCAAAGCCCATTTCATGCGTTACACAAATCATGGTAATACCCTCTTTGGCTAATTCCACCATAACATCTAGCACTTCTGAGATCATCTCAGGATCAAGTGCAGAAGTCGGCTCGTCAAAGAGCATAATCTTTGGTGAGGTACATAAAGCCCTGGCAATCGCCACACGTTGTTGTTGGCCGCCACTCAGTTGATTTGGGTACTTATAAGCTTGGTCCTTGATGCCCACTCTATCCAGTAACTGCAAGGCTTTCTCTCTTGCTTCCTGTTTGGTTTCATGATGTACCCAGATAGGCGCTAAAGTTAGGTTGTCAATGATGCTTAAATGTGGAAAAAGGTTAAAGTGTTGAAACACCATAGAAACTTCAGAACGCACTTGTCTGATCTTTTTAACATCATCGGTTAACTCTGTTCCATCAACAACAATAGAGCCTTCTTGAAACTTCTCAAGAAAGTTAACACAGCGAATTAAAGTAGATTTGCCACTACCTGAAGGTCCACAGACCACGATAATCTCGCCCTCTTTAACTTTAAGATCAATACTCTTAAGAGCGTGAAAGTCGCCATACCACTTGTTAAGGCCACTGATCTCGATAATATCACAACAACCTTTTTCGCCTATTTTTTCTTTATTTATTAATTCACTCATTTTTTTACCTACTTGTGTTCCGTGCTAAAGCGCACTTCTAATCTTTTTGAATAACGGCTCATTGAATACAAAATCACCCAAACAACCATGGCAACGAATACGTAGCCTTCAGTTTCTCTTCCTAGCCAGTTTGAATTACTGGTGGCTGCGCCTACAATCGCTAGCATATCAAACAAGCCAATAATCAATAGCAAAGTTGTGTCTTTAAACAAAGCAATAAATGAGCCAACAATATTTGGAATAGAAATCTTTAAGGCTTGTGGCAGGATAATAAGCACTGTTTTTTGCACAAAGCTAAGACCTACAGCATCTGCAGCCTCGTATTGCCCCCTGGGAATGGCTTGCAATCCACCACGAATCACCTCTGCAATATAGGCGGTTTGGAATAAAGTAATGCCAATTAAAGCTCTGAGTAATTTGTCAAAATCCATGCCTGCCGAGAAAAACAGCGGCAAGACAACAGAGGCCATAAATAAAATAGTAATCAGTGGTACGCCACGTATAAACTCGATATACACCACTGAAATAAACTTCACAACACGCATTTTAGACTGTCGTCCTAATGCAAACAAAATACCCAATGGAAAGGAGGCGACAATACCAACGGCTGCCACCACCACAGTGAGCGTCAGCCCACCCCATTTATCGGTTTCGACAATCTCTAAGCCTAGTCCGCCATAGAGCAAAACAAAGGCAACAATAGGGTAAATTAAGAAAGATCCAATAATGTAGTGCGCTCTATATTGTGATTTTTTAATCAAAGCCCCAAAAGCAACCAGTGCCACAACAATACCAAACATAGTGTTGACGCGCCATAACTCTTCTTGTGGGTAAAATCCATAGATAAACATTTTAAGATTAGAATCAATAAAAGCCCAGCATGCACCTTCTCGGCCACAAGATTGATTGTCTGCCGTTAAATCAAAATTAGCATCAAAAATTGTCCAATTTAGAATCGGTGGCAGCAGTAAATAAATGATATATAACGCGATAAAAGTAAGCGCAATGTTAAGTGAGGATGAGAATAGGTTGTTTTTTAGCCATGCAATAGCCTTAGTTTGCGATTGTGGCGGTTGTTTTGTTTCTTTTAACGAGTAGATTGCCATAATAGTTATTTACCCTTAATTTGCATTTTCTTGTTAAAAATATTCAAGATTAATGAGATAACCAGTGATATCGTTAAATACACCAGCATCGTTAATATAATAATTTCAATGGCTTGGCCAACGACATTTAAGACCGTACCTGAAAATATAGTAACCAACTCTGTATAGCCAACCGCTGCCGCTAAAGAGGAGTTCTTAGTCAGATTTAAGTATTGATTGATAATCGGCGGTATTGCCACCCTTAGTGCTTGCGGCAATACTACCAATCTTAATGATTGTGTCTGTGTCAGGCCCATGGCTGATGCCGCCTCTTTTTGCCCATTATCAACAGACTCGATGCCAGAGCGAATGGCCTCAGCGATATAAGTAGCAGTATAAATACTCAAAGCAAAGGCCAGGGCAAAAAACTCAATAGATAAATCTACACCGCCTCTAAAATTAAAACCCTTTAGCGCTGGATAGTCTAATTGCACACCAAAGAATAGATAAACCACAATTGGTAGCAATACAACCAACCCTAAAAAGTGTGGAATAGTATTGGTCACTATGCCCGTTTCATCGTGCTTCTTGTCACTATGTTTTTTAACAAAAATATAAGCAATAATGCCAACAACAAGACTTGCAAGTACAAAATAAAACCCACTTTCTATAATGGGCTTAGGTAGATACAATCCTCTTGAGTTGAGAAAAACAGTATCAAAGAAATTGATACTATTTTTAGGGGATGGAAAAGCGCTAAGCGCTATTGAATACCAGAATAGAATTTGAAGTAGTATGGGTATATTTCTAAAAATCTCAATATACACAGTGGCTATTTTTCTAATCAAATAGTTACTAGACAAACGCGAAATACCAATAATCAGGCCTAGAACTGATGCAAAAAATATACCGGTGATTGCAACCACTAAGGTGTTAACAATACCCACATAAAAGGCTTGTAGATTGGTTGATGCTGGTGAGTACTCTAAAAAGAAGTTGTCATTAACAGCAAAACCAGCTTCGTCACTTAAAAAACCAAAACCACTTCGAATGCCTCTTTGCTCAATATTGAGCATCATGTTATCAAAAGCTTGATAAGCAAAATAAGCAATAACAGCAACGGCTAACACCTGAAATAAGATCGCTCTAATTTCGTTGTTATAAAGTAGTGATTTTAGTTTTGTAAGCACAAAAAAAAACTTGATAAAAAAAATGGCTAACTCTTCAGTTAGCCATTTTGTGTTTTATTTAGACTTTATCTAAACGCTGGGGCATACAAGATACCGCCTTTAAGCCACTGCTGGTTTACACCACGTGGAAGCTGAATTGGTGTTGACATGCCGATGTTTCTTTCGAAACTTTCGCCATAGTTGCCCACTTGCGCAATAATATTACGTGACCAATCTTTGCTAAGACCTAAGCTTTCATTAAGCTTGCCAGATTTTCCTTGTAGTCTTTGTACACCAGGACTAGTAGAAGCGTCATCGATGTTAGCTGAAGTAATGCCTAATTCTTCTGCTTCAATCATTGCATTTAATGACCATCTAACAATATTAAGCCAAGTGTTGTCATCCTTACGCACAACCGGACCTAAAGGCTCTTTAGAAATAACATCGCCTAAAACAACCGCAGAGCTAGGATCTTTAAGGGTTGATCTAAGACCAGCAAGCTGAGATACGTCAGATGTTAGTGCATCACAACGACCTGCTTCAAAACCACCTTTGGTTTGCGCAGATGTATCGTAAGTAACGGCTTTAAAGTCCATCTTGTTTGAACGGAAGTAATCGGCTAAGTTAAGCTCAGTTGTTGTTCCCGCTTGAATACAAAATGAAGCACCGTCTAACTCTTTCACACTGTTAACGCCCAATGACTTCTTAACCATAAAGCCTTGACCATCATAGTAGTTAACACCAGCAAAAGTAAGACCTAGTGAAGTATCACGAGTATGTGTCCAAGTTGTGTTTCTAGACAACATATCGATCTCACCAGATGATAATGCAACAAAACGCTCTTTAGCCGTTAACGGTACAAATTTCACTTTTTTGGCATCGCCTAAGGTAGCTGCAGCAACTGCACGACAAACATCAACATCAATACCAGACCAGTTACCACTTGCATCAGGGCTAGAAAAACCTGGTGTACCTGTTGATACGCCACACGTTAAACTTCCCTTAGACTGTACATCCTTTAAAGTGTCAGCATGGAATATACCTGCTTGCACACTAAAACTACCAATCGTTAATAACGATACAGCAGACAATTTTAATAATTGATTCATAAAACTTCCCCTCTTAACATTTAACAAATAAAAGCAATTCCCCCAAGGAATTACAAAAGTTAAGTTTAGCAACAATTAGTGCTGTTTGTAGGTATTTTTTTGAAAAAAGGATAAAAAGCCCAAGATCAATGTCACAGAAACAATGATTGACAAGGGTTTAAGGTGTGTCAGAGGCGAGTAAGAACTGTATATAGAGGCTAAAGACGAGCTACCAACTAACAGCATAAATAATGCCGATAACGGCTTAATAAGTCGTAAAACTTTCATTTTCCTCCCCCAAGGTGTGTTTGATTGTTTTTTTAGTGAAGTGTAACGCCGTTTAATAATTTAGCCACGATTGACTCTGCAGAGCACGAGCTCTTTAAAGAAGCCTTGGCAAACCATTTATTAGCTTGTTTTGCATCCGCTTTAGTACCATCACCATACAAATACGAGAAAAACACATTGTACTGTGCTAGTAAGTTACCTTGTTGAGCAGCACGCTGGTACCAGTAAAAAGCATGGTTAGCGTTCTTTTGAACATGAATACCTTTTTGAAAGATGTTGGCTAATGCGTACTGTGCGTCGGCATCACCCGTATAGGCTTTTTGTTGAAGATCGATCGTCTCAAGATTTAGCTCAGATTCTGCTAATAAGTGCTGGTGCATTTGGTTCATAACAATTCCCCTGTTTTGTTGTTGATTTATGCGAAATATACCATCACTTTTTTGGCTTGTAAAGTGCTTTTTTATAAAAAAATTAACTATTATTTTTTTATTTTTAAATCAATGACTTATAAGATAATTATGGTACTTTTACCACTACTAGTATTTTTTAACTAAAATGAATGCTTTACAATAGTGGTAAAAAATAACTATAATAGGTAAAAAATATAAGGAATTTTAGGTAAAAAATCATGGCAAATAAAACCAAAGACTATCTGGCTAAAGTACGCAAGAAGACTGGCTTTTCAGACTACAAAATCTCCCAAGAATACGACATTAATCAATCAAATCTAAGTAAATATAAATCAGGAAAATCAGCACTATCTGAGATGCATGCCTGGCTATTTGCTGATATTTTGGGTATTAATCCTGCTGAAGTAGTAGCCAACACCAAACTTGAGCACGCAAAACTCACCAACAATAAATCGAAGGCCAATTTTTGGCAGGAGCAGTTAGAAAAGCTTTCAAACGGCTCAGAGCCTATCAAAATCAAACTTGCGCAAATTAACCCTGTTGTTGGCGATTTGAACAATAACGCTCAAACAATCATTGATCTCTCACATGAAGCCTTTGATACTGGCACCCATTTACTGGTTTTTCCAGAATTGGCACTGATTGGTTATCCACCAGAAGACTTATTGTTACGAGAAGGTTTTATTGATCAAATTGAATCAACCATTGAACACATACGCACTCAATTGCCTGAAGACATCAGTGTGTTATTTGGTGCGCCTTCACGTGCTGAGGGCTGTTTATACAATAGCGCCTATCTGATTCAACAAGGACGTATATACACTTACCATAAGCAATGCTTGCCAAATTACGGTGTATTTGATGAAAAACGCTATTTTGAACCTGGATCAGACGCTTTTGTATTCGAATGCCAGCAAACCAAAATTGGCGTGGTGATTTGTGAAGATGCTTGGGAGTCTGCACCAGTTGCTGCTGCGGTTAATCAAGGTGCACAAACCATTATCAGTCTTAATGCCTCGCCATTTCAGCTAGGCAAACACCAGCAAAGAATCAAAGCCATTCAGCAAAGAGTATTAGAAAACAAGGTTAACTTCATTTATGTTAACGCGGTGGGTGGGCAAGATGAACTGGTATTTGACGGTGGTTCTTTTGTGATGGATGCCAGCGGCAGAATAACACACCAACTACCCTTCTTTCAAACCCTAACCCATTCGCTAGATCAGCCACTTTTGCAAAACACCAACGAGCCTGTTGAAAAAACCATTTATGATGCCTTGGTTTTATCAACCAAAGACTATATTCAAAAAAATGGTGTATTTAATGGTGCAGTGATTGGCTTATCTGGTGGTATTGATTCTGCACTAACATTAGCCATTGCTGTGGATGCGCTAGGTGCTGAGCATGTACAAGCGATTATGATGCCGTACGAATATACCTCTAGCATGAGTCTTGAAGACGCCAAAGCTCAAGCCAGTAGCATGAAGGTTGATTATCATGAAATCAATATTCACTCGATGGTTGATAGTTTTAATGCACAGCTATCGCCTTTGTTTGCCGGTACTGATGCCGACACCACTGAA
Organism: uncultured Candidatus Ruthturnera sp.; assembly: GCA_964448305.1. Lineage (GTDB taxonomy): Bacteria > Pseudomonadota > Gammaproteobacteria > PS1 > Pseudothioglobaceae > Thioglobus_C. The sequence goes on from CAYUWB010000009.1 coordinate 24,576, forward strand.
GAAAATCTACAAGCCCGTATTCGAGGTACCCTACTGATGGCTGTTTCAAATAAATCAGGCAAAATTGTACTGACCACAGGCAATAAATCTGAGATGGCTGTAGGCTACGCTACCCTATATGGCGATATGTCTGGTGGCTTTGCCCCACTTAAAGACATTGCTAAAACCTTGGTTTACCGTTTGGCCAATTATCGAAATTCTATTGAGTATGTGATTCCTGGGCGTGTTATTGATCGCGAGCCTTCTGCAGAGTTGGCACCCGATCAAGTGGATCAGGACTCATTACCACCTTATGCAGAGCTCGATGCAATCTTAGAATTGTTTGTTGAGCAAAAACAATCCATTGACCACATAGTAAAACAAGGCCACAGCCTTGATACGGTAAAGCGTATTAGTAGCCTAGTGCTTAATAATGAATACAAGCGTCGGCAAAGTGCACCAGGGCCTAAGGTTAGTAAAAATGCCTTTGGCAAAGAACGCCGTTATCCAATGACCTCTAAGTTTCAACCTTAAAGATTTTTAGCATGCCTTCGGCCTTATGTTTGGTTTCTTCAAGCTCACGCTCAGCCACTGAATCAAACACAATACCGGCGCCAGCGCGTAGTGTGAGTGTATCGTCTTGCTGAGTCATAGTGCGAATCAAGATGTTAAAGTCCATCTTGCCATTGCTACTAATATAACCCAACGAGCCCGTATAAGCTTGGCGTGGCATTTGCTCTAATTCAGCAATAATCTGCATACAGCGAATCTTAGGGCAGCCCGTAATCGTGCCCCCTGGAAACAACGCCCGCACCAAGGCCTTAATGCCGGTGTTTGGTTTTAACTTGCCTTTAATATTAGAGACAATATGATGCACATAAGGATAGCTTTCTAACGTCATAATCTCATTCACATGTACTGAACCGTACTCACACACCCTGCCCAAATCATTACGCTCCAAATCTAGCAGCATAATATGCTCAGCTTGCTCTTTAGGATGGTTAATAAGCTGCGCCTTTAAGCGCTCATCTTCTTCGCCACTGCCACGTGGATGCGTACCAGCAATCGGGCGAGTTTCTACTTGATTGCCATCCACACTGAATAAACGCTCAGGTGAAGACGAGATGATACTAAAGTCATCAAACTGCGCTAGAGCAGAAAACGGCGCTGGATTAGAGTGCTTTAAGGCTTGATAGACTTGTACTGGTGCAACGCTAGCATCAAGCTGATACCGCCATTGACGTGATAGATTTACCTGAAACACATCACCAGCGACAATGTAGTTACGACTACGCTTAACACCTGATAAAAACTTAGCTTCTTCTTCCCAAGACAAATCACCTTTAATAGCAACTTCTTTAATCTCATTTAAGTGCTCGATATCCGCCAACACTTGATCAATACGCGCTTGATTATCAAACTGATCTAATAGGTAGGTTTGCTCGTCAGTATGATCAATAATAATGGCTGTTGGAATCTTGGCGGCAATTGCCACTGCTTGGTTGCTTGCATGCAAATCATCTTTTAAAACAGGCTCAATCTGCCCAATCAACTCGTATGATAAATAAACGAACCAGCCACCAGTAAAAGGCAAATCACTTTCAGTCGTTGGTGTGTCAACGCTTGATTCTAAGGTTGACAGAAAATCAAACTCATCTAAATCATTTAAAACAATTTGCTCGGTTGGATGGGCAAACAAAATCGAATAACGATTGTCTTTGTTGTGATTAACACTTTCTAATAAAAATGGATAACGCTTAGCGTTAAGCTGACATAAGGCATCTAGCGCAACACTAGGAATAGACAAAACTTTCACTTTGCTTTACTTGTCTTTATTTTTTTCAAGCTTGGTTTCAGGCTTAGCAACAGAGCTTGTTGTTTGCTCTGCTTGAATTGTTTTAAGCAATTCTTTTGCTTGAACAATAGAGCGATGATCAGGGAATTTCTTGATCATTGACTTAAGTAATTGAGTCGCTTGTTTATCTTCTTTAAGTTCATGCTCAATAATCGCAAGCTCATACAATGAATTAGAAAACTTGTGATGCAGGGCGTAGTCATGCTGAAAACCGACAAAAACTTTTTTCGCATTATGGCGATCACCCTTAGCTGCATAGGCTCTGCCTAGCCAATAAGTCGCATCAGGAACGTAGTTGTTATCAGGGTACACATCCAAATAGTTTAAAAACAAATCAATCGCTTGGTTGTATTGGTCCGTTACCAATAAACTGCGAGCATTGGTGTAGAGTTTTTTGGCTTTTCTGTTGTCTTCTCTAACGCGCAACAAAGTTTCTTTAACCACGTTGGAAGATTTTTTGTATTCCATTAAATGGAATAATTCGGTAATTTTTTGAGTAGAAATTTTCTGTGATTCTTGTAACTCTTCAATTTGACCAACTAACTTCCGATTGGCTTTTTTTAATTTTTTTAGGTTGCTGTGATTATTTTTAACTACTTTTTCTACATTTAAGGCGAGGACGTTAAAGGGCGCTTGCATCGCAAACAACCCAATTAACACTAACCAACCTAAACGTTTCATCTGTTTTTAGTTTTTATTCGTAAATAAATTCAACACGTCGATTCTTTTCCCAGCTGCTCTCATCATGCGTTTTAGCAATTGGATTTTCTTCACCAAAACTGATCACTTCAATTCTGCCATTCATGCCGTCGTACAAGCTTAGTACTTCTTTTACAGCCAAAGCCCTATTTTCACCAAGAGCCAGATTGTATTCACGTGTACCACGCTCATCCGCATGCCCTTCTAAACGTAATTTAACACTTGGATTGTCTCTCATGAAGTTTGCGTGTTTAATAATCTCTTGGGTGGCTTTGTCGCCAATATCAGTGCCGTCGTAGGCAAAATATAAAACAAAATTCGTATCGTTGGCTTTTAGCTCGGCCACCGCTTGTTGTTTGACGCCTGCCTGATTTGTATCGTCAGCTTTGCTAAATGGTTTGGTTAGGTCACTCCAATTAAAACTAGACTCATCGCGCACAATCGCATCAACCGCTTTGCCCTCGGCGCCTTTTTCTTCAATCACCACGGTATTTGATTCTAAAAAACCACCCGATCCCGTACAAGCGCTCAAAATAGCAATCAATGGTAATAATGCAAGTTTTTTCATTTTATTCTCCTGTTTTATTTTTCTAAATAAGTTGACCAATTTGGCTCTCTCACTTCACCTATTTGTGAAAAAAGCTCGTAAGATCGGTTGCCCTCAACCGACACCACGGATAATAAATTTTTGTTGTCTCTATTAGTGGCAAAAATAATCATATCACCATTTGGCGAAAAGTAAGGTGACTCATCCAGTTCGTTATTAGTCATCATACTTAGATCTTTGGTTTCAATATCTAGCATAGCAATACGGTAGTCATTGTCAATTCGGTGAACCATCGCTAGGCTTTTCCCATCGGGTGAAAACACCGCTTTGGCATTGTATCGGCCTTCAAAGGTGGCTCGGTTAATCTTGCCGGTGGTTAAATTTTTAATATAAATTTGCACTTGGCCTGATCGATTAGAAGTAAAGGCAAGTCGTGTACCATCAGGTGAGTAACTGGCTTCTGTATCAATACTAGGGTTGTGTGTTAATCGAGTTAACTTCTTATCTTCTAAATTATAAGAATAGATGTCTTTGTTACCATTTTTAGATAAAGTCAACACCAAACTTTTGCCATTCGGATGCCAGCTTGGTGCCGAGGCAATACCATCAAAACGGGGTAGTTTTTCAATTTTACGACGCGTATATGGATACCAAATAAACACCTCTGATCGGCCGTTTTCAAAAGAAACGTAGGCGATTTTCTTGTGTTCGTATTTTCGATTAGGCGACCAAACAGGTGATAATATCGGGGTTTTAAGCTTGATACGGCTCTTCACATTCATCGCATCAGAATCAGAAATATTCAATCGATATTCTTTGTTGCCTTTGGCATCGGTAGTCACCGTAACATAAGTCAGCAAAGTGTTAAACGAGCCGCTTTCACCTAGCAACGCCTCATAAATATGGTCACTCAATTGGTGTGCTACTTTTCTAAAACCACTCACATGCACCCGTGTGGTTTTGGTAAATAATTGCTTGTTGCTATAAACATCAAACAAACTCACGCTCAACTTGTAAATCTTATCGCTCTGTTGCTCGATACTGCCGCTAACCACAGCCTCAATATTTTGACGCTTCCAGTGTTGTGCATCAACATTTTGATCAATAATAGCGTCTGGAATCACCACGTTAAAACGCCCTGACCGCTCTAAATTGGCCTGAATAATGTTAGAGATGTCTTTATCTTGTGCGTTCTTGCCAGTTAGCTCAAAGTGGCTAACAATAATAGGAAAGGCGTTTTCATCCTTTTTAACGACGGTAACTTCTAATATTGCCTGAGCAGTGCTCAAACTCAAAATAACAAATACAACAAACCCTTTAATTAATTTCATTCTTTTTCTTCAAGCCAGTTCATTTGAATCGCTTCAAGGATTTTTTCGCCTGATTTGCCTTCTTCATCGTCAAACTCTTCTAATGCGATTACCATTTGCCTCAAATCGACAAAATTAACAAAAGTTGGGTCAAAGTCAGGGTGCGCTTCGTCTAGTGCAATCGCAATATCGAGAGAGTCGGTCCATTTCATATTAATACCTTAGAAAATAAACAAAAAAAAGATAGGCTTAATTTTAATCAAAAATTGGGCTTACTAACGGTGAAAATTCATCGGTTTTTTAAAGGTCTTTGTATGGGTGTGTATGATTAGCAAAATTCTAGATTGTGTTTGTTTATGTCCGTGCAACCGAGTGTACAAATTCTAGGCTTTTTATGGCGTATAGTGCTTCATCTAACTTGTCAGAATTTGCCACACTAATGACTAAATTAAGCGCCTTCATTGAATGATCTCGCTCCTCTACTTCTAAGTGTTCAATATTAACGCCAATTTTAGCAATCACATTGGCAATAGAGGCCAGCATGCCACGACGATTTTCTACTTGTACTCGAATCAATACTTCAAATTCTTCATTTTCATCTGCGTTCCAATCTATCTCTAGCCATTGTTCATTTTTCTGCTTAGCATGAAGCAAATTACCACAATCAAATCGATGCATAACCAAGCCTTTAGTCGTGGTTAATATGCCTGCTACTTTATCGCCTGGAATTGGGTAACAACAACGTGCAAAACTAATTGCCTTACCTTGAGTTTGTGTAATACCAATATTTTTAATCACACAATGATCGCCATCGCATTGAAGTTTGTTTAACACCACAGATACCATGGCCTCAGACAGGCCGATTTTCATATACAAATCTTCTTTAGAGTCACACTTAAAATCTTGCAAGCAGGCTTGCCAGCTTTCTTCACTAATTGGCTCGCCACCACCCTGATACTCTAAAGCATTGTTTAATAAGTATTCACCCAGTTGGATCAACTCAGAAGCAGACTCTTCTTTTAATTTGGCTTTAATGGAAGCTTTGGCTTTAGCGGTAATGGCTATTTGTAGCCAAGTTGGATGCGGTTTGGCTTTTTTATTGGTAATAATTTCAATGGTCTGTCCTGACTTTAACTTAGCTGTAATCGAAGCGTTAACTTGATCCACCTTGGCTTTTATCGTCTGATTACCCACATTAGTATGAATTGCATAGGCGAAATCCAGCACGGTTGATTTATAAGGCAATTGAATAATCTCACCCTTAGGGGTAAAGACAAACACTTCTGAGGGGAATAAATCAGTCTTAGTCTCTTCTAAAAATTCAACCGAAGTACCTGAGTTTTGTTGGATTTCTAACAACGAACCCAACCAATTACTCGCCAATTCTGCAGGGTTACTCGTATCGCTCTTATAATGCCAATGTGCGGCAATACCGTATTCAGAAACAAAATGCATGTCTTCTGATCGAATCTGTACTTCAATAAAGATTTTATTAGGCCCAAACAACACCGTGTGTAACGACTGATAACCATTTGACTTAGGCAAGGCCACATAGTCTTTGAATTTGCCCGGCAAAGGCTTATACAAATTATGAATAATACCTAACGCCTGATAGCACTGCGACACGTCATCTACAATCACTCTAAAAGCATACATGTCAAGCACTTGAGAGAATTTCAACTGCTTAATTTTCATCTTTTTATAAATACTACAAGGCTGTTTTTGACGCCCGGTAATTTTTACTTTATCTAAGCCTTCTTGGTTTAATCGATTTTCAATCTCGCCTTGAATGTGCTTGATAATCTTTTTACGATTGCCACATTGTTTTTTAATCTGGTGCGTTAATACTTTATAACGATATGGGCTAATAATTTCAAAACACAAATTGTCTAACTCAACCCTGATACTGTTTAAACCCAGTCGGCGTGCAATAGGCGCATGGATCTCGGCCGTTTCTTTGGCAATTCTTAATTGTTTTTCACGACTCATTGATTTGAGTGTGCGCATGTTGTGTAAGCGATCAGCAAGCTTGATCATCATCACTCGCATATCTGTACTCATGGCTAAAAACAGCTTTCTAAAGTTTTGCGCTTGTTGGTCAATATTTGAGTGAAACTCTAAGCCTGTCAGCTTTGAAACCCCTTGCACAATATGTGCAACTTCCTCACCAAAATCACTAACAATATCTTCGTGTGTTAAAGAGGTGTCTTCAATACAATCGTGCAACAATGCTGCAACAATACAAGGATAATCCAGTTTTAGCTCAGCCAAAATCATCGCCACATTAATTGGATGGAACACATAAGCCTCGCCCGAGCGACGATACTGTCCATCATGTGCAGTAGCCGCTACAATATAAGCTTGATAAACACCCTCAACATGCTCTTTTGGCATATAGGTATCTAACACCTCACATAGGTCACTAATTAGAATTCTTTTTTCAAATAAACTCATGCAAAAAATATAGGTCTAAAATATGGATAAATCTTTGCCATTATAATACAATCACCTCAGTATAATGCTTATACATATTTGTAATATTACCTTCACTTATTCATGAAACCTGCAGTCAAACTAATCCTAATCCTTCCATTATTAACACTACTATTAAGCGGTTGTTTCTGGGAAGAAGAAACCAAAAGAGAGTCTATTACCAAAGGCTGGTCACCAAAAACATTTTTTGAACAAGCCAAAGAGCAAATCAGCGCTGGCTCTATGGATCAAGGTATTGAGCTTTACGAACAATTACAGGCAGCTTACCCAGGCTCAAAATACGCCCTACAATCCAAGCTAGAAATCGCCTACGCACTTTACAAAAGCGAAGATTACGACCAAGCCATTGATCGCCTAAACGGCTACATCAAACTTTATCCAGATCATTTTTCTACCCCATACGCCTACTACTTACGCGGTGTCATCTCAGAAGACAAGTCTCGCTCAATCTTAGACGACTACATTACTGACAACGCCCAGCGTGATGTTAATTCAGTACGCGATGCCTTTAACTACTACCTCGCTTTAATTGAAAAATTCCCAAAAACTGAATACGCAAGCGAAGCCAAATCTCGCCTAATTGTGCTTAGAAACATCCTATCTAGACACGAACTTTTTGTGGCTATTTTCTACACCAAAAAAGGCGCTAATATCGCTGCTATTAATCGCACCAAATACATTATTGAAAAATACCCAAACACACCATCAGTGCCCGCAGCACTACACCTAATGGCACATAACTATGATGCTATCAGTGCTGACACACTGGCTAAAGATGCGCGTCGTGTACTTAAAAAGAGCTACCCACTCTACACACCACATTACACTTTAGAAGACTAATCTACCCACATTAATGAACAAACAAGAGCGTTTCTTCGCGCTTAAAATTTCATCCATTATGGCAACTCGCATGTTCGGGTTGTTTATGATCTTCCCGGTCTTTTCGGTTTACGCCACCCAATACTCAAATACCACACCCTACTTAATCGGCTTAGCGATTGGCATCTACGGTCTAACCCAAGCATTACTACAAATACCGTTTAGCTACCTGTCTGACCAATTTGGTCGTAAGCCATTGTTGATATTTGGTTTAATTTTGTTTTTTATTGGTAGTGTTGTTGCGGCTAACGCAACCGATATCATTGGCGTCGTGATCGGCAGAGCCTTACAGGGTGGTGGCGCCATCTCTGCTGTATTAATGGCCTTCTTAGCAGACTTTGTTTCTGAAGATCAGCGCTCTAAAGCTAACGCCTTTGTTGGTATGCAAATCGGCATGGCCTTTATGCTTTCATTACTCATTGGCCCGTTCATTACGGTTAATTTAGGTATTTCTGGGCTTTTCTGGGTAATTGCCGGGTTGTCTATTGTTGCACTGGGTATTGTATTCACACTGCCTCATGTCAAACCACATGCGCAATACACTTTATCAGTACCCAACATCAAGCAAGTATTAAACGCCAAATTACTCAAATTAGATTTTAGTGTCTTCACTCTGCACTTAATCCTCACTTGTGCCTTTATTGTGATGCCAAAACTACTAGTAGATAACAACATTGTTGCTACCAATTTAGAAGACAACTGGACCATGTACTTACCAGTCATGTTGGTTTCTTTTATCGGCATGTTGCCAATGATCATTTTGGCCGAAAAATACCACAAACACAAAACCATGTTACTGAGTGCTATTGGCATCATGATAATGAGTCAAATCTTGTTTTATCAAACGCCACTAACCTACACCACTTTCTTTATTTTGCTGGCCTTGTTCTTTATTGCTTTTAACGCCATGGAGGCGATGCTACCATCGCTTATCTCTAAAACTGCAAACACCGATAAACGCGGTCTAGCAATGGGTTTGTACTCTACCTCACAGTTTTTAGGTGCATTTGTTGGCGGTGTATTTGGTGGGTGGATTTACAACACATACGATCTAAATAGTGTATTCTTATTCACCACATTTATGGCAATAATTTGGTGGGTCGTAATACTCACCATGAAACAACAAAAACAACCGGGAGAATAACAAAATGGCAGGTATTAATAAAGTAATTTTAGTGGGTAATTTAGGTGCAAAGCCTGAGGTTAAATACGCCTCAAATGGTAACGCAATTGCCAACTTATCAGTCGCAACTTCAGAATCTTGGACTGATAAAAACACCGGTCAAAAACAAGAAAAAACAGAATGGCACCGCGTTAGTTTATTTGGCAAATTGGCAGAAATTGCAGGCCAATACCTAGACAAAGGCTCTAAAGTTTACGTTGAAGGCAAACTCCAAACCAGAAGCTACGAGCAAGACGGTGTTAAAAAATACGCAACTGATATCGTTGTGTCAGGTTTTAACGGCACATTACAAATGCTAGATCGTCGTGACGATGCCGGCGGCGCATCAAGACCAGCTGCCACTACACCACAGGCTACAACACCTGCTCAAGACCCAATTACGCCGGTAGATAACGCCGGTTTTGACGACGATATCCCCTTCTAAATTCAACTAGAACACTCATTAAAAAGCCCGCTTCTGCGGGCTTTTTTTTGTTGTAACGTTTATTTATTTGTACACCTTGTCATGAGTGCCAATATCAATAGGGGTAATCCTTTGATCTTCAATCATAAATTCAATGCTGATTCTATAGCTTAAATTAATTGAAATTGAATGCAGTTCTTTCAATTTGCCAACAAGTGGGTGAATTCTCAAAGATGGATGAAAAGGGTCTGCCTCCATTAACTTAATAGTTTTGGCATATTGTTTTTTTATTTCAGGGTGTTTTTTTAAAAACTTCTTGACTCGCTTTTCATACGAAGGTGTAAAAACTAACTGATACATTAAATTCTAGACAGATGCTCATCAGCACTCATTACCTTGCCCTTACCAGCTTTAATTTCAGCTTTTACCTCTTGTAATGCAGCTTCAAGTTCGCATTCACGTAGATAGTTGTATCTATCAAGACTTACTGCAACGTATTTAGATTTCCCTCTAACGCTAATAATAGCCTCGTCATCATGCTTAAGCGCATCATCAATAACGCCAACACCACGAGTTTTAAGTTCATTTGCAACAATATTCATAACAACACCTTAAATAGTACGATTAACAGTATTATAACAAAAGAATAAATTTAACTCAAATCATATTTGCTGTTAATACAAACATTAACACTCAATCCATTTTGGTGTTGGTTTCTTTTTGGCAAACAATCGTTTAATTGTATTAAACAGTTGTTTTTCTCGCTTAAGCTTGAATTTAACCTTTGGCAATATCAACTGATGCAATTGCTCAATTTCGTCTAAATTCGTATCAATATAGCTAATATACGGCGTAATACAAAACCCTTTTAGACCAATTGACTCAACAAATTCAACGTGCTTTTTGCTATCGTCCACCAGCAAGTCGCCATTACTATAACGAATATCTTTAGGTTGTGTCCTGCCCCAAGTGGCATCAGGATCATAATCATCTCGATACACCACATCAGAAAAATACCCACTCAAAAGCAGCCTATCAATAATCGGCTCTGCACGCTCATGAGTGCTGGCTGTCCAAATACTCATCTCAATGCCATTTGCCTTTAATGAATCTAACAGCTCAAACATGCCTGGACGCACGCTTTCACCCTTCTCGCAAATCAAAGTATTGTCTAGATCAAACACAACTTTTTGAATGCCTTGCTTGGGTTCGTCCTTAATCTTAAAGTTAATCAGCTTTGCAAAATCAAACTCATTAGCAATACGCTTGGCTTCTTCATTATGCAAATAATCAGCATTAGGATCAATCCCCACCCTGCCAAGATCAAGTCGGTCAGCATCCCAACAAGTGTTAATGGTGATGCATTCTGGGCGTGTGCCATACGTATGCCCCTTACAGGCGTCTGTTAGCTGTTTAAACTGCACATCGTTAAGATCAATGATATCTCGGTGCTTCATAGCGAACACAGCGCCTCTAGGGCCGTGTCCTTTGTCGCGGTGTTCATTCTCACGCATGCAATCATGAAAATACGCAAAATAAGACAACACCGCCTTATCAGCACCATTGAAGTTAGCCAAATAATGGCCGTTACGCTCTACCGTGCGCCAATGCTTTAATCCGTGAATAGGGCTAGTAATAAAAGCAGACTCTTGTCTTAAAACCTCTAGCACTTCTGCTGTAATCA
>CAYUWB010000009.1:35707-39672 GCA_964448305.1 uncultured Candidatus Ruthturnera sp.
CTAGTAATAAAAGCAGACTCTTGTCTTAAAACCTCTAGCACTTCTGCTGTAATCATAATATATTTCCTCTAATACCACCCTAAACTAGTGTTTCCATCACCATTAAAATCTCTAACTTCTTCAATCTCTTCCCTAAAAAAATTATACAAAACTCTTTTCATTTGACTATTATGCCTTGAAACAGATAATGCGTATTCTATCAATCCGTGATATTCTTTAGCTTTATTCCCTAACACTACTATCACTGTTTCTGCTAATGACTCATGTGATTCTGACACCGACTTTGAAACAGCATATTTAAGAATTTTTCTATACAACACAGAAAATTCAGCGTTGTAATTTTTATCAATATCTTTTGTTCTGATAAGAAATCGATCAACTGCATTTATATCAGTTAGATCTAACTGATTTGCCTCTCTGATAAAAATATCAATATAACCATCTGAATCAAAATAATCTAAAACAGGAATCCATTCAGCTAGATATTTGTCTAGCTCACTTAGACTGATTCTCTTTAACACATCCTTTATCGCTCTAATTGAATTTGGATCTAGATTATCAATAATACTTCTAAACTGCCCACCACAGGTGGTGCAGAACATCTTGCCACATGCATTCTTATTTGATGCTTTAAACATTCTCTTTAATTCGTTAACATCTGACCAAGAAACCACTAACTACACTCCTTCAAACAAATCTCTTTGTTTGTTAAACGCCAAGCGCGTTTGAATGGCAATGGCCGAGTGCTGCTTTAGCATTTGTTTTGATCGCACATACGCACTAGTATCCATCCAGTTAAGCTCAGACAGATCCAGCTCTTGTTGTACGCATCGACATTCAGCGTTAACAAAGTCTTTTGATGCACCAGAGATTTTATCTCGATTGGAAAAAATATTAAACAACGACATGGCTAAGTTCGTATCACTCTTTCCACCGTTCTTGCAGAATCCATTTCTGCTGGAAAAGTAAGGATATCTTGCTCAAAGTCTCTGATTGCTCTGTTAGTCATTTCTTTAAATTGTGCCTTTACTTTATCGATGTTAATTTCATCACTATTATGAAACGCCATTGCATCCACAAGTCTGCTAAATGCCGCTCTAACTTCTCTATCAATATTCATCACTTCTACCACTGCGTGGCCCTTAGATCTTCTTATCATTTTGTTCTCCAATTTAATTATAAAATTTGCAAAATTTAATTCTCAATTCTCAACCTTCCATTGTCAATTAATCAGTGTTTTGTTGAGTGCTTTGCTTCATTAAATTCACACTGCTCTACAGCTAGCTGCAATAGCTTTAACACATCCATCTTATCAAGCTTCGCATATGCTTCAGCATTAGTCTTTGCGGGTATTGACAACACCACATCCAAGGTCACACCAATGTCTTTAATTTGTTCCATAAAAGCCTCCTAAAGTTTAATAAAATCATCACAAAATTCAGAGGATAAAAGGCCCTTAGCTGATCTATAAAAACAACAATAAATTTAAAAAAGAGCCTTAAAATTCGAACTGAATTTGCATTCAATTGTAGAGCAAATTAGAGGTGTTTTGGGTGAAGTTTTTCTGTTTTTTTACCACTATTTTCACACATCAATTGGGGCTTGGTTTGTAGCTCAAAAATAAAGGCACGTCCATTAATTCTAATTTGAATAGTTTATTTATTCATCACCTTTAAAGACTCAATCAACTCGATATAACTCTCATCAGCATCAATCACTTTTTGAAACCATTTATCCGCTTTAGCTGTATCTTTCTCAGTCTTAACACCACCCAGATAAGCCGTGCCCATCATTAGCTGTGCAGGAATATAACCTTGCTCAGCTGACTTGCGCCACCATTTAATCGCTCTTTTATCATCTTGCCACAGCCAGTATCCTTCAGTTGCCCACATAATGCCAAATTCAAGCTGAGCCTTAGCATCACCTGCATCTGCCGCTTCAACCACCTTAATAAGCTCTAATTTCCCTTCTTTGACTTTGCCTTGTTCTGCAAGCTCTATCGCTTTATCTAAATCTGCATAAGCAGAGGTAACCAGTAACACAAACAACAATACTGCTTTTATCATTTAGATGCTCCATACGCCTCTACACAATCAAAATAGTCATCCCATCTGTTTGGTGAAAACAAAGTACCCAGTGCATCCAGTGGCCCTACGTTGTACAAGTTGCCGCTAGATAGTGCTGCTTTAAAGCGTGCAATGTTATCGGCAGATAGGTTGAGTTTGTCTTTACACGTATTGTGCACCTGTTCGGTGATCATAACGCCTGAATCTGTTTTACCAATCACCTCTTGTTCAATAATTTCATCGCTAGAGATAGTCATCTCATCGAATGATTCGATAGGCCCAAAATCACGAGTATCGCCACCCGCTATTGCACCCGTTGTAAATACAAGTGTTGTTGCTACAACACAGCTTGATAACACTTTCAGTTTGTTCATTTAGACACCTCTTAAATTAAATAAACTGAATTATATTTTTTGATCGTTGAGTAAAAATGAAGATTAGATGTTTTATTAATGAAGTTAACACTTCAATCAGATCCAATTTGAATAGTTTGTTTATTCTGACGACAAAAAATTCATATTATGTTTATCTATCAGGTCTAGTGTAATAGACCCGCCACGAGCCACACAAGTTAGTGGATCATCAGCAATATGAACATCTAGATTGGTTTCATCCTTAATCAACTGATCTAGCCCTACCAATAAGGCACCACCACCTGTTAGTGTTGCCCCACTTTGGGCAATGTCGGCAGAAAGCTCTGGTGGCGTTTGTGCCAAAGCAACCCTAACTGCACTCACTATCTTTGCCAGAGAGTCTTTTAATGCCTCTAGCGTTTGCTTGTTGGTCATTACAAATTTCTCTGGCAAGCCCGACGACACGCCACGCCCTACGTAAGTTTTCTTTTTAATGGCTTTTGCTTCAAAAGCTGAACCTATCTCTTCTTTAATTCTCTCTGCAGTATTTTCACCAATAATAATGTTATTTTTTTGTCGCACATATTGAACAATATTATCATTAAATGCATCGCCGCCAATACGTAGCGATTTTGCATACACAACCCCGTTAAGAGACAACACCGCCACCTCTGTCGTACCACCACCAATATCAATCACCATATGCCCTGTTGATTCGCTAATATTCATACCAGCACCCAGCGCCGCTGCGATTGGCTCATCAATTAAAAACACTTCCTTTGCACCGGCTTCTGCTGCACTTTCTTTAATCGCTCGACGCTCAACTTGGGTAGCACTACAAGGAACACAAACCAGCACAATAGGAGAAGGTGAGAAAAACCCAAAATCCAATACTTGCTTAATGAAGTATTGCAGCATTTTTTTGGTCATCGTAAAATCAGCAATCACGCCGTCCTTCATCGGACGAATAGCCTCAATAGAACCAGGTGTCTTGCCCAGCATTAACTTCGCCTTTTTACCAACGGCGATCACAGTTTTCTCCAAAGACCCTCTGTCATCGCGCACAGCAACTACTGACGGCTCATCTAAAACCAATTCATTATCAAGATAAATAAGTGTATTCACTGTACCTAAATCAATAGACAAACGCCGTGATTTAATTAATCCAAACATAAAACCCCCTTAAAAAAATATAAGAACGGATTATATTTTTAAAGGGATTTTACAAAAATGAAGATTAGATGTTTTATTGATGAAGTTGAGAATCTGTTAGACGCCAAGTGTCTTTAAATTAAACGCCATTAATTTCTTTAATTTGACTCTCTAGCTCGGCAATTCTTGTTCGTAGTTATTTTTCTCGTTCTACATTGCCACGGCAGATTGCCCACGCCTTATTCCTATAAAAAAGCCAAGCCCGTTTCTCTTCTGGAGACAGTCCGCAGTGCTTTACACTGCTTATATTGTCTTTTTCCAGGTTACACTCTGCGTCGCTCATTCATCCACCTTAAAGCTTGAATCATTTAAGCTTCTGTTTAAAAACGGATTA
>CAYUWB010000009.1:39772-45871 GCA_964448305.1 uncultured Candidatus Ruthturnera sp.
TCATTCATCCACCTTAAAGCTTGAATCATTTAAGCTTCTGTTTAAAAACGGATTAGGGTTGCCATCATAAGGCGCTTTCTCTTTACAATAAGCAACACCATCTTCATTTTTAAAAACGTAATAACCCGCCTCTAAAGAATCGACATCTTGCCATTGGCCGTCAATGTATTGTTTGTATTGTTGATTGGTTTTTTGATTAGTAACAAGTAAATTATTACTTCTTTTGATTTGTTGCAGTGAATGCATACATTTCTCCTTTTTGAGTGCTTTTAGGAAAACCCTAGGGCGCACAATATGGATCAACCGCCCAGTTCGTAGGTGAACAACTCCTTTTACGATGTCTATTATATGGCTAATGCGCTATGAGTCAACATGATTATTTTCATAAAGTTTATGAAAGTAGTTCAGTTTATTGGGGGCTCATACCGCCCCCCTTTTTATTATTAATAATTAAATATTGTGTCACCTTAATTATTTAATTCTAGGATTAATAAATAGAGTAGAGTGTCTATATAGCTTTAACAAACCCTATCAACATGAATCTCTTTAAAAAAACACTATTTATATCTCCCTTGCTAAGTTGCATGCTTACAGCTCAAGCAGCTCTTGAATTGAACCAACCTGCGCCAAATTTCACTCTGATTGATCAGCATAATACGGCGCACACATTGAGCGACTATCAAGACCAATGGGTGGTGTTATATTTCTACCCTAAAGATGACACACCAGGATGTACAACAGAAGCCTGCAATTTTCGAGATGCGATTAATCATATTATTGCCAAACGCGCTATCGTTTTTGGGATCAGCTTAGATGATGTTGAGTCACACCAGAAATTTTCTAAGAAGAATAACCTACCCTTTTCTCTATTATCTGATCCCGATGGCAAAGTTGCCAAACAATATGACTCGCTAGGAGATTATTGGCTAGTAAAGTTTGCCAAAAGAAATAGCTTTATTATTAACCCAGCAGGTAATATCGCCAAAACCTACAAAAGCGTAGATCCACAAACGCATGTTCAGCAAGTACTTGAAGATTTATCTACTTTACAGAAATAGTAAAACCAGTAATATCAAGTAATTTTTTAGTCACAACCAACTGTTTTAGTAACTCTGTTTTAAATAACCTTATATCTCTAGAACTAACAATGGTGAACGGCCTTTGTTGAATGGTTACAAGGGTTTTAAAATATTATCTTCGCAACACATAGATATTACCTTGATCTGTTGAAAAATAAATACGCCCTTGTTTATCTATTAGCAGGGACCGTATTCTTTGTTTAAGATTTGTTAGCAACTTCTTTTCAGTATTTACCCTTAAATCTTGATCTACACTGATTTTATTAATATGCTTTCCTCGTAGTGCCCCTGTTAACAAACTACCAGCCCATGATTTAAACATACCGCCTTTGTAGATCACTAAATCACTTGGCGCTATAGAGGGTACATAATATTTAATGGGTTGCTCCATGCCGACTTTGTGGGTGCCTTCACCTACATTAAATGGCCCCCAATATTCTTTACCATATGAAATCACCGGCCAGCCATAATTAGCACCTTTTTTAATCAAGTTAATCTCATCACCACCTCGTGGTCCATGTTCTATCGCCCATAAACGCTGCTGATCCCAAGCTAATCCTTGTGGATTTCTATGGCCGTAGCTCCATATTTCATCTAATGCGCCTTTTGTGCCAACAAAGGGATTGTCTTTTGGAATCGACCCGTCTAAATTTAACCTAAGTATTTTCCCTGCATGGTTAGAAAGATCTTGGGCATTTTCTCGCACACCACGATCACCAATTGAAACATACAAATGTTGATCACTTATGGCGATTCGACTGCCATAATGGTGCACATTTTCATTGACAGAATTGGTAATTAATAAATCTTTCCAATTGACAAGTTGATGATTGTTTATTTGCGCACTTGCTAATGTTGTGGCACTGCCACCTTGTACTGGTTTTGAATAAGTGAAGTATAGTTGGTTGCCATTTACTGCAACATCCAATAACCCGCCTTGTCCTTCATCGAGTACTGTTGGAATGCCATCCAAATACTCAACTGAGCTTGATTGCAGATTAATAACGCCAACCTCGCCTGAACGTTGAGTGAATATAATTTCGTTATCAGAGATAAAATCCATACCCCAAACAATACCAAGCCCGGAAGTGATTTTATTCAGCTGATAATCAGCTGCTTTAGCTGGTAAGTTTACGAAAGATAACAATAAAAATCCAATCAGTAATTTTTTCATCTCAAATTATTTTTTAATTTTATTAGTATTAAGCTTACTTGCTTTTAAGCTAAAAAGCAATGGTTTTCATTATTTGGCTATACACACAACAACTCAGCCCAATGGGTGGTAAATCGGTTTGATTGAAACTCAGCCCTTGGCAGCCAACGATCATTGCCCAATTCGCTCGCATAACGTAATAAGTTTCCATACGGGTGATCTGTCAACTGCTTGCTTTTTTGACTAACAGCAAATAAGTCTTGCTGGTTCCTATCTGGCGTTAAATTACCCAACATAACGCCACCCTTATAAAATCCATAGCCCGGTTCATAAATTTGCTTAAGCAGCTTGGAGCACAAAGGAATTAGCAAACTTTCATCGCTAATAGGTGTTTTCATACCCATGGTTTTTGATAAATTAACACACTCAACACCCTTTTTAAAAGGGTTGGTGTGAATAAACACACTCATTGAGGTTGCCGCTAAAGATTGCTGGTTAAGCTTATTAACAGCTTTTCTAGTTAAGCTGGTTAAGGCTTGGTTAATTTCATCAAAATCGCTCAAATCAGCGCCAAATGAACGCGAAGAGACAATCTGTCGCCTTGGTGGTGCAATTTCCTCGATTGTCAGACAGGAATACCCATACAACTCGCGGTAGATACGCTTACCATTTACCCCTAATAAGGTTTCAATAATGCCAATATCAGCCTGATAAAAATCATGCGCACTATGAATACCAACTTGCTTAAGCTTTTGAGCAGATTTACGCCCTATACCCCATACATCGCCTACCTCAACAGAATCTAGTAACTTTATAAAACGATTATCAGGCAGGCGATCAATATCAAACACCCCATTAAACCTTGGGTAAATTTTAGCAATTCGATTGGCTAACTTGGCTAAAACCTTAGTACTACCCATACCCACGCAAACAGGGATGCCCGTCCAGGACTTAACTTGGTTTTTAAGCGCCTGCATGTGGGTATTTAAATTTAGTGTCATACCGGATAAATCTAAAAAACTCTCGTCTATCGAATACACTTCTTGCACGGGAGAATATTGACTAATCACCTTCATCACTCGTGACGACATATCGCCATATAAAGGATAATTTGAAGATTTAACCACCACTGATTTATCAATAATCAAATCCTTAACTTGATAATACGGCACACCCATCTTAATCCCGAGTGACTTAGCCTCATTCGAGCGTGCAATCACACAACCGTCATTATTGCTCAAAACCACAATAGGCTCACGCTCTAATTTTGGATCAAACACACGCTCACACGAGGCATAAAAATTATTACAATCTACTAGGGCAAATTTTTGTTGATTGAGTTTAGGCATACTGATGAATCACTGAGGTAACTACACCCCAAATAATAAGCTCATTGCCATCACTAATCACAATATCATCAAAATCAGGATTTTCTGCTTTTAGCGTAATCTTGCCTTTGTATTTATGTAGACGCTTAACCGTAAAATCGCCATCCACCACTGCAATAACAATCTTACCACTTTTGGCCAATAGAGATTTATCTACCACCAAAATATCCCCAGGATGAATACCTGCATTTAGCATTGATTCACCTTGTGCACGTACAAAGAAAGTAGCCTCTTGATGATGGATTAAATGCTTGTTTAAATCAAGCTGATCTTCTAAGTGGTCATCCGCAGGCGAAGGAAAACCCGCTTGTACGCGCGAGGTAAAAATAGGCGTATTAACCGTTGGTGCACTGCCAACTGGCAATGACACTTTAATATCAGATTTGAGTTGAGATTTATACACATCCAAAGTAGATTTAACTTGCTCTACTAAGCTCACTGGCACACGCATTACTTTGGTATCTTCTTTAAATTTACCCGAGTTTTTTTTACGTCCAGCGCCTGTTCTGGCGCCACCATGGTTCTGTGTTATTGTGTTCATTTGAATATTGTAACATCATTCAAATGAATGAAAAAAAATATCTTAATAATAAGCCCTATTTAGCAGCTACTTCTGATTCTCAATAAGGCTTAAAATATTAACAATGGATATCTTTAATTTTGCCCATGTAATCATCGGCGTTCTAATTGGCATGGCGGTTGAACCTATGGGTAGATTTGCCCTGCAAGGGCCTGACGCTGCACCGCAATGGGTGTTAAGCAAAATTAGCAGAGCAGTAGTTGCTATGGTGATGTGGAGTTTTGTTATATTCTCCGCTACGTTTGGATTTGAATACACCCTATACGCCGTACTAGAAATCGCGATTGGTGTTTTTATTTCTTACTATTTGGTACGCAAGTAAAGATACTGTCATTAAGCAATACAACAGGAATTAAAGGGCGCCATCTCCTTTTATTATTGAAAATAATTAAGTATTGTGTCACCTTAATTGACTAATTGTTTAACCACTCTGAGTCTTTACAGATGTTTAAACTCATTCATACGTTCATGCAATAAACGAACAATAAAAATATCTTTTTGTCGTACCTTGTAATACACAACATGGCTCTTATAAGGAAACTTACGATACTTGGAGCGCAAACTATCAACCGACACACCAATTGATGGCTCTGATGCTAATAAATTAAAACAGTTGTTCAGCCCTTTTTGGTATTTGTCTGTTACCTCAAAGCCAAAACTCAAATAAGAGCTTTTGATTAATCTTTCAACATCGCTTTCAGCCTGTTTGGAAAGCGTGTATTTCACGCGTTATCTTTTTGTACTTTTTCCCAAATATCGCTCACTGATAAAGTTGATTCACCGCTATTTTCACCTGCTATCAAAGCCTCAACAATGGCATGTCGACGATCTTGATCTCTTCTAATAAGGTCGCGCATATAATCACTTACATTGCCATAACGGCCCGATTGAGCTTGGTCTTCTGCCCAGGATTTCATTGAATCAGGAAGAGATACATTCATTGTTGCCATCACTTAACCGCCTTTTTTTAATGTTTATAAATTAGCTTTATTATAACTATAATGACAAAGATTGTCATTATTATTCATTTTCTATCCACAAACACAAATTTACCTTGATCAATCTTTTGCTCACCATCCCATCGGTACGCAACCAGTCTAGCATTAGGATCTTTAGCATCTGCAACGCTGTAGTCTAAACAAGCGATATTCTCAGCCAAAGGTTGGATATCGCCCTTCATCCAATAATGCCCCAAAAATACTGGCTTGTCATCTTTTGCATAATCAATTAAATGATCACCACTAATTGGATCATCTGGAATGTGTGTTAGCGCATCATCTGGGCCAAAAAATACTTGTTTGTAGGTTTTGGCTTGCCTATCCCACCAACGAGTGCGAATATGCTTTCTAGGATTACCGTCTTTATCCAAAAAACTTTGGCCATTTGGCAAAGGTATCTCTTTGCCTTTTAATAGCGTTTCTATCGCATCGTATTGCCAAGTGTTTTTAATGGCTGATTGCTGCAGCAGATCATCCGTTAGTACAGGCTTTCCAATCTTGGATATAAGGTTAAAGTCCCAGCAAGCATGCACAACACGCAAACCCGCCAAATCTAGCCATAGAGGCAATGTTTTAAACCACTTAATAACCTCTTCCTTTTCAGCAAGATCACTCTCATAAGCGCTTAAAAACTTCTGGTGCTGCTTAGTATGTTTGTCATTGTGTGAGCGCAAGTAATCGCCCTTATCGTTTTTAGTGTAATAAGCAATCGCATTGTATTCATGATTCCCCATCACACTGAGTGCGTGTCCGCGCTCAATCATAGGCCGTACAATATCAATCACTTCTCGTTGATGATCGCCTCGATCAACAAAATCACCCAGAAATATCACCTTACGCTCAGCATGTTGCCACACGCCATCAACATTCGAATAAGACAGTTTTTCTAGCAACCTCACTA
>CAYUWB010000010.1:0-32160 GCA_964448305.1 uncultured Candidatus Ruthturnera sp.
TGCCGACGTTGACATGGGGTTTGGTTCTTTCGAATTTTTCTTTTGACATTTTATTGCTCCTTTACTACTTTGTATTATTTGTTTAACTTTTCGATAACTTCATCGGCAACATTCTTTGGTGCTGCTGTGTACTTTGAGAATTCCATTGAATAGCTCGCACGACCTTGAGTCGCTGAACGAAGGTCATTTGCATAACCAAACATTTCTGCTAATGGAACATCTGCTTTTAATTGCTTACCGTTAGGAAGGTCTTCCATACCACCAACTAAACCACGACGACGATTAAGGTCACCCATCACATCACCCATGTACTCTTCTGGTGTGACGACTTCTACTGCCATCATTGGCTCAAGTAATTGAGGGTTAGCCATTCTAGCGCCTTCCGCTAAACACTTAGAAGCGGCGATCTTAAAGGCCATTTCATTCGAGTCAACATCATGGTAAGAGCCATCATAAACCGTTACTTTAACGTCTACTAATGGGAAGCCGGCAATAACACCATTTTCCATTTGCTCTTGAACACCCTTGTTAACCGCAGGAATGTATTCTTTAGGAATGACACCACCTTTAATTTCATCAACAAACTCGTAACCTGCACCAGGCTCTTGAGGTTCGATGCGTAAATACACGTGACCATATTGACCACGACCACCTGATTGCTTAGCAAATTTATGCTGATGCTCAACCATCGTTGTAATAGCTTCACGGTAAGAAACTTGTGGTGCACCAACATTACACTCAACGTCAAACTCACGAACCATGCGATCAACAATAATATCTAAGTGAAGCTCACCCATGCCTGCAATAATGGTTTGGCCTGATTCTTCATCACTTGATACTCTAAATGATGGATCTTCAGCTGCCAATTTAGATAATGCAATACCCATCTTCTCTTGGTCGGCTTTGGTTTTAGGCTCTACTGCCAATGCGATTACTGGCTCAGGGAATTCCATTCTTTCTAGAACGATCTTCTCTTTCATGTCACATAATGTGTCGCCTGTTGTTACATCTTTAAGTCCAATTGCTGCGGCAATATCGCCTGCACGAACTTCTTTAATTTCTTCACGATCATTTGAGTGCATTTGCACCATACGACCAATACGTTCTTTTTTACCTTTAGATGAGTTGTAAACGAAATCACCCGCTTTAAGTACGCCAGAATAAACACGGAAGAATGTCAATGTTCCTACGAAAGGATCGGTTGCAATCTTAAATGCTAATGCTGCAAATGGCTCATCATCATCAGCATTTCTAGGCGCTCTTGTTTCGTCTTTGTCATCTAATACACCTTCAATAGCATCTACTTCTAGTGGAGACGGCATGTACATAATCATTGCGTCTAATGCCGCTTGTACACCTTTGTTTTTAAAAGCTGAACCACAAAACATTGGAATGATTGCATTGCCAATCGTTTGCAAGCGAATACCTTCTTTGATTTCATCGTCAGTTAACTCACCCTCTTCAAGGTATTTTTCCATCAACTCATCGTTAGCTTCAGCAGCAGATTCAATCATAAACTCACGCTTTTCATCAGCTAAGTCTTGAAGTTCTGCAGGAATATCTCTAGCTTCGTAGGTTGCACCTTGGTCTGCTTCGTTCCAGTAGATTGCCTTCATCGTGATTAGATCAACCACACCTTCAAAACCTTCTTCTGCGCCGATTGCAATTTGCATTGGCACTGGATTACCACCTAAGCGAGTTTTAATTTGATCACAAACACGTAAAAAATCTGCACCAGCACGGTCCATCTTATTAACAAAGCCGATTCTTGGTACGTTGTATTTGTTTGCTTGACGCCAAACCGTTTCAGATTGAGGCTCTACACCACCTACTGCACAAAATACAGCACATGCACCATCTAATACTTTTAATGAACGCTCTACTTCAATCGTAAAGTCAACGTGTCCCGGCGTATCAATAATGTTGATGCGGTGCTCGTCAAATTGATTGTCCATACCTTTCCACATACAAGTGGTTGCAGCAGAAGTAATGGTAATACCACGCTCTTGCTCTTGCTCCATCCAGTCCATGGTTGCACCACCGTCGTGAACCTCACCAATTTTGTGAGTACGGCCTGTATACAATAAGATACGCTCTGTTGTTGTTGTTTTACCGGCATCAATATGTGCCATGATTCCAACATTACGGTAACGATTAAGTGGGTGATTTCTTGCCATTTTCTTAGATCCTCTAAATTACCAACGGAAGTGAGCAAAGGCTTTGTTTGCTTCTGCCATTCTGTGTGTGTCTTCTTTTTTCTTGAATGCGGTACCGCGATTTTGCACTGCGTCTAATACTTCGCCTGCCAGTCTAAGCTTCATGCCTTTTTCACCACGTTTACGTGACGCTTCAATAATCCAACGCATGGCTAGCGCAATCTTACGCTCGGCTCTTACTTCGATTGGTACTTGATAGGTTGAGCCACCAACACGACGAGACTTAATCTCAACTTGTGGGCCAATGTTATCTAGGGCTTGTTTGAATACTTCAATTGGTTCAGCGTTACCTTTCGCTTCAATTGTATCTAACGCATCATAAACGATCTTCTCAGCTACTGATTTTTTACCATCTAACATTAAGATGTTTACAAATTTAGCCAATACTAAATCACCAAACTTTGGGTCTGGTAGGATTTCTCTTTTAGGGGCGGATCTTCTTCTCATAAGTTTTCTCTTGTTTTAAATTAGTTTATTTCTTAGGCTTCTTAGTACCGTACTTAGAACGACCTTGCATTCTGCCATCAACACCAACGGTATCTAATGCACCACGAACTGTGTGGTAACGAACACCTGGTAAATCTTTAACACGGCCACCACGAATAAGAATCACTGAGTGCTCTTGAAGATTGTGTCCTTCACCACCAATGTAAGTTGTTACTTCAGCTGCGTTAGTTAGTCTGACACGAGCAACTTTACGTAATGCTGAGTTAGGCTTTTTAGGGGTGGTTGTATATACACGAGTACAAACACCACGCTTTTGCGGGCAACTGTCTAGTGCTGGTACACCACTTTTAACAACCTTTTTCTTACGTGGTTTGCGTACCAATTGATTAACTGTTGACATAAATACAATTTCTCCGAAATTCTTTTAAATTATTTAAAGTTCAATCACCCACCGTTTTTTCGGGGGCAATAAACCGATAAATTATACTGTGTATGGAGCCCCTATGTCAACAAGATTTAGACTTTTTTTAACAAGGTTTCAAGCAAAAAACCACTGGCCCGATTTAACATCTCAAAGACGTCATCAAAGCGACCTTCAAAATAAGGATCGGGTACGCTTTTTCCGTTATTTTCAGGAATGTTGTCCAGCATTAAAGAAAGTTTGTACTGGTGCTCTTGTGGGCAAATCATTTGTAAATCAGATAAATTTGAAGTGTCCATGGCAAAGATATGATCGTAATGATAAAAATCAGACTCGTGTACTTGACGCCCACGCTGATCAGACAAATCTACGCCAAATTTGGCCGCTGAGCGTTGCGAACGAGAATCGGGCTGTTCATTAATATGGTAGGCATGCGTCCCAGCAGAATCAATTTCAAATAAATCTTGAGCGCCACGTTTTTCTACTTGTGACCTAAACGCACCTTCAGCGGTTGGTGAGCGGCAGATATTACCCATACACACAAATAAAATTTTAATTTTTTCTTTGCCCATTAGCTCTGGTTATCGATAAAATCAATCATTATATCAATTAATTTTAAGACACATGTCAAACTCACTTTTACAATCTGCCAAAGAAGTTATTCTTACTGAAGCTCAAGCGGTTACTCAGCTAGCTGACAAACTTGATCAAAGCTTTATTGATGCGTGCCAATTAATTCAAAACTGCACAGGAAAGGTAATACTAATTGGCATGGGCAAGTCTGGCCATATTGGCAATAAGATTGCGGCAACTTTTGCCTCAACCGGCACCCCTGCTTTTGCCGTACACCCGGGCGAAGCTGGCCATGGTGACTTAGGTATGATTACTGAAGGTGATGTGGTGATTTGTATCTCTTATTCTGGGGAATCTGACGAGATTATGACATTAGTGCCAGTGATTCAACGCCTTGGTGTGCCGATTATCGGCATGACCGGTAATGCTAATTCTTCAATTGGTGATGTTTGCAATGTACACCTTGATGTCAGTGTTGAAAAAGAGGCTTGCCCACATAATTTAGCACCTACTTCATCCACCACAGTCGCACTTGCTATGGGTGATGCACTGGCTGTTAGCCTACTTACCGACAAAGGTTTTAGCCCGGATGATTTTGCCCGTTCTCATCCATCTGGTGCATTAGGTAGACGCCTACTTACTTTTGTAAAAAATATTATGAAAAGGGGTGACGACATCCCAACCGCGAGTGCCGACACCAAACTATTAGACGCGCTATTGGTCATGAGCCAAAAAGCCTTGGGCATGGTGCTTATTACCGAAGGCAGTGCACTAAAAGGTATTTTTACTGATGGTGATTTACGCCGTGTATTAGAAGAACATAGTGATATTCAAGCACTCACGATTGGCGATGTAATGACGCCAAATTGTAAATCAATCTCAGCAGATAAGCCGGCGGTAGTGGCAGTACAAATCATGGATGAATTTAATTTGAATTCTTTACCGGTGGTTAATGAAAACAATCAAGTGGTGGGGGCTATTAACACTCACACATTAATGCAAGCCAAGATAATCTAAATTAATTACTGCGTCTTTTTCCTTTTCGACTGCGTTAAATTTTAAAAATATTTAGTTGTGTAGGCTTGCTACACGCCTTGCATATTTTTTAAAATTTGCCTTGCTAAAAGAAAAAATACTTGCAATTGCTAACCGACAAACCTCTCTATACCCCACCAAATTCCAACTATTGAAATAATGACTGATATTGGTATGACTGCTAGTTGTCGGTAATCGAGCTTTAATGCGCGTAACCCCAACAAGGTTAAAACCACAAACAATACAATCACAACCTGAGCCAATTCCACACCGACATTAAAGCCGATCAACGTGGTTAAAAAAGAATCTGGCACCATCTCAAAGGCTTTGAGCATGCTGGCAAAACCAAGCCCATGAATCAGGCCAAACAAAAACACAATAATGCTTTTGCGTTTGATGGATTGATGGGTTATTAAATTTTCAACTGCTACATAAGCAATTGAAAAAGCAATCAGTGGCTCAACTATACGCGCAGATACTTCTACTACACCAACCATTGCCAACCCAAGTGTGAGTGTGTGTGCCAAAGTAAAAACACTCACCAGCAAAAGCAAACGCTTCCATAATAGTGAGGAAAGCGCCATACCGACAATAAACAAAATATGATCCCAACCCAGTGGAATCACATGGTCAAAGCCAATACCGGTAAACTGATAAAAACGCTGTGCTGTGCTGAGTGGCTCTGGATGATCAATATCAATCAAATCACTAGGTTTGCCGTCGCGTAACCATTGCCATTGACTCCAATTGTATTCATCTTTTTTGTACACTTGCCAGCGCAGTGCACTATCACCATAGAGCTTACCATATTGCCAAGCCAGTGTTTTTGGCCATTCACTAAGCTTAACTTGATAAGTAAGCGTGGTTTTTCTGGGTCGTTTTTTGTAACCAATAATATCAATCTTTGCATTGATTAGTGCCAACGTCTGGGCTTGGTGATTAACACTGAGCTCAAGGCTGCTTAAAAATTCAGCCTCAAACTTTTTAAAACGCTGGCGTAATGCATCAGGCTCCAACGCTCGTAATTCATCATACTGCGCTGAATTGGGTGCATCGGCGGTGTTTTTGTATTGAGTACCAATACCAGTCATCGCTGCTTCAAGACTTAGGTCAATTTCTACTGTTAACGTCTTATCTTCAAAAATTGAGATTTCTATCAACGCAGGTTTAACCACATCAGCTTGTACTAATGAGGTGACAAAAATCAATAATAAAGACAATATTTTCATTAACAACTCAACATAAAAAAGCCCCGGCTAGCGGGGCTTATTATTATGACATACAACCTAAATTAAATC
Organism: uncultured Candidatus Ruthturnera sp.; assembly: GCA_964448305.1. Lineage (GTDB taxonomy): Bacteria > Pseudomonadota > Gammaproteobacteria > PS1 > Pseudothioglobaceae > Thioglobus_C. The sequence goes on from CAYUWB010000010.1 coordinate 5,991, forward strand.
ACCGTCGTAATTTTCAATACCTGGGTTATTTTTCACGCCCTTAATGGTTGGATGATTAACTTTGGTCAAGTTTAAGTGTTTTTGCTTGCGCAGATAATCTGCTGCCACATCCCACATTAAGCGTCCATTACCGACAGAGCCAACTTGTGCCCAGCCTGACACTTTGTATGATTTATTTGGATCAATCGGTGTACCTTCATCGTCTTTTATATCACTAATACGCTCGCCTAACCCTGCTGCAGGATCAATGGTGTAGTCCAATCCACCCATACGCACCATATCACCACCAGATTGTAAGTATGGATCTTGTACAAATAAATTCTCAGCAATGCCTTCGAGCACTTCTTTAAGTTGTGCGCCTTTCATTTCAGAAACATAAGTTTCACCATAAGTCATAGAGGTGTTAGTCATTAGATCCTCCATGGTTACGTCGTGACCTGCTGGTACTGACGTACCCCAACGCACACCGGCAGACATAGCAAAGTCTGCATTATGCTCTTCGCGTAATGAGTTAACCAATACCTGATCCCAAGTACCCATAAAGTTACCACGACGATATAACGTTTGCTCAGTAGTACAAAGCTTTTCAGTTAGAATCGCATCATAAGTTTTACCAACACGATCCGGGTTGTTGCTCATCTCACTACTACGCGCTTCGACCACATCCTTATCGTATTTCGTGTTACGCATCTTATCAATGTAAGACACCATAGCAGCATCTGGCTTAATAAAGTCAGTCAGAATTGGTAACATTTTGTAGTTATAGCCTACCATCTTGTGGTCTTTAATCTCTAAATCCATCACACCAATATATTTACCCGAACAACCTGCATTCGTTACCACGGTCATGCCACCTGCATTTTTTACTTCAACCGGTTTTGGCATACCATCATGCGTGTGTCCACCAAAGATTGCATCAATACCAACCACACGTGAAGCCATCTTAATATCGACATCCATACCATTGTGTGAAACCACAATCACAGCATCTGGTTTTTCATTCTCACGAATATCGGCTACCAGCTCGCTCATTTCATCTTCACGAAGGCCGAACGACCAATCTGGGAAAAAGTATTTTTGTGGATTGGCGTTTGACGTTCTAGGAAAAGCTTGACCAATCACCGCAATACGATGTCCGCCCACATTTTTAATCACATAAGGCTTAAATGGTAGCGCTTCATCCTCATCATACAAACCATTACCGTCGTATTTTTCTGTCATGGTAAAGTATTCATCGCCCATCAATGCGTCTTCCATAATGCGCACGTTTTGACCTAAAAAATCACCTTTGAAAAATCCAATATTTTTGAGTGTTTCCGCTTCTTTGTAAGTAAATTCCCAGTGGCCCACCATCACATCAACGCCTAGCATATTACAGGCTTCAACCATGTCCTCGCCACGCGTCCAAAGTGATGTACCCGAACCTTGCCAAGTATCACCGCCATCAACGGTTAAGGTATTTTGTACACCGCCAGCACTCTCACGCAAGGACTCTAGTACGGTTTTAATTTGACCAAAACCACCAGTTTTGCCGTATTTGGCTGCCAACTCTTCAAAATTATTATAGGTGAATGCATAGGCTTCCGGTGTGCCTGGCTTAACACCAATTTGCTTAAGTAAATTATTACCCACAACATGTGGCAGCTTGCCGAATGTATCGCCAAAACCTAGATTAACATTAGGTTCACGGAAGTAATTAGGTAATAAATTACCGTGTGTATCAGTAATGTGCAAAATACGTGCACTGCCGGTTTTTGGTACCTCATACATGTTGTCTTGTGATGCCAACTTTGCTGATGCATCACTGCCACAACCACTAATCAAACCCGCTGTCGAACCAGCGCCCAATACTTTGATAAAATCTCTACGTGTTAAAGCCATATTCTCTCCCCAGATGAATGGTTAAAATTTTTATTAAATTCAGACCTAATATTGTAACCGATTTTTTGAGTAAGGATTCCATTAGTAGCAACAGAAACAACACCAGGAATCTCAATTATAAACAAAGATGGGGGGTGGAAGTTTTTTGGCAAAAAACCACAACTCAATAATAATGCAAAGTCCTCTTTAGGAAACCTCTAAAAGCACTTAAAAAATCTTATCAGGTTTTTTTTAAAGGCGCCCTTTATAATAAGCACAATGAATATTACTCAACTACTCACCGACATTACCTCAACATCTATCGATGTTGAAATACAAGGCTTGTGCCTGAATGCCGCTAATGCACAAACAGGCGATGTTTTTGTTGCGTTACAAGGCGCGTCGTCACACGGTATGAACTACGTTGATCAAGCTATTGAAAATGGTTGTGTTGCTGTATTGGTAGATTCCCAAGATTTAGAATGCGATATACCTGCTATTCGCATTGATGACCTTAAACAACACTTGCCTACTTTAGCAAACAGATACTACTCTAGAGCCACTCAGGTGGAAGTCATTGGGGTCACAGGTACCAATGGCAAAACTTCGGTTAGTTACTTTATTTCACAATTATTGGATCAACTTGGTGTTAAAAATGGTCTAATTGGTACACTGGGTATTACGCATAGCCCTATGCTTTCGAATAACACCACACCCGATATTTTGACACTCTATAGAGTACTTCATCAATACCATCTTGACGGTATTAACACAGCTGTATTAGAAGTCTCTTCTCACGGATTAGACCAAAACAGAGTAGCCGGCCTTAATTTTAAACAAGCTGTTTTTACCAACCTGACACAAGATCACTTAGATTACCACCAAAGTTTAGATAAGTATCGAGATACCAAGCTGAAATTATTCGCACTTGATTCACTCAAAAGCGTGGTAATTAATGGTGATGATGCGCAACATACAAATTTTTTGGCTGCCTCTAAACACGCCAAACAAGCAACGTATGGTTTAGATGATTTTGAAAAAATCCACACCACAGCCGAAGGTTTTTTATGTCAACTCGATGGCTTTGTATTTGAGGCGCCTTTATTAGGACGATTTAATTTATCTAATGTTTTGGCTGCGCTTAGCAGTGTTGAACAACTCGGCTTTAAGCGTTCAAACATTATTCCATTATTACATCACTTGTTCCCACCAACGGGTCGAATGCATCGTATTAAAAACACCTTAGCTTGGGTCGATTATGCCCACACGCCTGATGCGATTGAAAATGCTATTAATACTTTACAAGGGCATTATCCAGATTACCAAATCCGTATTGTCTTTGGCTGTGGTGGCGATCGTGACCAAGATAAGCGCGCTAAAATGGGTAAAATTGCATCTAAACTGGCTAACACCATTGTGCTCACTAACGACAACCCTCGAGGCGAAGACCCACAAACAATTATTAACGATATCCTGAGTGGTATTGATGATAGCTTTGAATTAGACATTACCCTTGATAGACAACTGGCTATTGAGACTGCCATCACCACCTTAAACGAAAATGAATGTTTACTGATTGCCGGTAAAGGTCATGAATCTACCCAAGAATTTAAAGACAAGACATTGGTCTTAAGCGATATCGAGATTGCACAAAATGCTGTCATCTAATACAAACACCATTGCTTCAGTATTAGGGGTTGATACAACCACTGGTGTTGATTTCACAGGCGTGCGTACCGACACAAGACAACGCATGGATGGCGCTTTATTTGTTGCACTCGTTGGCGACAACTTTGACGCACATGACTATCTTGATGAAGCTACAAAAATGGGCGCAGTTGGGGTGGTGGTTAGTAAACCAGTTACTACTAATTTACCTGTGTTGTTGGTCAAAGACACACAAGCTGCACTGGCTGATATTGCACGTTGGCATCTCAACAATATCAAACCTATGGTGGTGGCAATCACCGGTAGTAATGGCAAAACCACCACCAAGAATATGTTGGCGAATATATTAAAACTAAAAGCGCCGACACTGGCCACCAAAGGCAATCTTAATAATCATCTTGGTGTGCCGATGACTTTACTGGAATTAGAAGAAAAACACCAATACGCGGTGATTGAAATGGGTGCTAATCATGTGGGCGAGATTGCTTATTTACGGGACATTGCGCAACCTGATATTGCACTAGTCACCAATACGTTAGATGCGCATATTGGCGAATTTGGTGGGTTTGATAATTTGGTTAAAGCCAAAGGTGAAATTTACAGTAGCAACAGTCAAAATATTGTTAATACTGATGCCAACTTTACCGGTGATATTAGCTTTGGTGATAGTGGCGATATTTTTGCCAATAACATCAATAACAACCGTTTTGATTTAAACATTGCCGATCAAAAAGTTAACGTTATTTTGCAACTGATTGGCCAGCATAATATCGATAACGCACTAGCGGCTAGTGCTTGTGCACAGGCACTAGGGATTGAAATTAACACGATTAAACAAGGATTAGAAAATACGCAAGCTGAAAAAGGCAGACTAAACGTCATTCAGCTACCTGATCTAGCCATTATTGACGATACTTACAATGCCAGCCCGCAATCCATGAAAGCAGCCATTAATACATTGCTAAACTTTAGCGGTGAAAAAGTTGCTGTGCTCGGCACCATGGCAGAGCTAGGAGACGAATCCAAAGCCTTTCATCAACAAATTGGCAAACTGGCCAAAGATTCGCTAGAGACTGTTTACACTTATGGAGAGTTAGCCAAGCATTACGGTGGCATTCATTTTAATGACTTAGAACAATTGGCTGAGCATATCATCAACAATCACACTAACGCCACGGTACTTATTAAAGGCTCGCGCTTGGTCAAGCTTGACCAATTGGTAGAACACTTGCAAAAATAAACCACTTCTTACTTGACCTTTGTCTTAAATGTGGCGATAATTACGCGCTTTACTGTTAATGGTAATTTTTTGAAAATGCAAGGCATTTTTATCGGTCAGTATTACTTATACGCTAGATAGAAAATGACGCGACTCTTTATATTTTGTAAATTATGTTTGAGTGTACAAAATATAAGGCATTTGACATCAGTCAGTATCATGAATACGGCAGATGGCAAATAACACAATAGTTTGTACACTCAAGCAACAATTTGCGCTCGTAGCTCAACTGGATAGAGTACTCGGCTACGAACCGAGCGGTTGCAGGTTCGACTCCTGCCGAGCGCGCCACTTCTTTTAAGTGTCACTTAATCTAAATCTGTTAGAATAACTTTCATGATGACACTGCCCAATATAATCACACTTTCTAGGATTGCACTCATTCCGGTTTTTGTTGTGTTATATTACTTGCAACCTGCTTACAATCCAGATGGATTTATTGACATTCAAGCGCCTGACAATATTTTTACGCAGATTAATTTTTGGGTAACGGGCATTTATGCGTTTATCAGTACCACTGACTATGTCGATGGCTACCTTGCCAGAAAGCTTAACATGACTTCACAATTAGGGGCTTTTTTAGACCCGGTGGCAGACAAATTAATGGTGTCTGTTGCGCTAGTATTATTAGTTGATTTTTACCCAAGCGACACGCATTGGTATATTGGTGTTTGTGCACTGATTATCATTTCTCGTGAAATTTTGGTTTCTGCCCTTAGAGAATGGATGGGCACCATTGGCCAACGATCAACCGTTAATGTCTCATTTGTTGGCAAGGTAAAAACTTTTGTACAAATTTTTGCTGTTTTATTCTTACTGTACCAACAGCCGTTTTTTGGCTTGCCAAGCTTTGAAATTGGTGTTACTTTACTATTAGCTGCAACCCTGCTCACCATCTACTCAGGATTTATTTATTTAAAAGAAGGTGTAAAAACATTTGACTCTTAGCGAAAAAACACTATAATCTATCACGGTTGTCTACCACCTAATTTGCGGGAATAGCTCAGCTGGTAGAGCATCACGTTGCCAACGTGAATGTCGCGAGTTCGAATCTCGTTTCCCGCTCCAAATTTTAAAAAGACCTGTTTATCAGGTCTTTTTTTATATAGCCCTTTGCACACATCTTGGCCGGATAGCAAATCGGTTATGCAGTGGATTGCAAATCCATCTAGACCAGTTCGATTCTGGTTCCGGCCTCCATATTTAAAAAGCCCGATTTTTATCGGGCTTTTTATTAATTAAAATTTTGGAAATAATGGAAATAGGCCTTATTTTTGAATAAAATAACCCACTTTTAGTCTTTAAAGTGCCGTTTTTAAGAAAAAAATACCCACTAAATGGTGTTTTTAATAGATATTTTGAAAAATTTGGCAAATTTTAAGAATGGACAACTAACAACACTTAGATTGTGCTTTTCCAATATCGCTATCCTTGCCTGAACAACATTGCATTGCATTTTCAGCATCTTTACTAGAGTTTTCTCCGTAGACTGGAATATCACTCAGGGTGTGGAAATTTTCCCAAGGAATACCTTGTGGATCTAGTGTCCAATATTTGTCCGACTGCGCATAGCAACAACTAGCGCCTTTTTCTTCCAGTTTTGATAGATTGTTATCATCAATCCGCTTAGATATGGCTTCTAATTCTTGGTTAGAATCTAGTTCAAACCCTAAATGATTAAGCCCATTTTCACGGCCTTTGTTTGACACGGCAAAATTAACCATTGGATCGTCAAGACGCCACTTGGCATAATCTTTATGTTGGATAGTGGGCTCACAGCCAAACAAGGTTGAGTAAAAATGAATATTCTTATCCAAATCATCAACAGAAATATGGATGTGCATTCTTTTCATACTATTTAAGTGCTTTTAAACGTAAACGCAGGGCATTGAGCTTAATAAAACCAGCCGCATCTTTTTGATCGTATGCACCTTCATCATCTTCAAAAGTTGCAATTTTTTCACTAAACAAGCTATCATCCGACTTGCGTCCAACCACGGTAATGCCACCTTTATAAAGTTTAAGACGAACTGTACCATTGACAGTTTCTTGAGTTTGATCAATCGCTGCTTGCAGCATTTCGCGCTCTGGGGCAAACCAAAAACCGTTGTAAATCATCTCGGCATATTTTGGCATTAACTCATCTTTAAGGTGTGCTGCTTCACGATCAAGCGTTAAACTTTCCATGGCGCGATGTGCTTTAAGCATCACTGTGCCAGCCGGTGTTTCATAACAACCACGAGATTTCATGCCGACAAAACGATTCTCAACAATATCATCACGACCAATACCATGTGCGCCAGCACACTTATTGAGATACTCCATCACCGTTGCCGGACTCATGGCTTCACCATTAATGGCTGTGATATCACCCTTTTCATAAGTAAGCTCTATGTATTCAGCTTTGTCTGGTGCGTTTTCAGGTGATACTGTCCAACGCCACATATCGTCTTCTGGCTCAGCCCATGGGTCTTCTAAGATATCACCTTCATAAGAAATATGCAACAAGTTAGCATCCATCGAGTAAGGGGATTTTTTGTTTTGTTTTTGGTAATCAATTTCAATGCCGTGTTTTTCGGCGTAGTTCATCAGTGATTCACGTGATGATAAATCCCACTCACGCCAAGGGGCGATCACTTGGATATCTGCATCTAGCGCATAAGCATTAAGCTCAAAACGTACTTGATCATTGCCCTTACCAGTCGCACCGTGTGATACGGCATCAGCGCCTACTTTATTAGCAATTTCGACTAAACGTTTGGAAATTAAGGGGCGTGCAATTGAAGTGCCGAGTAAATATTCGCCTTCATAAATGGCATTCGCACGGAACATTGGAAAAACAAAATCACGTGCAAATTCTTCACGTAAATCTTCGATGTAAATTTCTTTAATACCCATGGCTTCCGCCTTGGCGCGTGCTGGTTCGACCTCTTCACCTTGGCCGATATCAGCCGTAAAGGTGACCACTTCACAGTTGTAGGTTTCTGTTAGCCATTTTGCGATAATACTGGTATCTAATCCGCCCGAGTATGCAAGTACTACTTTATCCATTTTTTCTTTCCTGTGCCTCTTTAAGAGACGTTCTTTCTAAATTCAAATGTTTTTGTTAGTAGTATTTCATTTTGTTGATTTACTACTTCTACTGTCCACTGCCCTGTCCATGTATGCCAAAGATTTTTACTTGACCACACACGCCAACGCTTACCTTTAATATCAAAACTGATCTCAGCTTTAATCTTACCTTTATAGAGCCAACGATGCGTAATTTTATCGCCAGTTAAATGTCGGATATTGGTAAAGAAGTAGATTTTACCTAAAGAATCATCAGCCTCTGTCACTATCTCTATGGGCGTTCTGTCTTCTATCGATTTGGCAAAAACTGCCTGTGATATGTTTTCGTGTGGCCACTGCGCTAGTGCACTCTTAACCAACAATAAAAATAGTAATACTATGATTTTCTTCATCAATCCACCCAAGTAATAACGTGTTTATAAACCGCTTCTTCCTCTACTTTATCATCTCTGAAGGTGCGCCCACGTACAGAGATACCGGCCAAATGCACTGAATTAGCATCACCACTAATCAGTGGGTGCCAATCAAACAATGGCTTACCTTCGGATAATAACCGATACGCGCAAGTTTTTGGCAGCCAATTAAATTTATCACCCCAATCAGGATAAATGGTCAAACAATCGGGCACCAAAGATTGACGAGTATCATAATGTGGACACTGGCAGGTCTCTTCATCTAAATAACGACAGGCTACGTCTGTGAAATAAATTTCATTGGTATCTTCATCCTCTAACTTGTGCAGGCAACAACGACCACAACCATCACAAAGCGACTCCCATTGTGATCGGCTCATTTGTTCTAATGTGAGTGTTTGCCAAAAACCTAATGCTTGTTTGTTGCTTTCCATTAATATTATTGAGCAATAGAAATCAAATGTAGGAGGATTTTCTGACCTTCTTTGTCACCTTGACGTGCCGAAGTGCTGGCCCAAAAATAAGCTGATTGGTAATTAGGTTCAACGCCAACGCCATTGATATACATCATTGCTAAAGAATTTTGGGATTGTGTTAGCCCTTGTTTGGCAGCTTCTTGCATCAACATAAAGGCTTTTCTGTTGTCTTTTGGTACCAAAGCGCCAATGCTAAATAAGGTGCTTAAGTTGTGCTGTGCAATTGGGTTGCCTTGTTTGGCGCTCATAACAAGCTTTTCAACATTGCCCATCACCTTGGTGTTATCAGCTAGTGAGCGAGCAATCTGATCTTTATTAGGAATGGCATTGGGTATTTCTTCTAAAAAAACAGGCTCATTAGAAATATTTTCTAATGATGACTGGATTTGTGCTGTTTCTAAATCGATGTCATTCGATTCAAGCACTTCGGTATTGTCACTATTGGCTTTTTCTTCAGCAATTTTATCTGCTGTTAATTTCACTTCGGCTAATAACGATTTTGCAGGCGCATAATTTTGCTTAGCAGAGAGTTCTAGCCATTTCACCGCATCTTCTAACAACTGCTTTTGCTGGTAAAGATGGCCTAATTGAAATTGAGCAATAGAGTACCCACCCTCTGATGCTCTGTGTAGATAAACCTTGGCCAGAGTTTCGTCTTGGTTAACAATCTCACCTTGATTGTAAATTTTGTATAGTTGGTACTGTGCTAACGCGTGCTCTTGTACTGATAAATTGAGCAACATTGACAGTGCTTTTTCTGAATCTTTATCAACGCCATCGCCTGTTAATAACAACAAGGCCAAGTGGTAACGTGCCTCTACATTGCCCTGATTGGCTGCTTTTTGATACCAATAAGCTTCTTGCTCAACATCTTTTTCAATGCCTTGACCCAGTTTATATCTAAGTGCCAATAAATACTGCGCTGGCGCATATCCGCCCTTGGCAGACTCTAACAACCACTGCGTTGCTTTTGTGTCATCTTTATCGACACCTTCTCCTCGTAAATAACGCAACGCTAAAGCGTGTTGTGCCGTAGCCAAACCTTGACTAGCCGCTTCTTGATAAAGCTGTACTGCGCGACTAACATCTTGATCTACACCATCGCCTTTTGCATACAATTGTGCCAATTGATACTGCGCCTGAGGGTGATTCTGCTCAGCTGCTTTGTTATACCAATGCAGTGATTGAGATAAATCTTGCTTAACTTGGCTGCTTTGATGATAGATTTTTGCTGATAAGAACTGTGCGTCAGCATCGCCTTTTTCAGCCACCATAAGCGCCCATTTAAGGGCTGATGCATCATCTTGATTAACCAAATAACCACGATTATACAAATCTGATAATCGAGATTGGGATAGCGTAAAGCCTTGGTTGGCTGATTTTTGATACATAAGCAACGCTTGCATTGGCTTGCCTTCGCGCTCAAAGAAATCAGCCAAATAATACTGCGCCTTAGCGTCTAATTGTATGGCAGCTTTTTCATACCAATGTTGTGCCAATCTTAAATCTTTTGTCGTGCCTAAACCCGCTTCATAGAGCTTGGCTAACTCTAGTTGTGCTGGTGCAAAACCTAGTTGAGCCGCCCTTTCATACCAGTAATGCGCTTGATCATAATCTACTCGAGTGCCTTCGCCTTGATGATGCATTTTGGCTGCTTTATATTGCGCATCGACAAAATCTTGCCGGGCGGATTGTTCATACCAAATCAAAGCTTGTTTTAAATCCTGAGCAACCCCTGTGCCATGGTAATAATCTTCAGCTAAGCTAAATTGAGCCGTGGCATAGCCTTGTTCAGCAACCTGAGTGTACCAATAAAACGCCAACTTCACATCTTGTTTAACGCTAATACCCTTATGGTACATATTGGCCAAACTAAATTGAGATCTAGCATCGCCACTTTTGGCAGTTTTTTTCAATTGAGTAAGAACCTGATTGGCAGACAGTGATTGCTCATCAACAGATTCTTCTAGGCGTTGCTTAACCGTATCATGCCCTTCTTTTGGCTGCAAAAGCTGCAAAGCTTGCGCGGGTAACGCTATAAACAACAACAGTGAAATCAATTTAGCCATAACTTATTTTAAATTAATTTGTGAGAATAATCGGCTCATTCCAATCGCCACACCAGCACATTTAGGTAATGATGACTGAATGGCCTCCAAATAACCTTTATTCAAGTCAGGTGTGTGCTTTTTAAGCGTTTCGCGCTTTGCTGTTTCTTGCTCAAACACAGCCTTGTACTCATCCGCATGGCGCAGTTCATCATAACCATTCGCGATTTCTATGCCGTTCATATACAACTCAAATCGATGTGCCACTCTGCCTTCCACTTTGGCTAAGGCGGATTGACTAGCCGGATAATCAAAAATAAAGCACAAAGGAAAGGCTTGTAATTTTGGCTCAATCAGATGCGTAAAAAGTAGAATTTGCAAATCTTCAATCCATTCAAAATCTGTTGTTAAGCCATGTGTCTTAGCAATAATTTTTAACGTCGAAAAATCAGTATTAAGAATATCGATATCTCCAAACTCAAGAAAAGCTTGTGCGTAAGACAACTTGGTCACTTGTGAATCAATGCCTACTGTTTTTAATAACCCAACCATGTCGTCCATCAGTTGATGAATATCAAAGCCTAGGCGATAGTATTCCAATAGGGTAAATTCATTGGTATTTTGTGAGCCTTGTTCGTTGTCACGAAATACTGGACAGATTTGATAGATATCACCGCTACCCTTTGCCAAGAGTTTTTTCATTTCCAACTCTGGAGAAGTATGTAAATATTGGGTTTGCTCTAAACCGATATCTTGATTAAGTTTAACGCGCAACGAATCAATATAAACATCAGTTGCAGGGGTGCTAAGTAACGTAGGTGTTTGAACCTCTAGAACATTTTGATCGTTAAAAAATGCACGAATTTTTTGTAAAAAATCGTTGTATTCTTTAAGATCTTCCTGCATATTCATTGGTACGTGTATCAACTTTAATTTTCTCACCGATGCTAATGAATAGTGGTACTTGAACCACCACACCGGTGTTCATTGTAGCTGGTTTACCGCCCGTACCAGCAGTATCGCCTTTAAGGCCAGGGTCGGTGTCTACCACTTCAAGCATTACATGGTTAGGCGGCGTTACTGAGATCGGATTATCATTCCAAAGGGTGACGACGCACATGTCTTGCTCTACCAAATAACCTCTTACATCGTCCATAGCATTATCATTAATCATATATTGATCAAAAGTATCTGGATCCATAAAACTCCATTCGCTGCCATCGTTGTATAGGTATTGCATATCCAATTCCATGACATCGGCACCCTCTAAAGATTCGCCTGATTTAAAAGTTTTTTCTAGGGTTTTCCCAGTAATTAAATCTTTTAATTTAACTTTATTAGAAGCTTGCCCTTTGCCGGGTTTTCTTATCTCATTACTAATAATTGAACAAGGATTACCGTCTAGCATTAGTTTCAAGCCATTTTTAAATTGACTGGTAGAGTAATATGCCATTTTTTAACCTATTAAGTGTAAAATTCAAGCATCTTATTTTACGCACTTTTTCATGCACATACACGAATACCAAGCCAAATCTCTGTTTAGGCAATTCAATATTAAAACACCTGAAGCTGTGTTGATTGACAACGTGTCTCAAGCCAAAAACGCTTGTGCGTCGTTGGGTGGTGAACTTTGGGTTGTTAAAGCACAAGTACACGCTGGCGGGCGTGGCAAAGGTGGTGGTGTGATTTTATGTCATTCAATTAACGAAGTTGAAAGTGCTTGTCATCAATTGTTTGGTTCAAACTTAATCACACCGCAAACAGACGCCAAAGGTTTACCGATTAATCAGTTATTGATTGAAGGCGGACAAAACATCGAACGTGAGCTTTATTTGGGTTTGTTGGTTGATCGTCAAACCCAAAAGATTACGGTTTTGGCTTCAACTGAAGGCGGCATGGATATTGAAAAAGTGGCTGCTGAAACGCCCGATAAAATCATTAAATTTGGCGTTGACCCGCTAGGCAACCTAACCTCTACAGATTGCCTTGCAATTGCTGAACAGCTTAACCTTGAGGGCGAACTGGCCAAACAATTTAGTGATGCGTTAATTGGTCTATATGTGATTTTCACCACTAAAGACGTAAGCTTAATTGAAATCAACCCGCTGATTACCACAGCAGAAAACAACTTATTAGCACTCGATGGCAAGATTGACTTTGACGATAACGCTTTGTATCGCCACGAAGACATTCTTGAACTGCGTGACATATCTCAAGAAGACGAGAAAGAAAATGAAGCCAGTGAATATCAGCTTAACTACATCTCACTCGATGGCACAATTGGTTGTATGGTGAATGGCGCAGGCTTGGCCATGGCCACCATGGATCTGATTGAACACCATGGCGGCTCACCAGCTAACTTTCTAGATGTGGGTGGTGGTACCACGGCCGAGCGTGTTGCTAAAGCTTTTGAACTAATCCAAACTGAAGATAATGTTAAAGGTATTTTGGTGAACATTTTTGGTGGCATTGTCCGTTGTGATTTGATTGCCGAAGGTATTTTGCAAGCGATTGAAAAGGTCGGGTCAAACCTACCAATTGTTGTAAGGCTTGAAGGCACTAACGCCCCAGCAGGATTAAAGCTTTTAGATGATTCTGACTGCGATATTCACACCGAAGCAGATTTGACTCAAGCAGCGATTAAAATTGTGGAGTTGTCGGCATGAGTGTACTTATTAACAAAGATACTAAAGTAATCACCCAAGGCTTTACTGGAAAGCAAGGCACGTTCCACTCTGAGCAGTCAATTGCCTATGGCACGCAATTTGTTGGCGGTGTCACACCTGGCAAAGGTGGTCAAACACATCTAGACTTACCTGTGTTTAACTCGGTAAAAGAATCAATGAACGAAACCGGTGCAAACGCTACCATGATTTACGTGCCGCCACGTTTTGCCTACGCTTCAATCATTGAAGCGATTGAAGCACAGATGCCGGTAATTGCTTGTATTACTGAAGGCATACCAGTACAGGATATGCTTAAAATTAAAGCGATTTTAAAAGATTCAGATTCAACCCTAATTGGCCCTAACTGCCCTGGTGTCATCACCCCTGATGAATGCAAACTCGGCATTATGCCCGGCAATATTCACCAAGCTGGTAGCGTCGGTGTAGTTTCTCGTTCGGGCACTTTAACTTATGAGGCCGTACACCAAACCACACAAGCAGGACTTGGGCAAAGTACTTGTATTGGCATTGGTGGTGACCCAATACAGGGTATGAATTTTATTGATTGTTTGGAACTGTTTGAAGCTGACGACCAAACCAAATCTATCATTATGGTGGGTGAAATTGGTGGTTCAGCTGAGGAAGAAGCGGCAGAATTTATTAAGAGCAATGTTTCAAAACCGGTTGTCTCTTACATTGCCGGACTGACTGCACCAAAAGGCAAACGTATGGGGCATGCCGGCGCGGTCATTAGTGGTGGCTCAGGTAAAGCAGAAGATAAAATTAAAGCATTGGAAGTGGCAGGTGTTGCTATATCGCCAACCCCTGCCACCATGGGGTCAACTTTGTTAGAAATTTTAAAATAATAAATACTGAGGAAGGCAAAGCCTTCCCCACTTATCACTATGAAAAAACCGATTGTTGTATTAGGTATTGGCGAATTAGGCAGTGTTTTTGCCCGTGCTTTTTTAAAAAATAACCATCCCGTTTATCCGATTACCCGGGCAACAGATATTGATGAGTTAAAGAACAATATCGATCCTGAATTGATCTTGGTTTGTACTGCTGAAGGTGATTTACAATCTGCATTATCTTCTATCCCTTCTGCCTGGAAAGACCGTGTGGCAATGATGCAAAACGAGCTGCTACCTCGTGATTGGGAAGCGCATAACTTTACAAATCCTACTGTCATTTCAGTGTGGTTTGAAAAGAAAAAAGGCATGGATTCTAAAGTACTGATACCCTCACCTGCTTATGGTTCTAAAGCAAAAATCCTAACTGATTCGCTTGCACTCATTGATATTCCCGCTCATGTGGTAGCAGATGACGATGCATTGCTTTTTGAGTTGGTGTTAAAAAATCTATATATCTTAACCACTAACATTGCAGGCTTGGCAATTGAGCCTGGCGCCAATGTTGATGATCTTCGCAACAATCACCTAGATCTTATGCGTAATGTATCAAAAGATGTATTAACCTTACAAACTCAACTAACTGGACAATCTTTTGATGAACATCAACTTGAGCAAGGCATGATTAAAGCCTTTGAAGGCGATTTGGCGCATGGATGTATGGGTCGATCTGCCCCTGCAAGACTTGATAGAGCATTAGAGTTAGCAAATGAATTTGGCGTTGAATTGCCAACCCTACAAAAGATTAAAGACGGTATTTAACCATTCATTTTTGCATAAGTTTTTTCTATCTCTTGCTCGAGTGCCAATAAAGAAAAACCACGCACCTCTTCAATAAATTTTTGCCCCATAAAAAACACTTGTACCACGGGTAGTGAAAACACGCCGTGTTGTGCGCAAATCTCTTGCATTTGCTCGCAATCGATATAAACCATTTCCAGGTCTGGAAATTTAGCTGAAAAATTATCAAAAATCTGAGGCTTGATGGTTTGACACACGCCACAATGCGCACCACCAAACAAAATCAATACCGCATCTTTTTCACGCTTAAGACCATCTAATTGATCTTGGCTTTCTAACTGATTCATAGTTGCTCTCCTAGTTGAGTAAAGAATACCTCAAAACTGGGCAGATCTAATTGTGATTCTCTTTGTTTTGCTCCCCACATCGGCTCAGGAAAATAACTATCATTCTCAAAACGTGCCATCACATGCCAATGAACCTGCGGCAATAGGTTGCCAAATGATGCGATATTGATCTTATCTGCCTTGAAATAACTTAACATTAACTTTTCGGTTATATCGATAATTCTAAAAATTTCTGCTTTTTCTTCCTTGCTACATTCGCTAAATTCTTTAATATTACGCTTGGTAAAAACCTTAACCCAAGGAATTTCACTGGTCTCAATTTCAACGCTCACTAACTCATTTTCATAAATCATGTTGTTTTCTCCAAGAGCATAGCATCACCATAAGAGAAAAATCGATATTTTTCTTGGATTGCGTGTTGGTAAATCTCCATCATTCGCTCTCGACCAATAAAAGCACTGACCAGCATTAGCAATGAGGATTTTGGTAAATGGAAATTAGTAATTAGCATATCTACAATTTTAAACTCATACCCAGGGTAAATAAAAATATCAGTTTCTTCTTTAGTGGCCTTGAGTGCACCACTTTTAGCGGCTGACTCTATTGATCGAACCGCTGTGGTACCTACTGCTATGATGCGCCCGCCATTTTCCTTGGTTTGGTTGATTTGATCTACGGTTGTTTGATTGATCTCAAAATATTCACTATGCATTTTGTGTTCTGTTATCTCATCAACCTTAACTGGTTGAAAAGTACCTGCGCCCACATGCAAAGTAACAAAACAATGGTTAATGCCTTTTTCTTCTAAAGATGCAAGCAAATCATCATCAAAATGCAGGCCTGCTGTAGGTGCTGCGACCGCTCCCTCATGCCTGGCAAATACCGTTTGATAGCGTTCTAGATCAGCCTGATCATCACTACGCTCAATATAAGGCGGCAAAGGAATATGGCCAACATTATCAAGTAAATCAAGCAACGAATCAGTTTCAAAATCTAGTGTATAAAAACCATTTTCTTTACTAATAATTTGCGCTTTATCGCCATTTTCAAGGGTGATAAAACTGTCAATTTTTGGCGCTCTTGAGGCCTTTACCATGGCCAGCACTTGGCGATCATTCAATAGGCGCTCAATCATAATTTCCACCTTGCCACCCGAGGCCTTATGCCCAAACAAGCGTGCTGGGATAACTCGAGTGTTATTCATTACCAGCAAATCACCTGGTTTAATAAATGACGCTATATTATGGAAAAATGAATCGATAATAGTCGATTGAGGCACTAAAAGACGTGAATCTGTTCTATTTTCTGGTGGATTCTGAGCGATCAGTGACTTCGGTAGTTCGAAGTCAAAATCACTAAGTCTCATGGTTACTTTTTATTTTTCAGCAAGCCTTGCTTGCTGAAAAACTCTAGAACTTGATAAGTGGCAGTAACAATTGCTCTCGGTGTAATCGTTGCACCAGTAAATGAGTCAAACACACCGCCATCACGTTTTACCTTCCAGTCACTCTGACTAGGGTTTGATAAGGACAAGCCAGTAAATTGTTTAATCCAGTCTGATTTTCTGGTTTCAATTTTGTCACCCAAACCTGGTGTTTCTTTGTGTGTGACAACCCTAACACCGAGTAACTGACGTTTAATATCAAACCCAGTTAGTAAGCGGATGTTGCCGTTATAACCATTAGGGTAAGTATGTTCAACCAAATAAGCAAATGTCTTTTTTTGTCGCTTGGCAGGGTAAATACTCACTTTTTGTTGCAAGCCATGCAGCTTTATCTCTTTTGAAAACTTATCTTGCAAAATATTGTTATCATAACCTGATACCAATTCACCAAGGCGCTTAATCAATAACTGATCTTCATTGTATTTAATTTTTTCCTTGGTGGTGTCTTGCGTTAGTGCCACAAAAAATACACTGATCGCGGTGAAGATAAACAATAAGGCGCCAGCCTTTAAAATAGGATTTAATGTCATTTACCAAACACCTTGGGCTGTGTGTAATAATCAATCAAAGGTACGGTGATATTCATCAATAATACTGCGAAAGCCACGCCATCTGGATAACCGCCAAACACACGAATAATAACCACCAGTACGCCGATTAAAAAACCGTAAATTAAGCGCCCTTTGGGTGTTGTACTAGCTGAAACCGGATCAGTCGCGATAAAGAATGCGCCGAGCATGGTGGCGCCGAGCATTAGGTGGTTTTGCATCGGTAGGTATATTTGATGATCAATCAAATAGAGCATGGATGAAATAACGATGATACCGGCAATAAACGCCACAGGAATGTGCCAAGTAATAATCTTGCGAACAATTAAATATAACCCGCCTAATAAGAATCCTGCATTAATCCAGGCTTGACTGATTGAATGCAGCTCTAACTCACTAATGACTTTGCCTAATGCTAACTGGGTTTTAACCTCGTCTAACTGCGTAGCACCACTCAAAGCATCTACCGAAGTCAAATTAAAGATTGTATTCATTGCTTGGGATAAATTTAAAAATTCACTTGCCCAAGTCGTCATTTGCAATGGGTAAGAAATCAGCAAAAACGCATAACCCAACATCGCTGGATTGAAAGGATTATTACCCAAACCACCGTAGAGTTGTTTACCAAAAATAATGGCAAAAGCCGTACCAACAACAATAATCCACCATGGTGCAATACTTGGAATTGAAATCGCCAATAAAACAGCTGAAAGGACAGCTGATCCGTCGCTAATGGCTGGTTTTACTGGGAGCTTTCTAAGGTTTAAAAAAGCAGATTCAACAGCAACAGCTGTTACCACAGCGAGTACGATTTGCAAGACAACACCCCAACCAAAGAAAGTATATGCTGCGCCAATACCTAGTGCTAGTGCGTAAATCACCTGACGCATAATTTGGTTAGTATTCAGTGCGTTGCTATGCATCGTCATTCGCCTTTTTGGTTTTCTTAACACGTTCCATAGCTGCTGCTATTTTGTCTTTTTTAGCTTTATCATTGGCCATTTTTTTCTTTAACTCTTCCTTTTTAGCCGCCATCATTTCAGCTCGCTCTTGTTTGTTGCGTTCTAAACGATATTCTCTAAATTCAAATCGCTCTCTTGCAATATCTGTTCGATATTGGTCTTCAGTGGTTTTACGATACAGCGCCTTAGCAAAAGAAAAATACTCAGCCAAAGGTATGTGGCTTGGGCACACGTAATCACAACATCTGCATTCAATACAGTCTGCTAAATTATAGTCCATTGCTTTATCGGTGTTTTCACTCTTGGCGTACCAATAAAGCTGTTGTGGCAACAAGTCAACCGGGCAAGCTTGATTACATTGGCCACAACGAATACATTCTTGGTTATTGGGTTTTTCTTCAAGATTGTTAACAAAAATACAATTAGTAATCTTACAAATTGGGGTGTTGGTTGTTTCAACATCAACACCCATCATCATGCCACCCATGCGCACAGTGTGTTGATTCGTATTTGGATTTGACATTGATACAATGTGTTCAAACGATGTGCCTAAACGCACTTCGTAATTATTTGGCGACTCAACACCTGAGCCAGTGACTGTAACAATTCTAGACACCAAAGGTTTGCTATCAACTACCGCATCAAAAATTGCCTTAGTGGTGGCAACATTTTGACAAATAACACCCATATCAATAGCAAGTCCACCTGATGGAATTTCAATGCCTAATAACGCTTTAACTAATAATTTTTCGGCACCTGAGGTATATTTGGTGGGGATTTGTTCGATACTAATACGATTATTATGACAATACAATAATAGTGAGTTTAGCGCCTCTTGTTTGTCATCTTCAACAGCAATGATGGCACGATCGGCACCACAAATATGTAGCAAAATCTCAACGCCACGAATCACCTCACGCGGATGGTGTTGCATGAGCGCATCATCACACATAATGCCCGGCTCACATTCAGTACCATTAATAATCAAAGTGTGGCAATCTTGGATACCTTCTAGTTTAGCGTGTGCCGGAAACCCAGCGCCGCCTAAACCAACAATGCCAGAGGCCTGAATATAATTAATCATTGTGGCTTGGTCACAATGCAGGAAATCACTGCCACAACCTGATTGCTTAATCCACTCATCTTTGCCATCTGATTCAATGGTGATGCATTTAGACTTTAAGCCTGATTTGTGTGGAATTGTTTGATCATCAATAGACACAACTTTTCCAGAAATCGAAGCATGAATCGGAACACAAAAGTGGTCTTTAGTCTTGGCAACAACTTGCCCAGTCAGAACCTTATCGCCCACTTTAACACAAGGAGCTGCTTCATCGCCAATACGTTGTTGCAAAGGCAAGACCACTTTATCTGGCAAAGGCGCTTGAATAATTTCTACCGCTTCTACTGGATGCGGATTGGGGATTACAATGCCGCCGTTAAATGATTGATTAAGCATGGGCAATCTCGGCAACATCAGGCACATAAGTGCCTAGTGTTGGGGTAATTTCTAATATATGGATACAATCCACTGGACAAACTGGAATACACAAATCACAGCCCGTACATTCATCGGCAATCACGGTTGTCATCACTTTAGAAGCGCCAACAAAAGCATCTACAGGGCACGCTTGAATACATAAGGTACAACCAATACACACCTGCTCATCAACATAGACCACATGATCAGGCTGGGTTTCTCCGTGTTCTTCATTGAGTGTTAGTGTTTCAACATCTAATAGCGCTGCCAGTGCATCTACCCCTTCTTGGCCACCTGGCGGACATTGGTTGATTGGCGCTTCGCCATTGGCAATAGCAGTCGCATAAGGTCGACAGCCTGGATAATCGCACTGTCCACATTGGGTTTGTGGCAAGATCGCATCGATTTGATCTACCAAAGGATTGCCTTCAACCTTAAAACGACTGGCTGCATAACCTAGCACTAGACCTAAAGCCAGTGTAAGTAACGAGAAAATAACGACTGATTCAAACACTAGGCGAGTCCAATAAAGCCCATGAATGCCATCGACATCAACCCAGCGGTAATCAGAGCAATTGGTGTGCCTTGAAATACCACCGGCACATTAGCACTGTCAATACGCTCACGAATAGTTGAAAACACCACCAACACAAATGAAAAACCGATTGCCGCACCAAAGCCATACACGCCTGACGCTAAAAAGCCATTATCTTGATTAACATTTAACAAAGCAACGCCTAATACAGCACAATTCGTTGTAATCAGCGGCAGAAAAACGCCCAATGATTGATGAAGCACAGGCGAGGTTTTGTTAACCACCAATTCGGTAAAGCCAACCACACCAGCAATAGTCACAATAAAAGCGATCGTACGCAGATACTCCAAATCAAATGGAATCAGAATATAAGTATTAATCACATAACTTGATAGGCTTGCTAATGTCAGTACAAATGTCGTAGCAAAACCCATGCCAATCGCAGTTTCTACTTTTTTTGACACACCCATAAATGGGCATAAGCCCAAGAACTTAACCAGTACAAAATTATTCACCAAAATAGTGCTGACTAGAATTAGGACGTATTCATTCATGCTGTTGATTTTAACTCAAAAATAGCTTGAATAACCCAAATGAACTTATGACAAATAAAGCGCCGCCCACCCAACGCTTAAAGGCTTCATCATTTTGGGTGATACTTTGGTGCGCCTTAATGCCAAGCACATGGCCAATCGCTGCCACAGGAATGAGTGCAAGTGAAAATTCCCAGTCAATCTCAACACTCATAATCACAAAAGCAATCATCTTAATACTAACTAAAATAAACCACAGCACAAACAACGTATTACGTAAGTATTCTTTAGCAATATGACGCATATACACCGCTACAATGAGTGGCGCACCGGTGAGTGATGTACCCGCTACATATCCACCTAGTATCAATAATAACTTATCTACCCACGGACTATGTGAAGTGATTTTGGCATTGAAGATCCATGTTGTTGCATAAAAAATAGTGATTGAATAAATAAAAACTACAATCACATCATCTGGCAAACTTAATAGACCTGCCACACCAATTAGAGTTGGTGGAATAATCCACAATAAGGATCGCTTAAGATAAGACCAATCTACTTTTTTTAAAGATTTGGCTAAAGTCAGTGATGAAAAAAACAGTAAATGAATACCAATAATTGGCAACCAATAAACAGGCGTTGCACCCACCAACAACATTAAAGGCAAGCCCAGTGCTGCGCCACCGAAACCCAAACCTGTGCGAACAAAACCTGCCCAAAGAAAAATTAAACCGACTAAAAATAGCTCGGTATGATCAAAAGTCATTAGCGAAGTACGTCAGCTAATTGTTCTGCACTTTGTTGTACTAAGTCTAAATCCTTGCCTTCAACCATTACACGTATGAGTGGCTCAGTACCTGAGGCACGAATGAGTACACGGCCCTCATCACCCAAAACTTTTTCAACCTCAGTTTGAGTTTGCTTTAAAACTGTATGCTGATCTAAATCAATCTTTTCTTCGGTTTTGATATTGATTAGTACTTGAGGATATTTTTGCATTTCAGACTTTAGCTCGCCAAGTGTTTTGCCACGCTTAGCAATCACTTCTAATACCTGAAGTGCTGCAATCATTGCATCACCAGAGGTAGTTTTATCTAAACAAATAATATGGCCTGAGCCTTCGCCACCTAAAATAGAATTGTTAGCTTGCATTTGCTCCATGACAAAACGATCACCGACATCAGCTTCAATAAAATTAATATCTAAGTCTCTTAATGCGTGGCGCATACCCAAATTGCTCATTTTAGTACCCACCACAGTATTGCTGAGTAAATGATTTTGGGTGTGCCAAGACTTGGCTAAAATAAATACCAGTTCGTCTCCATCTACCAGCTCACCATTCTCGTCAATCATAATTAATCGATCGCCATCACCATCAAAAGCAATACCCAGGTCAGCTTTTTTTTCTAATACGACATCACGCAAATGTTTTGTGTCAGTTGCGCCACATTTAAGGTTGATATTAAAACCATCAGGCTGATTGTTAATCATGGTAATTTTGGCGCCTAAGCCTGAAAAAACATCTTCAGCAAGATGGTAAGTTGCACCATGTGCACAATCAATCACAATATCTAGGCCACCCAAATTAACAGAATAATCGAAACTTTCTTTACAGAATTTCACATATTGGCTAATCGGATGTTCACAGCGTGTTGCCTTACCAAGGCTTGAACTATCAACACTCACCATGGGTTGGCCTAATTTTTCTTCAATTTCCTTTTGGTCTGTGTCGCTAAGCTTAAATCCTTCTAAAGAGAAAAATTTCACGCCATTGTCTTCAAAAGAATTGTGCGAGGCGCTAATGACCACGCCAGCACTTGCGTTATATTTCTTGGTTAAGTAGGCAATACCGGGTGTTGGCATAGGGCCAAGCAGACCAACATCTACGCCTGCAGACAAAAATCCGGCTTCTAACGCAGATTCAAAAATATAGCCAGATACTCGAGTATCCTTACCAATAACAACACTGGTTTTGCCTTTTTTGGCTAAAACCGAGCCAACTGCCCAGCCTAATTTTAAGAAAAAATCAGCGGTAATCGGTGCAACACCTACTTTGCCACGTATGCCATCTGTACCAAAATAATTACTCAACTCACACCCCCTAAAATTGTTAATGCGTCTTTGGTTTCCAACACATCATGCACACGCACAATATCTGCACCATTTTGCGTGGCAATTATAGCACCTGTGACACTACCAACAACCCTTCCATCAACATTTCTATCATTCAAAAGTGCGCCAATCATTGACTTACGAGACAGCCCTGCTAATAATGGCAGGCCAAAGCTTTTAAACTCATTAAAACGTTTTAGAATTTCTAGGTTATGATCCAACGTTTTGCCAAAGCCAAAGCCAGGATCTAAGATAATTTTATCCTCAGCAATGCCTGCATCAACACAAGCTTGTATTCTCTGGCTAAAAAAATCTTTAATGTCGTCAATCACATTGTTGTAGATTGGGTTTTTCTGCATGGTTCTTGGGCTGCCTTGCATGTGCATTAAACACACATCAACGTTCAGCATGGCTGCGGTTTCAAGTGCACCATCAGCACTTAAAGCACAGACATCGTTAATCATATTGGCACCCGCTTTAACAGCCAACTTCATGACTTCTGGCTTTGAAGTGTCAATTGAAATAGATGTATCAGTTGAATGATATAAAGCTTCAATCACAGGAATAACGCGATTGATTTCATCAACTGTTGAAACTGCTTTTGCACCTGGTCGAGTAGATTCGCCGCCAATATCAATAATATCAGCCCCTTCGTCAATCATGCGTTGTGCGCTTATGATGGCGTCATCAGTGTTAACGTATTTACCGCCATCAGAAAATGAATCGGGCGTGATATTTAACACGCCCATAATCATTGGATTTTGAAATTTTATAGCCATATCTGACTACAAAAATTATGCTATTTGCTCAGTACCGCCACCACCTAGTGGTTTTTCATCAGAATCATTACTGGTGTCATCTGGCGACTCAATACCTTTGCCTAGCTCAGTAGAGGCAACATCAGAATCAATAATCACTGCTGCTTCGCGCATTGGCTTTCTTTCCATAAGGTCATCAATCTGATCCTTGTCAATGGTTTCAAACTCAACCAAAGCTTTGGCCATTGCATGCAAAATATCTTTGTTTTCTTCTAAGATTTTGTAAGCAGTCTCATAATTCGTATCGATAATCTTTCGAACTTCATTATCAATAGCATCAAAAGTTTTATCTGAAATATGCTTATGTTTAGTGACTTGACGCCCTAAAAATACTTCGCCCTCATCTTCACCGTAAGCCAATGGCCCCATCACATCTGACATACCCCAAAGTTTCACCATCTTGTGTGAAATTTCTGTCGCACGCTCAATATCATTGCTCGCACCAGTCGTTACCGCATCAGCGCCATAAATTAATTCTTCGGCAATACGGCCACCAAACAAAGAAGCCACTTGAGAGTTCAACTTGCGCTTTGAAATACTGTAGCTGTCTTTTTCAGGCAAAAACATGGTTACACCTAATGCACGGCCTCTAGGAATAATACTGACTTTATATACAGGGTCGTGTTCAGGCACAATGCGGCCGACAATAGCATGGCCAGCTTCGTGATAAGCGGTCATTTCTTTTTCAGCGTCATCCATCACCATGGTTTTGCGCTCAGAGCCCATCATGATTTTGTCTTTGGCTTTTTCAAATTCTTGCATGCCAACCAAATCTTTACCTTTTCCAGCAGCAATCAGTGCAGCTTCATTGGTCAAGTTAGCCAAATCAGCACCAGAAAAACCTGGTGTGCCTTTCGCAATATTGATGGATTTAACATTCTTGGCAATCGGCAATTTACGCATGTGTACTTTTAAAATTGCATCACGGCCATTAATATCCGGCAGACCAACTGTTACTTGGCGATCAAAACGACCTGGTCGTAATAATGCAGGATCTAATACATCTGGTCGGTTGGTAGCAGCAATCACAATAATACCTTCATTACCTTCAAAACCATCCATCTCAACCAGCATTTGGTTCAACGTTTGTTCACGTTCGTCGTGTCCACCACCCATGCCAGCGCCACGTTGACGACCCACAGCATCGATTTCATCAATAAAGATAATACAAGGGGCGTTCTTTTTAGCTTGTTCAAACATATCACGTACACGTGATGCGCCGACACCCACAAACATTTCAACAAAATCAGAGCCTGAAATAAAGAAAAATGGTACGTCAGCTTCGCCTGCAACGGCCTTTGCCAATAAAGTTTTACCGGTACCTGGAGGGCCTACCATTAAAACACCCTTAGGAATCTTGCCACCCACTTTAGTAAACTTGCCTGGATCAGATAAGAAATCAACCAATTCCATCACATCTTCTTTGGCTTCTTCCACGCCAGCCACATCTTTAAAAGTAACGTTAGATTCATCTTTGGTGATTAAACGCGCTTTTGATTTACCAAAACTCATCGGGTTTTTGCCGCCCATGGCGCCGCCAGCCCCTTTCATGGTGTAGAGAATCACACCAATAAGCAATAGAATTGGCGCTAGGGAAATAATAAGCTGTTTAAAGAATCCATCTTTTTCAGGCGGCTTAGCATCAACCGATACGCCATTATCTAGCAAATCACCCATTAAACCTAAATCGCCTGGATTGTAAGTTGTAAATTGTTGGCCGCCAGCGCCAACGCCTTTAATATTGTTGCCCGCAAGAACGACACTAGAAACATCGCCTTGTTTCACACTTTGAATAAACTGAGAATAAGCAATTTCGTTTTTCTGCTCACCAACCTGAAATTGGCTAAAAATCGAGGTCAGGACACTGCCCAAAACCAACCAAAGTAATAAATTCTTAAACATAATAAAAAATCAATAAAAAAATTAAGACGGTAACTATACCCTATTGTGTACTTATATAGGGTCTGATAGCGATTTTTCAAGGTTTTACAACAAATAAATTCAAATTCTGTCATAATTCTTAACTTAATACGAACACGTACAAAATTATGTCGAAAATCAACTTACTTTCTATTATTCTAATTACCAGTTTATTAAGTGCTTGTGGCTTCCACACGCCTTACAAAAATACACCCCTTAATGCGTCAATCACATCCACTGATAACAACGCTTTTACTACCGAACTAAAAAAACGTTTCAATCAAGAAGCCGCGCAAACGCTAGCCATTCAAATTGGTGATGAAGTTCAAAAGAA
>CAYUWB010000010.1:32260-37743 GCA_964448305.1 uncultured Candidatus Ruthturnera sp.
CGATTACAAATCGATGAGAGCTACAAACAACTTCGCAACACCATTATCAAAAAATTGTTGAGAAGATTAAATCGCTTAAATGAAAATTAGGCCGGAACAACTTAGCAACACATTAGCCAACCAACTTAACTCCCTTTACTTTGTTTTCGGCCCAGAGCTTTTATTGGTCGAACAAAGTCTAACTCAAATTAGAGATGTCGCTAAGACTCAAGGCTTTGATGACAAGATTAGCTTTGAAGTTGATGGCAATTTTGACTGGGGTCAAATTGTTGCTGAAATGTCAGCCATCTCTCTATTTTCACCAAAACGCATTATTGAGTGCCGATTAAAAACTGGAAAAATTGGGGTTAAAGGCTCAAAAGCACTCAGTGAAATCGCCGCGTCAATGCCTAATGATATTTTGCTTATCATCTCTGCTGGCAAGCTTGACATGGCTCAGCAAAAAAGCAAATGGTTTAAAACACTCGAACAATTTGGTGGCGTTATTCAACACTGGGAAGTGCAAAGCGACCATCTAGTGGGTTGGATTGCCAACCATATGGCAACACTTGGGCTAGAGTCTAACGCTGAAATAGCACAAGGCATCGCTTTTTGCACCGAGGGCAATTTACTAGCCTCTATGCAAGAAATACAAAAATTAAAAATGGCCTATCCTGATGGCAAGATCAACACCCAAGAATACCTAGACCAAATCAATCAACAATCCAAATACACAATTTACGGCTTGATTGACGCAGCGCTCTTAGGCGATGGAAACCAAGTGCTTAAAATTTACGAAACCCTGCTTGATGACACAGCAATGCCAATCCAACTCAGTAATTCACTGTATCGAGAAATCAATTCAATCATCAATATGTCGATTGAATTACAGCAAGTTAAGCAAGTGGATTCAGTTCTACAAAGTCATCGAGTATGGAATAAACGCAAACCTATTATTAGTAGTGCGCTAAAACGCCATTCTTATCAACGCCTACAAAAACTATTATTATCACTCGGACGTATTGACCGTTCAATCAAAGGCATGGATAATCTCAATGTAATTGATGAATTACGCACACTACTACTAAATTTAGCTGGAAAAACACCATGGGCTCAATAACTGATTTAATTACCACACTAGGCAAAAATGCCAGATCGGCTGCAAAAACCTTGCGTGGCGCCACAACCAAGGCAAAAAACAATGCCTTGATTAACATCGCCAGCCAGATTGACCAAAATCGAAAAAATATTCTCAAGGCCAATCAACAAGACCTTGAGCATGGTAAAAACAACGGCCTAGACGATGCCTTGTTAGACCGCTTAATGCTCGATGATTCAAGACTTGATGGCATTATCGAAAGTCTTAATCAGATTGCAGCTCTGCCAGATCCAATTGGTGAAATCACCGACTTAAAATTCCGCCCAAGTGGTATTCAAGTTGGCAAGATGCGTGTGCCTTTAGGGGTGATGGGCATCATTTACGAATCTCGTCCAAACGTTACTATTGATGCAGCAGCGCTTTGCCTAAAATCAGGCAACGGTGCGATTTTGCGTGGTGGCTCAGAAGCCATTCATTCTAATTTGGCGCTTTATGCTTGTGTCAAAGACGGCCTAATTGATGCTGATCTTGATGAGCACTGCGTGCAACTCATCGACACCACTGATCGAGAAGCAGTAGCAGAACTCGTTAAAGCCAGCGACTACGTTGATGCCATTATTCCACGTGGCGGCAAAGGACTGGTTGAAGCCATTAGTGAAAATGCAAAAGTACCTGTTATTAAACATTTGCACGGCGTCTGCCACACTTATATTGACAAAGATGCTGACACACAAAAAGCCATCAAAATTGCCTTTAACGCCAAAACGCGTCGTTACGGCGTGTGCAATGCAACTGAAACCCTGCTGGTACATGCGTCAGCAGTTGGTAGAGTATTGCCTGAACTAATTGCAGAGTACATCGCCAAAGGCGTAGAGCTCAGGGGTTGTGAACAAACACAACAACTCTCAGATCAAATCGTTGCCGCCACCGATGAAGATTGGGATACCGAATATCTAGATGCCATTTTATCCATTCGTATTGTTAATTCAATGAGCGAAGCGATTGATCATATTGATCAACACGGCTCTGGTCATACCGAGTCTATCGTCACTGAAAACTACACCTCAGGTCGTCGATTCTTAACCGAAGTTGATTCATCTTCTGTGATGGTAAACGCCTCTACCGGCTTTGCCGATGGCTTTGAATACGGCCTAGGTGCCGAGATTGGTATCAGCACTGACAAATTTCATGTCCGTGGCCCAGTTGGGCTAGAAGGCCTTACTTCACAAAAATTTATCGTCCTTGGTGACGGTCACACTAGAGCATAAAATAATGAATGCAAATGAAACGCTAGCTGTCTTTCAGCGTGGTACCGATGAGATATTGCCACTCGACGAGCTAAAGAAAAAACTCGCTAAAAATAAACCTCTACGCATTAAAGCTGGTTTTGATCCAACAGCGCCTGATTTGCATTTGGGCCATACGGTGTTAATCAACAAACTCAAACAATTACAAGATTTGGGCCATGAGATCTTATTCCTGATTGGTGATTTCACCGGCATGATTGGCGACCCTACCGGCAAGAGTGCCACGCGCCCACCACTCACCGAAGAGCAAGTGGTAGAAAACGCCCAGTCTTATCAAGATCAAGTCTTTAAAATTCTAGACAAAGAAAAAACCAAGGTTGTTTATAACGCTGAGTGGATGAATAAAATGTCATCTGCTGATATGATCAAACTCGCCTCTCAGCAAACCGTTGCTCGTATGCTTGAGCGTGATGATTTTTCCAAGCGCTATAAATCTGGCAAAAGTATTTCTATTCATGAATTCCTCTACCCACTCATCCAAGGTTACGACTCTGTTGCCCTAGAATCAGATGTTGAACTCGGTGGTACTGACCAAAAGTTCAATCTTTTGATGGGTCGTGAATTGCAAAAACAAGCCGGTATGGAGCAACAAGTCATCCTTACTATGCCAATTTTAGAAGGCTTGGATGGCGTACAAAAAATGTCAAAATCACTCGATAACTACATCGGTATCGATGATGCACCAGATGACATGTTTGGCAAAATTATGTCCACCTCGGATGATCTGATGTGGCGCTATCTTGAACTACTGAGTTTCGAGACATTTGAGACCATTGCCTCTTGGAAAACAGAAGTAGAAAATGGTGAAAATCCACGTAACATCAAATTCCGCCTAGCAGAAGAAATCATTACTCGCTTTCATAATAATGACGCTGCCAAACAAGCACAACAAAACTTTATTAACCGTTTTGCCAAAAACAAAGTGCCCGACGAAATGCCAGAATTTAGTTTTGATGCTGGCATCAAAATTGCCAACTTATTAAAAGACGCAGGCTTGGTTAACTCCACTTCTGATGCTTTTAGAATGATCAAAGAAGGGGCCGCTAAGATTGAGGGTGAAAAAATATCTGATCGTAACCTTGTGCCTGAAGCTGGCACAGCCGTGTATCAAGTCGGCAAGCGCAAGTTTGCAAGGGTTACTATCTCATAATGAAATTACTCATTGCAAGTGTTGCAATTCTTTTATTAAGCAGTTGCACTTCATTGGAAGATTTCCAAAAAATGTCGCCCGAAGCTCGTGCGCACAAAACTTGCAACAATGACGTCACTGTTAGGCACTACGGCTCCCAAGTTTATCAACTTAGCAATGAGATTAATCAAATAGATGCGTTACTGCTCAAGGGCTACAAAACCCGTGAAAACTGCACTACCATCACTTATGAACGCACCAGTGGGGACAAACCAGATAGCGCCATCAAAAAAATATGTACTGAAGTCGTCATCCCAATTAATGATTATGTGTACAAATTTGAAGAAAACAGAAAGGTAAAATTATCCATCGAGCTTGAAGAAGCCAAAGACAAAAAACAAATCAACTTTGATCAATGTTTTAACAAAGTAGTGTCAATGAATGCAGAACAAGCATTTACCCGCTTTGATAACTAAAGTGTTACAATACGCCTCCCTGGGGATGACATGGCTTCGACGAGGAGTTGGATCTCAAGGACGCATGCCGAGGATAAAGATAGCTCGTAAAAACGCTCTTTAAAAAGATAGTTGCAAACGAAAACAACTACGCTCTAGCTGCATAGCTAGCCGCTCCTTTGAGATTGTCTGTGTTTCTTAGATAGCGGTCGCTTACAGACTCGCTAGGATTATTTTTTCCAGGTAATTCGGTTAAAACTTTTGGAAATCGCTACTTATATCCCTGATGGTCGGGTGATAGGCGGCTAACTCAAATAGACCAAGCTAAGCATGTAGACTCTTTGTTTGAAGGTTTTCGGACGCGGGTTCGATCCCCGCCATCTCCACCAATTTTTAATTCTGACTTACTTGGGCAAGAAAATCTTTTATAGTGTTTTTGTTTTTCAAGCTATTGCAAGAGTTAAGGTAAATCCAATAATATCCTGCATCAGTGAACAACTGGAGTTTTTCTTGCTGTTCTTTCGTAGTCCCAAGAAATAAATCCTCTTTTTTAACATTGTATAACTTCATGCCGTCACCTAAAAGAACCATGCTCGCACCAAATGCTTGCATTGGCGTCATACACTGCTCAACATATCTTGTTTTCATTCCAAACTGAAATTCTTCAGATTTTTCTTCTAAAACAAATCCTGATGCAATAGTAATCAATACAACCAATATTATTGTTTTCATAAACACCTAAAAACTTATCACTCTAATTATTTAATAAAGTATACATACTGCTTCTTACTCAAATTACAATCTCGTAAATTTAATTTAAAGGGTACCCTTTTACAATACTTTAATTAAAATCCAGTAAAAATTACTGCTTTTTCTTTATTTTGTCCCAATTCTTAAAATTTTCTAAATTTTTTCAAACAGCGCTATATACAGCATTAAAACAGCCTTTTGGCCCATTTTTTATCGGTAAAACTGGTCATTAACCCCTAAAAAGGCTTGATATTCATACAAAACTTAGCCATTATGAAAATTTGCCAAATTTTTCCTTTGAGGAAAACTGGCATTAATCAATATTGAGCAATGTCTCCATTTGTGACATTGAAGTCGGCAACTGTAACACGCCGTGTATTGGATAATCCACTGCGTCAAGTACATGAAGATGTTGCATTTCTTTTTTCTTTGCTAGTACGATTACTTTGGTTTTGGGGGAATACTTAAAAAGACTAACCAGTAGAACTTCTATATTAGATTTATAAATGCCACTATAGTTGGTGCTATAAGCATAAGAAAATTCCACTACGATATAGTCTATTGACTGCTTTTTAACTAAAGTAACCGCTTTACGAACACTGTCAACTCTAAGCTCTGCAAGGCCTTTGCGCTGATACAAAGCGCCAAAGTCTGGAAACATCATCGATTCTATAATTGAAACAACAACAGAATTAGACATAACGATCAGTTAGTCGTTAATTGAATAACAAGCAACACCACCTTTCTGCGAACCTGCGGCAAAC
>CAYUWB010000011.1:0-30693 GCA_964448305.1 uncultured Candidatus Ruthturnera sp.
ATGAATCAGCCAAAGGTAATGATTGGGGTAGTGTGGTTGCTACGTTAGATCAATTTGAATTTGAATTAGGGCAACACACCAGTGTTAATTCGCATTTAAATTCGGTGATGTTTAGTGAAGAGTTCAATGCTGAATATGAAAAAACCTTGCCACTTATTACTAATTTTTATTCTGAAATTAGCAGTAATAAGGCTTTATACGAAGCCTATAAAAATCTAACAAATACTCAACTTGATGAACAACAGCAACATATTCTCAAGGATGCAATCGATGGTTTTGAGCTCTCAGGTGTTGGTTTAGAAGGGGAGGATGCTACTCGATTTAAAGCCATTAAAGAACGTTTGAGTTTGCTTAGTAATCAGTTTTCTAAAAACAGTTTGAAAGCAACCAATGAATGGACAAAGGTTGTGACTAAGGATGAGCTTAAAGGTTATTTTGAAGAGCAATTAGCCAAGATCAAAACCGATGATGGTTATGAGATTAACCTGCAAATACCCGTGTATATGGACGTAATGACCTATGCGGACGATCGATCGCTCAGAGAAGAAGTGTACAAGGCTTATGTTTCTCGCGCCTCTGAAGTCGGCATTACCTCAGTTGAGTTTGATAACAAATCCACTATGGATGAAATCTTAGCTTTACGAGAAGAGATGGCTAAGATTCTTGGTTTTGAAAATTATGCCGAGCTTTCCGTTGAGTCAAAGATGGTTGAATCTTGTCAGCAGATCGTTGATTTTTTGAATGATTTGGTTGAACAATCTAAGCCTCAAGCGCAAAGAGAACTGGATGAATTAAAGGCCTTTGCTGGGATTGAGCTTATGCCTTGGGATTTGGGTTATTACTCTGAGCAATTAAAAGAACAAAAATTTGGCTTTAAGAAAACCGATCTAACGCCGTACTTCCCAGAGCAGCAAGTATTAAGTGGTTTGTTCAGCACCATTGAAAATCTTTATCAAGTGCAAATAAAAGCAATCGAAGAGCCTTCTTACCACGCAGACGTTAGGGTATTAGAAATCACCAACACAAGCGGTATCGTAGGGCGAATTTACTTAGATGTGTATGCCAGAAAAGACAAACGCGGCGGTGCTTGGATGGCAGACTACCAGCCTTTAATGGGTGATAATAAGCCCGTGGCCTTTGTGGTGTGTAATCTTAATTCGCCTAGTGAGGGCAAGCCTGCGCTATTTGAATTTGATGAGATTGTAACGTTATTCCATGAATTTGGCCATGCACTACACCACATACTTACTAAAGTGAAATATCCATCAGCAGCTGGTATTGCTGGTGTGCCTTGGGATGGGGTTGAGTTACCGAGCCAGTATATGGAATTTTTCTGCTATGAATATGAGGTGATTAAGTTACTCTCTAAACATTGGGAAACGGGCGAGTCATTACCGGATGAATTATTTAAAAAATTAATTGATTCTAAAAATTTCCAATCAGCATTAGGCATGTTGCGTCAATGTGAGTTTTCTTTGTGGGATATTCAAACACACTCATCTAGCAAAGATACTTATGAAATATTGTCTCAAGTGCGCAAGCAAACTGCACTGATGCCAAGTGTGGATGAGAGTCGGTTTTTAAACACGTTTGGGCATATTTTTAGTGGGGGTTATGCAGCAGGATATTTTAGCTATAAATGGGCAGAGGTATTGGCAGCTGATGCTTATGAATATGTTGAGTCGCAAGGTGGTATTGGATCAAAGGCTTCACAAGATTTTATGCGTCATATTTTACAAGCAGGCGGTAGTCTAGACTTTATGGGGCAGTATGTTAAATTTAGAGGCTCTAAACCAAGCACACAGGCTTTGCTTAAATCAAACGGCATTACTTGTAACAAATAGGTAAAATCGTTTTTACTTGAATAACAGGATTGTAAATTATGATTAAATTTTTATTAGGTGTGGTGGTTGCTTTGGCTTTAATTGGCGGTGCAATTCAATTTGAATCAACCGATGAAAGTTGGGCTTTAGTGGTCAATAAAGAAGCGGCAATGAGTAGCGTGCAAAATGGCGCGGTAAAAATTTATGACTTTGGCGCCGAGTTAGTTAGTGACGCTGATAAGATTAAAGGCGTCGATTTAGCGATCGAAAAGTAAGGTTAAACCTTAGACAGCAAGATCGTGCCATTCGTGCCACCAAAGCCGAATGAGTTAGAAATCGCATAATCTATTTTCATTTCTCGCGCTTCGTTAGCAGCGTAATCTAAGTCACAATCAGGGTCTTGATTGATGATGTTAATCGTTGGCGGAGCCACCTGGTCTTTAATCGCCAAGGCGGTAAAAATGGCCTCAATACCACCGGCAGCGCCCAACAAGTGACCCGTCATTGATTTGGTAGAGCTCATTACAATATCATAGGCATGGTCGCCAAGTGCTAATTTAGCCGCATCAGTTTCTGCTTGATCACCCGCTGGGGTCGATGTACCGTGAGCATTAATATAATCAATTTGGTCAGCGTTAACACCAGCATTGCGCATGGCATTTTTCATACAACGCGCTGCACCTTCGCCGCCTTTTGAAGGTAGTGTCATGTGGTAAGCGTCGCCACTCATGCCGTAACCTGAGACCTCAGCGTAGATTTTGGCACCACGGGCTTTGGCGTGTTCGTATTCTTCTAACACCACCACACCGGCACCATCACCGAGTACAAAGCCATCACGATCTTTGTCCCAAGGGCGAGAAGCGGTTGATGGGTCATCATTGCGAGTAGATAGGGCACGAGCAGCCGCAAAACCGCCTAAACCACAATTGGTGGTTGACATCTCTGCACCACCTGCAATCATCACGTCAGCATCGCCATATTCGATTAAACGAGCCGCGTCACCAATGTTGTGTGTGCCCGTTGTACAAGCAGTCACAATGGCGAAATTAGGGCCTTTCATACCGTATTTGATCGATAGGTTGCCCGAGATCATATTGATGATAGAAGAGGGTACAAAGAACGGTGAGATGCGCTTAGCGCCTTTTTCTCTAAAAAGATCAGTGGTTTTTTCAATCGTGCCTAAGCCACCAATACCCGCACCAATGGCAACACCGACACGTTCTGCATTTTGTTCAGTAATTTCAATACCACTGTCTTCAATCGCTTGAATACCTGCGGCCATGCCGTAGTGGATAAAAGTATCCATTTTTTTGGCGTCTTTGGGTTTAAGGTAATCGGTAATTTCGAAATTTTTAACTGAGCCACCAAAAGTGACTGATTGACCTTCGGTTTCAAGGTTGGTGAGTGAATTAATGCCAGATTTACCAGCAAGAATATTTGACCAAGATTCTTCTACACTGTTTCCAACGGGTGAAACAATACCCATACCAGTAATAACAACTCTTCTTTTGCTCATAGTTTAATTTCTTTTTTTAAGATAAAAAAGGCGCTTAATTCAAAAAGAAGAAAGCGCCTTGTTCGTTTATATTACTAAACGGAAATTACAAATTATTGTTAACGTAGTCGATTGCTTGTTGAACAGTTGTAATATTTTCTGCTTGATCATCAGGGATTTCACAGTCAAACTCTTCTTCAAGAGACATTACTAACTCAACAGTGTCTAAAGAATCTGCGCCTAAATCATCAATAAAAGAAGCGTTATTGTCAATGTCGCCACTTACATCTAACTGCTCAGCTACAACTTTCTTTACTCTTTCCTCAATACTCATTTGTTATTTCCTTAATAGGTTAAAAACTATCATTTTATCGCTAAATAAAGCCGATGCAAGACTAAATTTAAAATATTTATTGGTATCGAGTCGGGTCAGAAATTCCAGCAGACTTAAAGCCGATTTTTCGATACTCGCAAGCGTCGCAAACACCACAAGCTTCGCCTTTGTCATTGGCTTGATAGCAGGTGGTTGTGAGTGAATAATCTACTCCCAAAGACAAGCCTTTTTTAATAATATCGGCTTTATTAAGATCAATTAATGGGGTGACGATAGAAAGCTTTTGGCCTTCTACCCCTTGTTTGGTGGCTAAATTCGCCATGGTTTCAAAAGCATCAATATAAGCTTGTCGGCAATCAGGGTAGCCCGAATAATCAAGCGCATTAACACCAATAAAGATAGATTGGCAATCGAGCACTTCTGCCCAAGCCATGGCAAAAGACAAAAAGATGGTATTGCGTGCAGGTACATAAGTAATCGGGATGTCGTCGCTTTCTTTAAAATCAGGTACTTCGATATCATCATCAGTCAGTGCTGATCCGCCAAAATCTGATAAAGAGATATTCATGATTCGGTGTTCAATAGCGCCAAAATGCTTAGCAATTTTGCTAGCTGATTTTAGTTCTGATTTTTGTTTTTGTCCGTAATTAAAACTCAGTGCGTAGCAGTCATAGCCTTGAGATTGAGCAATCGCAAGTGTGGTGGTAGAGTCTAAACCACCTGAGAGCAGAACAACTGCCTTAGACATTGGCCAAATTGCCTTTTTCTTCTAGCCATTTTTTACGGTCTGGTGCACGTTTTTTACTGAGTAGCATGTCCATCGTTTGAAAGGCTTGTAGTGGGTTTTCCAGGGTAAGCTGAATAAGGCGTCGAGTATCAGGCAGCATGGTAGTCTCTCGTAGTTGAGAAGGGTTCATCTCACCCAAGCCCTTAAAACGCTGCACTTGAATCTTAACACGTTTATTTTCACTTTCAATTTTTCGAATAATTGCATCTCTTTCATTATCATCTAATGCGTAGTGCACTTGCTTGCCAGCATCGATTCTGTATAAAGGCGGCATGGCAACATACACGTGTCCTTCTTTGATAAGCTTAGGAAAATGCTTAACAAACAAGGTGCAAATTAGGGTGGCAATGTGCGCACCATCAGAGTCGGCATCTGCCAGAATACAGATTTTTCCGTATCTAAGGCCAGCCAAGTCATCGTTATTAGGTTCAAGCCCAATAGCAACACTAATATCGTGTATTTCATTACTGGCCAAAACTTGCTCAGAATCCACTTCCCAAGTGTTTAAGATTTTGCCTCGTAGTGGTAAGATGGCTTGATATTCTTTGTCTCGCGCTTGTTTGGCAGAACCACCAGCTGAATCACCTTCCACGAGAAAAACTTCAGTTTGGTCAAGATCATTACTGGTGCAATCTGATAATTTTCCGGGCAGGGCGGGACCGCTAACAATTTTTTTACGAACGACTTTTTTGCCAGTTTTTAGGCGAGATTGTGCGTTCATGATGGCCAGTTCGGCAATCTTTTCAGCCACAGAAGTGTGCTGATTTAACCAAAGACTAAAAGCATCTTTGACCACATTAGAGACAAAACCTGCACTCTCGCGTGATGAAAGACGCTCTTTCGTTTGCCCCGAAAACTGAGGATCCAGCATTTTAATCGATAAAACATAGGCGATTTTTTGCCAAACATCATCAGGGGTAAGTTTGATATTTTTAGGAATTAAGTTTCTAAACTCACAAAATTCTTTAAGTGCTTCGGTTAAGCCTGATCGCAAGCCATTAACGTGCGTACCACCCTGAGAGGTTGGAATAAGGTTAACGTAACTTTCTGCGACAACATTGGTGTTGTATTCAGTCCAAGCCAATGATGCGTGAAGTTGCTGCTCATCAGATTCGTAATTAACCACAAAGGGTGATTCTGGCAGACAATCGAGCCCATCCAATGAAGCAGATAGGTAATCTTTTAAGCCCTCTTTATAAACCCATTTGTCTTTTGTGTCGTCTATTTCATTATGAAAGTTAATTTCAAGCCCAGGACAAAGTACGGCTTTTGATCGAAGATTGTGTCTTAATTTTGTTGCAGAAAATTTAGCCGTATCAAAAAACTGAGAGTCAGGCATAAATTTAACTTTGGTACCTGTGTTGCGCTTACCAACACTGCCAACCACTTCAAGGTCAGATTTTTTTAATCCATTTGAAAAAGTAATGTAATGCTCTTTTGCATCTCTTTTAATCCAGACTTCGACTAAAGAGGATAGGGCGTTTACGACAGAAATACCCACACCATGTAGACCACCAGAAAACTGATAAGAGTCGTTAGAGAATTTACCACCCGCATGAAGTTTGGTTAGAATAACTTCGACACCAGGTTTGTTTTCACCTTCATGAATATCGATCGGCATGCCTCGACCGTTATCTTCCACAGATAAAGAGCCGTCTTTATACAAAACAACATTGATCTTATCGCCAAAGCCAGCAACTGCTTCGTCAACACTATTGTCAATAACTTCTTGAGCGAGATGGTTTGGTCGTTCAGTTTCAGTGTACATGCCAGGGCGTTTACGCACTGGATCTAAGCCTGATAAAACCTCAATTGATGACGAGTCGTAATTACTCATAAATTAATCTACCCAAGAATATTTTGCAAAACATCATACCAAAAAAAGCCCCGTAATAACGAGGCTTTTTATTTAATAGATAACTTGTTTTTAGAGTGCTTGCGCTTCTAAAGAAGTTTTAAGTTTTTGCATGGCTTTATTTTCAAGTTGACGGACTCGCTCGGCAGAAACGCCATACTTGTCTGCTAAGGTGTGCAGTGTTGTTTTTTCTTCTTGCAAATACCTAGATTGTAAAATATCTAAACTTCTTGCATCGAGTGAAGAGAGCGCTTGATAAAGCTGTTGCTGTTGATTCTTTTGAGTGTCATCACTGAGTAATAATTGCTCAGGTGTTTGAGTATTGTTATCGGTTAAATAGTGCTCAGGCGCAGAAGAATCTTCATCGTCTGAAATCTCAAAAGCCACATCATTAAATTGCAAGCGTGATTCCATCTCTAAAACATCTTGACGACGCACACCTAAATCATTGGCAATTTCATCGGCCTGTGATTCGTTTAACGAATTGTAAATGTGTGATTTGGCTTTTTTAAGTTTAAAAAATAATTTGCGTTGCGCCTTGGTGGTAGCCACTTTAACAATCTTCCAATTTTTAAAGATAAATTCGTGAATTTCAGCGCGAATCCAGTAAACCGCAAAAGAAGCAAGACGTACTTTTTTGTGTGGATTGAAGCGCTTAACTGCCTTCATCAAGCCAATTGTACCTTCTTGAATAAGATCGGCTTGCTCTAAACCGTAGCCTTTGTAACCATGTGCAATAAAAGCCACAAAACGCATGTGTGACAAGACTAATTTTCTTGCAGCGCTAAGGTCGTGATTTTCGTATAATTCGATTGCTAAATTGTGCTCTTCTTCCGGTGTGAGAATCGGAGGATATTTTTGAACTTCTAACGAACTTGAAGTTTTAACAGCGGGTAAGATAAATTCTTGACTCATAAATTTATTATAACTAATGATTAATATTAGTAAGGAGTGATATTATACGCAATTTACGTGTTATATCAACTGTTTAAGTAAATCTTGGTGTTGTTGCGTTTGTTGGGCTAGGCTAAGGCGTTGCGAATAAACAATATGGTTTAAATCCTTTAAGGCGATATTGAAATCATCATTAATCACCAAATAATCAAATTCATCAAAGTGCTGCATTTCACTAACGGCATCTCGCATTCTCCGATCAATAATACTTTGATCATCTTGACCTCGATCAGTTAAGCGCTCTTCTAGAGCCGATATCGAAGGTGGTAAGATAAAGATACCGATTGCATCTTTAAAGCTTTTTTTAACTTGTTGTGCGCCTTGCCAATCAATTTCTAAGATGACATCTTGGCCTTGTTCTAGTAAATCTTTAACCGTTTGTTTGGCACTACCATAGTAGTTGTCAAACACTTGAGCAGATTCGATAAAGCCATCATTGTTGTTGATTTCATCAAATGCTTCTTTAGAAACAAAAAAATAGTTTTTACCATCAACTTCGCCTGGACGAGCAGCGCGCGTTGTGTGAGATACTGACACGCATAAGTTATCAACTTGCTCAATCAGTGCTTTAACCAGAGAAGTTTTGCCACAGCCAGAAGGAGCAGCGATAATGAATAAATTAGCCATTTTTAATGATTGGGTGTGTAACCTTGAATATCGTCAGCACCTTGTTCAGAAAAGAAGAATTTTTCCATTTGTTCTTTTAGATAACTTTGTGCTTTCTCATCAAGCATATTCAGGTTGTTTTCGTTAATAAGCATGGTTTGATGATCAAGCCAGAGTTGCCAACCTTGCTTAGAAACACCTGCTAAAATTCTTTTGCCCAGTTCACCTGGGTAGGGCGCTCTGTCTAGCGCTTCGAGTTCTTGGTCTAATTTCACACATTGTACGGTATTCATAGTTGTTTTATCCTGATGCCTAATAAGCGCAAGCAAACAAAGTACAGGGCTGCTGAAGCAATAACAATAAATGCGACAGAGCTAACACGTTGCCAAACGCCATTTTCTAAGTAAAAACTAATGTCGTTAGAAAAATTTAAAATAAAGACAACCATTATAAAGCTTGCTAATAACACTTTTAAAAATAGTTTGATTAAATCGCTAGAAAAACGATAAATAGATTGTTTATTTAAATAATAATAAAGCAAAGAGGCGTTGATTACAGCAGAGATTGAAGTAGCGGCAGCTAGGCCTATATGGCCAAAATCAAAATATATAGCCAAAATTAAGTTTAAAAACACATTTGACACCATAGCAACCACACCAACTTTAACCGGTGTTTTGGTATCGCCACGAGAAAGAAAGACAGGCGCTAGAATTTTGACCACGATAAAGGCTAGCAACCCTGAGCCATAAGCAACCAAACTCAGTGCTGACATGTGCGCCGCAAAGGCATCAAATTTTTCATATTGAAATAAGGTGATGATTAATGGTTCGGCCAAAAGTACTAATCCAGCACAAGCGGGGGCGCCGAGTAATAAACCAATTTTCAGGGCGTAATTAATCGTCCGAGTGAATTTTTGCTTGTCTTTATTGGCATAATGATTACTAAGTTTAGCAAGTGCTACAGTAGCAAGTGCGATGCCAATTAACGCCAAAGGTAGCTCTAATAAGCGATCAGAATAATACAGCCAAGACACACTACCACTTACTAAAACAGTGGCAATCATAGTGTCAATCAATAGATTAATTTGTGAAACTGAAACGCCAAAAAGTGCAGGTAACATGCGTTTTTTTAAAGTGCCAACACTCGGGTGATCGCCACGGGTTAAATGCGGCATTTTTTTAATTTTAATTAAAAATGGAATCTGAAATAATAGTTGTACGACACCACCAATTAAAACCCCCCAAGCCAATGCCATAATAGGTGTTTCTAGGTATTGAGATAAATATACGGCACTTAAAATCATGGAAACATTCAGTAAAACAGGGGTAAAGGCCGGTACTGCGAATTTATCATAAGTATTAAGAATGCTGCCTGCAAAAGCCGTTAATGAAATCAGCAGCAGGTAAGGAAAAGTAATTCTGAGCATGCTAGAGGCTAAATCAAATTTAGCAGGATCAGCGTCAAAATAAAAACCCCAGGCAAACATAAAGATAACCAACGGCGCCAACACCACTGCAATCACAGTGATAACAATTAAAACCGTTAGAAATTTGGTGCCAATATGATTAATGACATTTTGTACTTCTACCTCATCATGGTTGGCTTTGGTTTCAGCCAGTATAGGCACAAAAGCCTGAGAGAAGGCGCCTTCACCAAATAAGCGTCTAAGAAAATTAGGGATTCTAAAGGCAACTAAAAAAGCATCGGTAAATCCGTTAGCGCCAAAATATCGAGCGATAAAATAATCACGAACCAAGCCTAATATACGAGATAAAAAAGTCATGACAGTCACAATACTGCTTGACTTTAAAAAAGACTTATCCATAAAATCTCAAATCGATTTTATTCCTCAAGCGGACCGCGCATAATACCCACTTTTGAGCTGCGAATACATTTTACAAATTGCATGACTTCTGGGCTACCAGCCTCAGAGCTTTCAAGATCTTGTAAGGCGTGATCGAGCAGTCGACCTTGTGACTCACGGTACACCACTTTAAAGGCGCGTTTAATAGAGGAAACCGCACTTGATGAGAAGCCACGACGCTTCATACCTTCAGCATTAATACTTCTGACACGAGTTTGTGTACCTGAGGCCACCATATAGGCTGGAATGTCCTTGTTTACCTGACAACCCATACCAATATAAGTATGCATACCAATCATGCAAAATTGCTTAACCAAGGTAAAGCCACCTAAGATTGCCCAATCATGAACTCTAACATGGCCTGCGAGTGAGGCGTTGTTGGACATAATCGTATGGTCGCCAACTTCACAATCATGAGCAATGTGAACGTATGCCATCAGCATATTGTTAGAGCCAACACGAGTGAGCGACTTCTCTTTTTCTGTGCCGCGGTTAATGGTACAAAATTCACGAATTAAGTTGTCATCGCCAATGACTAGGTTGGACTCTTGACCTTCTTCGTAGGTAATGTCTTGTGGGTCGCCACCGATAGAGGCAAACGAATAAATGTGGTTGTTTTTGCCGATTTTAGTCGGGCCTTGTATCACAGCATGAGATTCAACAATGGTGCCTGAACCAATCTCAACATTGGCGCCAATCACGGCATAAGCGCATATTTCAGCATTTTTATGGATTTTTGCACTAGGGTCGATAACTGCACTAGGGTCTATTGCCATAACATTCTCCTCAAGATTTTTTTTTGTAAATTAATCAGCCGCTTTTTGCGTACACATAAGCTCAGCCGTTGTTACGATTTGGTCTTCAACTAAAGCTCTGCACTTAAATTTCCACATACCGCGCTTAACTGTCATAACTTCAACTTCTAGGCGTAATTGATCACCAGGCTCTACCACACGCTTAAAGCGTACTTTATCTACACCGACCAGCATATAGATTTGTCCATCAATGGGCTTGCCAACTTCTGATTTAAACGCCAATATACCGGTGGCTTGTGCTAGTGCCTCTATAATCATTACGCCAGGCATAATTGGCTGTGCAGGGAAATGGCCGGTAAATTGTGGTTCGTTAAAAGTGACGTTTTTAATGGCAACCAATGTCTTGCCAACTTCTAATTCCAAAACTCGGTCAATCAATAAAAAAGGGTAGCGATGGGGCAGGTAATTTTTAACGTCTTGAATATTCATTTCCATGATGGTTAATCCTTTAAATTTTTTAATTTAACATTTAAGTATTTGATAATTTTATCAAGTTTTACTAGCCATAAGCCGACATTCTGCCACTGTTTGTGGGGCATTAATGGCATGATACCTGTGTACATACCAGGGGTTTTAATGTCTTTATCAATTGTGCTTTTTGCATTCACAATCACATCATCACAGATATTTAAGTGACCAACAATACCAACCATGCCGCCAATCATGCAGCGTTTGCCAAGCGTTGTGCTACCAGCAATACCAGTATTAGCAGCAACTGCTGTGTCTTGACCGATAATCACATTATGTGCAATATGGATTAAATTATCAAGTCTTACGCCATCGTGTATTTGGGTGTCTTCTAAAGTGCCTCTATCTATTGTAGTGTTGGCGCCAATGGTCACATTATCACCAATAACAACATTACCTAAATGTGCAATCGCATGCCATTTGTTTTGATTGTCCCTAGCATTGCCAAATCCTTCAGAGCCAATAACAGCACCTGGAGAAATTACCACATTATTGCCTATTGAACAGCCTTGCAAAATCGTCACGTTAGAATGTAGATAAGCATTATCACCAATAGTGACGTTGTCTTCAATCACTGTATTCGGCCCAATAGTCGCATTGCGACCAATCACAACATCTTTGCCAATTGTGCAGTTTTGTGCCAGGATTGCCTGATTGGTTTTTGCACTAGAATGGACACCGCTAACAGGCAGCACTTGTTGTTTAAAATAATGCGTAATTTTGGCAAACGCTAAGTAAACATCGTCAACCACTAGGGCATTAGTGGGGCAGTCTTTTACTAGATCATGATTAAGGATAACCACA
Source organism: uncultured Candidatus Ruthturnera sp. (assembly GCA_964448305.1). GTDB lineage: Bacteria > Pseudomonadota > Gammaproteobacteria > PS1 > Pseudothioglobaceae > Thioglobus_C. The sequence continues at coordinate 11,806 of CAYUWB010000011.1, forward strand.
CCAGCTTGCGTGGCGACAAGATCTTGTTTGTATTTTTGACTAACCACATAAGTCAATTGATTGCTATTTGCTGAGGCAGGGGAGGCGATGCTGCTAATTTTAATTGCCTCGTCGCCAAATAAATCAGCATTAATAATTTTGGCAATTTCCCCAAGTGTGTGCATTATTTAAAGCGCTGTCTAATCTTTTGACTAATCATTGGTGTGATGTTTACTTTTTTGCTTGCAAAAGCCACTTCTTGATAAAGAATCAAATCAAACTTTTCTTTTTCAGCAACCTCTTTAATAACGGCGTTAATTAAGTCTTGTATCTTGCCCAATTCTAGTTCATTTTTAAGCTTTAGTTGTTTTTTTAGAGTGCGAGCTTGCTGTTTAAGCTGACGCTCTAGATTGGCTATTTTTTGAATTTCAGCTTTTCGCTCAGATTGCGTGAGTGTTTTACTGTTTTTATTAAAAGCATCCGCTAATGATTGTATTTCTTGACTAAGCAGTAGAAGCTGCTCTTCTTGAGGCTGAAATTCTTTAATAACAGTTTGGTTGGCTTGAATAAATTGTGGTGAGCTACTAACCACATGATCAATATTAATGTAGCCAATTTTTAAAGACTCTGCCTGCAATACAGCGCTAAACATTAACAATGCAAAAGCAATGATTTTCATCGTCATTTACGTATTAAAAACTTGTGCCAAGAGTAAATTCAACCGTTTTAGTTTTATCTGCTGATTTTTTAACCAAAGGCGTGGCAGCATAAATACCCAGTGGGCCAACTGGCGTTAACCAAGAGAATGCGACACCAGTAGACATGCGCACATTATCTACGCTAAAACTAGAAGCTTTTTCTTCTACCGAGCCAGCATCAATAAAGGCACTCATGCGCATATTCTTGCTGTCGTTAATAAATTTCATTGGTGAAATAACAGAAGTACCTGCTAATAGTGATAATTCACCACCCTTGGCCTTGCCATCGCTATAAGTTGCACCGAGTGAGTTGAAGTCAAATCCACGTACTGAGGATGAACCACCACCGAAGTAGCGTTTAAAGAAAGGCAGCTCTTTACCGCCATAACCCTGTGCTAAACCTAAACTACCATTGATTTTCCAGGTTACATCATTACCGATTGGATAATAACTTTTGTGTGAGGCATCTAGCTTGTAGTAACGAAAATCTGCGATGGGCAACGTCAAGTCTAAACTCAAGTTATTTTTTTGTCCTTCAGTTGGATAGTTAAAGTTATTGAGTGTGTTATTAGACCAATGAACATTGGTTTTAACTTCCGTTTTATCGCCGCTAGCACATTGTGTCTCTTCGTGATTTGCATCTGCAAAAGTTGTGCCACAAGTAATGGTTCGGCTTGAGGCTCTAATATCAGCACCAATACGTGTGTCTTCTGTCACTGGAATACCATAACCCAAGCTAAAGCCGTTTTCATCAATCTTGTAAGAAGAAACATCAAGATTTGCACCGTCAATTGATTTGGTAAAGATGCCGTAACTGATTGAGTGCTTGTCTTCAGTAAAGTAAGGGTCAGAGAAATAAAAACTCATCTCTTGTACCGCTTCAGAATTTGACAACGCGGCGTTTAATGTGTTGCCCGTGCCTAAGAAGTTGTTTTCTTTAATGCCCATATTAAACGCTGCACCAGAACTATTAGAATGCGATAAACCAATAGAGAAAGTACCGGTTTTGGTTTCTTCTACACTAAAATGTAGATTGATTTTGTCGTCAAATTCTTTAAGTCTTGAAACTTCCATTTGCACATCAGAGAAAAAACCTAAGCGTTTAATTTTTTTCACAGACTCGTCTAGTTCGGTGTTTGAATATAGGCCACCTTCAGCAATGCCGATTTCACGGCGAATAACTTCATCTTGTGTACGGGTGTTGCCAACAATGGTGATGCGATTAATATAAACCTTCTTGTTTAAGGAAATGTTAATGTCTAAATCAATCGTGTGTGTTTTAACGTTTTCTTTGGTAATTGGATCAACCTTGGCAAAAGCATAACCTTGATCTGCAAATAAATCAGTAACAGACTGAATACTTTCAATAACTTTTTTACGCTTGAATACATCGCCTTTAGCAATGGTGATTAAGCGATTAAGATCATCAATGGATTGATTGAGCAAATCGCCACTAAATTGAATACTGCCAACCTTGTACTCTGCACCTTCGCTAACTTGAATATCAATACTGATATTTTGTTTATCATCAGACAAGTCTGTTTTAACTTGAGCGATTTTAAAATCAAGATAACCTGAATTAACATAAAGTGATTTCACTGCTTCAACACCAGCATCGAGCGCTACTTTAGAATAGTGATCTTTTTCAGTAAAGTAGTTTAATGGGAAAAAGTCCGCCTCACCGATTTCAAACAAATCTAACAAGTCGTCTTCATCATGTACTTGGTTGCCGCTAATTTTCATACTACTAATACGTGCCACTTCGCCTTCATTGATATCCAACTCAACGCCGACACGGTTTTGCGCATCAATTTCAATGGTTTTAGTAATCTTAATACCATAATAACCCTTAGAAATATAAGAGGCTTCTAGTTGAGAGATAAGCTTGTCTAGTTGTCTTTTATTGAAAATCTTACCTTGAGACAAATCCATACTCTTTAAAACTTGATTGATAGACTCTTCTTCAATCACTTTGTCTGAGTAATTTAATAGCTCAACATACTTAATATGTGGATTTTCTTGAAGCTTGATTTTTAGCACTTGCTCAGATTCTGAAACTTCAATGTCTTTGAAAAATTGCGTTTTATAAAGTGCACGAATAATTTGTGTTGAGGTTTTTTTGTTGTAATCATCACCGACTTCAACTGGCAAGTAGCTTAAAACTGTACCTCTAGAAATGGCGTTAAGTCCAAGTATTTCAATGCTTTTGATAGGGGCAGATTGCGCAATAGAGGCTATCGACAGAGCCAAAATTAAAGAAATTTTAATAAGAATTTTTTTCATACTTTTAAACTTATGATAATAATCGCAAAAAGTCATTATACATCGCTACGAACGTTAGTGACAAGATAACAAACAAACCGATTTTTAATGCATTTTGTTGTACAGACTGACTCACGGGCGAGCCTTTTAAAATTTCAATTAAATAAAACAACAAGTGTCCGCCGTCAAGCAGCGGAATAGGGAGTAAATTAAGCAGGCCTAAACCGATACTAATTAAGGCTATAAATGATAAAAAGGAGATTAGCCCAACACTGGCTGTTTTACCTGCATAATCTGCAATGCTAACAGGGCCACTAATTTGCTTGATAGAGGCTTCGCCTAAAATCATCTTTTGAATCATTTTTAAGTTCAAAATAGTTAGCTGATAGGTTTTAACGTTGGCAGCTAAAAACGCATCGACAGGTTGTTTTTTAACCAAAACACGCCATTCATCTAAATAACCTTCTGGCGCCATAACACTCACACCTATCTTGGGCGTGCCATTATCCTTTTTTGGTGTGAGCGCGCGCGTGATGATTTGTTCATCCCTGAGAATGCGTAGTTGCATAGCTTGCCCAGTATTTTGTTTAATCATTACTATAAAGTCGCGCCAAGTATTGAGTGTTTTGTTGTTAGCGCTAAGTATTTGATCGCCTGTTTGAATACCAGCTGAACTTGCCGGAAACCCATCGATTACTTGATCAATGATTGGCTTAAGCTCTAATATTGGTAGAGAAAACTCAAAACCTAAATACTGTTCAACCCCTTGCTCTGGATTGGAAAGAAAGTCTTGCTTTAAATCTAGTGTCAGCGTTTTTAAATCGGTGTTTTTTGAACGCGCATCAATTTGCATGGTTGGTGTTTGTGCTGCGCGAACAAAAGCAAAAGAAAATTCGCTAATACTGGGTGTGTTTTGTGCATTAATGCTTAACAGTTGATCACCCACTTCTAATCCAGCCTGCTCAGCAATACTGTCATTTTTAACCACGCCAACCACAGGCTTTATACCGTGAGTGCCAATGATAAAGATGGCAGTATAAATGATAACAGCTAATATGAAATTTGCTGCCGGGCCGGCTACAACAACCCCGATACGCTTATAAACAGATTGTGTATTAAAAGCCCTATGCTTTTCACTTGGATCAACTACACCTTCGTTTTCATCTAGCATTTTGACAAAACCACCCAAGGGCAGGGCGCACAAAGTGTATTCGGTTTCGCCGATTTTCCATGATTTTAAGATTTTGCCAAAGCCGACCGAGAATCGTAGTACTTTGATGCCGAATTTTTTAGCTACCCAAAAATGACCAAATTCATGCACTGTTACCAAAATACCAATGGTAACAATAAAGGCGAGTAAAGCATTTAAAAATGCCATAGGGTTTAGACTTTAAATCTCAGAATGTGTGTGTCCTGCCGCTTTTAACTTGGCTAAATACTCAGGCCAAAGATCTTTGTCATTAGTGGCCAAATGATGCAGGTGGGACCAAGAGTAAATGCCACTATCATGACCATCACTAAAGAACAAAATAATAGCGTAATTACCAGTTGGTTCAATACGTGTAATCGTGACATTTTCTTTGTCAATTTGCAATGTTTCTTGTCCAGGGCCATGACCAACCACCTCTGCAGAAGGCGAATACACTCTTAAATATTCGGCGCTTAACGGGTAATCAACGCCATCAAAAGTAACGGTTAATAATGTTTTTTCTTTGTTAAGTGTAATATTACTAGGTGTGATCATGACAAAATCCAAATTAAATGAGGTGCTAATTTTAGCAGATACTTTAATTTGTAAACACGCAAGAAACTAACAGTTAAAATGTGCGTATGATTAATTTTACAAAAATGCACGGACTGGGTAACGATTTCATGGTGATTGACAATACTATGGGCGCCATTACTCTGAGTGCTGAGCAGATTATCGCCTTGGCTCATCGGCACTTTGGCATTGGCTTTGACCAACTTTTAATGGTAGAGCCATCCACCACACCGGGCGTTGATTTTAGCTATGTTATTTACAATGCAGATGGTACTGAGGTAGAGCAATGCGGCAATGGTGCGCGTTGTTTTGCGCGCTTTGTGACCGAAAAAAGCTTAACAGCAAACAATCCGATTAATGTTGAAACTCGAGCAGGCTTAATGAGTTTGTTCATCAACGAAGACAACACTGTGCAAGTAGACATGGGTGAGCCAAATTTTAATCCAGTTAATATTCCTTTGCGTTCAGTAGGGCAAGAAAACACTTATGAAATTGCAGGCTATGAAGTAGCCGCATTGTCAATAGGAAACCCGCATTGTGTTTTATTGGTTGATGATGTGAATACTGTCAATGTAGAAGAAATTGCTAGACAAATTCAACAAAGCGAATTATTACCCAACCAAGCCAATGTCGGTTTTATGCAGATATTAAGCAGTAATGAGATCAATCTGCGTGTTTATGAGCGTGGCGCTGGAGAGACACTGGCTTGTGGCTCAGGTGCTTGTGCTGCGGTTATTTCTGGTGTTCGTGCAGGGTTTTTAGATTCCACTGTCGTCGCCCATCTCAGAGGTGGAGATGCACTAATTGAGTACACCGAAGGCGAGCATGTATTTTTATCTGGCCCAGCACAGTTTGTTTATGAAGGACAAGTAGAAGTTTAACAATTCACTGAGATAATCTCTTTGTCTTCGAAGCGAATAACACTTAGCTTCCCACCCCAAGAACACCCTTGATCCATTGGGTAAATATGTGCCTGTTTAACATTGGACAAAGTTGACCAATGTCCAAAAAATATATCAGTATCTTTTAAAGCTCGATTATTATGCAAGAACCAAGCTTTAAAGCCTGCTGGTGCAGTATCGTAGTTCATTTTATGATTAAATTCCAAAGTATCATCATCTTTGCAAAAGCGCATGCGCATACAAGCATTAATGGTATATCGACAAGCATCCATCTCATCTAAGCCGTTTGACCAAGTATAAGGATGGTTGTCATACATATTGTTAATAAAGGCACCAACACCGTCACTTTGTAAATATCTTTCTACGTTTCTTGATTGTTTTAATGACATATTTTCATCCCAACTCGGTGGAATACCTGCATGCACTAAAATTGATTGATTGTGTTTAATCACCAAGGGCTGTTGTAATAAAAAATCAATCAATTGAGTGTGATCTTTTGCATTAATAATATCAGTAAAAGTATCTCTGTTATTAGGTTTTAAGCCGCCTAGGGAGCAAGCTAACAAGTGAAAATCATGGTTACCTAAAACCATTTTGGCATTATCACCCAGATCTTTAATAAATCGCAGTGTGTCTAATGATTTGTCACCACGATTAACCACATCACCTAAAAAGAACAATCGGTCTTTATCGATAGAAAATTTAATCTTTTTTAGTAAAGCTTGCAGCGAATCAAAACACCCTTGAACATCGCCAATCAAATAATCAGACATTGTTAGTGCAGTGTGTAGGGCTCACTAAGAACAAACTCAGGTATTTGGGCCTCAAACAGGTCGCCTTCGTCATTCACCATGCCGTAAGCACCTTTCATTAAGCCGGTAGTTGTTTTAATCACTGCACCTGAAGAATATTGAAAACTCTCGCCAGGCATTAAATGTGGTTGATGGCCCACCACACCCTCGCCAATCACTTCTTCTATATGTCCAGTTTCATCTTGAATGTGCCAACGACGCGTACGTAATTGCGCCCCTGTTTGCCCATTATTGGTGATGGTAATCGTATAAGAGTAGGCGTACTGATTGTGCTGAATATCGGACTGCTCTTCTAAGTAAGTAACTTGAACATCGATTTTAATGTTGTTTTTCATAATCTTGAGTGAGTTTAATAAAATCTGCCACACTAAGCATTTCTGCTCTTTGTGACAAGTCAATTGAAGTTTGTTCTTGTGTTAATAAAGATTTTAAACAATTTCTAAGTGTTTTGCGACGTTGTGCAAAAGCGGCTTTAACCACTTTTTCAAGCACAGTTGTATCGTTAATCAATGGCTGAGATAAAGGCTTAAGATAAACAATTGCAGAGTCAACTTTTGGCGCAGGATCAAAAGATTCTGGTGGCACAACAAAAATTAATTCTACCTCAAAAAAAGCTTGCATCATCACACTAAGACGGCCATAAGTTTTGTTGCCATGTGTTGCCACTATGCGCTCGACTACTTCTTTTTGTAGCATAAAAGTCATGTCCTGCACCATGGCTCGATTCTGGAGTAAATGAAACAAAATAGGGGAGGAGATATTGTAAGGCAAGTTACCAACAACTCTGATTGGGGTGGGTAGGGTGCTCAGATCAAATTTCATTGCATCACCCTGATGAATGGTTAAATTATTCTTACCCAAAGATTCTAATAAGCCAATCAAGTCTCGATCAATCTCAATCACATGAAGTTGATTTAATTTTTCTAACAAGGGCAGTGTCATTGCCCCTTGTCCAGGGCCGATTTCTAATAAATTATCATCGGTCTTTGGCGCAATTGTAGCAACAATACGATCCACCACTTTGGTGTCAACCAAGAAGTTTTGTCCAAAACGTTTGCGGGCTTTATGCATATTGATTATCAATAAAATTTTGTGCGTAATCTAGTGCGGTACCCAAACTACCCAAACTAATATTACCAGTACCTGCTAAATCAAGCGCCGTACCATGATCAACTGAGGTGCGAATAAATGGCAACCCTAGGGTGATATTAACCGCTTTTTTAAAGCCCAAGGTTTTAAGTACGGGCAGCCCTTGATCGTGATACATTGACAACACACAATCAACACCCTTAAGTGCATCAGGGGTGAAAGCCGTATCAGCCGGAACACTACCACTTAAGTTTAGTCCTTGCTGGTTAAGCTCTTTAACCAAAGGATTGATGATTTCAATTTCTTCACTACCAAGATACCCATCTTCTCCAGCATGAGGGTTTAAACCACAAACAACAATGTGTGGATTTTTAATGCCATAGCTTTGTAAGGCGGTATGAATAATATTAATGGTTTGTTTGAGTGAATCAGTCTGAATATGCTCGGCCACACTAGACAAAGGAATGTGTGTGGTTGCCAATGCCACGCTTAAACCTTTAGTGGCTAGCATCATTACGGTTTTAGGGGTGTTACTTAAATTAGCCAAATATTCTGTATGGCCAGTAAAATCAACCCCTGATTGGTTAATAATACCTTTATGAACAGGGCCGGTTACCAGAGCTTCACATTTTTTATCAAGACAATGTTGCGTAGCAACATCTAATGTATTTAACACAAACCTTGCATTGTCAGAGTTTAGTACACCAGGTTTAACTTCGGCATTTGTTTTAATCGGAAAAACACAAATTTCACCAGGATTTGAAGCGCTCTCTTTCTCTTTGATTTTAATGGGTAAATTTAGCTTTTTTGCACGCGTCAACAGCAAATCTGGGTCGGAAAAAACCAATAGATTTTTATGGCTTTTTTTCTGTGCATAAACAACCGCTAAATCAGGGCCGATGCCAGCAGGTTCTCCAGGGGTAAAAGCGATTGACATAAAAGTATAAAATTACCTATATTAAAAGTTTAGAATATAAACGATATTTTATATATATTTATCAAGATAACATATATATAAAATTTATTAAAAAACAATAACTTACAATACAGTTAAGTATTATTTAAATTATTTATTTAAAATAATATACACAGCATATTTTAATCATATAAAATTCTGTTAAAAGTTTATTTTCTTACTTAATAAAAGGTTAACTATGAGCTCATCGATTACTCCTTTAGTCACTTCGGTTTTATTAGCGTTTTCCCTTCCTTCTCAATCCCAAATTTACAATCAAAATTCTGACAGTTTCGAGTCAGTCTATAACATTCAATCAGTTAGTGGCATGTCACTCGATAAAAGAGCCCTTTTAGGTGGCCTGGTTATTTCATCTACACAGGTGAGTTTATCTGCTCAAGTTTCGGGTGATGTATTAAGCGTGAGTGGTAAAGAGGGCGACATGTTTAAACAAGGGTCAACCTTAGTGACACTTGAACAAGAATCAATCCAAGCGCAAAGAGATTCTGCCTACGCAGAAATTGCCTCAGCCAATGAAGCGCTTAGAAACGCTGGCGTTCAATATTCACAGTCGATTGTATCGCCTAACTCTAACGGTATGTTTGGTGGCATCCCAGGCATGTTCTCAATGTTTACAGATCCAATGTTAAAAATGAGTGGTCAAGGCAATCCTGAGTTTGATAAATTTGCCAACAGAACTTCTCGTTACACAGGCTACCAACAAGCCAAAAACAAACTCAAGCAAGCAGAGCTTAATCTTAAACAAGTAGAAGAGCGCTTAAAAGACGCCAACGTTATCGCACCATTCGATGGTGTAATTGTGGTGAAAAACATCAACCAAGGTGATGTTGTGCAGCCAGGCCAAACGCTAATGAAATTTGCCAATATTAAAGATCTCCAAGTGGAGGTTAATATTCCATCTCGATTAGTCGCTAGCTTAAAACTTGATAAAAAATACCGCATCAAACTAGACATTGCTAATATTGTGGTTGAAGCAACTTTATCTCAAATTTATCCAATTGCTGATAACAACAAACACAGTGTTAAAGTAAAGTTTGACTTACCAGCAAACGTTCCTGTATTGGCAGGTGCTTATGCAGAAGTAGAAATCTTTGAAACAGATTCTGGCGTATTAACCCCCGTTCTTCCAGAAGCGGCTATTATGTGGCGCTCAAGCCTGCCAAGTGTTTTTGTTATCAACCCAAAAACCAACCAAACCGAGCTAAGATTTGTGCGTTTGGGTGAGCAAGTAGGCAAGAACAAGAAAAGTGTTTTATCAGGCTTAAAGATTGGTGAAAAGATTGTTGCTAATCCAAACATCTTAATGGTCTCAGGAATGGACATCTAATAAAAACTATTAATTAAAATATTAATAAACTATGTCAGATAACAACGCAAACAAAATTGATGATAGTGATTTAGGTATAGCGGGCAAGTTAACCAAAGCCTTTATTACCTCACCACTTTCAATTATTCTCTTCTTCGCTATGTTGGGCGCGGGTATTATCGGCCTAATATCAACACCAAGACAAGAAGACCCGCAAATCTCAGTGCCAATGATCGACTTATTTGTCGAGTATCCTGGTGCTACTTCTGATGAAGTCTCTAATATTATTGTTAAGCCGTTAGAGCGCCTAATGTCACAAATTCTGGGTGTCAAGCACGTTTACTCTGTGTCAGACAGAGGTCAAGGTATTATCACGGTAGAATTTGATGTTGGTCAAGAGATGAATGCCTCCATCATCAAGGTGCGTGACAAGATGCTCGCCAACCTTGACTTTATGCCACCCACTGCAAGAAAGCCACTTATTAAGCCTAAAGAAATTGATGACGTCTCTATTATTAATCTAACACTCTGGTCAAAGTCGCTCGATGATGGGCAATTAAGAGCGCTTGGGTTAGAGCTACTACAACAGCTTGAAAAAGTTAAAAACACCAATAACGGTTTTGTGGTTGGTGGTCGTAAAGAAATTTTCCATATTGACGCCTACCCAGGTCGATTAGCAGGTTATGGTATTTCCATTCAGCAAATTGCAGGTACAGTTGGCTCAGCTAACGTTAGTGACCATACCGGTAATATTGAGCTTAATGGTTACAAAATGGAGGTCTACTCAGGCGATTTCTTTAAAAAGGTTGAAGATATTGAAAACTTAGTAGTCGCTGTTAATGATGGCATGCCTGTTTATGTGCGTGATGTAGCAGATGTGTATTACGCACCTGAAGAAACACACCATATGGTTAATTACTACACGGGTAAAGCCAATAAAACCAACGTAAAAGCCACAGGCGAACAAGCAGTTACAATTGCAATCGCTAAGAAATTCGGCACCAATGGTGTTGAAGTCGCTGAAAATATTTTAGCCAAAGTGGAGGAATTAAAAGGCCGACTCATCCCAGATAATGTTGAAGTTAGTGTTACCAGAAACTACGGTAAATCTGCTAAAGACAAGGTTAACGCTCTAATCAAAAAATTATTTATTGCAACTGGTGCGGTTACTTTACTAGTATGGTTTGCCTTAGGTTGGCGACCTGCGGTTGTAGTAACACTGGTTATTCCAGTGGTATTATTGATGACGATTTTCTCAGCTTGGATTTTGGGTATGACCATTGACCGAGTCAGTTTATTTGCACTAATTTTCTCAATCGGTATTTTGGTAGACGACGCCATCGTTGTTACCGAAAATATTTACAGACGTTGGCTAATTGATCATAAAATTACCATTGCAACAGCAATTGATGCGGTAAGAGAAGTAGGTAATCCAACCATTTTAGCTACCTTTACCGTGGTTGCAGCGCTAGTACCAATGGCAGCGGTCAGTGGCATGATGGGGCCTTACATGGCGCCGATTCCAGTATTAGGTTCAGTAGCAATGATGTTTTCATTATTTGCAGCCTTTGTCTTCACCCCGTACTTTATTATGAAGTTTGTGCCACCTTTAAATGTATTGCACAAAATGCATGAAAAAGAAGAGAAAGAAGGCAAGGTAATGTATGCATTCTTCCATGCAACAATTTCTAAATTATTCAGTGTTAAGATTTATGGTTGGGGCTTTTTGATTGGCCTAATTATTGCCTTCTTTATGTCAATGTCAATGTTCTACACAACTTCAGTACCTGTGAAGATGTTGCCACTGGATAACAAATCAGAATTCGGTGTTATGCTAGATATGGCAGACGGCACTGCACTTGCAGATACCGCATCAACACTACATAAGATGGCACAAGTATTACGTAATATGCCAGAAGTTGTTGCAATTCAATCTTACGCAGGCACTGCAAAACCATTTGATTTTAACGGCCTAGTGCGCCACTCTTACTTAAGACAAAACTCATCAGAAGGTGAATTGCAAATTCAACTGGCTGAGAAATCTGATCGTGATCGATCTAGTCATGAAATTGCACTTGAAGCGAGAGAGTTAATCAAGCAAATTGCTGCTGATGCTGGCGCTAATTACGCTGTCGTAGAGATGCCACCTGGTCCACCAGTGTTACGTCCTGTTGTTGCTGAAGTGTATGGTCCTGACAAAGAGACACGTCGTAAATTGGCCAATGACTTAACACAGATGTTTAAAGAATCAGGCACAATGACTGATATTGACAACCTGATGCGTGACGACTATCCAGTTATTAATTTCCAAGTAGATACTAAGAAAGCTTCTCGTTTTGGTGTCAGTGTACAAACCATTCAAGAAACTTTAGCCATGGCTATGAGTAGCTTTAATGTAACTACCATTCGCCTTAAGAATGCACTAGAACCTTCACGTGTTTGCTTAAAAGTACCATTGTCTAAACGCTCACAGTTGTCGTACTTAACACAATTACCAGTACCATCTCAGCACGGCGGCATGATTCCAATTTCTGAGTTAGGTTCATTTGTGTATAAAAAACAAGACGATTTAATCTTCCACAAAGATCTAGCAGATGTTGAATACGTTTTAGGCGAGCCTATTGGCCGTTTAAGTGCACCAGTTTATGCCATGTTTGGTGTGGATGATTTATTACTTAGATATCAAACAATTGATGGCAAAGAATTACAAGGTGAATGGTTAGGTCCACCTGAAGACCAAACGGTTCCAAGTTTTGAGTGGGCTGGTGAGTGGACAGTAACTTATGAAACCTTCCGTGATATGGGAATGGCCTTTGGTGTGGCACTGGTGGTTATTTATATGTTGGTTGTATGGCAGTTTGGTAACTTTATTATTCCTGCTATTATTATGGCGCCAATCCCATTAACGCTTTTAGGTATTGTGCCAGGGCACTGGATGCTAGGCGCAGAATTTACAGCAACCTCAATGATTGGCTGGATTGCACTGGCCGGTATTATTGTACGAAACTCTATCCTCTTGGTGGACTTTACCGTACAAGAGTACGCTAAAGGCATGCCATTCTTTGATGCGGTTATTTACTCTTGTTCGTCACGTACACGCCCAATCATGATTACAGCCTTTGCCTTAGTAGGTGGTTCTAGTGTTATCTTGTCTGACCCTATCTTCCAAGGTATGGCAATCTCACTTTTATTTGGTGTACTAATCTCAACTGTATTAACATTGATTGTAATTCCACTGGGTACGCTTTCAGCAGGTGAAGAATCTTGCCGTAACATTGCAGTAGGCATGGGTTTATTACCAGGCGATGCTGATGCTGATGCAAAATACAATGTAGAAAAAGCCCAAAAACCTAAAAAGGAAAAATCTGAAAAAACACCTAAAGATGCAAAGGAATGGATTAAAGCGGCATTAGGTAAAAAGAAACAAGCCGATGATGCTAAAAAAGAAGATTCTGATGACAAAATAGACACCAACGGTCTACTTAAAAAAGAAGACAAAAATGATGTGTAGCATCGATTAATAAAAAACAATAAAAAATGGCTTCAAATCGAAGCCATTTTTTTTGCCTATTTAAAAATAATTAAGCTATTAACCGATTGACTCACCAGCCGCTTGTAGATCTGCATGATAAGACGAACGCACCATTGGCCCACTAGCCACCTGCGAAAAACCCATCTCAGTCGCTAACAGCTTGTAACGATCAAATTGCTCAGGCGTGATGTAGGCTTCAACTGCTAGATGATGCTTGCTTGGCTGCAAATATTGGCCTAGTGTTAGCATATCCACATCATGCGCTCGAAGATCTGTTAATACATCTAGCACTTGCTGTTCGCTCTCACCAACGCCCAGCATCAAACCTGATTTGGTTGTAACACTCGGGTGTTGTTGTTTAAATAATTGTAGCAGTTTTAATGAATACTCATAACTCGCCCCTGGACGTACTTTGGGATACAAGCTTGGCACAGTTTCAAGATTATGATTAAACACGTCAGGCGGGCAAGTTTCGAATATCTCTAAGGCTTTTTCTACACGCCCTCTAAAATCAGGTGTGAGTATTTCAATCTTAACTTCTGGTGTCGTTTGTCTAATTTGATCAATACATTGTTTAAAGTGATTAGCACCGCCATCACGTAGATCATCTCGATCCACCGAAGTAATGACCACGTATTTAAGCGCCATTTTCTTAATGGTTTCAGCCAAATGTTTTGGCTCATCGGTATCCAGTGGCTTTGGTTTGCCGTGCGCCACATCACAAAATGGACAACGACGCGTACAGATTTGCCCCATGATCATAAAGGTTGCGGTACCATGATTAAAGCATTCGCCTAAGTTAGGGCATTGCGCTTCTTCACAAACGGTAAATAACTTTTGATCCCGTAGGGTTTTTTTAAGTTGATCGACTTTAGAGCCGGCAGGGTGCTTGATGCGAATCCAGCTTGGTTTACGCAAAGGCGCACGTGTTGCATCTGGCTTAATCTTTAAACGCGCTGTTTTTGATTCGCCTTTTAAAGCCTTAATTTCAATATCTTGCAACATGGTTACTTAAAATCTGTGTGAGTTCATTTCCAATACGATCTAAGTCAACATTATCCGTTAAATCACACAGCTGTGTTACTTTCAATCCTTGGTATCCGCAAGGGTTTATTTGCGTAAAGGCAGACAAGTCCATATCGACGTTCAAACTTAGTCCATGGTATGTTCTACCATTTTTAACTTTTAAGCCAAGTGCAGCAATTTTAACGCCATCTACATACACACCTGGCGCCCCATCTTTCAAATGAGAATCAACACCATGGGTTTTTAGTAAATCCACAATAGAAGTCTCAATCAAAGACACCAATTTTTTTACCCCAATACCCAAACGCTTTAAGTCAATCAAACAATAAACAATCAGCTGTCCTGGTCCGTGATAAGTAATCTGACCGCCACGATCCGTGTTAACCACAGGAATGTCGCTAGTTTGTAATAAATGCTCAGCCTTACCAGAAATGCCCTGTGTAAACACACTCGGATGTTCGACAATCCACAGCTCATCTTCGGTATTGGCATCACGCAATTGGGTAAAGCTTTTCATCGCATCCCAAGTTTGGACATAATCTTGCAAACCAAGATTGATGATTTTCATATTTGGCTACAAGATATAAGCAACCAAAGGGTCGTCTTGTAATTCTTGATTAATGCAGTCTAGTTGCGTGCGACTAGTCGCTACAATTCTAACTGTGTAAGAGATATAGCTACCTTTCGAGCTTTTCTTGCTGGTGATTTGGTTTGGGTGTATTTTGCCAGCATGACGTTCAATAATGCTACACATGGTAATGCTTAGCTCAGTACAATCTTTACCCATAATTTTAATTGGATAGTCACAAGGGAAGTTAAACAATTCTTCAGAGCTTGGCTCAATAGTAGGCTTAGTCATATTGGGTAATTTTATCGTCTATTGCTATAAAATAGGGTTAGTTTTTATGTTTTCAAGTAGCAGGGGTACCTTTTAATGCGTCCAGAACAAGTCAGCAAAATTCTTAATCAAGAGTTTGAATCCGTTATTCAAGGCCATCACACGCCAGTCATGTTGTGGGGTGCACCAGGTATTGGTAAGTCTCAAATCATCGCTCAAGTGGCGCTTAAACATAACGTACCGATGATTGATATTCGTCTCTCACAAATGGAGCCAAGCGATCTTCGTGGCATCCCTTTTAAAAATGGTGAACAAGTTGATTGGGCAATTCCATCGCTTTTGCCTGACGCGACTCGTCATGGTGAGCAAGGTGTTTTATTCCTTGATGAAATTACCTCGGCACCACCCACAGTATCTGCAGCCGCTTATCAGCTGATTTTAGATCGTCGTTTGGGTGATTATATTGTGCCGGATGGCTGGGTTATTTTTGCTGCCGGCAATCGCCAAGGCGACCGTGGTGTGACTTATTCAATGCCAGCACCACTGGCCAATCGCTTCTCTCATTACGAGCTTGATGTTAATCTTGATGATTGGGTAGCTTGGGCTTACAAAAACAACATTGACGAGCGCATCATTGGTTTCTTGCGCTACCGTCCAGAGCATTTGTTTGAGTTTGATCCAGCACACAATCCGGTGGCTTTCCCCTCACCAAGAACTTGGGAATTTACCCACCGTGCGCTTAACAAATTTGATGACAACCTTAACTTATTCAGACAAGCAGCCAGTGCTTGTGTCGGCGAAGTGGCTGGCGTTGAAGTCGCCACTTTTATCGAGCACTTGGAAGATTTACCAGATCTTGATGCCATTGTTAATGGTGAATCAGTTTCTATTCCTGATGCCATCGATCTTCAATACGCCATTTGTTCGGCACTTGTTGGTAGGGCAATTAGCGTTAAAGACAAAGACAATGCTCAGCAAGTTTGGGGCAATATCCTCAACTTTGCGCGTGACTTCCCGCAAAAAGAATTAGGTGTTATGTTGGTGTCTGACATGCAACGCGCGATTGGTGAAGAAATTTTCACCATCCCTGAGTTTGCCAACTGGGCTAACCAAATCGCCGACACTATGTTTGACTAAGGTGCACTTTGGACAAATACCCAACATGGCAAGACGAACCATCTAAACCTGAACAAAAAGTTAGGGTAGTTGGCGAGGATATTGTTCAGCCAGAGCAAGATGAAACACTGAAAACAGCCGAGCTAGAAGCCGTTAAAAATCGCCTAACCAAGGCACGTACACAGCTCATGCTCGACAAACCTTTTTTGGGTAATTTGGTCTTACGTTTGCCATTAGTTGCTGCAGACTCTTGGTGTAAAACCAGCGCCACCGATGCCAAAAGTTTTTATTACAATCCCGAGTTTATTGATTCGTTAAACAATCATCAAATAAAATTTGTACTCATTCATGAAGCACTTCATTGCGCACTCACACACTTTGCACGCCGTGGCAATCGCACCAAGCACAAGTGGGATTTGGCCTGTGATTTTGCCATTAATCCACTCTTGGTTAAAGAAGGTTTTCATCCACCCATTGATGTGCCAATTTTCCGCCAGTATGAAGGCATGATTGCTGAAGAAATCTACCCAATGATCGATGACAATCTCGATCAAGAGCCGATGGATCAGCACCTGTATGATGATCAAGCCAACGATGATTCTAAATCTTCAGACGGTGGCATGCGTGAAGATGATTTGCAAAAAGAGCAGGAACAACAATCTACCCCAGATTCAAAATCAAATGATGGCAACAAAGGTGGCACCTCACAGCTCGCACAACAACCCCCGGCCCTGCAGCCGGATGAAGTAGATAAACTGGCTACTCAATGGCAAAAGAACTTAGCATCCTCCGCACAGTTAGCACAACAAGCTGGCAAACTCGACGGTGAATTTGCCAAACTGATTGATTTCTTTTTGCAGCCTCAAGTCTCATGGCAGTCTTTATTAGCACAATACATGTCCACCTTTGCTCGCGATGATTTCTCTTATTCACGCCCATCACGTCGTCTAGGGTCAGCGCTAAACAGCAATCCTCTGGGAGGAGATGCAATACTGCCATCACTCAGATCGCACCAGTTGGATATCATCGTAGCAATCGATACCTCTGGCTCTATCTCACAAGAAGAAATCGATGAGTTTGTTTCAGAAGTAGATGCTATCAAGGCTAACTTACGCGCCGGCATTACATTGCTGGCTTGTGATGATAAGCTCTCAGAGTATTCACCTTGGCGCTTTGAAGCTTGGGATGAGTTACAATTCCCCGCATCACTCGGTGGTGGCAAAGGTACTAACTTCACCCCAGTATTTGACTACATTGCTACGCAAGACACACCGTCAGACGTACTTATTTACTTTACCGATGCCAAAGGTAAATTTCCTGAGTTTGAGCCCGATTACCCTGTTTTATGGCTTGTTAAAGGCAAAGAGCGGGTACCATGGGGATCTCGCATCCAACTAAATTAAATTATGAGAGATTTTTCTGCCATTGAACTTGATGAATATCTAGAGGATAACGATCCATTAATACTTGATGTACGTGAGCAGTGGGAGTGGAACAAGTGTCATTTTGAAGATTCAACTTTATTGCCCATGGGTCAAATCATGGCCAATATCGACACACTGGATAAATCTGAAGAAATCGTGATCATCTGCCATCATGGTATTCGCTCAATGCAAGTAGCACGCTATTTTGATTCAATTGGCTTTGAGAATGTTATTAACCTACGCGGTGGTATCGATGCCTGGGCCAAGCAAGTCGATAGCTCGATGGAACTGTACTAAAAACCAATTTCAAAAAATTCGTTAAATTTCTTACGTTGTTTTTGTGCCTCATGCATGCTCATCAACTCAAAGCGTAAATTGGTGTTGGGTTGGCGCTGTGCAAGTTTGGCCAAATCTAGAGAAAACACTGTGCCAATCTTAGGGTAACCACCAATACTCGGCGCATCTTTAAGCAAGATAATCGGCAAGCCATCTGTAGCAATCTCAACACTACCGTAACTTATACCTTCGGATATCATTCGCTCTTTTTTAATGGCAATTGGTGCGCCACTTAGGCGACAACCGGTTCGATCGTTGGCATTGGTAATGCTGTAGTTTTGATTAAAAAACAAATCCCGTTGGTTGATACTAAATTCATTAAATTGATAAGTTGGTAACAACCTCAAAGTAATGTCTTGATTGTAATTCGGGATATATTTTGGCGCAATAAATCGATAAGTAGCCGCATCAAAACTTCTACAAGGTAACTCATCGCCTTGGGCTAATTTAGCGCCAATATGCTCACGCAAATTCACCGATCTTGAATCAAACAACACTGGCGTATCAAAACCGCCTTTAACCGCCAAATACGCACGCACACCACTTTTGGGGTTACCCCAACTCAACACATCTCCCTTGTGAACTTGTAAGCCATGCCACATTTCGGCTGATTGATCGTTAATTCTAAAATCAAGGTCAGCACCTGTTACCGCAATAAAGGTATCTGCTTGTGCTTCAAGCACTAGCCCGCCAAAAGTTATCTCAATAGCTGCCTTGTTAAAATGATTATTTAAAAGATGATTAGCCCACGCATAGGCATGCTCATCCATTACCCCTGACTGGCTCATTCCATGCTCACCATGGGTTAGGCGGCCATAGTCTTGTACGGT
>CAYUWB010000011.1:30793-34174 GCA_964448305.1 uncultured Candidatus Ruthturnera sp.
CTGACTGGCTCATTCCATGCTCACCATGGGTTAGGCGGCCATAGTCTTGTACGGTGGATAAAAAGCTGGATTTAATTACCTTAAAGCTCATAATAATCCACCATTGCTAGAATTTTCATATTTGTCCACCATGGGCTTTATACTCATCACGCGTAATTGCATAAAATTTCACCTTGTCACCCACGCGAAATTTATCAATATTCTCAGGATTGTTGAGCGACAAATCTAACAAAGTCCTGCCGATGATATTCCAGCCACCCGATGAGTCGGTAGGGTAGATGGCAGTTTGACTCTCGGCAATACCAACACTGCCCGCAGGTATCTTAATTCTTGGTGTGGCTAAGCGTGGTAATTGTATACGCTCATCAACTTCCCCTAAAAACGCAAATACTGGGCTAAAGCCAATGGCATAAATCAAATATTCTTGTGATGTATGAATATCAATAAAGCTATCTAAATCTAGATTTTTTTCAGCCAATAATCGCTCAAGATCCAAACCAACTTCCGCGCCATAATAAACCGGAATGTGTGTTGTTTGAGGCTCTACAATTAAAGTATCAGCGTCTTGTTGATCTAACAAACCCTCTACTTGGTCAAAAAATGCCTGGAAATCGATTTTGTTTAAATCATAACTCACATGTAGCGAGGTATAAGAGGGGATGACATCAATCACAACGTCATTTAGCGTATTTTTTAGCTGATTTGCAAAATTTCCGATTTTTTTAGGCAAAGAAGCGTCGATCTTATCGCCAAAATAAATCAATATTGCGTTTTCCCCCGCGGGAGTAATTTTATTCACGATTTAGCCTTTTTAACGCCTCTACCGAGGCTAAATTATCACTATGAAAGCAAATTGTATCGATTTTAAAAGATTTTTCACTTAAAAGCCGCTGATATTGCTCAACAATAGCATCTACACTACTTAAAACTGCACCTTTTTCACCTCTAGGAATCATCTTAATGCCCTTATAGCCTCTATCAGCAAACACTTCATACAAAAAAGTTACATTCGCATTTTTTCCAAAATTTTTATCGCCTGCTTGCACCACCAAATCCAAGTTTTTATCTACCGCTTGAACGGCTTTAACAATCGCATCGAGCACTTCTGGATTTTCCATCATATCGTGATACAAGGCACCATGCGGTTTAACGTATTTAAGTACTGCATTGTTATCATCACAAAGCGTTTGAAAATGCAACACTTGAGCATAAACCAAATCAAACAACGCATCATGACTTAACTGTTGACTAACTCGCCCAAAGTTAGCTTGGTCTCTATAGCTTGGATGAGCACCAATTTTGACATTATTCTGTTTCGCAAGTTGGATAGTATTAACCATACTTTTATCATCACCCACATGCCCACCACAAGCGATATTCGCCATATCAATTAGTGGCATTACATCAGTATCAGGGTTGGGTGTTAAACATTCACCGAGATCGCAATTAATTAACATTATTTATAAAGGCCAGAAAAACAAAATAGCAGGTACACCTGTTAATACAACAACAATCTCAAGGGGAAGGCCTAATCGCCAATAGTCGCCAAATTTATAACCACCAGGGCCTAAAATTAATGAATTATTTTGATGGCCAATTGGCGTTAAAAATGCACATGAAGCGCCAACGGCTACTGCCATTAAAAACGAATCAGGATTAACGCCTAATTGCTGTGCAAGCCCCACTGCAATTGGCGCTGCAATAATTACAGTAACGACATTATTAAGTACATCAGATAATGTCATCGTGATAATCATTAATAGCGCCAAAATAACCACTGGTGAGTAGCCTTCGGTAAGGCTGGTAATTGCACTGGCGATAGTTGCAGCACCACCGGTGTCATTTAGTGCATTACCAATGGGTATTAACGAGCCCAATAAAATTAAAATTGGCCAACTAATGGATTTGTACGCTTCTCGTGTGGGCACGATGTCTAAGGCCAAATATAGCAAAATCACTACAGATAAGGCCACTGGTAAATAGACATATCCCAAGCTAGAAGTAATAATGGCTAGTGCAAATAATGCTATCGCTTGCCAGGCTTTTTTACGATCAGGTATTTCTAAACCACGTTGAGCCAATGGCAAACATTCTAACCACTCAATAACATCACCAATATCATTGCTATTGCCATGAATCAGCAAAACATCGCCTGCCTTAATTGGGGCCTTTCTAACGTGATCAATGATACTTTCACCATGACGAGAAATACCTAATAGGGCGGTATTTTTATGACTTAAAAGCCCTAAAGTAACTGCCGTTTTTCCAACAATCATTGAGTCTGGTGGCACAACTATTTCAGCCAGAGATTGTCGACCTATTTCTTTTTCACGATCACCTGCAGTGGTGTGTTTGGTTTTAGTGCTAACAATAAACTGGTCGATATTATGAGCACCACCCTCGAGCACTAGCAAATCACCAGACTTGAGTAATAGATTATTTCTAGAGCCTTCGAGTAACTCGCCATCTCTCATTACGCCCAGAATATACACACTGGCTTCATCACACAGTTTACAAAGCTCATTAAGTCTTTTTCCAAGAATGCTTGAGTCATCAACCAATCTTGCATTAGCAACGTATTTGATTTCCTCAAAATCATTTGAAGATTTTTGATTACCAGCAGTGCTAGGAATAAAACGCCAACCAATCAGCGCAATAAACGCAACACCGGCAATAGCAACCACCAAACCCACGTAAGCAAAATCAAACATTGTGTAAGGCGTACCCAGTGTTTCGCCTCGATACGTGGCAATCACAACATTGGGTGCGGTACCAATCATGGTGACCATGCCACCTAATATTGAAGCAAATGAAAGCGGCATCAGTGTTAAAGCAGGGTTGCGTTTAGCCTTTTTATTCAGCTGAATATCTGACGGCATCAAAATCGCTAGTGCTGCAATGTTGTTAATCACACTAGAAAGTAGGGCGGCGGCACTACCCATTACGGTAATTTGCGAGCCAATGCCGCTAATAAATTTGGATAAATTTTGCGTAATTAATTCTACAACACCCGCATAAACCAAACCACGACCAACAACCAACACCAGGGCTACAATAATCACAGCAGGGTGGCCAAACCCAGAAAACACCTCTTCCTTTGGCACAACACCAATAATACTGGCTATCGCCAAAGCGCCGAAAGCCACCACATCATAACGAAAACGATTGTAAGCAAAGAACACAAACAGTGTGGCGATTAAGGCAAAAACTAATTGCTGGTCATTCATGTGTTGTTATTAATAATAATTTAGAATAATTATAACCATTACAATTTCAATTTATAATATTCAAAATAAGAAACTATAAATATTATGAATCAAATTAAACAAATGTTTGAGCTACAACAAAAGCTCAATGATGCCACTAACGGCATAATCTGGA
>CAYUWB010000012.1:0-33487 GCA_964448305.1 uncultured Candidatus Ruthturnera sp.
CTCGCCCCATATTACTAAAGAGTTTTAACCCTTCCTCATTATTTCACAGTCATTAAGTTAGTTGGTTATACCTACTGTGAAAAAATACGGTCTAAATCTTGCTTGTTAAAAAATAAATGTTGGTTGCAAATTTCATTATGAATAGAAATCTCACCACGCTCTTCGAGTAGGTTTCGCGCATCCTTTTCACCTAAATCAAAGATAATCTTTTCAAATCGCTCTCGGTCTTGTTGGCACTCGTAATCAATTTGGTTTTGTTCAAATAACTGCACAGTTTCTTCATGGAAAAGTCGATGAAGTAATTGCTCTGCGTCCAAGCTACACAATTCTTCATCAGTTGTTGTATTGGCAAGTGCTGTTATTCTGTTCCAGCCTTCTTTGTCATTATTTTTAACTTCTGGCATTTTTTGAATCAGCATGGCGGATAAGTTCTCTTTAGTTGATGACACCCAAAGTTTTGAATCCAGTTGCTCTGATTGTGAAAAATAATCCTCAAATGTTGAGATTAAGCCTAGTGAATTTCTAGGAATAAGCGACTGAAAACTGTGGTCAGTTTGCGCATTATATAAAGTAACTACCATTTGCCCTTCACCCAATATGTCATCTAGGTTGTCAGTTTCTTTGATGGTGCCATCAGATCTCACCATGCCACGTATCTTCATATCGTGTGTCACTTCAACCAGTAACAGGCTCACCACGCCGTCGCCTTGGTATTGTATTGTTAGTTTGCCTTTGTGTTTTAGGCCGTTTGCAAGCATTATGGCTAATGCACTCAACTCACCAAACAGTTGTTTAACTTGTGCTGTGTAACCACGATCTTTGATTAGTGATTGCCAAACTTGATCAATCGACAAGTGTTGGCCACGTATATTAAGATCTTTAAATAAAAAACGTCGTATTGTGTTCATAGAAGCTATTTTAAATTTAAAATAAATTTTATGCAGCGCATCATTGAACAAAAAATTATCAATCAAACTGATCAAGCTTTACTGATTAATGTGTTGGCTAATGCCACGCCTCTATCAAAACAAGTGCTTAAGTCGGCCCTAGACAAGGGCTGTGTTTGGTTAAAAAGCGGGAAAAAGACCAATCGAGTTAGGCGCGTGAAAAAACCACTTAAAGTTGGCGATGAAGTTTTTATCTACTTTAATGAAAAAATCTTATCTTCCATTGCTAGTGAGCCTGAATTACTGCTTGATAAAAAAGATTATAGTGTTTGGTTTAAACCTGCAGGTGTATTCGCCCAAGGCTCAAAATGGGGAGATCATTGTGCACTGACTAGATTGGTAGAGAAAGCACTCAATAGAAATAGTTTTTTAGTGCATCGACTCGATCGCGCCACCAGTGGCATTATGATGGTAGCACATACTAAACACGCTGCAAAAGACTTATCAAAGATCTTTGCAGATCGAAAAATTAATAAAACTTATATCGCTATTGTTGAAGGTAAATTTAACACCGACACACTGACTATCAATGAACAAATTGATGGGAAGTCTGCTATTAGTCACATCAAATTATTAACTTATGCCAACAATAAATCTTTGCTTGAAGTTCGCATTGAAACCGGTAGAAAACACCAAATTAGAAAACACCTAAGTGGGATTAACTACCCTATTATTGGCGATAGGCTTTATGGAAGTGCAGATAAAAATTATCCAGAGGATCTACAACTACAAGCTATACGTTTAAAGTTTAATTGTCCAATTAACAATAAAGAGATTGATATTGAATTGCCTGACCAACAAAAAATATCGCTTTAGATCTATCCACAATCTCTTTCAACTTCGCGATCCCAAATCGCAGGGATGATAATAGTTAAACACTCGGCAACACTTAAATTTTCACAAATAGCGGGCTCATCATCTCTAAGCGGATGTTTGTGTTTTGGTATGGTTGGCGTGTTGGTATCTTTTACAACCACATTTTGATCATTCTTTTGATCTTCACAACCAGAAAAAAATAAAACCAATAATAAAAAAACTTTAATCATTGCGCTCATTGTAACCCAATAGACTTGAATCTATAAGATAATATCCCCATCTATTAACTATTAATTAATAAACACAAAAAACACCATGAAACGAATTTTTCTATTTTTACTCACCAACATTGCCATTATCGTCTTACTGAGTATCACCCTAAGCCTGCTTGGTGTTGAAGGTATTTTGGCAGCCAATGGCTCTGATCTTGACTTACAAGCGCTACTTATCTTCTCTGCTGTTTTCGGTTTTGGTGGTGCCTTTATCTCATTGGCAATCTCCAAATGGATGGCAAAACGCATGACCGGCTCAGTGGTGATTGAATCCCCAAGTAATAATAGGGAACAGTGGCTTATTGAGACAGTTGAAAAACAAGCAAAAATTGTCGGTATTAAAATGCCAGAAGTGGCGATTTTTCCCTCCCCTGCAATGAATGCTTTTGCTACTGGCGCCAGTAAAAATAAAGCCCTTGTTGCGGTTTCTCAAGGTTTATTAGACTCAATGAGTCAGGGTGAGATTGAGGCAGTGGTTGGGCATGAAATGAGTCATGTAGCGAATGGCGATATGGTGACCTTAACTTTGATACAAGGGGTAGTTAATACGTTTGTGATTTTCTTCTCTCGGGTAATTGGACACCTAGTTGATCGCGTTATTCTAAAAAATAATCGAGGTCATGGTATTGGTTACTTTATAACCACCTTGTTTGCACAAATTATTTTATCAATCTTAGCTTCTACTATTGTTATGTATGTTTCTAGAAAGCGTGAGTTTGTCGCTGATACCGGTGGCGCTGATTTAGCAGGCCATCAAAATATGATTAACGCTCTAAAACGCCTAGCACAAAGAGAACCAGAGCCACTTCCTGAACAATTGGCAGCTTTTGGTATTAATGATAAAAGCGGTTTTGCTTCATGGTTTTCATCACATCCGCCGATAGAAGCGCGTATTGAAGCTTTAGAAAAGCGCGCTATGGGACAACAATAAAGCTAATGGCAATTGAAATCAAATCTGAAGATGAAATCGAAAAAATGCGTGTGGCTGGCCGACTAGCGGCCGACGTACTTAACATGATTACACCATACGTTAAACCAGGTATTACTACTGATGAGTTAAACAAGACGTGTCATGACTATATTGTCAATGTGCAAGACGCTATTCCAGCACCACTGAATTATCGCGGCTTTCCAAAATCAATCTGTACTAGCGTTAACAACGTGGTGTGTCACGGTATCCCAGGTGATAAAAAACTCAAAAAAGGCGATATTGTTAATATCGATATCACTGTGATTAAGGACGGCTACCACGGTGACACCTCAAAGATGTTTATTATTGGCAAGTCAAGTGTTAAGGCACAACGTATTTGTAGAATTGCACAAGAGTGTTTATACATTGGCATTCAAAAAGTCAAACCTGGCATTCATTTAGGTGAAATTGGCAAGGCTATTGGTGCACATGCGGCTCAAAATAATTGCTCTGTGGTACGAGATTACTGCGGACATGGGATTGGTTTAAAATTCCATACTGAGCCCAATGTGGTTCACTATGATGATGGTAATATCGACAAAAGCCCGGCCTTAGAGGCGGGTATGACCTTCACCATTGAGCCAATGATTAATTTAGGTGGTTTTGAAGTGGCAACCTCTAAAATTGACGGCTGGACTGTAACCACTAAAGATCGCTCACTTTCTGCACAATGGGAGCATACTATTTTAGTCACCGAAGATGGCTATGAAATCCTTACACTTAGAGATGAAGAAAATATCTAGCCTGTGCTAAAATAATGCTTTTATTGTTAAGCGACTAAGCGTTGAAAAACTTAAGAAACTATTTTATCTCCGGCTTACTTTTTTGGATTCCATTAGGGCTAAGTATTGTTGTTATTAAATTCTTTTTAGAATTAATCAATGATATTGTTCCGCCTGAGTATTTACCTGAAACACTGTTCAACCTAGAAGGTTCGATTCCTGGTTCTGGCATTATTTGGGTAATACTAATTATTATGGTTACTGGCGCTTTAGTTAGTAACTTTATTGGTAAAAAATTGCTTTCGCTTTGGGAAAAACTGCTTAATAGAATTCCAGGTTTTCGTGGTATTTACAACGCTCTTAAAAAACTATCAGATACAGTTTTAAGTGCCTCTGGCGATAGCTTTAAAAAAGCCTTATTGGTTGAATATCCGCGTAAAGGCATGTGGACTATTGCTTTTCAAACTGGTAATTACCATGGTGAGGTTGAAAAGAAAATTGGCGAAGAAATTATCAATATTTACGTACCAACGACACCCAACCCGACTTCTGGGTTTTTTATCATGCTACCAAAAAACGATGTGATTGAGCTAGATATGAGTGTTGACGAAGCATTTAAACTGATTATTTCTACTGGTGTTGTTGCACCAAATTAAACAAGGACGGACTAAAGATGAGAACGCATTATTGTGGTGAATTAAATAAAGATAATATCGACCAAACGGTTGAAATCTGCGGCTGGGTAAATCGTCGTCGTGACCATGGCGGCGTTATCTTTTTAGATATGCGTGACAAGCGCGGCATTGCACAAGTGGTTATCAACCCTGATAACGCTGATTTCACACTAGCAGAATCTATTCGTAATGAATTTGTCTTAAAAATTACTGGCCAAGTCATTGCCAGAGGCGAGGGATTGGTTAATCCAAAGTTAGCCACAGGCGAAATTGAAATTGTAGCAAGCAATATTGAAATTCTAAACACTTCTAAACCCGTTCCATTCCAAATTGATTCAACTGATACTTCAGAAGAGGTACGCCTTAAATATCGTTACCTAGATTTACGCCGCAATGAAATGCAACAACGTTTGCGTTTGCGTTCAAAAGTGACGCACTTTATGCGTGAATTTATGGATAACAACGACTTCTTAGATATTGAAACCCCTTTCTTAACTAAGGCCACACCAGAAGGTGCGCGTGATTACTTGGTACCTTCACGCACCCACCCGGGTGATTTTTTTGCGCTACCGCAATCACCGCAATTATTTAAACAATTGTTAATGATGTCAGGCTTTGAGCGTTATTATCAAATTGTTAAATGCTTTAGAGACGAAGACTTGCGCGCTGACCGCCAACCAGAATTTACCCAGCTTGATGTTGAAACTTCATTTATGAATGAAGATGAAATTATGGCAATGATGGAAGAAATGACACGCGGCATGTTTAAGTCTGTGATTGATGTTGACTTGCCTGATGAATTTCCAACCATTACTTATGCAGATGCCATGAGTCTATATGGTGTTGATCGTCCTGATATGCGTATCCCAATGCAAATCACCGATATGGATGAGTTGATGCAAGGTGTTGACTTTAAAGTATTCTCAGGTCCTGCCAACGATGCTAAGAGTCGTGTTGGCGCACTTCGCGTACCAGGTGGCGCAACCATTAGTCGTAAAAATATTGATAAATACACCAAATATGTCAGCATCTATGGCGCTAAAGGTTTGGCTTATATCAAGCTTAATGAAGATGGCCCAGCCTCACCAATCTTAAAATTCTTAGGCGATGATGTCACCGCTAAAGTGATTGAAATGACCGGTGCACAAACCGGTGATATTATTTTCTTTGGTGCGGATAAAACTAAAATTGTCAACGAAGCACTGGGTAACTTACGCGAGCAATTGGCCAAAGATCTAAACTTATTCGAATCTGAATGGGCGCCAATTTGGGTGGTAGATTTTCCAATGTTTGATGTGGAAGATGATGGCTCTTTAAATGCTATTCATCATCCATTTACCGCGCCTAGTGTCGATGCCAATACACTAGAAGAAACAGCTGATAGTGCACTCTCTCGTGCCTATGACTTGGTGATTAATGGCTCTGAAGTCGGTGGTGGATCTATCCGTATTCACCAAGTTGAAATGCAACAAACGGTATTAAAACTTTTGGGTATTGCTGATGATGAAGCGCAAGATAAATTTGGCTTCTTACTTGATGCGCTTGAGTATGGTTGCCCGCCTCATGGTGGTATGGCTTTTGGTTTAGACCGTCTAGTGATGATTATGACAGGTGCAGACTCAATCCGTGAAGTGATCGCTTTCCCTAAAACTCAAACCGCCGCTTGTTTATTAACCGATGCACCTGCTGGTGTACCAAGAAAAGTATTAAGAGAGCTTAGTGTTAAAGTGAGTTTGCCAGAAAAAGATTAAACAAACAGCGTGTCAATTCAAGATCAAATAAAAACCGAACTTAAAGCTCGTAACGCTGTCTTGGTTGCGCATTATTATGTCAGTGGTGATTTACAAACCTTAGCAGAAGAAAGCGGTGGCATTGTTTCTGACTCATTAGAAATGGCACGTTTTGGGCAAAACTGTGATGCCGATACCATTGTTGTTGCAGGGGTTAAATTTATGGGTGAAACGGCTAAAATCCTTTCTCCTGAAAAAACCGTTTTAGTGCTTGATGAAGCCGCTACTTGCTCTTTAGATGAAGATTGCCCAATCGATGAATTTTCTGAATTTTGTAATGAACACCCTGATCGAAAAGTCGTGGTTTATGCCAACACTTCAGCTGAAGTAAAAGCACGAGCAGACTGGGTAGTAACTTCAGGTAGCGCGTTAACGGTTGCCAAACATTTGCACGAACAAGATGAGAAAATCCTTTGGGCGCCTGACAAGCATCTAGGTCATTACGTACAAACTCAAACGGGTGCGGACATGATCTTATGGCAAGGCTCTTGTGTGGTACATGAACGCTTTAAAGCAGAGGCATTAAAAACACTCAAAGAAAAACACCCTGAAGCGGCTGTATTGGTACACCCTGAATCGCCTCAAGCAGTGGTTGACTTGGCTGATGTGATAGGCTCTACCACGGCTTTGATTAATGCTGTTAGAGACAGAGACGAATCTACTTTTATTGTGGCGACTGACAATGGTATTTTTCACAAAATGCATGAAGTGGCACCGCATAAAAAACTGATTGAAGCACCTACTATGGGTGTTGGTGCAGACTGTGAGTCTTGTGCTCATTGCGAATGGATGGCAATGAACACTTTAGACAATTGTCTTGAGACTTTAAAAACTGGTAAAAATGAAATATTGATTGAACCCAATGTTGCCAAAAAAGCACAACAATCCATACAAAAATTACTTGACTTTACTGCATAAAAGGTAAAATTTAACAAACTTAAAAATTGGAGATAACTTCATGGCAGGACATTCTAAATGGCATAACATTCAACACCGAAAAGGTGCGCAAGATGCCAAGCGCGGTAAGATATTCACCAAGTTAATTAAAGAAATTGTTATTGCCGCTAAAGCCGGTGGTGGTGTGATTGAAAACAATCCTGGGTTGCGCATGGTCATTGATAAAGCCTTAGCAGCTAACATGAAGCGTGACACTATCGAAAATGCAGTTAAACGTGGTAGTGGTGATTTAGAAGGTGAAAACTATGATGAAGTGCGTTACGAAGGTTATGGTTTAGGTGGTACCGCGATCATGGTCGACACATTAACGGATAATCGCAACCGTACCGTGGCCGATGTACGACATGCATTTTCCAAACATGGTGGAAATCTAGGTACCGATGGCTCAGTCGCTTATTTATTTAATAAACAAGGTTTTATTAGTTTTGCCTCAGGTGATGAAGACCAGATTATGGAAGCAGCACTTGATGCTGGCGCAGAGGATGTGATTAGCAACGACGATGGCTCAATTGATGTGATCACCACACCTGAAGATTTCTTTACAGTGAAAGATGCACTATCTGATGCAGGGCTTGAGGCAAGCCACGCACAAGTCACTATGGAGCCAGCTAATCGTGTTGAGCTTAATCTGGGCGATGCGGAAAAATTCATGAAGCTTATTGATCGATTAGAAGATCTTGATGACACACAAGAGGTTTATCATAATGCTGATATTTCGGATGAGGTGATGGCGCAATTATGATCCACACCCATCAAGGTATTAGCGCTCTTGGTTCTTTTAAAACCAAAGCTTTACAAACAAAAATATCAAAAGCACAGCCTGGTTTAAAGCTATTAGCCGCTGAGTTTATTCACTTTGCTGACCTTAACGAAGCGCTTAGCGAAGTAGAAACAAACCACCTTAATCACCTACTGTCTTACACGCCAATACTATCAGCTAATTCGGCAAAGTCTAGCGTTGTTGTTATCCCTAGATTAGGTACTATTTCACCTTGGTCATCTAAAGCCACTGATATTGTGCATTTGTGCGATATTGACAAAATTAATCGCATTGAACGTGCAACTGTTTACCATTTTGATGCCAAAATTACCAAATCAACACCGGTGCTGGCTGCAATCATGGACAAAATGACCGAGTCAGTCCTAGAATCAGTTGATGATGCACACACTATTTTTGATAATTTTAAACCCCAACCTTTCGCCGATGTTGACATTTTAAACAATGGTAAATCAGCCTTAGAAAAAACCAACATTGAGCTTGGTTTGGCGCTTAGCGATGGTGAAATTGATTACTTAGTTGAGAGCTTCACAAAATTAGAACGAAACCCAACCGATATAGAATTAATGATGTTTGCTCAAGCAAACTCAGAGCATTGTCGTCACAAAATATTTAATGCTGACTGGAAAATTGACGATGCAGAACAGGCAAAAAGCCTATTCGCCATGATTCGAAATACCTATCACAAACATCCTGAAGGTTTGTTAAGTGTTTATTCTGATAATTCAGCCGTTATGGCGGGTTATGAAGGCGAACGATTTTATGCTGATGAGAACGGCAAGTATGTCAGTTCAAAAGAACACCGCGCCATCTTAATGAAAGTAGAAACGCACAACCACCCTACTGCCATTGCCCCACACCCAGGTGCGGCAACCGGCTCTGGTGGTGAAATTCGTGATGAGGGCGCAACAGGTCAAGGCTCTAAACCCAAAGTTGGTTTGTGTGGCTTTAGTGTTTCCAATCTTAAAATTAACCATGCTCAACAACCCTGGGAAGTTGATTATGGCAAGCCTAATCAAATCGTTTCAGCACTTGATATTATGCTTGAGGGTCCGATTGGCGCTGCTGCGTTTAATAACGAATTTGGCCGTCCAAATACCTTGGGTTATTTTAGAACTTTTGAGCAACAAACACCAAATGGTGAAGTTCGCGGTTATCACAAACCCATTATGCTCGCTGGTGGCTTGGGACATATTCAAGAGCAACATATTCAAAAAGGTGAGATTCCGGTAGGTAGCAAAATCATTGTTTTAGGTGGCCCGGCGATGCTGATTGGCCTTGGTGGTGGTGCAGCCTCTAGTGTTAAAAGTGGTGAACAAAGTGAAGACTTAGATTTTGCCTCTGTACAGCGTGCTAACCCTGAAATGGAACGACGCGCCCAAGAAGTGATTGACCGTTGTGCCAACCTTGGTAAGGGTAACCCTATTATCTCCATTCATGATATCGGTGCAGGTGGTTTATCAAACGGCTTGCCTGAGTTAGTTAACGATTCAGGTCGTGGTGGTCGCTTTGAATTGCGCGCTATCCCAAATGACGACAATCAAATGTCGCCTTTGGAAATTTGGTGTAACGAATCTCAAGAACGTTATGTTCTTGCCATCGCCCCTAATAGCTTAGATTTATTTGAGCGTATTTGTGAGCGCGAACGCGCCCCATTTGCTGTATTGGGCGAATCAACGAAAGACCAAGCATTGGTTTTAAGTGACTCGCTGTTTGACAATAATCCAATTGATATGCCGATGAGCGTTTTACTAGGCAATCCACCAAAAACCAGTATTAATGCACAAACCCCTGTTGATAATCTTAATACGCTAGATGTTGATGGTATCAAGCTTGATGAAGCCATTACTCGCATCTTGCAATTGCCAACCGTTGCTAGCAAAAACTTCTTAATCACCATTGGCGATCGAAGTGTTACCGGCATGGTGGCGCGTGATCAATTTGTAGGGCCGTGGCAAGTGCCGGTGGCAGATTGTGCGATTTCCATATCTGACTACATTGGCTTTAAAGGCGAAATTATGTCACTTGGTGAGAAAACACCATTGGCATTGGTGAATGCTGAATCTGCCGCAAGAATGACCATTGGTGAGTCGTTAACCAATATGTTGGGCGGTTATGTTGAAGATATTCATGATATTAGCTTAAGCGCCAATTGGATGAGTGCCAGTGGTCATCCGGGGGAAGACGCCAAGCTATTTGAAGCTGTTAAAGCTGTAGGCATGGACTTGTGTCCAGAATTAGGGCTAACAGTACCGGTTGGTAAAGATTCAATGAGCATGAGAAGCTCTTGGGTTGAAAATGGTAAAGATAAAGCCGTAACTGCGCCGCTCTCATTAATCATTACTGCGTTTAGTAAAACACCTGATGTTCGTTTACAAAAAACACCTTTATTAGAAACCGACTTAAGTTCTGAATTATTATTAATCGACTTAGGCTTTGGCCAAAATCGCATGGGTGGCTCGTGTCTAGCGCAAGTGCACAATCAAGTTGGCGATATTGCGCCAAATCTTGACGATAGCGCTGTGTTTAAATCATTCTTCGCCACCATTAACCAACTTAATAAAGATGGCCTAATCAGCGCTTATCACGACCGCAGTGATGGTGGTGTGATCACTACATTACTAGAAATGGCTTTTGCCTCTCATTGCGGATTAAGCATTACATCAGATGCTAGCATTGAACACTTGTTTAATGAAGAACTGGGCTGTGTTATTCAAGTTAAATCTGAAAACAAAAACGCCGTTGCTGATGCTTTAAAAGCAGCAGGTCTTGAGTCTTGCACGCACTCAATTGCAACGCTTAATAGCTCAGACACTATTGAAATTATCACCAATGGCCAAACCATTTACGCTCAGCCTCGCGCTGAATTACACAGCCTTTGGTCAAAAACCTCGTATGAAATTGCTAAATTACGTGACAACCCAGATTGTGCACAGCAAGAGTTTGATGCTGTCAGCCAATCAACAGACGGCATTAAAACAGATCTAAGTTTTGATCTTAATCAGTCTATCGTTAGCCCTTACATTAAAACCAGCGTTAAACCTCAAATTGCTATCTTGAGAGAACAAGGTGTTAACGGCCAAGTGGAAATGGGTGCAGCGTTTGATAAAGCACAGTTTGATGCAATTGACGTACACATGAGTGATATCTTATCGGGTCGATTATCTTTGGATGAATTCAAAGGTTTGGTGGCTTGTGGTGGATTCTCATACGGTGACGTACTGGGTGCAGGTCGCGGTTGGGCTAGCTCAATCCTTTACAATGCTCGCGCTAAAGATGAGTTTGAAGCCTTCTTTAACCGTGAAGACAGCTTTGCTTTAGGTGTTTGTAACGGTTGCCAGATGATTTCAAACCTTACTGAAATTATTCCTGGTTCGCAAAACTGGCCAAGTTTTAATCGCAATACATCAGAGCAATTTGAGGCACGTTTCTCAAGCGTTAAAATTGGCGAATCAAACTCTATCTTCTTAAAAGGTATGGCCGGTTCAACCATGCCAATTGCCATTGCCCACGGCGAAGGCCGAGCAAGCTTTAACAACGGCTCTGCAAACAACATCGCCCTACAATATGTTGATCACAGCGGTGCAACCACGCAAGCCTACCCGCACAATCCAAACGGATCAGAGCAAGCTACTGCTGGTGTTACTAATGATTCAGGGCGTGTTACCATTATGATGCCTCACCCTGAGCGTGTATTTCGTGCGGTACAAAACTCACATCATCCAAAAGGTTGGAATGAGCGCAGCCCATGGATGCGAATGTTTGAAAATGCCAGAGCCTGGGTTGATTGATTACACACTCATCCGCTCTAAACGCAAAACATTGAGTTTGCAAATTAACAACAATGCTGAACTTATTATTCGTTGCTCACAAAAACTCTCTATTAAAGAAGTAGAATCCTTTGTTATCGATAAATCACGCTGGATAGAAAAGAAACAACGCGCAATACAGTCACAACAAATACATGCGCCAAATTACAACGCAGGTGAGCAGTTTTTATATTTAGGCAATCAATATCCGTTGATTCATAATGCCAAACAAACTCCTAAACTCGACTTTGATGGCAAGATGTTTAGTTTAAAAAGTGATGGATATTCAGCTTTTCATGCTTGGTACAAAGCTGCTTTTAAAAAAATCGCCCTACCAAGATTGGATTATTATGCCGATACTTACCAGCTCAAATACCAACAAGTAAGACTTAAAGCGCAAAAAACCCTGTGGGGATCTTGCTCTTCGGTGAACAACATCAATCTCAACTATTTACTTATTCAAGCGCCAATATCAGTCATTGATTACGTCATTGTGCACGAGTTGTGCCATACGGTGCATAAAAACCATTCGAAAGATTTTTGGCAGTTGGTTGAATCAATATTGCCAAAATATAAAGCCAGCAAAAGCTGGCTTAAAGATAACGGCTATAAGCTACATAACTTATAGCTGAAAAACAAATTACTTGTTATTAAACTTGTCTTCTGCTTCTTGCATGGCCGCCTCTAAGGTGCCCATTTCAGCCATCTCAATAATAATATCGCCACCGCCGACTAACTCAGCATTGAAATAGATTTGCGGAAAAGTTGGCCAATCTTGGAAAGCTGGCAAGTTTTGCATAACTTCTTGATCTTCAAAGATATTCACATAAGCAAACTCAACGCCAGTTGATGCTAGTGTTTGCGCAGCACGTGCTGAAAACCCACACTGTGGAAATTGTGGTGTGCCTTTCATATAAAGTACGATTGGTGCACTGTCTACTTGAGCTTGAATTCTATCCATTATGTCCATTGTGTTACTCCTATTTAATCTAATTTAATTCTGAATGTCCGAGTATTTTACTCTTATATTAATTATTAAGCAATTACTCTATTGCTTAATCGCCTGAGAGATTGTGTACTTTTGCCCTTGTTTGAGTTTTTTATAATTGCCAAATACCGATTTAAAATTATCTTTAATAAAATTACGTAAACCATTAATGGTGACAAAAGTGATCTTACCACCTGGTTTTAAAGCATCATAGGCATCATATAGAATAATACTCAGTTGTTCTCGCCCTACTTTTGCAGGCACATTGGAAATAATCTGATCAAAGTAATTGTTTTTATTAACACTCAAAAATGCATCCGATAAATAAGCTTCGGCATTATCAATATGATTAAGTTTGGCGTTGTTATTTGATAATTCAACTGCAACAAAGTCTTTATCCACCATGTGCACTTCACCTTTTGGACAAGACTTAGCAACAGATAAACCAATCGGCCCATAACCACAGCCAAGATCTAGACATTTATCATGCTCATCAATATTTAGATACTTCATTAATAACAAAGTACCATCATCAATCGCACGCGGTGAAAATACACCCCATCGTGTTTTAAGGGTTAGGTCATGGTCTAACAAAGTAGCTTGAACACTAAGCTCTTGTTTTAATTTAGGAATATCTTGACGTGTAAACATAGGTAATTATTTTTGTTTTTTAAGTGTCCTTTCCTTGGCTTTGGCAGCAATAATCTGACTTGCATGATCACCAATATGCTCTTCACCACGCGCTTTAGCTAGCTGTATTTGACGTTCTCTTTCACGATAACGACTAACTTGCTCTTCGCTACGAGAACCATAACAACGCGGACAAGACACGCCTTTTTCATAATAAGGATGTTGCTTATCTTCATCTGTAATCGG
This sequence comes from uncultured Candidatus Ruthturnera sp., assembly GCA_964448305.1. GTDB lineage: Bacteria > Pseudomonadota > Gammaproteobacteria > PS1 > Pseudothioglobaceae > Thioglobus_C. The sequence goes on from CAYUWB010000012.1 coordinate 13,600, forward strand.
ATAACGACAAGCATGACATTGATCGTATTGCCCTTGCTCTAAATTATGTTTAACAGCAACACGATCATCAAACACAAAGCATTCACCTTCCCACAGGCTTTGCTCTTCATTCATTTCTTCTAAGTATTTTAAAATACCACCCTGTAGATGATAAACCGTATCAAACCCTTGTGATTTTAAATAAGCCGTTGATTTTTCACAACGAATACCACCCGTGCAAAACATAGCTACTTTTTTACCGCGATATTGCTCTAAATTATCTTTAGTATAGGACGGGAATTCTCTAAAAGTTTCAGTGTTAGGATTAATGGCACCTTTAAAACTACCAATCTCATATTCGTAATTATTACGGGTATCGATTAAGACTACATCGGGGTCACTAATTAAATCATTCCAGTCCTGAGGAGAAACATAGGTACCTACCGAAGACAAAGGATCAACGTGCTCAACACCCAAGGTAACAATTTCTTTTTTAAGTTTGACTTTTAATCTTTTAAACGGTGCGGTTTCGCTGTGTGAAAATTTAATCTCTAAATTATCAAATCGACCATCATCTTTCAAAAACTGAATAATGCCATCAATTGATGCTTTTGATCCTGAAATCGTACCATTTAAACCCTCTAAAGCCAAAAGAATAGTACCCTTAACTTCTAATTTCACCATTAGTTCACGCAATGGCGTGCGAAATTCTTCAAAATCGTCTAATCGTACAAATTGATACAAAGCACAAACAGTAAACATAAGAAATCATTAAGTGAAAATCACTATTTTACTGTATCAGTCTAATACCAACAATTGATTATAATCAATGTTAATAATGCACACAGATCAAGCAAGTATAATGGAGCTCTTTAAATATTTTCTCTATACGTGCTCGATTCCATCCACTCTCCACAAGATATTAAACAACTGGATTTAGACCAACTACAATCCTTAGTGGATGAAATACGTGTATTTTTAATTGAAAACATTCAAAAAACCGGTGGTCATCTAGCGCCCAATCTTGGCACAGTTGAATTAACGGTTGCCATGCATTATGTTTTTGACACACCTGATGACAGCTTTGTATTTGATGTGGGGCACCAAGCCTATACACATAAAATCTTAACTGGTCGCCTAGATAAAATGCACACTTTGCGTCAAAAAAATGGCCTTTCTGGCTTTACCAAGCGTAGCGAGAGTGAGCACGATGCCTTTGGTGCTGGACATTCCTCTACTTCAATTAGTGCCGCGCTAGGGATTGCCATTGGCAATAAAATCAACCAAGTTGAGAAAAAATCTATCGCCGTTATTGGCGATGGTGCACTCACTGGTGGCATGTCTTTTGAAGCGCTAAATCATGCGGGTGATTCAGATGCGGATTTACTCATTATTCTTAATGACAATGACATGAGCATCTCTAAAAATGTGGGTGCGATGAATAAGTATCTAACTAAACTTATTTCTGGCAAGGTGTACTCCACCATGAAATCAAAATCTCTAGGGTTTTTAGAAAAAATGCCAATGGTACATGAATTTGCCAAGCGTTCAGAAGAGCACATTAAAGGCATGGTGTTGCCCAGCACCTTATTTGAAGAGCTAAGCATTGATTATTTTGGCCCTATTGATGGGCATGATTTACCCATGCTGATTAAGACTTTGCAAAATTTAAAGCAACTTAAAATGCCACGCTTGCTTCATATTATTACCAAAAAAGGTTATGGTTTAGAAACGGCAGAAAACGACCCTTGTAAATTTCATGGGGTGGCACCTGCAGAAACAAACAGTTCTACACTGCCAAGCTATAGCGCAGTTTTTGGCCAATGGTTATTAGACACGGCTAAAGATGATCAGCAATTGATGGCGATTACACCAGCTATGTGTACTGGCTCTGGCATGAGTGAATTTGAAACCAAGTTCCCTGAACAATACTTTGATGTTGGTATTGCCGAACAACACGCTGTTACTTTTGCCGGCGGTTTAGCGACACAAGGCTTAAAGCCTGTTGTAGCGATTTATTCCACCTTTTTGCAAAGAGGTTATGACCAACTCATTCATGATATTGCCCTGCAAAATTTAAATGTTATCTTTGCTATTGATCGTGCAGGTCTGGTCGGTGCCGATGGTGCAACCCATGCGGGTAGCTTTGACTTAAGTTTTTTAAGATGTATCCCTAATTTAATCATTATGGCGCCGAGTAACGCCAGTGAGCTGTATCAAATGCTTAATACAGCTTATCACACAAGTGGTCCAATGTGTGTACGCTACCCTCGTGGAACCTCTTTAATTAAAGACTACAGCAGCAACAATACAATAGAAATTGGCAAAGGTAATGTCGCTAGATTGGGTAACAAAACTGCAATCTTTGCCTTTGGTACCACACTTGATCAAGCGCTTATTGCAGGAGAAAAATTAGATGCAACCGTAGTCGATATGCGCTTTGTTAAACCTCTGGATGAAGCATTAATTTTAAAACTTGCGCAAACACACCAACAACTTATTAGCATTGAAGATAACGCAATTACCGGTGGTGCTGGGAGTGGCGTTAGTGAGTTATTACACATGCATCAAATCAATACACCACTCACTCTACTGGGGTTGCCAGATAGATTTACCGAACAAGGATCACAAGAAGAATTGTATGCATTATACGGCTTAGATTCAAAAAGTATCATTCAAGCTGCACAATCATGAAAAATATCCTCAAACGCCTTAGTCCCGATCCACAAGAATTAAAAGATCACAAACATTTGGGTTGGCTTAGTGAGCATTTACACGATCCAAGTCTGTGGAATTTTAATCGACGTTCGATTTCTAAAGCTTTTGCGGTTGGTTTATTTTGCGCTTTTATTCCGGTGCCTTTTCAAATGCTATTAGCAGCCCCCGGTGCGGTTATTTTTTCAGCAAACTTGCCTTTATCAGTTGCCTTGGTATGGATTACCAACCCAATTACCATGCCGCCAATCTACTACGGGTGTTATAAACTAGGAGCTTGGATATTAGGCATTGAAATTCAGCAAGACTTTGTGATGTCGCTCGATTATGTTTGGGAAGTGTTTGGTGTAATTTGGCAGCCTTTCTTGCTTGGTTGTGCTATTGTGTCCATTGCAAGTGCATTCATTGGTTATTGGACAATCCAGCTTATTTATCGACTTAAGGCTTACAAAAGAATTAAGCGTTCTTGAGTTGCGAGCGTATTTGCGCTTCTAACTCATCTACCAAATTGGTGTTTTCAACTTTAGAATGCGTTTGACCATTTATGTAGAGTAAATTAGGACTACCACCAGTCAAACCTACAGAGACTTCTTTTGCCTCACCTGGGCCGTTAACCACGCAACCAATCACTGCAACGTCAATCGGGTCAACAATATCTTCAAGACGAGATTCTAGCTCGTTAACCACTGAAATCACGTCAAATTTTTGACGAGAACATGATGGACAAGCAATCAAATTAACGCCTTTTTTTCGCAAATGTAGTGACTTTAAAATATCAAAACCCACTTTAACTTCGTTAACTGGGTCAGATGCCAATGACACACGAATAGTGTCGCCAATACCTTCAGAAAGCAACAAGCCCAAACCAATCGATGATTTCACCGTACCCGCTCTAAATGAGCCAGCTTCTGTAATGCCTAAATGCAGCGGATTATCAATTTGTGAGGCGAGTTGTTTGTAGGCAAACACAGTCATAAACACTTCAGAGGCCTTGAGTGATATTTTATAATTATTAAAATTAAGCTTGTCTAAAATATCAATATGCCTAAAAGCTGATTCCACCATGGCTTCTGGTGTGGGCTCAGTGTATTTTTTCTGCAAGTCTTTTTCTAATGAACCTGCATTAACACCAATTCGAATAGGAATATTATGGTCTTTAGCCGATGCCACCACTTCTCTAACCCGGTCTTCTCGGCCAATATTGCCAGGATTAATACGCAAACAATCAGCGCCATACTCTGCTACCTTAAGCGCGATTTTATAATCAAAATGAATATCAGTAATGAGTGGAATACTGGCTTGTTTTTTAATCTCTTTAAAGGCTTCAGCTGCTTCCATAGTTGGCACTGAAACACGCACTAAATCTGCGCCTGCATCCGCAATTGATTGAATCTGAGCCAATGTCGCATCAACATCACAGGTGTCAGTATTGGTCATACTTTGTACAGATATTGGTGCATCACCACCAATCGCAACATTACCTACAAAAATTTGTCTAGATTTTCTTCGATTAATAGTATGAACAGGCTTCATGGCATTTCTCTATTATAAATTTGTGTCACTTCGTCTAAATTTTCCAATATTTGAGGTTGGTTAATTCTTTGTTTTTCTTGAGTATGCGTCACAACAATAGGAATCGTTTCTACAGTTTGTTCAATGACAGGCTCACTAATCACAATCAATGTTGACTTTGATTTTTCTGGTTTTTTTTGATCATCAAGATACCAATAAATTAGCGCACCAATCAACAAAAGTAAAAAAAAAACCAACAATTTAGATCTGCCGTTGCTTTTCTTTTCTTTAGGGTAGTAATCAATCCCATCTATCATGATTTCGTGCGTTTGGTTTTATCCACTACCTTCCCAGCCAATTGCCCGCAAGCCGCATCCACATCTTCACCACGAGTACGTCTGGTCATTGTACGGATTCCACTATTAAATAAAACATCTTGAAAAGCTTCAATTGTAGCTGTTTTTGAAGTTTTATACTGGCTTTCTGGAAAAGGGTTAAAAGGGATTAAATTAACCTTGGCTGAAACGCCTTTTAGTAATTTCGCCAATTGTTTCGCTTGACGAATACTATCGTTCACACCTTCCAACATCACATATTCAAATAAAATATGTCGCTCTTGGGTGCCGGCAGTTAAATAGTTCTGACAAGCGGCCATTAATTCATTAATCGGATATTTTTGATTAATTGGCACCAACTCATCTCGTAACTCATCATCTGGTGCATGCAGGGAAATTGCTAAGCTCACTGGCGTTATGTCTGCCATACGTAGCAATGCTGGGACAACACCTGAAGTTGAAATAGTTACCTTACGTCTTGACAAGCCAAAGGCCAAGTCGTCTAATAATAAATCGCAAGCATCATAAACGGCTTTCTCATTTAACAAAGGCTCTCCCATACCCATAAACACCACATTAGAAATACGCTTACCTTTGTCATTCAAATACTGTTTAGCAATAACAACTTGAGCAATAATTTCAGCAGTAGTTAGATTACGATTAAACCCTTGCACACCTGTTGAGCAAAAAGTACAAGCCAAAGAACAGCCAACTTGCGAAGAAATGCAAAGTGTTCCTCGATCATTTTCAGGAATATAAACCGTTTCAATATGGTTATTTTGACCCAAATCAATAGCCCACTTAACCACCCCATCTAATGAAAAATTTTGCTTAGCAATGGTAGGCAATTCTAAAGTTGCTGTTTGTTTTAATTTTTCTCTAAGGCTTTTACTCAAATTTAACATTTGATCAAAATCTAGCTGGTCTTTATGATAAACCCATTGCATGAATTGCTTAGTTCGATAGGGCTTCTCACCTAACTCGGCAAAAAAACTATTTAAAGACTCTTGGGTTAGATTAAATAAATTAACGATATCTTTCATAAGAAAAAAAGCACAGACAAAGCTGTGCTATCAACATAAGATTGTTATAAAACAAAGCGGATATTTTAACTTATTTCAGACATAAAAAAAGCACCCGAAGGTGCTTTTAGATATAAACGGATAATTAATTAACCATTCACAGCGTCTTTAAGCGCCTTACCTGCTTTAAATGCTGCCACTTTAGAAGCTGCAATCTGGATAGATGCACCTGTTTGTGGATTACGACCTGTACGTGCTGCACGATCTCTAACAACAAAAGAACCAAAGCCTGTTAGTTGTACGCCGTCACCGCTAGCCATAGCGCCAGAAATAGCGTCTGTTGTTGCATTAAGTGCGCGACCTGCGTCTGCTTTAGAAAGGTTTGCTGCTGATGCGATTGCATCGATTAATTCTGATTTGTTCATCTCTTCTCCTCGAAAGTTTATATAAAAATACTAAATGCTAAAGGTTTACTACACAAGGAGGTAAGAGAATGAAAAACGTGTCTAATCATATGTTGCTAACCTCCAACATTTAGCCCCCTCAATTATAAGGAAATATTCAAGCAATATCAACAAATTGCAAAAAAAAAATCGAACTTAACGATTGTTTTCTTTGAGCGCTCTTTGCTTGTCTCTTTCCCAGTCTTTAGTTTTAATATCTTGACGCTTGTCATGGGCTTTTTTTCCTTTAGCTACGCCAATTTCAAGCTTAACCCTGCCTCTGACCCAATACAATTTAAGTGGCACAACCGTGGCGCCTTTTTGATTAACTTTGTCTTTAATTCGATTAATCTCCAAACGATTTAATAATAATTTTCGTGTGCGGGTTGGATCAGGATTTACATGGGTCGATGCATTTGCCATAGGTGAGATATGTGCGCCAAATAAAAACAGCTCATTATTTTTTAAAATAACGTAACTTTCTTTAATCTGTACTTTATTATCACGCAGGCTTTTAACTTCCCATCCTTCTAAAGAAAGTCCTGCTTCGAGGCTTTGTTCGATAAAATAATCATGTCGTGCTTTTTTATTAACAACAATCGTATTCGAACTTGTTTTAGATTTTTTGGATTTCTTACCCATAATAGTTACTAACCAATATTATCATGCATCATATTTCTAAAAGTGCAATCGTACCTTACTCTTGCGAACAAATGTATCAACTGGTTAATCAAGTTGATGACTACCCTAAGTTTCTCAACTGGTGTTCGTCTGCTTGTATTTTAAATCAAACTGATGCACAAATTACCGCTTCGGTCAGTATTAACAAAAGCGCTTTTAATCAAACTTTTACCACGATCAATACTTTAACAAGTAATCAACGCATTGATATGCAGCTCAAAGATGGGCCTTTTAAACACCTAAGTGGTGCTTGGATATTTACCGCATTAAGCGACAATGCATGTAAAGTCGAGCTAGAATTACAATTTAGCTTTTCTTCTAAGGTGATCGATGTGACAATTTCTCCTATTTTTACTTCAATCGCCAACTCTCAATTAGAGGCGTTTATTACCAGAGCAAAGGCTGTTTATTAATGTTGTATGCTTTTAACAAGCCTTTTGGTGTATTGTGCCAATTTAGTGGTGACGGAGATACGCTGGCAAACTACATCAATGTTAAAGATATCTACCCTGCTGGACGATTAGATAAAGACTCTGAAGGATTGCTACTATTAACAAATAATGGAAAATTACAACACAAAATCTCTCATCCAAAATTTGACAAAGAAAAAACCTATATTGTTCAAGTTGATGGCCAAATAACCACAGATGCCATTAAACAACTTGAGCGCGGAGTGATGCTTAAAGATGGCCTAACTAAGCCTGCTAAAGCTAAAATCATAGATGAGCCTAGCTGGATTTGGGATAGAAACCCGCCAATACGAATTAGAAAAAATATTCCCACCACTTGGATAGAACTCAAGATTTCCGAAGGTAAAAATCGCCAAGTTAGGCGAATGTGTGCACAGGTTGGCTTTCCCACGCTTAGACTTATCCGTACTCAAATTGGCGATTGGAAGCTTAATAATATCAACATCGGAAAATATGAACGCCTTTGAATTAGCCTTTAATGCATTAATACAAAATAACGTTATTAATAAAATCAAATTGGTTGATCAGTTGCACGCGCTAAAAAATCAAGAAAAACTCAACTACAAAGTTAAGCACCCTGTTATTTCCATTAAATCACCAGGCAGACCAACAAAACCCGATTTAGTCAGGTTTCAATCTATTCCTAAAAGGGACAAGTCTGATCTAGGCTTGATTAAAACCATTCATGCGATTTGCCATATTGAGTTTAATGCAATTAACTTAGCACTCGATGCTGTGTATCGATTTCAAGCTATGCCTGATCAATTTTATCAAGACTGGATTCAGGTGGCTTTTGAAGAATCACAACATTTTCAATTACTCAACAACTACCTTATTGAGTTAGGCTATCAGTATGGTGATTTTGATGCACACAATGGCCTATGGAAAATGACCCATGAAACTGATTATGACGTATTAGCCAGAATGGCGCTGGTACCAAGAGTGCTAGAAGCCAAAGGCTTAGATGCCACACCAAAAATTCAAAAACGTTTTAAAAGCTCCAATTTTAAACCCATGGTTGAATTGCTAGATATTATCTTTCATGATGAAATTGGTCATGTGAAAATCGGTAATTTTTGGTTTCATCACCTCTGCCAAGAAAGAAATCTAGACCCTGTTAAAACCTTTGATAGCCTCATTCACAAACACTTAGGTGAATCACTGCGCGGACCCTTTAACTTAGATGCGCGTAAATCCGCTGATTTTACCGAACAAGAATTGGCCTACTTACAGGCTAATTAAACTTTACTTAAGACCAGTTAGCCAAGCATCAACAGCATCAACCAAGGCCTCTGAGGCTGCATCTTCTTTATAGTAATGATCTGCCTTTGCAATGATTTTTTGAGCACTTTTTTTATTATTAGCAACATCCATCAACCACCTTCTTTCTTCTGCTGAACGTTTCACACCAGGAAAATCTTTTTCTCCATATACATCCAGTACAGGTTTTAGCATCATATCAAGTGGCATGCGTTTAATGATTTTTTGCTTATAGTCAGTAGCACCCATACCAATACCAACATAGGCGCTAATTTTATCGTCGCCGTATTTATCAAAATAACTCATCGACATATGAGCACCACAACCATGACTTGCTAGCACAATGTTATCAATTCCACGCTGCATGTAAAAATCAATCGCCGCCTCTATGCGCTCATGTGCATAAGGGAAAATTGGCACATAATCATAGTAAGTCGCCTCTTTATCTAACACTGGCATCTGTACTGAAAGTGTGTGCCAGCCTTTTTCTGCCAAGCCTACTCTAAGGGGTTTGATGGTGCTGTCCCAATTGGCATGATAACCACGAGAGTGCAAGATAATGACGCCACCCTTGGGAGTGTCTGCATCTGGCTCCATATAAATACTAAAGACTTCCTTGTCTTCAGTAAGTGGTAAATACTCAACATCACCGTCCATTACCGCTTCCTCAATTTCACCGATCATACGCCCTTCACGCTCATAGTCTGGTTTTTCATCAGTAAACTGGTTGAAAGTTCTTTGTAATGAAGTTGGGTCAAAATCTCCGATAGCAGGTAATTTTGGAAATTTTGGAAAATCATCCAAACTAAACAAAGCAAAACTGGCTTGTGATAAGGTTAACATCACAGTTAATAGTATTTTATTCAACATATTTTTCTCTCAATTTATCTAAAGCTGTTTTTGCTTCAGGATGATTATTATTGCTTGCTCTGTTAAACCAGTAGTAAGCTTGTTTGATATCTTTTTGTTCTAAAAATAAAGAAGCTAAATTAAATTGTGCGTATTCATCTTCTTGTTTGGCAGCGCTTAACCACCAATCATACGCCTTTTGTGTATCTTGCTCAACACCTCTGCCTTCATAATAAAGCATGGCTAATTCGCTTTGCGCATAAGGCAAGCCTTGTTTGGCGGCTTTATCAAACCAAGAAAAGGCTGTTTTCTCACTCTTTGGTGCGCCTAGGGCATGTAAATAACTTAAACCAATGTTATTTTGCGCAGCAGCATGGCCTGCATCAGCAGCTTTTAACATCCATTTAAAAGCGTCAGTATTACGCCCACGCTGAGAATAATCATAACCAATCTGATACCAGGTATCAGCTCGACTATTGGCGGCAACGTCCAAATTTAGAACGAAAAAAAGGGACGCTATTAACGCCCCTTTTTTCAAATAATGACTGATCAATTATTTAGTGGTTAAACCTAACAATTTCCAATCATTTATACCACCACGGTAGTATTTGATCTTGTCTTGTGGGTAACCCATCGTCAACAATGCTCTGATTGAAGCTGGAGATTGACCACACCATGAACCATTACAGAACAAGTATAAAGTCTTGGCATTGTCGTAATTTAATACGCCATCCATGTCTTTAACACCAAATGTCTCTGTCATGATATCTACTACAGCCATAGGATCTTTAGCTAACGCCTTAGAATTAAGCTTAGTAAATGGAACGTTTACCGCATGTGGAATCGTACCTTTCTTAACCCAACCCGGTGTACGTGCGTCAACAACCAATACTGAAGTGTCTCCACCAGAAGCATCACGTGCAGCGTGGATAACGTCTAATTCAGTTACTGTTGCAACTCTAGCTGGTGTAAATGGTGCCGAAGGTTGAATACAGAATGGCGGACAAGGACGTGAAGTCTTAGCAAATGCAGGGTCAACTGCATTAGCGTTATCTCCATTACGAGAAATACCCGCAATTTCCATCACACCTTTTACAATACCAACAGGTTTGCTAGCTTTTTTTACTGGCGCTGACGCAGAAGAGCCATTGTTCCAGTTGTGGCTAGCAGGTAAAAAATCTGCTGCGCTCACACCTAAAGCAAATGTTGAAGCAACTGCTAGTGCAAATAATTTAGTTTTCATCATAATCTCCTAAAATTATAAAAAGCACTTAACGAGTAAGTGCTTTTTAAAAATCAATTATTTAGCTGTTAAGCCTAAAGATTTCCAAGAGTTCATACCACCACGGTAGTATTTGATCTTGTCTTGTGGGTAACCCATCGTCAACAATGCTCTGATTGAAGCTGGAGATTGACCACACCATGAACCATTACAGAACAAGTATAAAGTCTTGGCATTGTCGTAATTTAGTACGCCATCCATGTCTTTAACACCGAATGTATCAGTCATAATATCTACTACAGCCATAGGGTCTTTAGCTAACGCCTTAGAGTTAAGCTTAGTAAATGGAACGTTTACTGCGTGTGGGATGGTGCCTTTCTTAACCCAACCCGGTGTACGTGCATCAACGACCAATACTGAAGTGTCGCCACCAGCAGCATCACGCGCAGCATGGATAACGTCTAATTCAGTTACTGTGTCAACTTCTGCAGGCGAGAACGGTGCAGTTGGCTGAATACAGAATGGTGGACAAGGACGTGACGTTTTTGCAAACGCTGGGTCGATGGTTGCTTTGTTATCTTGGTTACGTGAAATACCCGCAACTTCCATAACGCCCTTTACAATACCAACCGCTTTGCCTGTTACTTTTTCTGCAAAAACTGGTGATACTGATAATGCTGCCGCAACAGCTGTACTTACTACTAATGTTTGAAGTTTCATACTTCTCTCCTCTTTTATATATAAAAAATAACTCATTATTGAGTTTTATTTATAGCCCCCCAAAGAAGCGGAACTAAAAATTCTTGTTGTTAATCGCAGCTTGGCTCTTCTTCCAAATTGTGGTTAGCAAAGAAGTCCATGACACATTCTTCTTTTTCGTCTTCTTCAGCGCCGTCACAAAAATCTTGTGCGCCGTCACGAACCAATTGTTTTTGTGCTTCTGTTGCACCTGCACCTAATGCTGCTACAGTCTCGCCGTCTTGATGTGCAAACGATGTTGCGCTTAATAAAAATCCAAATAATATGACTAACTTTTTCACTATCTCTCTCCTTAGTTTTATTGCCCAAAAATTACCTTTATACCATCACCAATAAGGATTACAAGTTTTTTTTATACTATTTGAATATCATAATATACTAATAATTAGGCGTTCATTTTGAACAATATCAAAAAAAACTATCTGTTATTTAGCTCATTTCATCCATCGCCTGATTGGCTAATTCGTCTGCCATGTCATTACCTATATCGCCACTATGGCCTTTCACCCAATGCCAATGCACATTGTGCTTGATATTAACTTCGTCAAGCTTTTGCCATAAGTCAACATTCTTGACTGGTTTTTTATTGGCCGTCTTCCAACCTCGTAATTTCCAGCCTTTAATCCATTCATTAATACCGCTCATCACATATTTAGAATCCGTATACAAGTCGATATCAATTGTGCTTGACTTAATCGCTTCTAATGCTTTGATGGCTGCCGTGAGTTCCATACGATTATTAGTGGTGTCTTTTTCACCACCTTTGAGTTTCTTGTCATGATCGCCGTATCGAAGCCACACACCCCAACCGCCGACACCCGGGTTGCCTCGACAACCACCATCGGTATAAATTACTATTTTTTCCATATCACTTACTTCCATCCACGTTTATTTGTATCCAGTACTCTAGTAACGCCAAATGCCATAAACGCGATCCATTCAGTGCAGTCATATATTGCTCTGGCTGGTTAATGATTTTTTGTACAAATGTTTGATTATAAACATCTCGATTAATGCACTGGGTGGAATTCAAGATATCAGCCATAAACTCTAAAAACTCACCGCGTACGTATTTAAGCGCTGGCATCGGAAAATAGCCTTTCTTGCGATCAATCACACTATCGGGTAATAAACCACGGGAAATCTGTTTAAGTGGGTGTTTGCCCCCTTCACTCATCTTTAAACCAGGTGAAATACCCAATGCATGCTCTACTAATTGATAATCCATAAACGGCACGCGCGCTTCCAGCCCCCAAGCCATGGTCATGTTATCAACACGTTTGACTGGGTCGTCAACTATTAAACGGGTGATATCTGTGCGAAAGACTTTGTCCATAAACTCATCCGCATTGGCTTTGGCAAACTCTTTATTAAGCCAATTTTGTGTGTGATTACCCGAATGATATTGCTTATTAACTGTTTGCAAATATTCTTCATAAGGTCTGTCGACATAGTGTTTAGAGAAGCGTTCCACTTCAGAGCCTGATTCAGCTTGCATACGTGAATACCAAAAATATCCCGCAAACGCCTCATCCGCACCTTGACCTGATAACACCACTTTAATGTGTTTTGACACTTGCTCAGATAACAGATAAAAAGCCACCGCATCTTGACCGACCATTGGCTCTGCCATATTGGCAACTGCCTCACCCAAACGTGGCAAAACTTGCGAATTAGGTACAACGTATTTTTCATGCGTGGTGTTAAACTGTTTAACAATCTGATCAGAATATTCAAACTCAGATCCGGCTTCGTCATCAATATCTTCAAAGCCAATTGAAAAAGTGCGAATATCTTGATGCCCTGCCTCATGTAACAAACCCACCAACAATGACGAATCTAGCCCGCCGGATAATAGCACTCCAATTGGTACGTCAGCAGCATGCATTCTTTTAAGTACAGCGTCAGTTAATAACTCGTGCGTGCGTTCAATATGCTCGGCATCACTCAGATTAGATCTTTGTGCTTTGGGTTGCCAATAGGTTTTTTCTACCACCTTGCCTTTGGCGTCAATCGTCAAAGTAGTGGCTGGTTTTATTTTATTCACCCCATTTAAAATAGTATTGGGCGCTGGTACCACACCATGTAGGGATAACTGCTGTTGTAATGCCACTGAATTGATATCCGTATTAACCCCTATCGCGACTAAAGCTTGGGTGTTAGAAGCAAAGCTAAACACCTGATCAGTTAAACTAAAATATAAGGGTTTGATGCCCATACGATCACGAGCAACAAATAGCTGATTGGTTTTTTGATTCCAAACACAAAAAGCAAACATACCATCTAAGTGAGTCACGCAATCCTCACCCCAAAAATGGTAGGCTTTAATAATCACTTCTGTATCTGAATGCGAAAAGAAAGTGTAACCTTGTTTGATTAAATCTTGACGCAGAGATTGATAATTGTAAATCGTGCCATTAAAAACCAACACCAAATCTAGTACCTCATCCACCATGGGTTGTGATGCATGGTTTGATAAATCAATAATACTAAGACGCTGATGACCAAAACCAATCTGCCCACTTGACCACTGTCCAGAAGCATCTGGGCCACGACGCGCAATTTTTTGCATCATCAGATCTAAATCTTGGTGATTGACTGATTTATCATCAAATCTTAATTGGCCACAAATACCGCACATATTTTAAGTAGAGAAAATGTAAAATAGCTTATTTTATCAAGTATTACATATCGGTAATGGCACAAACACTGTATGACAAACTAATGAGTGCACACGTGGTGCGTGAAGAAGCAACCACAGCGCTTATCTATATTGACCGACAACTGATTCACGAGGTCACTTCCCCTCAGGCTTTTGAAGGTTTAGAAATGGCTGGCAGAAAACCTTGGCGCCTAGATGCCAATTTAGCTGTGCCTGATCATAATGTGCCAACAACTGAACGCTTTAGTGGTGTCGGTGGTATTGAAGATCCAATCTCAAAACTGCAAATTGAAACACTGGATAAAAACTGTGACACGTTTGGTATTAATGAAATTACCATGAACGATGTTCGTCAAGGCATTGTGCATGTGGTTGGCCCTGAGCAAGGTGCCACCCTACCAGGCATGAGTATCGTTTGTGGCGATTCTCACACTTCCACCCATGGTGCACTCGGCGCATTGGCTTTTGGTATTGGTACCAGTGAAGTGGAGCACGTACTTGCCACGGGTTGTTTATGGCAAGCTAAATCCAAAAATCTAAAAATTGAAGTGAGTGGCACGTTAAACGAATTTGTTAGCGCTAAAGATGTGGCGCTGTATATTATTGGCCAAATTGGCACTGCCGGTGGCACTGGTTATGCCATTGAATTTGCCGGTGATACCATTCAGGGTTTAAGTATTGAAGGTCGCATGACACTTTGCAACATGGCGATTGAGGCTGGTGCACGTGTGGGCATGGTAGCGGTTGATGAAAAAACCATTGACTATGTTAAAGGCAGGCCATTAGCACCAACCGATAGCGAGTGGGATAAGGCGGTCACTTATTGGCAAACTCTACATTCTGATTCTGATGCAAAATTTGATAAAACCATTAGTTTTAATGCAGACGATATCAAACCCCAAGTCACTTGGGGAACATCTCCAGAAATGGTGGTCAGTATTGATGGCAACACACCTGATCCAGTTAAAGAAACTGATCCAGTTAAAGCAGAAAGCATTCGCAACGCGCTAAACTACATTCACCTAGAAGCCAATACACCAATCAATACCGTGGCTATTGACAAGGTCTTTATTGGTTCTTGCACCAATTCTCGCATTGAAGATTTGCGTGTGGCTGCCGCAGTTGCAAAAGGCAAACACATTGCCAACAACATCAAACTGGCTTTAGTCGTACCCGGCTCGGGCTTAATTAAAAAACAAGCAGAAGACGAGGGCTTAGACAAAATATTTACTAGTGCCGGGTTCGAGTGGCGCGAGGCAGGTTGTTCTATGTGCTTAGCCATGAACGCCGACAAACTCGAAGTCGGAGAGCGCTGTGCCAGTACTTCTAATCGTAATTTTGAAGGTCGCCAAGGCCAAGGCTCATTTACCCATTTAGTCAGCCCTGCGATTGCAGCAGCCAGTGCCATTGCTGGTCATTTTTCGGAGGTGAAATAATGCAAGCATTTAAAACACTCACGTCTATCGCTGCACCACTTGATCGTGCCAATGTTGATACCGATGCCATCATTCCTAAGCAATTTTTAAAGTCCATCAAACGCTCGGGCTTTGGTCCAAATTTATTTGATGAATGGCGTTATCTTGATCACGGTGAAGTCGGTATGGACAATACCAAGCGCCCACTAAATACAGATTTTGTTTTAAATAAACCACAGTACCAAGGCGCACAAATACTACTTGCCCGTGAAAATTTTGGCTGTGGCTCCTCACGTGAACACGCACCATGGGCACTAGAAGATTACGGCTTTAGGGTGATTATCGCCCCAAGTTTTGCTGATATTTTTTACAACAACTGTTTTAAGAATGGCATCTTGCCGATTGTTCAAAACAACGATGTGATGGATGAATTGTTTGATTTTGATGGTGAAATCACCATTGATCTTGAATCACAAAGTATTCATGCTAATGGTAAAAGCTATGCTTTTGAAGTAGATGCAGAGCGCAAGCGCCGCTTAATGAATGGTCTAGACGATATTGGTTTAACCTTACAATATTCGGACGATATTAAAGCTTTTGAGAAGCATTATTTTAAAACTTATTCTTGGCTATAATTAATCCATGATTGGGCGACTTAGCGGCAAAATTTTAGAAAAAAACCCACCTGAAATCTTACTTGAGGTTGCTGGTATTGGTTATGAGGTTCTATGCCCAATGTCGAGTTTTTATGAAATGGGTAACGAAAGTAATGTTTCTCTGCATACGCACTTATCCGTTAAAGAAGACTCTCATACGCTATACGGCTTTATCTCCAAAGACGAAAAAACCTTATTCAGAGAGTTGATTCGCGTGAATGGTATTGGCCCTAAAGTCGCACTCGCTATTCTTTCTCATCTTAATATTGCCTCACTGATGAACGCGGTTGCCAATGAAGATGATACACTACTCGCCAAAACCCCAGGCATTGGCAAGAAAACAGCGCAAAAACTCATTGTAGAGCTTAAAGATCGATTAGAAAAATTAGAATTGAGTAATACACAATATCAAAAAATTACCGCCAGTAATTCTAACCCAAATACACAAAAAGCAATACAAGCATTACAAGCACTTGGGTTTAAGGCTAAAGAAGCTGATAGAATGCTTAGCGCTATTAATGACGAATCACTTTCAACTGAAGAGCTGATCCGACAAGCACTGCAAAACAAGTAAGACCTTATGCAAGTATAGGTATTAAAACTCTAGTTTTGCTATAATCAAAATATGCTTAGAGTTTTATTACTATTACTTTTTATTCCTGCACTAGCACTATCGCATTCAATCGATGAGCTAAACTTCGCTTATTCAAATAAAAGTACTGATTATCAGCCTAGAACACATCATTTAGACGAGAACGGTAAAGCAAAATTTGTCAATCACCTTATTCTCTCCGATTCACCTTACTTACTTCAACACGCGCATAACCCAATTAATTGGTATAGCTGGTCAGATGAAGCGTTTGATAAAGCTCGAGCTGAGAACAAGCTAATTTTCCTCTCTATTGGTTACTCAACTTGCCACTGGTGCCATGTGATGGAAGAGGAAAGCTTTGACGACATAGAAGTTGCTGAATTAATGAATCAACATTTTGTCGCTATTAAAGTAGACAGAGAAATTCAGCCTGATGTTGATGCTACTTTCATGAATATTGCTCAGCTAACTAATGGATCTGCGGGTTGGCCACTAAATGTATTTCTAACGCCTGATGGTCGCTCATTTTTAACTGACACTTATATTACTAAATCAAGGCTAATATCTACCATCCCTCAGTTAAAAAATCTGTGGGAAAAAGAAACAGAAAAAATAACTGCACTAGCAGATAGAACTACGCAAATGCTAAATGGCATCAAAGCAACACAAAATACTCTCAAAGCTACTGCTTTAGATAAAACTATTTTTAACAAAGCCACACAGTCTATCCTAGACAATTTTGACGACCTTCAAGGTGGCTTTAGCGAAGCACCAAAGTTCCCACATGAAAGCCTATTATTGTTTTTATTAGACGAACAAAAACGCAACCCATCACAAGATAAATTAACTGCAATTACCACGACACTTGATGCTATGGCAACTGGCGGTTTGTACGATGTCATTGGTGGTGGCTTCCATCGCTACTCAATTGACAATGCCTGGATAGTGCCGCACTTTGAAAAAATGCTCTATAACCAAGCGCAACTCTCATTGGTTTACACACGTGCCTATCAACTTACAAAGAAACCACTATATAAACGTATCTCAGAAAAAACGCTAGATTATGTTCTCAAAGAAATGCAAGACAAAAATGGTGGTTTTTTCTCTGCGACCGATGCTGACTCTGAGGGAGAAGAAGGTACCTTTTTCATTTTCTCAAACGACGACCTTCAATCCATCTTTAATACTGAGCAATATCAACAAGCATTGAAATGGTTTGATTTATCTAAGCACACAGAGTTTGAAAACAAAAATGTCATTCGCTTCCATGATATTAATCAGTTGCAAGCAACCAACTATTCAGCAGTAGATAGCTTGATTGATAAGATTTATCAAGCTAGAGTCAAACGCGTTCCGCCTTTAACTGACAACAAAATTTTGTTGTCTTGGAATTCACTGTTAGTGCAAAGCTTTATTGAAGCCGGACAAGCCTTTAATAACGACCACTACCTTAATACAGGCATAAACACAGCTCAATACTTATTCGATCAATTTTATCAAAACAATCAACTATACCGTGTTTCTATTGATAAGCGCTTTTCAACGTTGGCACTATTTGAAGATTACGCTTACTTCGCTCAAGCTTTATTAAAAGTGTTTGACCAAACGAATAACCAAGTTTGGTTAGATAGAGTAGAGCAACTGGTGCAACAAATGACTACAAATTTTTGGGATAAGCAGAATTATGGTTTTCACATGAACACCGGAAATAAACATTTAAATTTGAGTCTAAAACAAATCTATGACGATGCACTGCCTTCTGCTAATGGAGTCGCCTATCAAGTTTTGACAAGTTTGTCTACACGAACCACTAACCTAGAATATGCTACTCAAGCGCAACAATTATTAGATTCGGTTTCAAGCTTAATTAAAAAAGACCCTTATAGTTACACCTCATTTATTCAAGGACTGAATAACCTTATGAAGGGTGAAGCATCTTCAGTTCAATATGCTTACCAGGGTCGCATTCGTGTACATACAAAAATTTTAAATAATAACGAGTTGCTCGTCAGTCTAAATCTTAATCCAGGTTGGCATGTTAATTCTAATCAGCCACTACAAGATTCATTGATTGCCACCGAAGTGACTAATCTAGATACTCAGAATTGGGCCATAAAAGGGTCGGCTTATCCAAAAGGAAAATTGGCTAAATTAGGTTTTTCGAAAGATCAGATTTCAATCTACAAGGATCAAGCAAAAATTAAACTAAAACTCAAACAACACTCAAAGGCCTATATCACACCAACACTCTTACTAACCTTGCAAGCCTGTAGTGACAAAGTATGCTTACCCCCTACTACGGTTACTTTAAAACCTTAGGTAGTCTTAGTTAAACGCTTAATCCAATTGACAAAATCGTAATTAATCAGATACAGGCAAGGCAATAATACCAACGTCATTACCGTACCAAATAACAAGCCATAACCTAATGATAGTGCCATTGGTTGCAAGATGTAGTCTGTACCGCCAATACCATAAGCCAATGGAATAACACCTGCCAACGTCGTGAGTGTTGTTAGTACCACGGCGCGTAAACGATCCTTTGCGCCTTTAATGATAAAATCATGTGCTGAAGCGCTAACGTCTGACACTTTTTCTTTTAAATAATTAAGATGTGAAACCAACACCAAAGAGTCGTTGACAATAACACCAACCAAGGCCAATGTTCCCAAAATCGCAAAGAAACTTAGGGTTTCACCATGCAGGAAAAATGCCCAAATCACACCAATGACTGAAAAAGGAATAGCACTAAGTACCAGTAGCGGTTGTGTATACGAATTAAATAACAACACTAACAATAGAAAAATACCAAAAATCGCCATCAAAAATGCCTGTTTAAAATTATCCATAGATTGCATAGTCTCCTTGGCGCCACCCTCTCCAATCAAACGTATATTAGGAAAGTTTTTTTCCAAATCTAAACGATCTAATGCCTTATCCATTGCTTTTCCAACTGTCATAATTTCATCATCAACACTTCCACTAACTGAAACAGAGCGCTCTCCATTGAAATGATTAAAGTCTGGCTCACCTGTAATTTGTTGAATAATAGAGAATTGAGAGATTGGCACTAAATGCCCTTTTTTATTATTTACCTTTAAAGATTGAATAAAGTCTTGTGAGTGCTTACCATCACCAAAATAAATTCTAAAATTTACATCATTCTGACCTTCGCGCATATCGGTGACATCTATTCCGGTAAAGGCTGTTTTTAAATACTGACTAACCACAGGAAGATCGATTTCTAATCGGGCCATTTTTTCAAAATCAAGTACAACTTCAATACGCCCTTTACCAGGCTCATCATCACGATTAA